>DATFAB010000019.1:0-15824 GCA_035255025.1 Geomonas sp.
GGACAGGGGGGATTGCTTTTCCCCCGTGCCCGCCAGATCCGCCCCCCTCCCTAGCCCTCACCCTTCGGGAGAGGGGACTCTCGGACAGTAGAGGTTAGTTACTATGTCTTCCTCCTTGCCCACCTGGCGCCTGATCGATGCCGGACCGCTGGATGGCCCTGCCAACATGGCGCTGGACGAGGCACTTTTATCCTGCTTCGATCCGAACAGCTCCCTGCCCGTTTTGAGGCTGTACGACTGGGAGCCCCCCACCCTTTCCCTGGGCCGCTTCCAGGATGCCCGGGGCTCGCTGCGGCTCGACCTCTGCGCTGCCGATGGCGTCCGCATCGTGCGCCGGATGACCGGCGGCGGCATCATCTACCACGGCGACGAGATCACCTACAGCATCGTCTGCGCCCCTGAACAGATCGGGGATGCCACCGGGGTCAAGGATGGCTTTCGCAAGCTGTGCGGCTTCCTGCTCAGGACCTACCGGCGGCTCGGGCTGGAGCCAGCCTTCGCCATCGACCTCAATCCCGCTGGCGAGCGCCTGGGTGAGCGGACCGCCTTCTGCTTTGCCGGCAAAGAGGAGTACGACGTGCTGGTGAAGGGGCGGAAGATCGGCGGCAACGCCCAGCGCCGGATGCGCGGCGTCATCCTGCAGCACGGCTCCATCCCGCTGAAAAGCCGCGTGCAGCTGGCCCTCCCCTACCTGCGGGAGCCGGCACACGGCGCCACCAACGCGGTAAGCCTGTACGAAGTGGGGATCAGAGCTGAACCCACCTATCTTAAGCAACTGCTGGTGGAATCCTTCGAAAAGTGCCTCGGCGTGCGGCTGGTGGCAGATGGCGTAAGCGAGGACGAGAAGCGGGCCGCAGCCCGGCTAGAGGAGACGAAGTACCGCTGTCAGGAGTGGACTCTCAACCAGAATCGGCAATAAGGAAGCCTCTTCTCGTGAAGCAGTCGTGTTGACAAAGGTTATCATTTTTGCTAACTCTCGAGGGGGAGTTGCGGGAAATATTCGATCGAATATTTTTCCGCGGGTGAAGAAATAGCATCGTGGCCTGTGGGAATTCTTGCTGATTTTACGCGTGTGGTAGATCTCTTGCTGGAATTCGGCCCAAACTTGGGGATGCCTCATTCACGAGCAATGGGAGAGGGGTTGTTCGAGTTACGGGCCAGGGGGCGGGAAGGAACGGGCCGGGCCTTTTACTGTTTCTTGATAGGCAGGCGAATTGTGATACTGCACACGGTCGTGAAGAAAACACAGGGAACACCGGTGCAGGAACTGGATGTCGCCCGAAAAAGGCTGAAGGAGGTTCGAAGGTGACCGACTTAGCGTACCAACCTGTATCTCATGACCACGAGGCCTTTCTGAAAAAGGCCATGGGTCGTAAAGGTTTTAAGGAAGCCTATGAGAACCTGGAAGAGTACAGGCTTATCCATGAGCTGTTATCCGCACGGGCGAGGTCGGGACTTACCCAGGAAGCGGTGGCAGAGCTGATGGGGACCACCAAGAGTGCAGTTTCCCGTCTCGAGACCGCTGGCAAGCATGCCCCTTCTTTGACTACACTGAAGAAATATGCCAAAGCAGTTGGCTGCCGGCTCGAAATCAAGTTGGTCCCGGATCAACCTTGACCTTTTCTATCACAGGGCTAAACATGGATCAGCTTCGAAAACCCTCCTGGCTGCAAAAAAAGATCTCCCCTGCCGCCCATAACGAGATGGAAGGGCTTTTGGGGGAGTTGCGCCTCAACACGGTCTGCCAGCAGGCGCGCTGCCCCAACATCACCGAGTGCTTCCGGAACCGGCAAGCCACCTTCCTGATCATGGGGCGCATCTGCACCCGCCTTTGCTCATTCTGCAGCGTCTCCAAGGAAACCCCTCTGGCGGTCGATCCAAACGAGCCTGCCAACGTCGCGGAAGCCATCCGCCGGCTGGAGCTGTCCCACGTGGTGATTACCAGCCCCACCCGTGACGACCTGGCCGACGGCGGCGCCTCCATCTATGCGCGAACGGTCCAGGAGATCAGGAAGAGCTGCCCGCACACCAAGGTAGAGCTGCTCATCCCGGACTTCCTGGGGAATAGTGCGGCGTTGGCGGCGGTGATAGCGAGCGCGCCCGACATCCTCGGCCACAACCTGGAGACGGTGCCGCGCCTCTACCATATCCGCTGCGGCGCCAACTACCAAAGGTCGCTGGAGCTTCTGGCCGAGGCCCATCGACTGGAGCCGATGCTGAAGACCAAGTCGGGGCTGATGCTGGGGCTTGGCGAAGAGGAAGCCGAACTGTTCAGAGTGCTGGAAGACCTGATTGCCACCGGATGTTCCTACCTGAGCCTCGGGCAGTACCTCGCGCCAAGCCGGCAGCACCATCCCGTGCAGCGCTTCGTGGAGCCCGAACTGTTCGAGCGGTACCGGGAAAGGGCCTTGCAGATGGGCTTTCAGCACGTGGAAAGCGGCCCCTACGTCCGCAGTTCCTACCATGCCGAGATGTACGGGAAGGATCACCGTCCGGACACGACAAAGCCCTGCGGATAGATCTATCCTGCAGGGCCTTGTGTGAAGTCTCTTGTCTGAAGTCGGCAGGGCCGGGAGTGCAGCGGGCGGTTACTCGGCCAGCAGCCTCTTCACGGTATCCTCGATAGCCTTGGCAGTCTGGTCGGAATACCCCTGGAATTTCTCGGCGACCATACCCTTCTTGTTGATCACGTAGATGGTCGGGATGGAGCGCAGCCCGTAATCGGCCTGCATCTCGTCGCCGGCCACCGCGACCGGGTAGCTGATGCGGCGCGCCAGCGCGAAATCCTTCACCTCGCGGTCGCTCCCCTCGTCTACACTTACCCCGAGGATCTGCAGTCCCTGCTTGCCGTACTTGGCATTCAGGGCATTGAGGTGAGGAATCGCCTCTTTGCAGGGGATGCACCAGGTGGCGAAGAAATCCATCACCAGCACATAGCCCCGGTAATTGGCAAGGGTTACCGGCTGGCCTGAGGTGGTGACCAGTCGTATGGCAGGAGCCCTTTCGCCTTTTTGCAGGATGGCTGCTGCCGGCTGGCTGGAAAGCACCAGGGCGGCAAGCGCAAGGGGGACGATCCTGACTGCCAGTTTCTTCAAAGAGATCTGCGTCTTCATGTTAGAGCGCCTTCTTGATCAGGGCCTCCAGCTGTGATTTCGGTATTGCGCCGACAACCTGGTCCAGCACTTTGCCGTCCTTCAGCAGGATGACCGTCGGGATGCCGCGCACCCCATACCTTCCCGGAGTAGCCGGGTTGTCATCAACGTTGACCTTACCTACCTTCACACGTCCTTCGTACTCGGAAGCGACGGCGTCGATCAGCGGCGCGATCGCCTTGCAGGGGGCGCACCAGGTAGCCCAGAAGTCGACCAGCACCGGAATGTCAGACTGGAGCACCTCTTTTTCAAAGTTGTCATCAGTAAATGTGCGTACGTTTTCGCTGGCCATGGAAACGTCTCCTTTAATAAGAAAAGTGTTTATTACTATAAATGAGCGGCCAAAAAAAGCAAGGGGTTATTGACCCGGCGACCTGCCGCCAGCACCCCCAAACAGCCACTGGTGCCGGCCCGGCTCCCCGCGCAAGCCATACTGTATCCCGCCGTTTTTAATCAACACGGAGCACTTCCGCCTCTCATAATACATCGGTTCCCCTTACCGCGTCTTTGAAAAAGCAGCGGCGGTTTGTGCACGCCATCCCCCCCTGCCCAACCGTGCCACCGGCCGGGGAGCCCCATTTATGCCGTTGACACCCGCTCGGCTCTGGGCGATAGTGTGCCTTCCCATCTTGTGCCCATCACCATTCGGGGGGAAAGCAGTGCGGTACTATCCGGTCAACCTGGACCTGCGCGACAAAAAGGTAGTGCTCGTGGGGGGCGGTGCGGTCGCCGCCCGCAAGGCAAAGCGGCTGATCTCGGCTGGTGCCCGCCTCACGGTGATCGCGCCGCGACTGGACGACCGGCTGGGCGGACTGGTCGCAGCCGGCGCCCTCCACCATCTGCCCAGGGAGTATCGCGCCGGCGACCTGCAGGGAGCGCTGCTGGTCTTCGCGGCAACCGACACTCCGGAGGTGAACCGGGCGGTCGCCGCCGAGGCAAGCGAGCGCGGCATACTGGTCGATGTCACCGATGCCCCCCGTGCAAGCAGCTTCACCACCCCCGCCCTGCTGGAGCGAGGAGATCTCCTGATCACCGTCTCGACCGCCGGCGCGAGCCCCGCACTGTCTCGGCGCATCGTCGAGCAGCTTCAGACGCAGTTCGGCCCCGAATATGCCGAGGCCGTCACCCTTCTAAGAGCCCTTCGTGAAAAGATATTGACTGAAAAGGGGACGAGCGCATACAATGAGCGGGTTTTTTCCGAGCTTGCAGCGCTGGATCTCCCCGCGCTGATCAGAAGCGGACAAAGGGATGCAATAGACCAGATACTCCTGAAGTTCTCCGAATCGGGCTCCCAACCCGCGCCGGATGCAGCTGAAAAAAAGGATCCGTCATGAACGCCTTGCTCTTCAACAGCACCCTTGTCATCTACGCAGTCGCCGCCTTTTGCTACCTGAGCTTGCTGATAAAGCCCAAGGAAGCGGTGGGGCGCGCCGGCCACTGGCTGATCTCCATAGGCTTCCTGGTTCATGTCGGCTTCACGGTGAACCGCTACCTGGAGGCCGGGCACACGCCGATCACCAACCTGCACGAATCACTCTCCTTCTTCAGCCTGGCCATCGTGGGCGTCTTCATCCTGTTCGAAAGGCGCTACAAGGTTTCCATCCTCGGTTCCTTCGTGATCCCGCTGGCCCTTGTGATCCTGCTCGTGTCGGCGGCCTTCTCCCACGCCATCCCGCCGCTCAACCCGGCACTGAAGAGCAAGTGGCTGGCCGTGCACACCACCCTGGCTTTCTTAGGCTACGCGGCCTTCGCCGTTTCCTTCGGCACCAGCATCATGTACCTGATCCAGTCGCACTTCCTGAAGAAGCGCCGGCTGGGGTCGCTGTTCCAGAAGCTGCCGCCGCTCGACGTCCTGGACGAGATCAGCTACCGCTGCCTCACCCTCGGTTTCCCGCTGCTCACCTTCGCCATCATCTCCGGGGCCATCTGGGCGGAGACCGCCTGGGGTACCTACTGGAGCTGGGATCCCAAAGAGACCTGGTCGCTCATCACCTGGTTGATATACGCAGCCCTTCTCCACGGCAGGCTCACCACCGGATGGCGCGGCAGGAAGGCCGCCATGCTCTCCATCGTCGGCTTTGTCATCATGCTCTTCACCTTCCTCGGCGTGAACCTCCTGCTGCCGGGGCTGCACAGCTACAAGTGATCGTGACCGCCGCGACTAAAGCGTAGGGTCGCGATTCTCAAGAAGGGGCAGCAAGTTTATGAACATTATCGTGGTTGGGCTTTCGCACAAAACTGCCGCAGTCGAGATCAGGGAGAAGGTGGCTTTCGCCCCCACCCAGATGGAGAAGCCGCTGCGCGCCGTGGTGTCGCTTCCCGACATCACCGAGGCGGTCATCGTCTCCACCTGCAACAGGGTTGAAATTTACGCCACCACCCGTGACGTTGCGGGGGGGATGGCGAGGCTCAAGCGCTTTCTGGCCGACTACCACGGCGTGCCGCTGGAGACCCTGGAAAGCCATCTCTACAGCTACCACGGCGAGGACGCCACCCGCCACGTATTCCGCGTAGCGTCCAGCCTCGACTCCATGGTGGTCGGCGAGCCGCAGATCCTCGGCCAGATCAAGACCTCCTACGGCTACGCAGCCGAGTTCAAGAGCTCCGGCATCATCCTGAACCGCTTCCTGCACAAGGCGTTCTCGGTGGCGAAAAGGGTGAGGACGGAAACCAAGATCGCCTCCTCCGCAGTCTCGGTCGCCTTTGCCGCCGTCGAGCTGGCCAAGAAGATCTTCGGCGAGCTTTCCGACAAGACCGTCCTTTTGGTCGGCGCCGGCGAGATGTGCGAACTGGCCGCCAAGCACTTCATCAACGTCGGCGTGCGGGGCGTCATGGTCACCAACCGCACCTACGAGCGGGCCGAGAAACTCGCCCAGGAGTTCGACGCCAAGCCGATCCATTTCGAAGACCTCTTCGACCAGCTGCACAAGGCCGACATCATCCTCTCCTCGACCGGGGCGCCCCACTTCATCATCAGGGAAAAGGACGTCGCGGAGGTGATCCGCCGCCGCAAGATGAAGCCGATGTTCTTCATCGACATCGCCGTCCCCAGGGACATCGATCCCAAGGTGAACGACGTGGAAAACGTCTACCTCTACACGGTGGACGACCTGAACGGCGTGGTGGCGAGCAACCTCGAGCAGCGCAAGATCGAGGCGGCCAAGGCGGAAGCCATCGTCGAGCAGGAGATCGGCCAGTTCTTCAAGTGGCTCTCCTCGCTGGAGGTGACCCCGACCATCGTGGCGCTCAGAAGCCACTTCGACGAGATCAGGAAGGCCGAACTCGCCAAGACCCTGGCCGGCTGGAAGGACCTGCCGCCGGGCGCCGAGAAGAAACTGGAGGCGCTCACCAACGCCTACATGAACAAGCTACTGCACCACCCGACCAGCATGCTGAAGAAGACCGAGCAGGGAAACCGCAACGACCTGTACGTGGACGCCCTGCGCAACCTGTTCGATCTCCAGGCCGATATCCATGAGGAAAACAACCTGATGGAGCTGGAAGACTAGGCACTCGATCCCTCTCGCGCAACGAGGCCCCCCCTTTGCGAAGGGGGATCTAGGGGGATTTGCCGTTGCCGGACGCCTGCACTGCGCCGCGTTACCAGATTTGATAGAATTAGAAACTTCAGTACCCGATTCACATACAAAGGAGAGCAACAGATGGCGCTGAAAGAGCTGAGAATAGGGACCCGCGCGAGCCAGCTTGCACTTTGGCAGGCAAACTGGGTTAAATCCGAGCTGGAGAAACGCTACCCCGACATGACGGTCACCCTGACCAAGATCAAGACCATCGGCGACAAGATCCTCGATGTCCCGCTGGCCCAGGTCGGCGGCAAAGGGCTGTTCGTCAAGGAGATCGAGGAGGCGATGCTGCGCGGCGAGATCGACATCGCGGTGCACAGTATGAAGGACGTCCCGACCGAATTCCCGGAAGGGCTCGGCCTCTACTGCATCACGGAGCGCGAAGACCCGCGCGACGCCGTGATCTCCCGCGGCGTCAAGTTCGCCGACCTCCCGCAGGGCGCCCGTATCGGCACCTCGGCGCTCAGGCGCCAGGCCCAGCTCTTGAAGGTCCGTCCGGACCTGGAGATGGTTATCATCCGCGGCAACGTGGAGACCCGCATCAACAAGCTCGAGACCGAGAACCTGGACGCCGTCATCCTGGCCGCCGCAGGCCTCAACCGCCTTGGCTTCGCCGACAAGGCGACCGAGCTGCTGGCCACCGACCTTTCCCTGCCCGCCATCGGCCAGGGTGCCCTGGGCATCGAGTGCAACCTCTCCAACGAGGCCGTCAAAGAAGCCATCGCCTTCTTCAACCACCCCGACACCGCCCACGCGGTGCGCGCGGAGCGCGCCCTGCTCTGGCGCTGCGAGGGGGGCTGCCAGGTACCGATCGCAGCCTACGGCGAAGTGACCGGCGACCAGCTGAAGCTGACCGGCTTCATCGCTTCGGTGGACGGCAAGGTTTCCGTCAAGGGAACCGTGACCGGTCCTGCCGAGAACTGCGACAAGCTGGGTGTGCAGCTGGCCGAGCAGCTCCTGGCGGAAGGCGGCCACGCCATCCTCGCGGAGGTGTATCAGCGCGAAGTCTCCAGGGAGAAGGAAATTCCCGTCTAACAATCAAAAGCCGTATCCACAGAGGACACAGCGGCCGCACCGAGGACACAGAGGAAATCGTTTTGCATCACGTTCTGCCAAGACTTTCTCTGTGTCCTCTCTTTTCATACCCCGCTGTCCTGTGTGGTAGTGCTTTACAAAGGCTAAGTCACCCTTAGCCTTTTGCCGTTTTGTTCCACAGTTCTCTACTTACACTACTCCTTCCCACCTCTTCCCTCCCCTTCAAGGGGAAGGCCGGGGCGAGGATGGGGTCAGGCTTCCTCTAATTCAACTATGACTTCTCTTTCCGCAAAAAAAGGCTTCGTGTATCTGATCGGCGCCGGTCCCGGCGATCCCGGGCTCATTACCGTCAAGGGACGCGAATGCCTTGCCAAGGCGCAGGTGGTCCTCTACGACTATCTGGCCAACGACGAGCTGCTCCGCTACGCCCCGAAGGGTGCCGAGCTCATCTACGCCGGCAAGGTCGGCGGCGAGCACAACCGGGAGCAGAGCCAGATCAACGAACTGCTGGTGGAGAAGGCGCTCTCGGGCAAGGTGGTGGCGAGGCTCAAGGGAGGCGACTCCTTCATCTTCGGCCGCGGCGGCGAGGAGTGCGAGGCGCTGGTTGCCGCCGGCATCTCCTTCGAGGTGGTCCCCGGCATCACCGCCGGCGTCGGCGCCACCTGCTACGCCGGCATCCCCCTCACCCACCGCCATGTGACCACCTCGGTCGCCTTCGTCACCGGCCATGAAAGCCCCGGCAAGCCCAGTTCCGAGATCGACTGGGAGAGGCTGTCGCTGGGCAGCGGTACGGTGGTTTTCTACATGGGGGTGAAGAACCTGCCCAACATCGCCCAGAACCTGATCGCCCACGGACGCGCTCCCGAAACACCGGTCGCCCTGATCCGCTGGGGAACCAGGCCTGAGCAGGAGGTCCTGATCGGCACCCTGGCCGACATCGCCGAGAAGGCACGCCAGGCAGCGTTCAAGGCTCCCGCCATCACGGTGGTCGGCGAGGTGGTGAACCTGAGGGAGACCCTGCGCTGGTTCGACAACCGCCCCCTGTTCGGCCGCTCCGTGCTGGTCACCCGCGGCGCCGACCAGGCGGGAGAATTCACCGCCAAGCTCGAGCGCCTGGGTGCCCGGGTTTACGCCTGCCCGACCATCGAGATCACACCGCCCCACAGCTACGAGGAGCTCGACCAGGCGATCGGCGCCCTGGAGAGCTTCGACTGGATCATCTTCACCTCCTACAACGCCGTCCACTACTTCTTCGGAAGGCTGCACGAGCATGGCCTCGACACGCGGGCCCTTGGCAGCTGCCGCGTCTGCGCGGTCGGGCCGAAGACCGCGGCCGCGCTGGCACCATTTGGCATCAAGGCCGACCTGGTTCCCGAGGATTACAAGGCGGAAGGAGTGGTGGCCGCCTGCTCGGAGCTGGAGATGGCAGGTAAAAAGGTCCTGTTCCCGCGCGGCGACCGCGCACGCGACGTGATCCCGGAAAGATTGAAAGCGATGGGTGCGGAAGTGGCGGCCCCGGTGGCCTACGCCAACCAGACGCCCGACGGCATCTCTTCGGAGGCACTGCGGGCACTGGAGGAGAGACAGATCGACTGCGCGACCTTTACCTCCTCCTCTACCGTCCAAAACCTCGCCAGCATCCTGGGGGACAACCGGTTCCTGCACCTGATGGAAGGGGTCAGGATCGCCTCCATCGGCCCGGTCACTTCCAGGACCTGCCGCGATCTGGGGCTGGAAGTCGACATGGAGCCGGCGGAGTACACGCTCGACGCGCTGACCGCCGAGCTGATCGCGCACTTCGCGCAGGACAAGAAATAACCTTCCCAGCTTCCCCCCTTTGACAAAGGGGGGCGAGGGGGGATTTGCCTTTACATGTTCAAACTTGAACGAGTGCCCCGGCGTCACCTCCCCTTCGAGAGGTGGAACAGGGTGAGGATGGGGTTTTCAGCAGGAATTCACAGGCAGGGGTAATCACAGCAAACCCCAAAGGAGAGAGCAATGTTCTACCCAGTGTACAGAGCGAGAAGGATCCGGAGCAAAGAAATCTTCAGGAACATGGTGAGAGAGACCTCCCTTTCCGCCAACGATCTGATATATCCGATGTTTTCTGCCTTCGGCACCGGGATCAAGAAGGAGATCTCCTCCATGCCCGGCATCTACCAGCAGTCCATCGAGAACATCGTGGAAGAGGCGCAGGAAGCCTACGAACTGGGTGTTCCCGCCGTCATCCTGTTCGGCATCCCCGAGCAGAAGGATGCCATGGGTAGCGACGCCTACTCGGACACCGGCATCATCCAGGAGACCATCCGGGCCATCAAGAAGAGCGTGCCCAACCTGGCCGTGATCACCGACGTCTGCATGTGCGAGTACACCGACCACGGCCACTGCGGCATCATCAAGAACGGCGACGTGGACAACGACGAGACCCTGGAGCTTCTGGCCAGGGAAGCACTTTCCCACGCCAGGGCAGGCGCCGACATGGTTGCCCCCTCCGACATGATGGACGGCCGCGTGGCAGCCATCCGCGAGTCGCTGGACAACAACGGCTACAAGGATATCCCCGTCATGAGCTACGCGGTGAAATACGCCTCCGGCTACTACGGGCCGTTCCGGGAAGCCGCCGAGTCCACCCCGCAGTTCGGCGACCGCCGCTCCTACCAGATGGACTCGGCCAACCGGCTGGAGGCGATCAGGGAAGCACGCATGGACGTCGAGGAAGGGGCCGACATCCTGATGGTGAAGCCGGGCCTGCCCTATCTGGACATCGTGCGTGAGGTGAGAAACGAGTTCAACCTGCCGACCGCCGTCTACAACGTCTCCGGCGAGTACAGCATGGTGAAGGCCGCCGCCAAGGCGGGGTGGATCGACGAGGACCGCGTGGTGATGGAGACCATGATTTCCTTCAAGAGGGCCGGCGCCGACCTGATCCTGACCTACCACTCCAAGGAAGTGGCCAAGCTCCTGAAGAAAGGGTACGAGGCCGAGTTTAAATCCCGCACCACCTGCGGCTGCAGGTAAGAAGAGAGCCTCACCATTGAGGCGAAACAACGTCAACGGTAATTAAACAGGGATGAACGGGATTAACGGGATAGAAACAAACCAAGAAGAGCGTGTTTTAAAGGCCTCTTTAAGGTTTTATCCTGTTAATCCTGTCCATCCCCGTTCAATGCAGTAAACCCTCTCTTCCCTTCAGTACCCTCTGTGGTAATGCTTCGCCGTTATGCCCTGATCATCACCAAGAGCATCTTGAACCGCTGCACCGCCCGCAGCGAGTGCGGCTTGTTGGCCGGCATCACGATGATCTCCCCCGCCGATACCTTGTGAACCGTCCCCTCGATATTGATCTCCGCCTCGCCATCAAGTATCTGCACGAATGCATCGTAGGGAGCAGTATGCTCGCTTAATCCCTCTCCCGCGTCGAAAGCAAAGACTGTGATGGTGCCGACCGGCTTGTCGACGACCGCTCTACTGACAACGGATCCATCCTGGTAGTTAGCCAGGTTCGCGACATTCAACTTCTCCCCAGTTGCCACACCCTTTTTCTCTGCCATAACTCTCTCCTTTTCTGACATAACATTCGCTCTGACAGATACTCTAACTCCTTCTGTCAGTGTATCAATTGATGTAGATCAACCGAATGGTAAAATGAAGCCCATGTCCAAACCTTTCCGCTATCTCGAACCTACCTTCTTCGCGGGGCTGTTCGACGATCCGCTGCTGCTGGTCCGGATGCGGCCGCTCGGCCGCGCCATCCTTTTCGACTGCGGGAAGGTCCACCACCTCGCCAAGCGGGTTTACACCTCCATCGACGCCATCTTCATAAGCCACGCCCACATGGACCACTTCATGGGGATGGACAGCGTCATCCGCCACAGCCACGCATCCCCGCGCACCATCGATGTCTACGGCCCGCCCGGACTGTCCGCGCGCCTGGCCAACAAGTTCGCCAGCTACGAATGGAACCTGGCCGATACCTTCTGGGGAAACTTCCGGGTGGGCGAAATCTGCGATGACGAGATTACCAGCACCCTCTTCAGCGGGCCCGACGCCTTCTCACCCCGGCCTGAAGGGGCGCGCCGCGGGGAGATCTACGAAAATCACTATCTGACGGTGAGGAGCGTGGCCTGCGAACACAGGATCCCGGTGCTGTCGTACCGGATCGATGAGGGAGCGGCCTTTGTGGTCGATGACGAGCGAATGGTCGCACAGGGAGTGGCAAAGGGAGAATGGCTTAAGGAACTCGAACGCCTGTTCCATACTGGCACCCTGGAAGGGGCTTCCATCTCCTATCCGGCCAGGTCGGGAGATTCAATCGAGGAACGATACACCCCGAACGCTGCCGCTTTGTACCGGCGCATAAGGAAAGAGGAAAAGGCGGCCAGTATCGGCTACGTCACCGACATCGGGTTTTCCGACGAGAACTTCGAAAAACTGGCGGCGCTGCACGAGGGGGTGACACTGTTGGTCTGCGAGTGCGCCTTCCTCGCCTCCGAGCAGCGCAAAGCCCACCTGTCCCGGCACCTTTGCACCACCGATCTCAACATCCTGCTCGAGCGCCTGCGCCCGCGCTACGTCCTCCCGATGCACCTCTCCAAGGTGTATCAGCGAGACAGCGCACCGCTCTATGAAGAGATCGAGCCTCCCTCCGGAGTAACCGTCCTGAAGCTCCCCGACCGGCTCACCCCGCGCCCGATCATGGAAAGCGAGGTGCCGAGACCGGTTGAGCTAAAGCAAGACCGTTAGCCACGGAGACACGGAGTACACGGAGAGAATCAAAAGGATAAGAGGTCGCAAACCGCGATAGGAGGCAACTCATCCGCGGCCCCCTTTACAATCAACCGCACACATCCCCCCCTTTAACAAAGGGGGGCAAGGGGGGATTTGCTTTACCTTAGCCTTCGAAGGAGGCAACCGCGCCATGGGAAAGACAGCTCAACCAGGTATTGCTTGGACGCCATCAGCACCTGAATCTTGTATCCCGTGCCTCCTGTGCATCCCTGTTAAACGCCTCTCGACTTTCTGTCGTTGATTTCCCGCCCCGGTTTCTGCTACAAAAGCCTCTATGAAAAAGACGCCTTCCAGCGATGCCCCCGTAGTTTATTCCTCCGAGTTCGGCAGGATGTGCCCCGCCTGCGGCAAGGCCGTGAAGGAGTGCGTCTGCCGGAAATCTTCCGCTGCCCCCGGCGACGGCGTGGTCCGTATCAGGCGCGAAAGCAAAGGGCGCGGCGGCAAGACCGTCATGGTCATAACCGGCCTTCCGCTGGATGCCCCTGCCCTCACTGCGCTGGCTGGAGAACTGAAACGACGCTGCGGATGCGGCGGCACCGCCAAGGACGGCGTCATAGAGATCCAGGGAGACCATGCAGAGCTGCTGCTGGCGGAACTTGCCAAGCGCGGCTACAAGGCCAAGCGCGCCGGCGGCTGATCCTATTCCACCAGGAAGGCGTTGCCCCCCACCTCCACCCGGTCTCCAGGCCGCAGCTTCCTGCCCCGGCGCAGTTCCACCTCGCCGTTCACCGAAACCATCCCCTCCGAGATGATGATCTTCGCCTCTCCCCCTGAACAGACGGCGTCCACCGCTTTCAGGAAGCTGTCCAGCTTGATAAATTCCGTATCGATCTTCATGCGTCCTCCAAATCCCTGCTAACTCTATTTATCCGGCCCGTCATGCTCCCTTCCGTAAGGAGCCCCATCCTGCATCCCTCCTCCACAAAGCAGCCGTCCAACGTTCATCCGGCCAGAAAGAAAGGGCCCTGGCCCCCCTTTGACAAAGGGGGGCCAGGGGGGATTTGCCTTTACTCCTCCAAGCATCCCCTCCCCCCGACCAACATCAGCAGGGGGATCCAAAACGTCCCTCCCCTTCAAGGGGAGGGACAGGGTGAGGATGGGTTAGGGCTGTTGAACTTATCACAGATTTCTGTTAAAAGGAGATATTTCAGTTAAGGAGAACCCGCATGTACACCACCAACGACTTCAAAAAGGGCCTGGTCATCCAGCTTGACAGCGCCCCCTGCCTGCTCGTCGACGTCACCTTCCAGTCCCCCTCCGCCCGCGGTGCCAATACCATGGTGAAGACCAAGTACCGCAACCTGATCACCGGCCAGGTGCTGGAAAAGACCTTCCGTTCCGGCGACAAGGTCGACGAAGCCGATTTCGAGCGGCACAAGGGGCAGTTCCTCTATGCCGACGGCGCCCGCGGCGTATTCATGGACCTGGAGACCTACGAGCAGTTCGAGATGGAGGAGGATGCCTTCGCAGCGATTTCCCCCTATCTCCTCGACGGCACCGAGGTGCAGCTCGGCATCTTCCAGGAACGGATGGTGAACGTCGACCTGCCGCTGACCGTCGAGCTGACCGTCACCGAGACCGCTCCGGCCCTGAAGAACGCCACCGCCACCGCCCAGACCAAGGAAGCCGTCTTGGAAACCGGGCTGAGGCTGCAGGTGCCGCCCTACCTGGAGTCCGGCGAAAAGATCAAAGTCGACACCCGCGACGGCCGCTTCATCTCCCGCGCTTAGCGAACGCTTTCAACTCACTCCAGCTCTCCTCTCCCGAAGGGGGAGGGCCGGGGAGGGGGAGCGATGTCCCGTACCCCCGACAAGCGCCCCAGAAAATGATAATAGCCACCGCCGTCCAAAAAAGGGTTGACACCAGCCGCTAATCCAGATATAAAGTTGGTCTCTTGCCCAGATAGCTCAGTCGGTAGAGCAGAGGATTGAAAATCCTCGTGTCGGCGGTTCGATTCCGTCTCTGGGCACCATAAAAGCTACCAAAAACAGGCACTTACGCAACCGAACGTAGGTGCCTGTTTTTTTGTTGACGCGACTTTTGACGCAGGTGAAAATCCTGACGCAGCCCAGACGCAGGAAGACGCAGGCGAGAAATCCTCTGCTCCCCGGCACCGGTACTCTTTTTTTCTCCAGAACCCGAGAAAAAAATTTCACCGGACGCATCCTCCCTTGTCCGCACAAGGTCGGCTGAGTAAGCTACCAGGGCAAGAGACATCTTCTTGGCCGGTACGTGAAAAAGCCTCACCAGCACATCCACCATCATGAAGCTATGTACCTGAAGCAGTACCTTCCTCTAAATGGCTAGCTTGGCCAAAGCACCCGGCCGTCTAGTCGATACGTCCGTCAAGTCTCGACGGCTGCGTTATTTTCCTTTTTGATGATGTGGTGTCAGAGATTCATGGTAGACCTCGGCAAGTTGCGCCTAGCCCCTGTGCCTCCCCAGCTATTGAAAAGCCAACCTCCTTCCGATCTCCTGCCCCCGGCCTACGAAGCGCTATCCGTCATCCTCGCCACCCTCCACCCTACCCCTCCACAGTAGCCTCTGCCCTTAAAGTTTCCGGCATCGCTAGATTTCGCTTTTTCGTTTGCAGATAAAAAGGCATCCGCAACCGAAAAACCGAGCCTAAAAATCATCAAGCCTATTGTTGTTTCAAGTGCTTTTATATGGTAAAACGGGCTGGAGTTGCGTCAAAACATGCGTCAATTACTATTTTCATCAGCTAACCACTTGGAATATATAGCTATTTAAATCGGACACGTGGATTCCGAATCCGTTGTTCGAAATTGAGGGTTTAAATGAACGTAGCAAGGATGGAGAAGAAGCCAAATATTTCCTACATGACTTATGGTGAGATTGTTAAGCTGGCACTCGATAATAAATATGCAAAGAATGACAGCTGGATAAATCCCAAGGATCAATTAGACTTTGCAGAGCAACTTGTAGTAGACATAAATGTAGCCATAGAGGATAGGGAGATAATACCTGTAACCATTAAGAAATCGTCAAGCTATATTGGAGACTATGAGTATTACAAAAATCGTATAATGCAATATGCTTTAGTAGCAATACCAATTGGTTTCATAGCTATTACAAAATATTTGTGGGACAGAACTGATTTAAAAGCTTCTATATTGATGGAGGATCCAGGTATTGACTTGCCACTTTTGGTTATAAATATATGTTTGATGATAGCAGTTTCTGCTTTAGTCCCTTTACTTGTCGAAGTTTTCAAATATATAAAAGTACGAATATTTTCACTCAA
>DATFAB010000020.1:0-33572 GCA_035255025.1 Geomonas sp.
AGGTCCGACCGCGGTGATCATGCCGTTTTCGACTGCCACGGCGCCGGAAGGGATGGGGGGGGAGGAGATGGGCAGAACGTATGAGGCGGCGTAGATCATGGACGGGTCACCCCCAGGGCCAAAAGATAAATCATTATAACATGACTGCCGCCTGGGATTGCGGGACAATCGCGAGGCGGCAGTCGTTTTCTACTCCAGAAGCAATCCCCCCTGTCCCCCCTTTATCAAGGGGGGGACGGGAATCGCCCTTTATCAGGGGGGGACGGAATCGTCCCTTGATAAAGTTCATCAAGGGACGGGATCGCCCTCTATCGCGTGGGGGGGAATCGCCCCTTCATATCGAGCCCCCCCTTGCTGCTTCCTTACCAGCTGACGCTTTTCAGGTTGCCCTGGCCGGCTACTTCCTTGCGGGTCTTCTGCATGCGGTTCTTGTCGTCCACGAAGACGAGCTTCGGCTCGTGGGCGAGGGCCTCGGCGTTGGACATGTTGACGAAGCTCGCGATGATCACCAGGTCGCGCGGGGCGACCATCCTGGCGGCGGCGCCGTTGATGCAAATCACGCCGGAACCGGGCTCGCCCTCGATGGCGTAGGTCTCGAAACGGCTGCCGTTGTCGACGTCCCACACGCAGACGGCCTCGTACGGAATGATGTCGGCGGCGTCCATCAGTTCCTTGTCGATGGTGATGCTCCCCTCGTAGTGGAGATCTGCACCGGTTACCGTCGCCCTGTGAATCTTGCTCTTCAGCATTTTCCTGTCCATTGCTCTATTCCTCCCCAAGTATGCAGTTGTCTATGAGTCGTACAGCGCCAAAACGCACGGCAAGTGCGAGCAGCGTCCTGGCATCAGCTTTTTCCAGTTGTTCCAGCGTGTCGGGATCCCGGAACTCCAGGTAGTCCACCTGGGCGTCCGGCTCCCGCCCGATGACGGCGGCGGCGGCCTCCCTCAAGGCGGGTACCGCGTGGGTCCCTTCCCTGAAGGCCTCCCTGGCAGCGGCGATGGCCCTGGAAAGACAGAGGGCGCTCTCGCGCTGGGCGGGGTCGAGCTTCACGTTCCGGGAACTGAGCGCGAGACCGTCCTTTTCCCGGACGATGGGCATGCCGACGATCTCGAGGTCCATGTTGAGGTCCTGCACCATCCGCCTGATCACGGCGAGTTGCTGGAAATCCTTCTTCCCGAAGATGGCGACCTTCGGGGTGACGATGTTGAAGAGCTTGGCGACCACGGTGGTCACGCCGCGAAAATGCCCGGGGCGGCTCGCTCCGCACAGCTCGCTGGTGAGCCCCTCCACGTTCACGTAGGTCTGATAGCCGGAGGGGTACATGTCGGAGGCCTTGGGGGCGAAGATCACGTCGACGCCGGCCTCCCCGGCTACCCGCTTGTCGCGCTCGAGGTCGCGCGGATAGCTGTCCAGGTCCTCGTTGACGCCGAACTGGGTCGGATTGACAAAGATGCTGACCACCACGATCTCCGCCCGTTTGCGCGCCTCCACCATCAGGGAGGCGTGCCCCTCGTGCAGGTACCCCATGGTGGGGACCAGGGCGATGCGGCCGCGCCGCTCGCGGGCGTAGTGCTGCATCTGCGCCACGGTTTCAATGACTATCATTTGAACGAATGCCTTTCTTCCGGGAATGTGCCGCCTTTGACGTCGGCTATGTAACTGGAAACTGCCTCGCTGATCACCGGGGCCAGTTCGGCGTAACGCTTGACGAACTTGGGGGAGTACTTGCTGCACAGGCCGAGGATGTCGTGCAGGACCAGCACCTGCCCGTCGCAGCGGGGGCCGGCCCCGATACCGATGGTCGGGATCGACAGCTCGGCGGTGATCTGTCCGGCGAGCCCCATCGGGATCCCCTCCAGCACCACGGCGAAGGCGCCGGCCCGCTCGACCGCGCGGGCGTCTTCCAGGAGCTTTTCGGCCTGCGCCTCGCTTTTTCCCTGCACCTTGAAGCCGCCCATCCGGTGCAGCGACTGCGGGGTGAGGCCGATATGCCCCACCACCGGGATGTCCATGGCGGCGATGGCGGCGATGGTCTGCTCGATGTTGACGCCACCTTCGATCTTGACGGCGGCGGCGCCGCCATCCTTGATGAGGCGCCCCGCGTTCAAACGGGCGCAGGCGAGATCGGTCTGGTAGGAGAGGAAGGGAAGATCGGCAACCACGAAGGCCTTGGGCTGGGCCCGCATCACCGCCCTGGTGTGGTAGATCATCTCCTCCATGGTGACCGGCAGGGTGTTGTCGTAACCCGCCACCACCACGCCGGCCGAGTCGCCGATCAGGATCATGTCGATGCCGCAGCCGTCCATGATGGCTGCGGTGGGATAGTCGTAGCAGGTGAGGACGGCGATCCGCTCCCCTTCTTCCTTCATACGCTGGAAGTCGAGGACGGTTTTCTTCTTCTGCATGGCTGCTCCATTACCCGCCGGCGGGGTAAGTATACGGTTCCTTAAAACGGGATTCGCTTGGTCCGCATAGCGTGCCGCTGTACCGGCGGCGTCTTCTTTTTTCTGTCGGCCGGACTCCTCGGGGCAAAAAAAAACGTCCTCCGGCACGGAAGACGCTGTAAAAAAAGACGCTGCGCGCACGACTTGGTCGAGTGCGGGTCTTTGCCAGCTATCGCTTCCCGTACCGGTTCCTTCGGAATCCAGGCGGTATGTCTTGGTTACTGCGGTGTTGTTAGCGGCTCCACTTATTTATAGCGGGCACAAACACCGTTATTAACACAGGCGAGGGGGTTAGTCCAGCGTTTTGTTGCAGGGCGGCCGGAAAAGCCGGCTATCCCATCCTCACCCCTGGCCTCCTTCGGTCCTTACCCCATCCTCACCCCTGCCCTCCCCTTGAAGGGGAGGGGGTGTTATCTAAGGGGGAAGGAGAGCCGGAGGCGAGGGGTTGGTACGAGCGGCGAAAGGCTACTGGGCGCTCGCGCGCATCTGCTCGAGTTCTTTGACCACCCGCCCGCTTTCGTCCTGGCGCGACTCCATGTCGTTGAAGATCCTCTCGGCCATGGTGGTTACCGAGTCGACGGTCCCCTTGATCTCTTCGCTGTCCACCGTCTGCCTGCCTGCCGAGCCCGCCACGTCGTGGGTCATCCCCTTCACCTCTTCCAGGGCCCGCGCCACGCTCTTGGTCGCCTGCGCCTGCTCCTTGGAGGCCTTGAAGATCTGGCTGGTCATGGAGCTTACGTCCTCGATGGACTGGGTCACCATGTGCACGGAGGCGGCCTGCTCCTCGGTGGCCAGCTTGATCTGCTGGGTCATGTCCAGGGCGGTCTGCGAGCTCTCCAGGATGCTGGCCAGGGAGACGCCGGTCTGGGAGCCGAGCTTCACCCCCTTCTTGACCAGCTCCTTGGTCATGGTGATGTTGTCGGCCGCGTTTCGGGACTCGGTCATGATCTCTTCGATGATGCCGGTGATCTCGCCGGTGGAAAGACCGGTCTGCAGGGAGAGGTTCCTGATCTCGTCGGCCACCACCCCGAAGCTCTTGCCGTACTCGCCGGCCTGGGCGGCGATGATGGAGGCGTTCAGGGCCAGCAGGTTGGTCCTCTTGGTGATGTCGTTGATGACGCTCACGAAGCCTTCGATGCGGCTGCTGTTGGCGCTCAGCCGCTTGATCCCCTCGTAGGAGAGCTCGACCGAGCGCTGGATCTCGGCCAGCGCGTCGACCGTCTCCCGCACCACGGTGCTGCTCTGCTCGGCGTGCTCCTTGACCTTGACCGAGAGCCCGTGGGAGAGCGCCGTGTTCTGCTCGACCTGCCTGAGCGAGGAGGTGATCTGCTCCATGGCGGAGACGGACTTGTACACGGAGTCGGCCAGGGCATCCATGTTGCGGGTGATCTGGTCGGTGGCGATGGAGATCTCGGCGGCGGAGACGCTGGCGCCGTCCACCGATTCCATGACCCCCTGGGCGGAGGAATCGATCTTGGTGGCGCCGTGGGCGAGCGAGTCGGCGGCGCTTTTCAGCCGGTAGAGGTTCCTGGAGTAGCTCTCCCGGTTCTTGAGCAGCTCCGAGAAGGTCTTGCCCAGCTCCAGGGTCAGCTGGTCGATGGACTGCAGGAGGCTGATGCGCATCAGGGCGGCGGCGGCCTGGTCGGCGAACAGCCGGATGGTGTCGACGTCGGTGTCGTTCAACGCCCGGTGGCTCTTCTTGTTGTCCAGCCCGAACACGCCGATCGACTCCCCCTTCAAGACGATGGGGCAGAGGATGAAGGTGGCCGAGCGCAGCGGCTCGATGGCATCGAAGGGGGGCTGCAGCAGGTAGTCGCTGGGATACTTGCTGATGTTCTCGATGAAGTAGACCTGCTTTTCGCGGAAGCTCTTGAAGATGACCCCGGCGCGCCGGTCCAGCGGCAGGGTGACCTCGGGCCCCACCGTGCTGTCGTTGCCGGCGTGCGCTGCGAAGTAGAGCTGGGTCTTCTCCGGGTTGGCCATCAGGATGTTGACCCGCTCGTAGCCCAGCACGTCGTGCAGCCCCTCCACGCAGAGCGCAAGCACGTCGTCGGTGCGCACCGCCTTCTGGATCTTGCTCCCTATCTTGTGGAAGTTCTTGATGTTGTTGTCGAGCACCTTGTAGCGGTTCTCGAAGAGTTTCTTCTGGGCGTCGACTTCCTGCACCAGCTGGTCGAGCTCGGCCCCCTTGACGTGCAGCTCGTCCATCGCCTTGCCTATGTAGTAGCCGAAGAGAGCCAGCATGCAGGCGGTGCCGCCACCCATGTAGAAGTAGAGAGCCAGGTTCTGGCCGGTCTTGGTAACGTCGGAGAAGATCTGGGAGGAGATGGGGACGCCGGGGTCGGCGAAAAAGAGAAGGCGCAGGGCAGTCCAGCCGATGGGCGCCGAGATGCCAAGGAAAAAGCCGATTATGGAGAACAGGTGACTGCGGTTCACCTCGGCGATGCGTCTCTTCATAAGGAAACTACCTCTCTGTAGCCGGTAGGGGCCGGCCGGGCACAGGCTGCACAAGTTTTCCGCAGTCTAAGGCAGAGATTAGGCAAAGTCAACAGTATCCTTCATTTATTGGACGAAGGGGACAGCTCATCCGGCCTCACCGGCCAAGCATGATGCCGAGCGCTTCGGCGTGGCGCACCATGTCGCCGGCGGGGTCGATCAGCTTCAGCGAGCGGATGGCGTCGTCGATGGGGACCGAGCCGATGTCGCGGCCACGGAGGCAGACCATCTGGCCGAAGGCCCCCTGCTCGATCAGCTCCACCGCCTTGACGCCGAACCGGCTCCCCACCACGCGGTCGAAGCAGGACGGGGTGCCGCCCCGCTGCAGATGTCCCAGCACGGTGACCCGGACGTCCATCTCCAGCACGCCTCCCAGCTCGCGCCTGATCTGCTCTCCGATGCCGCCCAGGCGCTCTACCACGCACTGGCCGCCGGCCGCTTCCTGCACCACGCGGCTGCCGCCCACCGGAAAGGCCCCTTCCGCCACCACGATCACGCTGAAGCGCCGGCCGCATTTGGCCCGCCGGGCCAGGGCTGCGCCGACCTTGCCGATGTCGTAGGGGATCTCGGGGATCAGGATCACATCGGCGCCGCCGGCCATGCCGGATTCCAGCGCGATCCAGCCGGCGTAGCGCCCCATCACTTCCAGCACCATCACCCGGTGGTGGCTCTCCGCGGTCGAGTGCAGCTTGTCGAGCGCCTCGGTCGCGGTCTGCACCGCGGTGTTGTAGCCGAAGGTGACGTCGGTTTCATGCAGGTCGTTGTCGATGGTCTTGGGAACGCCGACGATGGGGACGCCCCGCTCCATCAGCTGGCGGGCGATGCTCAGGGAGCCGTCTCCGCCCACCACCACCAGCGCCGAGATCCCCAGCATGTTTATCCTGGAAACCACTTCGTCGGAGACGTCGATCACCTCGAGGTTTCCTTCGCGCATGATGGGGAAGGAAAAGGGGTTTCCCCTGTTGCTGGTTCCCAGGATGGTCCCGCCGCGCGGCAGGATGCCTCGCACGTCTTCCAGGGTGAGCAGGCGGCACTTCTCGGGGTGGAGGAAGCCGTCGAAGCCGTCCTCGATGCCGATCACTTCCCAACCGCGTCCGATAACGGCAGCCTTGACCACACCCCTGATCACCGCGTTCAGGCCGGGGCAGTCGCCGCCACCGGTGAGGATTCCTATTCTCTTGGTCATGACATTCCTCGCAAAAGCTCAGCGCTTGAAGTTCAAAATCGAAAAGCAATGTAACAGGGATGACGCGGATCGGGCGGATTTACGCGGATGCTGCTCGTTCCGGGTAAAACCATGTGGAAGGGTAACGGTTTGCGGAAAAATAGTCAATGGTTTCAGGTGGGTAGCGGGAAGGCAAAAGCCGTAGCCCCTTTCGTCGGTCAAAGGCAAATCCCCCCTGCCCCCCTTTGTCAAAGGGGGGAGCCGGAAGGAGTTCTTTGTCAGGGGGGGGAGTTGGGAGAGAGCTTGCGCAGGGTGTCCAGGATCTTTTGCGGCTCCAGGAGGTTCCTGATGTCGGTGTCGGCGTGGGAAAGGAGGATGACCCGGTCCCTGCCGATCACGAAGGTGCCGGGGATGGGAACCTCCCAGGAATGATCGGCGTTAAAGGCGGGGAGGTTGCCTCCGAAAGATATGTACAGGGAGCGGATCCACTCGGGGATCTGGCAGACCAGCCCGAACTGCCGCGCCACCGCGTTGCCCTGGTCGCTCAGCACTTCGTATTCGAGATAGTTTTTGAGCAGCGTCGCCTGGGACTTGTCCGGGGTTTGCGGCGAGATGGCCATCAGGGAGCCGCCGGCCTTCACGATCTCGGGAAGTATCTTCTGGTAAGCCCTCAACTGAAGGCTGCAGTACGGTCACCACATGCCCCGGTAAAAGGTCACCACCGCCGCCCCCCTGGCAAGGGCGGCGCCCAGGGCAACGGGCCTTCCCACCGCGTTTGGGAGGGTGAAGTCGGGGGCCTGCGCCCCTGCCTTGAGAACTCGCTCCGCGATCCCCTGATCGGAGAGCTCCCGGGAGGCCCGCTCGATAAGTTCCGCCTGCTCGGGCGGCAGCTGGGGCAGCGATCGTTCCAGCTCCGCAATCTGCGATCTGAGGTCCTGTGCCATCTGATTCCCCTCCCCTGGCTGATCTTCTGTCACATTTTACGCGCATTCAGGCAGCGGTCAAACAACATGCAGGAAATGCGATATTTTTGACCAAGGTCATGAACTCTTTGCCTTGAACGCGCTATTGTCCATACAACGAAAGACAACGGGAGGCAATCAAATGAACTTCAAAAACGGTATGGGCGAGATGGCGATTCAGGACGTGATGGCGAATCACCCGCAGATAGGTGAGATCCTCAACCGCTACGAGATCGGCTGCGTGACCTGCAAGGTCGGGATCTGCCTCCTCAAAGACGTGGTCGCCATACACGGGTTGTCGGCTGAACAGGAAGAAGCGGTAGAGAAAGAGATCGGAGACTATCTCGAAAAGAAGTAAGCCCTGACCACAGAGGGCACAGAGGATCACAGAGGAACTTCTGGTAATACCAAACCACTCTAACCACAAAATAAATAACAAACCAACACACTGACTAAAGGAGATACGAAAATGGCACATTCTGCATGCGGTTGCCCGGGAAGCGCGGCAAGGGTTATTGAAAGGACTGAGACCAACGAGAACGCACCGACCGCCAAGGCGGCCT
This sequence comes from Geomonas sp., assembly GCA_035255025.1. Classification (GTDB taxonomy): domain Bacteria; phylum Desulfobacterota; class Desulfuromonadia; order Geobacterales; family Geobacteraceae; genus Geomonas. Next base: position 7,631 of record DATFAB010000020.1, read on the forward strand.
CCGAACTGCGCCAGTGGCCGGTACAGCTGCACCTGGTACCGCCTACCGCCCCCTGGTTCCAGGACAGCGACATCCTGATCGCGGCCGACTGCGTCGCCTTCGCACTCGGGAGCTTCCACAGCGACCTCTTGAAAGGGAAAGCGGTGGCCATCGCCTGCCCCAAACTGGACGACACCACCCCCTACGTCGAGAAACTGGCGGCCATCTTCCAGAAGAACGACGTGAAGAGTATCACGGTCGCCATTATGGAAGTGCCCTGCTGCCGCGGCCTTGATATGATGGTGAGGCAGGCACTTGCCCAGTCCGGCAAGGAGATCGAGCTCACCACCGCGGTGATCGGCATCAACGGAGAAAGGAGAAGCTAGTCATGAAACGGGATATCACGCAGAGGCTCAAGGACGAGCACCAGCTTATCCTGAGGATGCTCACCCTTCTGGAGGAGAACGCACGGCTGACCGAGGAAGGTTCCTTCCGCGATTACCGGTTCTACCTGGACGGCGTCGACTTCATCAGGAACTATGCGGACCGCTTCCATCACGCGAAAGAGGAGGACGTGCTGTTCGAGGCGCTGATCGACAACGGCATGCCGCGTGCCAACAGCCCGGTCGCCGCCATGCTGATGGAGCACGACCTGGGAAGGGCCTACGTGAAGGGGCTGGAGGAAGCCGCCACCCGCGCCCTCAACGGGGAAGCGGGCCAGGAGGAGGCGATCGTCGCCAACGCCCGGGGCTACCTGGAACTGCTGCGTGACCATATCTCGAAGGAAGACGGCATCCTCTACCCGCTGGCGGAGCGGGTGCTTCCCGAGGAAAAGCGGGACGGCATCCTGGCGGGGTATCGCGCCGCCGAGGAGAAGGCGGCCCAGGGGCTGGAGGAACATTACCGGGCGGTCGTCGAGGGGTATGAGAAAAAGAAGGCGGCTTAAAACCTGCCGGCAACGGCAGGAAACAGGGATGGACAGGATGAAAGGGATGTAAAACGCAGAACGGGCGGGGAAATTTTTCCCCGCCCGTTTTCTTTTCCGGGACGATCACCCCATCCTCACCCTGACCCTCTCCTTGAAGGAGAGGGGACGCGGGGCGGAGGTCTCTCAATTGAGGGGGGAGGGTACGCGGTGCGGAGGTCCTGCTAGTGAGGGGAGAGGGGATCCGGTGGGGAGGCCGCTCTACTCGCGCTCTCTACTCGCACGCTTTGGTCCTGCTCTCTGGTCCTTCCCTCTGTTCCTGCTACTCGAGGTTGTCCTCGATCCTGATGAAGGTGCTCTTGGCGCGGATCACGTCGAAGCCGTCGATCTCCGACAGGGCGCGGCGCATGTCCTCTTCCCGGGCCTCGTGGGTCATGATGACGATGGGCACCACGTCGCTGCTCCGGGCGCTCTGCACCATGGACGCGATGCTGATCCCGTGGGCGCCCAGGGCGCCGGCGATCCTGGAAAGGACGCCGGGACGGTCGAGCGCCTGGAACCGGATGTAGTACTTGCTGACGATGTCGCCCATCGGCTTGATCGGCAGCAGGGCCACTTTCTCGTCCAGGTAGCCAAGCGGTGCGCAGCGGCGGGAGATGCCGGCCCCCATGTTGCGGCAGAGATCGACCACGTCGCCGATCACCGCGCTGGCGGTGGCGTCCATGCCGGCTCCCCGGCCGTAGAACATCACCGGGCCCACGAAGTCGCCGGTCAGCCTGATGGCGTTGAAAACGCCGTGCACGTCGGCCAGCGGGTAGTCGCTGGGGATCATGGTGGGATGCACGCGTGCCTCGATCTGGCCGCCGTCCATCTTGCCGATGGCCAAAAGCTTGATGCGGTAGCCGAAGCTCTTGGCGAAATCGACATCCTCGGCCGAAACGGAGGTGATCCCTTCGCAGTAGATGTCTTTCAGATCGACCTTGGTGCCGAAGCAGAGCGAGAGGAGCAGGCAGAGTTTGTGGGCGGTGTCGACCCCTTCGATGTCGAAGGTGGGATCGGCTTCCGCGTACCCCATCTGCTGGGCGCTCTTCAGGACGTCGCTGAAGTCGGCGCCTTCCTGCGTCATGCGGGTGAGGATGTAGTTGCAGGTGCCGTTCACGATGCCGAGCACGGTCGAGAAGCGGTTGGCCGCCATGTTCCCCTTGATGGCGGAGAGCACGGGAATGCCGCCGCCGACCGCCGCCTCGAAGAGGACCTCGACGCCGTTGGCCTTGGCAGCGGAGTAGATCTCCTGGCCGTGCACCGCAAGGAGCGCCTTGTTGGCGGTGACCACATGCTTGCCGTTGGCGATGGCCTTCAGGGCGAAGGTGCGGGCGGGTTCGTAGCCGCCGATCAGCTCGATGACCACCGAGATCTCCGGGTCGTTCAGGATCTCGTCCGCGTTGGTGGTGAGCTTGATCCCCTCGGTGCCGACACCGCGGTCGGTGGTGATGTCGAGATCGGCGATGCTTTTGAGGGAGAGCTTCGCGCCGGTTTTTTCGGAGATAAGGGAGGAGTTATCATTGAGGAGTTTGACAACGCCGGCGCCGATGGTGCCGAACCCGAGAAGGCCGATCTTGATCTGATTCATATTCCCTCTTATTCAAAAACTAAAGTCAAAGATGTTTAACAGGGATGCACAGGATGAAAGGGAAAAAAGCCATCCCTTATCCCTTTCATCCCTGTTCAAAACGGCTTGCGGTTCTTATTCCTTGTCGGTTACCCCGGAGGCGATCTCGTCGAGGATGCCGTTGACAAAGGAGGCGGAGTCTTCGGCCCCGAACTTCTTGGCCACTTCGATCGCCTCGTTCATGGTGACGTTCTTGGGGATGTCGGGACGATAGAGGAGCTCGAACACGGCCAGACGCAGGATGTTCAGATCGACCCGCGCCATGCGCGCCATGCTCCAGTGCTTGGACTTCTCGCCAATGCGGGCGTCGATTTCCGGCAGGTGCGCCATCACGCCGTTCACCAGTTCCGATGCGAAGGCGTACGCCTTGGAATTGACTTCCAGCGTCGGCTCTTCACCTTCGCTGAAGCTTTCGATGATCCGCATGAGGGCGGAGGTGGCATCGTGCAGGACCAGGTCCTTCGAGTAGAGAGCCTGAAGCGCCAGCTCTCTTCCTTCTCTGCGCGTAGTCAATTTATTTCATCTCCCTGAACAGGCTGGCGGTCTCGATGGCGGTCACCGCGGCATCGAAACCTTTGTTCCCCGCCTTGGTACCGGCACGCTCGATGGCCTGCTCGATGGTATCGGTGGTGAGGACGCCGAAGGCAACCGGAACGCCGCTGTCCAGCGAGATGTGGGCGATCCCCTTGGAGACCTCGGAGGCCACGAAGTCGAAGTGCGGGGTGGAGCCGCGGATGACGGCCCCCAGGCAGATGAGCGCGTCGAAATTGCCGGTCTCGGCCATCTTCTTGGTGGCCAGCGGGATTTCGAAGGCGCCGGGGACTCTCACCACGGTGATCTGGGCGTCGTCCGCGCCGTGGCGTACCAGGGCGTCCAGCGCCCCTTCCAGCAGCCGCTCCCCGATGAAGCTGTTGAAACGGCCGACAACGATACCGAACCTGAGTCCTTCCGCGTTCAGCTTTCCTTCTATGAACTTTGGCATGTCACACCTCTTGAAGCGAGATTGAGATTAAAGATCGAAATAAAAGTTCGAAAACCCGAGATTAAGAATAGAGAAGCGAGACTAAGATTGAGAAAAAGGCACGGGGGTGGAGCGAAGATGAAGGACTGAGAAAAAGATAGCCGACAGGCCTTCCCTTAATCTCAATGTTAATCTCGCCTTTGCTCCTGCCTCTAAATGTTCTCCAGCAGATGCCCCATCTTCTCGCGCTTGGTCTTCAGGTATTTCTCGTTGGCCTTGGAGGGGGGGATCTCGATGGGTACCCTCTCCACGATGTCGATTCCATAGCCCTGCAGACCGATCAGTTTCTTGGGGTTGTTGGTCATCAGCCGGATCTTCTTGACCCCGAGGTTGACCAGGATCTGGGCGCCGATGCCGTAATCCCGCAGGTCGGGCTTGAAGCCCAGGGCTATGTTGGCCTCCACGGTGTCGTGACCCTGGTCCTGCAGCGCGTAGGCCTTCAGCTTGTTGGTCAGGCCGATGCCGCGCCCTTCCTGGCGCATGTAGAGGATGACCCCGGCCCCTTCCGCCTCGATCCGCTTCATGGCGGCGTGCAGCTGGTCGGCGCAGTCGCAGCGGACGCTGCCGAAGACGTCGCCGGTCAGGCACTCGGAATGCACCCGGACCAGCACCGGCTGATCGCCGCGGATGTCGCCCTTCACCAGGGCCAGGTGCTCCAATCTATCGATGTCGTTTTCGAAGGCGACGGCGCGGAAGCTGCCGAAGCTCGAAGGGAGCGCCACCTCTACCGATCTGCGCACCAGGGACTCGTGCTTCATCCGGTAGGCAACCAGGTCGGCGATGGTGCAGACCTTGATGCCGTGCTCCTTGGCAAATTTCTTGAGCTCGGGCATGCGCGCCATGCTGCCGTCTTCGTTCATGATCTCGCAGATCACCCCGGCCGGTTCCAGCCCGGCCAGGCGCGCGAGGTCGACGGAGCCTTCGGTCTGGCCGGCACGCACCAGCACGCCGCCGTTTTTGGCGCGCAGCGGGAAGACGTGGCCCGGCCTGGCAAGATCTTCGGCAACGGCCTTGGGCGCCACCGCGGTGAGGATGGTATGGGCACGGTCGGCAGCGGAAATGCCGGTGGTGACGCCTTTCTTCGCCTCGATGGAAACGGTGAAGGCGGTCCCAAACGAGGAGGTGTTGCTCTGCACCATGGGAGGCAGATCCAGCCTGTCACAGCGTTCGCCGGTCATGGTCAGGCAGATCAGGCCGCGTCCGAAACGAGCCATGAAGTTGATCGCCTCGGGCGTCACATGCTGCGCCGCCATGGTCAAGTCGCCTTCGTTTTCCCGATCTTCGTCGTCCACCAGGATGACCATCCTACCGGCCTTGATCTCCTCGATGGCCTCCTCAATGCTTGCAACAGACATCTTTAAACCTCTCATGAGCTTGAGATGCAAAAGAAAAGGTATCTCATAGGAAGCCATTTTTTGCAAGCAGTTCCAGCGAGACGCCCCCCTGGTTCGCCTCCCTGCCCGCCAGCAACCGCTCCAGGTAGCGGCAGATGAGATCCGTCTCGATGTTGACCTGTTCCCCCGGCCGGCGCCCCTGCAGGTTGGTCTGGGCGGCGGTGTGGGGAATGATGTTGACGCTGAAGGTATCGGCCCCCACCGTGTTCACGGTCAGGCTGATGCCGTCGATGGCGACCGAGCCCTTGGCGGCGATGTACTTGGCGTACTCGGCGGGGAAGCGGAAGGAGAAGACGATGTTGCCGGCCACCTCGCGCCGTTCGGTGAGGGTGGCCACGCAGTCGACATGGCCGGAGACCAGGTGCCCGTCCAGCCGGTCGGAGAGCCGCATTGCGCGCTCCAGGTTGAGCGGCGAGCCGGCCTGCAGGTTCTTGAAGCCGGTGCGGTCGATGGTCTCGGGGGAGACGTCGAAGGTGAGCGTGCCGCCCCCCTTGCGCACCACGGTGAGACAGGCGCCGTTCACGGCGACCGAAGCGCCCAGGGCGATCTCGTCCAGCGGGAGCGAGGTCTTCACGGTGAGGCTCCCGGAGGCGCCCCTTCTTTCGATGGAGACCAGCTCGCCGACGTTTTCTATCAGGCCTGTGAACATAACGAACTCCAAAACCATTTGCCACGGAGACACGGAGAAAATCAGAGACGACAAAGGCACTACCAAGAGCAGGAACGCTCAGCGCCTTTCTCCGTGTACTCGGCGCCTCCGTGGCTGCCGGTTTCTATTTTTTTACAGGGGTACCTTCTACGAGCAGGTCCACCCCTACCCTTCTCACGGTCACCTCTTGCAACTGGATGGCCTCGGCCATCAGGGACACCCCCTCACCGGCGAAAAGGCCCAGCCCGGCGCCTCCCACCAGCTTGGGAGCGAAGAATATCATACACCTGTCGATCAGGCCGGCCCGCAGCGCGGCGCCTGCCAGGTGGCTGCCCCCTTCCAGGAGGACCGACTGCACGCCCAACTCCCCGAGCTTGGCAAAGAGATCGGCGAGATCCACCCGCCCTTCGCTCTCCCCACAGCTCAGCACCTCGGCGCCGGCGGTCCGCAGCGCCTCTACCTTCGCCTGATCGCGACTGCAGGTGGCGATCACGGTCCTGGCGGTGGATGGAACGCTCAGCACCGCGGCATGCAGCGGGATCTTCAGGGTGGAATCAACCACCACCCGCAGCGGATCCCTGCCGCCCGGCACCCGGCAGGTCAGTTGCGGATCGTCGGCCAAAAGGGTTCCGGCGCCCACCATGATGGCGTCCAGCCGCCCGCGCAGCCGGTGCACCTCCCGACGCGCCGGGTCGGAGGTGATCCATTTGGAGTCGCCGGTGACCGTGGCCGTCTTGCCATCCAGGGTCAGCGCGCTCTTCAGCACCACGTAGGGGAGCCTGGTCCGGATCCATTTGATGAAGGGACGGTTGATTTCCCGGCATTCCTCTTCCAGAAGGCCGGTCTCCACCTCGATGCCGGCCCCCCGCAACATTTCGATGCCGGCCCCGGAAACCAGCGGGTTGGGGTCGACCATGCCCACGAAGACGCGCCGGACGCCGGCAGCGATCAGCGCCCGCGCGCAGGGAGGGGTCTTGCCGAAGTGGGAGCAGGGTTCCAGCGTCACGTAGACGTCCGCCCCTTCCGCGAGCGTTCCTGCCTCCCTGAGCGCATGCACCTCGGCGTGCGGGGTGCCCGCCTTTTTGTGCCAGCCGCGCCCGACCACGCAGCCGCCGCGCACGATCACGCAGCCGACGGCTGGGTTGGGGGAGGTTTTGCCGACGCCGCGCTTGGCCAGTGCCAGCGCCTGCCGCATCATTTTCAGGTAGGTCTTGGGCATATGCGATCGACTCTTATCGGGTAACAACAGCTTTCCCCTCGCCCTCCGTAAGAGGGGGGCCCAAGGACGGGCGAGGGGAGCTCAACACGGGAAACTCTTTCCTTTTCGCAACCCTCCCTCACCCCGGCCCTCTCCCGGGGGGCGAGGGGGTGTTTTATTGGCGGGCAGGAAAGGACTGAAAGCTGCGGGGGCTGCCAACGAAGCTAGCCGGGGGGACTGCAACGTGCTCCGGTTATTTCTTCAAGAGGTCCTGCAGCTCGTTCATGAACTCGTTGATGTCCTTGAAGGAGCGGTACACGGAAGCGAAGCGGACGTAGGCTACCTGGTCGACGTCGTGCAGCTCGTTCATCAGCCACTCCCCCAGCATGGTGGTGGAGATCTCCTTCTCGCCGCTTTCCTGCAGCCGGGTCTCCAGCCGGTCCACCATCCTTTCGATGGTCTCCACCGACACCGGCCGCTTCTCGCAGGCCTTCTGAATGCCGGCGATCAGCTTCATGCGGTCGAAGGGCTCGCGCCGGCCGTCCCTCTTGGTCACCAGGGGGAGCACCTCTTCGACCCGCTCATGGGTGGTGAAGCGCTTGCCGCAGGACTCGCACTCGCGCCGGCGCCTGATGGTGGCGCCACCCTTGTCGGGACGGGAGTCGACCACCTTGCTGTCGGCAAAGCCGCAGAACGGACATTTCACCGCGCTACCTCCTCGTACTTCTCGATGAGCACGCCGGACTCGCGGATCATCTCCTCGGCCAGCTGGTCGGGATAACCGGACAGATAGACCACCCGCTTGATACCCGCGTTGATCACCATCTTCGAGCAGATGATGCAGGGCATGGTGTTGCAGTAGAGGGTCGCCCCTTCGATGGAGGTGCCGTGCTTGGCGGCCTGGATGATGGCATTTTGCTCCGCATGCAGGCCGCGGCAGAGTTCGTGGCGCTCGCCGGACGGGATACCGAGCTTCTCGCGCAGGCAGCCGATGTCGAGGCAGTGCGAGGTGCCCGAAGGCGCACCGTTGTAGCCGGTGGCCAGGATGTTCTTGTCCTTGACGATGACCGCGCCGACTTGGCGCCTGAGGCAGGTGGATCGCTTGGCAACGAGACGGGTGATCTCGATGAAGTACTCATCCCAGCTGGGACGCGGCATAAAAAGCCCCTTTTACGTGAAATTTGTTCAGAATAGCGGATTCCTGCAGTCCGGTCAATCAAATCAGGTTTCTCTATTCCGTATACTTTTGCACTCTTCTATTCGCGGCTTTGGCAAAGGAGCTCAGACAGATTTGCCTTTGGCCTTAGCATTGAAAGCAAATCTCCCTAAATCCCCCTTTGCCAAAGGGGGACTTTCAGGCCCTTCTGCACCCTGGCGTCCCTCCCCTTCGGAACGGCGGCCCCTGCATCCGCCCTATCCAGATAGGAGACAAGCGTCCCGCAACGTCCCCTCCCCTTCAAGGGGAGGGACAGGGTGAGGATGGCGGTGCCTCCCGATCCGTTGAGCGGCCAGAAAGCGACTCCCCCGGCCCCCCTTATCAAGGGGGGGGAGGTAATGGAAGGGGGCTCAAAAAGGGCTTGCCGAAGAAAGTCAAAGAGTGTAGGAAGGTAAGCCCCCGGCCGGCCTCCCCCCTTCGGAGGAGTAACCGGCGGCGAGGACATATAACAGATACTGGAGAGATAGTTACCGTGACCATGACAGACAATCCGCAGATCCTCTCCATCATCGTCGAGGAGAGCGGGCTGCCGCGTGCAGGGGTGCTGCAGACCATCGCCCTTTTGAACGAGGGGGGCACCGTCCCCTTCATCGCCCGCTACCGCAAGGAGCAGACCGGCGAACTGGACGAGGTGCAGATCCGCGAGATCGAGGACCTGCTGACCTACCACCGCGAACTGGCAGAACGAAAGCTCACCGTGCTGAAAAGCATCGAGGAGCAGGGAAAGCTGACCGTCGAGCTGCGCGCCAAGGTAGAGGGGTGCCGCAAGAAAACCGAGCTGGAAGACCTCTACCTCCCGTACAAGCCCAAGCGCAGGACCAAGGCGACCATCGCCCGCGAGCGAGGACTGGAGCCCCTGGCGGAGCTGATCGCTGCCCAGGAGCTGACCGCCGGCTCTGTCACCGAGCTCGCCCTCCCCTTCGTCAATGACGAGCTGGGGGTTGCCGATGCGGCAGCGGCCATCGAAGGGGCGGGGCACATCCTGGCCGAGAGGCTCAGCGAGGACGCCGACCTGCGCGGGCTGGTGCGCGAGCTGACCCGCGAGCAGGGGATCTTCGCCTCCAAGCTGGCGGGCGACGGGTTGGACCCCGCCGGCAAATACCAGATGTACCACGACTACCAGGAGCCGATGAAATCGATCCCCTCTCACCGCATGCTGGCCATGCGGCGCGGAGAGAAGGAGTCGGTGCTCCGCCTGGTGCTGATGGCCCCGGAGGAGGAGATCATCGAGCGGACCAGGCTGCGGGTCATCAGGCGGGACAGCATCTTCCGGGAGACCCTGCACGCGGTGATCGCCGACGCCTACCACCGGCTGATCGCCCCCTCCATCGAGGTGGAACTGAGGCTGGAGGCGAAGACCCGCGCGGACGAGGCGGCCATCGCGGTATTCGCCCAGAACCTGAGGAACCTGCTGCTCCTCCCGCCGGCGGGAGCCCGGCGCGTGCTGGGGATCGACCCGGGGCTTCGTACCGGCTGCAAGCTGGCGGCCTTGAGCGAAACCGGCCGTTTCCTGGAGCAGACCACCATCTATCCCCACACCGGCGGCGCCAAGGCGGAGGCGGCCGGAGCCGAACTGGTCAAGCTGGTGGAGCGGCACGACTGCCGGCTGATCGCCATCGGCAACGGCACCGGCGGCCGGGAGACCGAGATCTTCGTGCGCGAGGCGCTCAAGAAGGCGGGGGTCAGGGCAGAGACGGTGATGGTGAACGAGGCCGGGGCCAGCATCTACTCGGCCTCGGAGATCGCCCGCGAGGAATTCCCGGAGCTCGACCTCACCATCCGCGGCGCCATCTCCATCGGCCGCAGACTGCAGGACCCGCTGGCCGAGCTGGTGAAGATCGATCCCAAGAGCATCGGGGTCGGGCAGTACCAGCACGACGTCAACCAGTCCCTTTTGAAGAAGGCGCTCGACGCGGTGGTGGAATCCTGCGTCAACTTCGTCGGGGTCGACCTGAACAGCGCCTCCTGGGCGCTTTTCTCCTACGTGGCCGGCATCTCCGAGAACCAGGGACGCGCCATCGTGCGCCACCGCGATGAAAGCGGCGCCTTCACCGCCCGGCAGGAACTGCTCAAGGTGGCGCGCTTCGGACCCAAGGCGTTCGAACAGGCGGCCGGCTTTCTGAGGATCAGGGGGGGCGACAACCCGCTCGACAATACCGCAGTGCATCCGGAGAAGTACCACGTGGTCGAGAAGATGGCCGCCGACCTGAAGGTAAGCGTGGCGCAGCTGATCGCCGAACCGGCTCTCTCCGCCGGCATCAGGATCGAGCGCTACGTGACCGACGAGGTCGGGCTCCCCACCTTGCGGGACATCCTGGCCGAGCTGAAAAAGCCGGGACGCGACCCGCGCGAGGAGTTCCAGAGCGCGAGCTTCCGGGAGGACGTCTCGACCATCGAGGACCTCAAGGAGGGGATGATCCTGCAGGGGGTGGTGACCAACGTGGCGGCCTTCGGCGCCTTCGTGGACATCGGCGTCCACCAGGACGGCCTCGTGCACGTAAGCCAGCTCTCGAACCGCTTCATCAAGGACCCCAACGAGGCGGTGAAGGTCGGGCAGATCGTCAAGGTGAAGGTGCTCTCGGCAGACGCCGAACGGAAGCGGATCGCCCTTTCCATAAAGCAGGCTGAACCGGAAAAAGCGGCGCCGAGGCCAGCCGCCAAGGAAAAGCCCAAGGATGCGGGGAACGAGAAGTCGGCCTGGGAACGGGCCGGGTTCAGGGTCAGGAAGTAAGGACGGGGAGTCCCTCTGCGGGAGAGGGACGGATGAGGGGGGGAACCGGGGATGGTAGCTGGATGCAGCCCCCTGCTTCGGGCAGCTCCCCCCTCCCTGCCTCCCCCCGTTCGGGGGGAGGAGACGCGGACATCCGGGGATGGTCAGGCGGTGCGCAAGAGCTTGCGGCCGGCCTTGAAAATAACTTCTATCTTGCCGGCCTGGATGGAGGCGATCAGGCCGATGCCGAAGGTGGGATGGGTGAGGAGAGTATTGACCCGGTACTTGCCGTCCATGCTGTAGGCAACCGCCTGATCGGGATCGTGCGGGGCGATCGACTGCTCCCAGAGCGCCTCGTCCGAAAGGGCGGGAGCCTTGGCCGCCCGGGTGCCCGTACCTGCGGCCCGGGGCTTCCTTTCCACCTTGGCCGCCTTCGGCTGGGCAACTTTCGCTTCTTTGGCAGGACGATGGTTGTGCTCGCTGCCGCAGGTGTTGCACTTCACTCTCACCACCTGCCCCGCCACCATGGCGACCACCGTATGGTTTAACACTGCCTTGCAGCGCGTGCACTGCGAATCAATCGTGTCTCCTGCCGATACTGCTCTTCTCTCCATTAGACCTCCCTCTGGTATGAAACAAAAAGGGTTTAACCTCTGCGGTTAAACCCCCTATCGATGCGTCGTGTAAAGCGGGTGCAACCGCCCCGCAAAATAAGTCACTTACCGATGGTCTCTTCTTTAAATCTGTGGCGATGTGTTGCTGAAATATAAGGGATTTAGCTTCAAGATGCAAGTGAAAAGAGCCTTGCAGGAGATGGGCCAAGCCGGCCGATTGCTCTCAATTAGCAGACCCGCTTGCCTAGAAAAGGGAGAAGCCGAGCCTCCGCGGCTGCCGGACCAGCAGGTGGTAGGTGATCTCTTCGGTCAGCATCCCGAAGTAGACGCCGGCGATCAGGTCGCTCAGGAAGTGGTAGTTGGTGATTACCAGCGCAACGCCGAGCAGGGAGGCGATCAGCAGGCAGAGGGTGCGGCTGCCGGGGAAAAACCGCCAGAAGCAGGCCATGATGGTGACCGCCACCAGCATGTGGCCGGAGGGGAACCCCTCGAAGCCGCTGCCGCCGTGGAACCAGTGGAAGCCGTAGAGTTCCGGCATGCAGACCCACATCCGGGTGTTGATCCGCCCGAACAGCCATTTCAGCAGGCCTTTCGCCAAGTAGGAGGCGGGCGTAGTCCAGGTGACCAGCCTGGCAAAGGAGGTCAGCGGATCGTAGATCCCTCTCCTGGCGCGGGACCAGTACAGGGAAAAGGCGACGCAGGTGACCAGGGCCACCAGCACCGCCAGCAGGTCGGGAAGGTTGCCGGTCAGGGCGGACCAGGTCCGGTTGCCGTAGAGATTGTTTTTGACGAACAGGGCGACCGGGAGATCGAGGTAACGCTCGCATAAAAGCAGTAGCGGCGCCAGGGCCAGCGTCACCGCAATCCAGAGCCCCCTGGAACTGCAGTGCCGATTCACGATGTCACTCCTGAAAGAGGATTCTCTGCACGCATTGGAGATTGGTACCATAAAATCCCCCGGCCTCCAAATTTAAAATCCGCTAACCGGCCTTGCCACCTCCCCGGGCGGGGCAGGGAGGTGGACGGACCAGTGCCATGTGAGCTAGCCACGCGTTTCGGGGGAGCGCTCCCTGTCCCAACCTCCCCCCGTCCGGGGGGAGGAGCTACGAGACGGGCCAAAAAAGAAGGGGCGGCTTCCAAGGGCCGCCCCCTCTCTGTCTCCAATCAGCCTTCTCTGTCTCCAAGTCAGATCTTCCGCTCTACACGACTTTCAGACCTGCCTGCTTCCAGCCGTCGACTCCACCACCGAGAGCCTTGGCGTTTTTGAACCCCTTGCCGATAAACTGCGCCGCCAGACCGGCGGACGTGGCTTCCTTGGGTCAAGCGCAGTAAAAGATCAGCTCCTTGTCCTTGGGAAGCGAGGGCTCCACTTCCCGGAACTGCCGCAAGGAAAGCGCTTTCTCAAGGTGCAGGGACCTGAACTTCTCGTCATCGTCGTAGGCGCAGACCAGGAGAGCCTGTCCCGACTGGACCCGTGCCTGGGCCTCCTGTGGAGCGATGCGGGGTGTGACATCCATGACCGTTCCTCCTTTTGCCGTTGTGGGTTGACCGCCACTTCAGGCACAAGGATAAGAACAATCGATGCGATGTCAAGGCGCCGAGGGGAGCTTGCTGCCCGGCGCCGGCTTCCCGCTGCAGTTGCCGCCCTGGCAGCTGCAGCCGTGACAACTCCCCTTCTTTTTCCAGAAGTAGCGGTAGAGGATGTAGAAGGAAAAACCAAGTATCACCGATGCGATGAGGTAATCGGAAAAGTGCATGCTACACCCCCAGTCCAAGAAGCGAGCCGGCCTGGTAGATCAGGCAGACCATTCCCCAGGCGAGCGCCGTCTGGTAGAGGAAGGCGACACCGAACCACTTCCAGGAGCCGAACTCCTGGCGCATGGCGAAGGCCACCACCATGCAGGGCATGTAGAGGAGCACGAAGACCATGAAGGCGTAGGCCTTGAGCGGCGTGAAGTCCTGGTGCAGCGCGCTTTTCAGCGAGGAGCGGTCCTCCTTCTCGTCAGGCGCCAGGCTGCTGATGCCAAAGGTGGAGGTGACGTTGCCGATCGACTCCTGCACCGCCTTGCCGAAGGAGACGGCCACCTCCTTGGCATCCTCCATGAAGGGAGGGATCTTCTGCGCCTCCTCTTTCTTGGGGGCGTAGATCTCGCCCATGGTGCCGACCACGATCTCCTTGGCGATCACGCCGGTGATCAGCGAGGAGGCGGCCTGCCAGGTGCCGAAACCTAAGGGGGCGAGCGCGGGTGCCACCGCCTGCCCGGCCTTGCCCAGGTAGGAATCCTGCTTGTGCTGCACGCCCCAGGGGAGGTTCAGAAGGAACCAGACGATGATGGAGACCGCGAAGATGTAGGTGCCGGCCTTGACCAGGAAGTGCTTCCCCTTTTCCCAGGTGTGCAGGCAGAGGCTGTGGAAGGACGGCATCCGGTACGGGGGAAGTTCCATGATGAAGATGGGGGCGTCGCCGCGGAAGAGGGTTTTCTTGAAGATCATCCCCATGGCGATGGCGAGCGCGATCCCCAGGACGTAGAGCGACCAGATCACGGTGCCGGAACTGGCAGCGAAGAAGGCGCCGGCGAACACCACGTAGACCGGCAGCCGGGCCCCGCAGGACATGAGCGGGATGAGCAGCGCGGTGAGCGCCTTGTCGCGCGGGTTTTCCAGGGTCCGGGTCGCGTAGATGCCGGGGACGTTGCAGCCGAAGCCGAGCAGCATGGGGATGAAGGACTTGCCGTGCAGGCCGATGGAGTGCATGGCGCGGTCCATGACGAAGGCGGCGCGCGCCATGTAGCCGCTTCCCTCCAGGAAGGTGATGAAGAACATCATCAGGAAGATGACCGGCACGAAGGCGAGCACGAAGCCGACGCCGGAGATCACCCCCTCGGTGGCGAGCGAGATGGTCCAGTCGGGGGCGCCGACGGCGGTGATCAGGGTGGTGGCCCAGTGCTTGAAGGGACCCGCCGCCATGTCGCCGATCCAGTCGCCGAACGGCTTGGAGAGGTCGAAGGTCAGCTTGAAGACCAGCCACATGGCGGCCAGGAAGATGGGGATGCCCAGGAAACGGTTCAAGACGATGCGGTCGATCTTCTCGGTGAGCTCGGTCTGCCTGAACTCGGGCTTCTCGAGCACCTCGCGGGTGAGCCCGGAGGCAAGCCCGTAGCGGGCCTCGGCCATGATGGACTCGATGTCGTCGCCGTGGGCGCTCTTCAGGTGGCTCAGCGCCACCTCGACCGCTTGCCGGTCCGCGTACCCCGTCTCCTCGACCATACGGGGGTCCTGCTCCAGCAGTTTCAGAAGGAGCCAGCGTTTGGGATACTGTTTGAAGAGACCGGCATGCCCCCCCTGCAAGGAGCGGGAGAGCATCTCCAGCGCGGCCTCGATGTCCACGCCGTAGTTGAGCGCGCGCGGCGCCCGGCGCTCCGGTTGCCGCGCGGTATCGAGCACCGCCTGCAAAAGCTCGTCGAGACCGCTCTTCTTGATGGCCGAGGTGGGGACCGCCACCACCCCGAGCATCTGCTGCAAGGCGGCGACGTCGATGGTGAATCCCTTGGCCTTGGCCTCGTCGAAGATGTTCAGGGCCAGCACCACCGGGATGCCCAGCTCCAGGATCTGCACGGTCAGGTAGAGGTTTCTCTCCAGGTTGGTGCTGTCCACCACGTTGACGATCAGGTCGGGGCGCTCGTGCACCAGGTAGTCCCGGGCGATGATCTCCTCCTGGGTATAGGGGGAGAGCGAATAGGTGCCGGGGAGGTCGACCAGGCGGATGCGGTTGCCGCGGAACTCGAAGGAGGCTTCCTTCTTCTCCACGGTGACACCGGCCCAGTTGCCGACCTGCAGGCGGCTGCCGGCGATGGCGTTGATGAGGGTGGACTTGCCGCAGTTGGGGTTGCCGGCCACGGCGACGGTGATGGTTCTCTTTTCTACCGGCTGCAGGTTGGCCCCCAGGGAGGCTCCCTCCTCCTTTGTTTCGATCCTTTCACAAAGCTGGCTGCTCATTCCGACACCTCTACGCCAATTGCCTCTGCCTCGCTCTTGCGGAGCGAGAGGCTGTAGCTCTTGATCCGCACCTCGATGGGGTCGCCCATCGGGGCCACCTTCTCGACCTTCACCGGTTCACCCACCAGCACCCCCATGTCCAAAAGCCGCCTCTTGAGCGGGCCCACCGATCCGATGGAGGTAATCCTCCCCTTTTGCCCAGGCTTAAGCCCCGCCAGATTCATCGCGCCACCCCTTTGATCATGATCTTCATGGCCAGGCTGCGGTCGACCGCCAGCCTCGCCTCTCCCACCTTCAAGAGCACCGGGCCGCCGGTGTTGTTGAGCATCTGCACGCGGCAGCCGACCCTCAGCCCCAAATCCTCGACGCGGCAGTCGCTGCGTCCCGCCTCACCCCGGGAGTCCCCGGCCGCCTGCGCGCTCCGGACGGCCACGATCTCCCCCGCCTCGCCCGCACTCAAAAGTCCCAATGGCATCATCTGGTCACGCTCCTTTGTCGATTTTTTTGGCGGCCTTGAGTTTCGACTTCTCAAGGTTGAACTGCAGCATGGCATAGCCGTAGTGGATGTCGCTGCTGCTGCCGGTGGCGCCCCGGAAGAAAGAGCCGGTGAAGAAGTGGTCGTAGGCAAGAAGCAGCGCGTAGCTGTCGGAGATGGTGTAGGTGAGGATGAAGTCGGTCTCCAGGCCGAGGTTCCGGCTGAGGCCCGTTTCCACCGCTTCGGCCCGGAAATAATGGCCGGTGGCGGAGAGGTTCAGCTGCTTGGTGAAGTCGACACCCCAGCCGAGGGTGTAGATCTGCAGACCGCTGGCGTGATGGCCGTCGACGTCGCCACCGGAAAGGTCGCTGAAGGCGTGCATGTCGCCGACCAGGGCGCTGTCGTTGTTGGGATTGGAGAACTGGTGCCTGGCGGAGACGCCGTCGGCCGCAGCTTTACTGCCAGATCCGATCGCAAAGCCGGTCCAGGTCTTGTGATGCAGCCCGAGCAGGTCGAATTCGCCGGTGAGGTCGGCGTGGCCCCCGTAGGCGCCGACGGATTCATTATCCCTTTTGGCGGGGTCGAAGACCTGCCCCGACTGGTAGACCGGTTCCACTTCCAGGGAGAGCGGCCCGAGCCTGGCGGTGCCGCGCAGGCCGAAGCTGTTGACGATCTGCTGAGGGTGGCCGGCGGCCTTGCGGGAGTCCCGCAGGTAGTAAGCGTCGAGCGCGGTCCCCTCCGAAAAGCTCCAGCTGGCATAGGTGCCGGAGACGTTTCCCTTGTTGCCGTCGGCCCAGGGGTAGGCGTAGGAGCCGCCCAAAAGGTCGATGGTGAACGCCTCGGAGGGTTGCACCCTCAGCCTGCCGGCGTCGAAGGTGAGGCCGTCGAAGAAGGAGTCGGGGCCGAGCATGAAGGTGCTGCCGTAGCTGAACTCCTGGCGACCGGCCTTCAGGGCCAGCAGCCTGCTGTCGGGGAGCTTCGCCTCCACATAGCCCTGGTACAGCCCGAGCCGCCAGTCATCGGTGCCGCCGCCGGTGTAGCCGTAGCCCTGCCCCTCCAGGTGGATGTCGAGATAATCGGTGGGGTGCCAAAAGGCGTACGGCTTGATCCGGTACAAAAAGCGCCCCTCCGAGTGCTGCGGCTGATAGGAGATCTCGGCCAGATTGAAATTGCCGGCCCCCTCCCCTCTCAAAAAACCGTTGATGCCGAGCCGGTAGAGCACGTCTGCCTTGGCCTCCGGGGTCTCGACCGGCGGCGGCCCGGGCAACGAGGCTAGCCTCGGCGCACTCTCCCTGCCGGGATCGGCCGGAACAGCGGCTCCTCCGCGCCCCTCCACCGGGTCATGGGCAAACGCTGCCCCCGCCACCGCCACCGACATCAAGACACCTATCACCGCTCCTTTGATCATCCACTCCTCCACAGCCCAGGAAAGGTTCCCTTCTTTTCATCCGATTCCGCAATACGTTACAGGAACTCTCAGATTTTTAAAGTCACATCTTTTACGGCGCCGGCCCCGGTCACGACATCGACATCCACTTTCATCGTGCTGACAGTAAAAGCCGCTCACCGGCAGCACACCGGCACCATGCCAGATATTGATATTCGCTTTCAATGCATGAAGGTAAAAAAGGAAGGAGAAGCAAACACACGGGAAGAATTATGACTTCCACTCCTGAGATTACAGCCCGCAAGACCTTGTGCAGCGACCACTTCTAGTGCAAATACCCGCCCCAGATAGAGCGATATTGAAAATTGAATTCACTTATAGAGAAATCGCTCGCTCAAGTCAATACCTTATTTCCGTCCGGGCAATTTCTTCCGGTCTCACTATCTTCCGCTGTCGGCAACGGCCCCCTCTCCTCAAGGAAAGGGATGGGGTGGGGATAGGGCAAAGGGGTTACCTGCCAGGGAAAAACCCATCCTCAAAGACCGGCAGGTTTTGCGTGAAGTGTCCGCGGGAGGGGATTGCCGAAGGGGGCTGGGAGGTTCGCCGCTACCTGCGGCGTTGGGCGAGCATGTTGCAAAAGAGTATCCCCTGCTCGATGGCGTCCTGCAGCGCGACATGGCTGTGCAGGGTGGGGCCGAACCACTGCTTGGGCATGTGCTTTTTGCTGGTCGAGTGGAACTCCCGCCCCTGCATCACCATCGCCATGGTCTTGATGTCCAGCGCGGAGAAACCGAAGGGGCTGCGCCCGGCGAAGCGGACCAGGTACCAGTAGACGAACATGAAATCGAAGGTGACCGGGTAGCCGACCAGCACCGGCCTGCCCGGCAGCCCCTCCAGCCAGCTTGCGTACTCCGGCATCGCCCCGGCTGCAGGCTGGAGATCCTGCCGGCAGGACTGCCACGCCTTAGGGTGGCGGCCCCACCACTTCATGGTCTCCGGGTGTCCGTCTGCACCCGGAAGCAGTTCCAGGTTGACCGAGAAGGTGGCCAGCATGGTTCCATCGGCCTGGAAAGCGGCGGAACCCAGGCTCAGCATCGAGTGCGGCCCCGGGATCGGCCCGTCCGCCTCGATATCGGTACTTACATAGATCTCCGCCATTCGACCTTCCTCCCTTCAGCAGCCAGGCTTTTCTTCAGCATCGACACCAGCTTGTCGGCGTATTCCTTGATGCGGTCGGCCTGGTCCAAGGCGTTGATGATGCGCCGGGCGTTGCGGTAGTTGCAGGCTCCTCGTTTACGTACCTACCGAGCATTTTACCGGTAAAGGAGCCGTGGCGCATGCCGTAGGACATGATGGCGTAGACGGTGCCCCCGCTGTCAAGGCATAAGGGGAGCTGAGGGTATCGGCTTTTTTCCTGTGTCCAGGTAGGCGGGAAAGACATATCGGTGCGAGCGGGACCAAGGCCGCACATGCGGGCCTGGTTGTCGTTGCGGGCATATCCGGTATGCAGTCGGGCTCCACTTCCACCACGCCTCCTGTGGAACCACAATTCCCCCCAGGCCCCCAGGGGTCTCGCCGGGAGTGCTCCCGACAGGAGGCTGACGACCGTTAACCGGCCTTTCCTACCTCAACTCCATCATAAGGTAGAGCCGTATCTGCTCCTTCAACTCATCGATCTCCTTCCTCTTCTGTTGATCGGAGAGCGACTTGTCGCTTCTGAGCGCGGAGAGTTCCTGCTGGTACTTTTTCAGCCGCTTGTCGAGCGCCTGCTTCTGACTCTTTTGCCGCTCGGTCTCCGCCTTGAGCTTCGCGTTCTCCTGGCGCAGCCCGCTCAGCCTGGCCTCCAGCCGGTCAGCATCGGCATGCCCCTCCTGGATTTCGGAGAGGAGTCTCCGCTTATCCGCGTTCAGCGCGGCTTCTTCCCGCTGCAGTTGCTGCAGTTGCTGCTCTTTCGCCTGGACCCGGACTTCCCGCTGCTCGTTTTCCTGCTTCATATTCATGACGGCGCAGCCGCTTGCCGCCGCCAAGCAACCTGCAACAAGAAGCGACCTTTGCAGTGTCATCGTCTTATGTCCTCCCCGACCAGCCTTTATTATGTAAAAGGGACCTGCCGGCATCGGCGCCAATGGGGCACCGGGGGCGTTGCCGCGGAGGCTGCCCCTTCCTTTCCCCTCGGCACGAGGCGACCGTGTCAAGGTAGCTAGATCCGCCGGTCGAGCGCGGCGAGCGTGTTGGTGTTCTTCTTCAGTTCGATCAGGTTCCTCTCCAGTTTTGCTATCTCGGCATCCAGCTCCTTCGAGCGTTGGTGGCTCGCCCGGAACTTCTTCAAATCCTCGTACTGCTTTTGCGCCGTCTCCTCGTTCTTTCTTGCTTCCTTCAGCTTGAGGCTCAGGGCATGCTTCTGCTTTCTCAGCTCTTCCTTACTTGCCTCGCGGCGGCCGACCTGCTCCTCCAGCACGTAAACCCGGTGTCTTTGCGCCTCGACCTCACTCTCCAGTTGCCGGTTGTACTGCTCGGTGTCCTGGTTTACCTCCTGGGCGTAGCTGATCCGTGCGTCCAGGTCATTCTCCCTGCCCACCAGTTCCTTATGGCGATCGGCTATCTTGTCGGAGTAGCTGTATCCCGCCACGCCGCCGATGGAACCGCCGATCGCCGCTCCGATCGCTGCCCCCTTCCCCCCGCCGAAGATGGCCCCCATGCCGGCCCCGAGGGCGGCACCGATCCCGACCCCGGCCGCAGTCCCCTGGGTTCTGGCCGTTTGCTCCTGGGTGGCGCAACCGGTTACCAGCGCGATCACCATCACTGCCCAAAACAGTCGATTCATGGCTCCTCCTCGCATTCGGCGGTTTGTGAGCGAGAAGAACATCACCGCCGCCACCATCTACTCTTCACTCTGGCCGACTACCATCATCTTGCTCGTCATGAAAAGGAACAAGTCACCAAACAAATTAGAATATTTAAACAGACCTAAGGTTACTGGCGGGCGGCTGCTTGTCAAGGCGAGGGAAAAGTCCAGTAAATGCAGGGAGATTGCCTGCGCGACATGTCCGGGAGAACAGGCATTAGATGCTAATAGTATTTTAGCCGCGCTCCCTCAAGTTCTCATGAGACGCACCGATAGGGAAGTGTCCGGGGCGAGCCATGCCCGGCAGGGAGATCACCACGTGCAGAGAAAGATAACGTTCCGGAAGAAGATCCTCAGCCTGATCCTGTGCAGCAGCCTGGGTCTGGCGGCGGTCACCGCCATGCTGTCGCTCAGGCAGTACACCCTCTCCTATGACCGCTTCCTTAGCTCCTACCGCCAGGCTCTCTACGCAGACTTCGACAGCCAGGCCAAAAACGAGGTGACCTGCGCGCTCAGCATGCTGGAGCAGCTCTACCAGCGCGAGCTTAAGGGGGAACTCACCCCGGCTGAATCGCGGCGGCTGGGGGCGGAGCTCCTGCGCGGCCTGCGCTACGGAGCCACCGGCTATTTCTGGGCGGACACCACCGAAGGGGTGAACGTGGTGCTGCTCGGCAAGCCGGCCGAAGGGACCCACCGCATGGACCAGCAGGACGCCTCGGGCAGGTATTTCATCAGGGAGATCATCAGCAAGGGGATGCACGGCGGCGGCTTCACGGACTACCGCTTCCCCAAGGCGGGGGAGACCACTCCCCAGCCCAAGCGAAGCTACTCGCTGCTCTTCAAGCCGTTCAACTGGGTGGTGGGGACCGGCAACTACGTGGACGACCTGGAGGCAATGGTGGCCAGGGCGGCTGCCGAGCAGCAGGCTCGGCTAAGGCGCGGCATTCTCCTGTTCGGAGGGGTGCTGGCTGCGACCATCGCCGCCATCTCGCTCGCCTCGCTGGTAATGGCCAACCGGCTGCTGGGGCAGATCGGCTCGGACCCGGCCGAGCTCGCCGAGATCGCCGCCCGGGTCGCCGAGGGGGATCTCTCCTGCAGCTTCGACCATGAGCGGCGCGGCATCTACGGGGAGATGCGCCGCATGGTGGAGCAGCTTCGGCAGGTGATGGACCGGGTGACCGGCAGTTCCCGCTCCATCGCCCAGGCCGCCGTCCAGTTAAACGGCAGCGCCGACCAGATGGCCAGCTCCTCCCGGCTGATCGTGGAGCAGGCGGAGGCGGTGGCCATGGCCAGCGAACTGATGGCTGAGACCACCCGGGAGATCGCCAACAACTGCCGGCTGGCGGCCGACAGCTCCGAGCTGGCCAGCGACAGCGCCACCGCCGGCGCCTCGGTAGTGGCGGGAACCGTGCAGGGGATGGAGCGGATCGCCGGCAAGGTGCGGGGCACCGCCTCGGTGGTCTCCCAGCTGGGCGCCCGCGGCGACCAGATCGGCGAGATCGTGGCCACCATCGAGGAGATCGCCGACCAGACCAACCTCTTGGCCCTGAACGCCGCCATCGAGGCCGCCCGCGCCGGCGAACAGGGGCGCGGCTTCGCGGTGGTGGCCGACGAGGTGCGGGCGCTGGCCGAACGGACCACCCGGGCCACCCGCGAGATCGGCCAGATGATCAAGGGGATCCAGGCGGAAACCAGGGAGGCGGTTGCCGCCATGGAGGAAGGGATCGGGGAGGTGGAGGCCGGCAGCGAGGAGGCCATCCACTCGGTGCGGGCGCTCACCGAAATCCAGGCGCGGATCGCCGAATTGAACACCCAGATCAACCAGATCGCGGTGGCGGCGGAGCAGCAGGCGGCCACCACCCGCGAGATCACCGACAACATGCAGCAGATCTCGGGGGCGGTCCGCTGCGGCGCGCTGAGCGCGGAGCAGGTGAGCAGCGCCTCCGCCGGGCTCTCCGGACTCTCCGACGGCCTGCAGGAACTGGTGCGCAGGTTCGGCTGCTGACGGGGGGAGCTGAGCGGAATTTTGCAGGCAGACGATTTTTCCGGTTGACTTTCAAATGAGCATTTGAAATATTATTTTCAAATGCTCATTTGATTTGGAGGTGCGATGGCCACGACAAAGTCTGATGCCAAGAAAGAAAAGCTGCTCGCTGCGGCAGGCGATGTTTTCATGGAAAAGGGGTTCCGGGATGCGACGGTGGCGGAGATCTGCGCCCGGGCCGGGGCCAACGTTTCCGCGGTCAACTATCACTTCGGCAGCAAGGAAGCCCTCTACCAGGAGAGCTGGCGGCATTCCTTCCAGCAGTCGCTGCAAGCGTACCCGGTAGACGGGGGGATCGGCGAAACGGCACCAGCTGAAGAAAGGTTGAGGGGCCAGCTGACCGCCCTCATCCAGCGGATCGCCGATGAGAACAACAAGGATTTCTTCATCGCCCAGATGGAGCTGGCCAAACCTTCCGGTTTGCTGCAGGAAGTCATGAGGACCGAGCTCATCCCCATGCGCCAGCAAACGCTCGCCCTGGTCCGCGAACTGCTGGGTCCGGAGGCTAGCGAACAGCAGGTCCATTACTGCGAAATCAGCATCATCAGCATGTGCGTGCACCCGATGGTGATGCAGCGGATCGCCAAGCGGACCAGGGACAAGGGGATGCCCGCCATGATCGACGACATCAACGGCTTCGCGGACCATGTGGTCAAATTCGCGCTGGCAGGTATCGATGCTATACGAAGCGAGGGAAGCAAAGCATGAATGCTGCAAGAAAGAAGAGCGTCGTCATTGCCGCCATCATCATCCTGGTGGTATCGGCCGGGGGAGCTGCCGCCAAGAAGTTCTTTGCCCCCGCCAAGGTCACCTACATCACCGCCCCGGTAGCCCGGCTGGACCTGGAAGAGAGCGTGCTCGCCACCGGCATCCTGAAGGCGTTCAAGACCGTGGCGGTCGGGGCGCAGGTGAACGGCCAGCTGAAAACCCTGCATGTCGCGCTGGGCGACAAGGTGCGCAAGGGGGAACTGCTGGCGGAGATCGACCCGGTGCTTCCCGAGAACAACCTCAAGGATGCCGAGGCCCAGGTCGAGAATCTGCGGGCGCAGAAGCGATCGAAACAGGCCCTCTTGAAGCAGTACGATCTCGCCTACCAGCGCCAGCGCGAGATGAACGCCAAGGATGCCGGTTCCCGTGCCGACCTCGAGAGTGCGCAGGCCCAGCTGGAAAGCACCCGGCAGGAGATCGCCTCTCTCGACGCCCAGATCAGGAAGTCCATCATCGCGGTGGATACGGCGAAGGCAAACCTGGGCTACACCCGCATCCATGCCCCCATCGACGGGACCGTTATCTCCATCGATACCGAAGAAGGGCAGACCGTGGTCTCCAACCAGACGGCCACCACCATCCTCACCCTGGCCACCCTGGACACCATGACGGTCAAGGCCAAGATATCCGAAGCCGACGTGACGCGGGTCAAGCCGGGGCTCACCACCTACTTCACCCTCCTGGGGGATAGCGATACCCGCTATTACGGAAAACTGCGCGCCATCGAGCCGAGCCCGGTAGCAAACGGCAGCACCTCTGCCAGCAGCAGCACCAGCAGCTCCAGCTCGGCGATCTACTACTACGGGCTCTTCGAGGTGCCCAACCCGGAGAACAGGCTGAAGGTTTCCATGACCACCCAGGTGGCGGTGCTCCTGAACCAGGCCAAAGGGGCCCTCTGCATCCCCGTTTCGGCGCTCGGGGAAAAGCGCAGGGACGGCAGCGCGGCAGTCCGGGTGCTGGTCGGGGAACAGCCGCAGGCCCGGACCATCCGCACCGGCATCTCCAACAACGTGCAGGTCCAGGTATTGGACGGGCTCCGCGAGGGGGAGAAGGTGATCATCGGCGACAGTTCCACCCTGCCCCAAACGGACTCCAGCAGGATGCCCGGCCCTCCGGGGAGACACTAGCCATGGGAAAGCCGCTGCTTGAAATACACGGCCTGCTGCGCCGCTTCTCGACCGGCGACCAGCAGATCGAGGTACTGAAGGGGATAGAGCTCGCCATCGATGCCGGCGAGATGGTGGCCATCATCGGCGCTTCCGGCTCGGGAAAATCGACCCTGATGAACATCCTCGGCTGCCTGGACCGCCCCAGCGAGGGAAGCTACCGGATCGACGGGCGCGAGACCAGCACTCTCTCCGACGACGAGCTGGCGAGCCTCAGGCGGGACTACTTCGGCTTCATCTTCCAGCGCTACCACCTGCTGCCGCACCTGACCGCGACGCAGAATGCGGAGATCCCCGCCATCTATGCCGGGGTGAACAAACATTGCCGGCAGGAGCGCGCCCACCACCTGCTGCAGCGCCTCGGGCTTGCCGACCGTTGCGATCACCGCCCCAACCAGCTTTCCGGCGGCCAGCAGCAGCGGGTCAGCATCGCCCGTGCTCTCATGAACGGTGGAGACGTCATCCTGGCGGATGAACCGACCGGCGCCCTGGACAGCAAAAGCGGCAAGGAGATGATGGCAGTCCTGCACGAGCTCCATGCCGGCGGTCACACCATCATCCTGGTCACCCACGACCAGCAGGTGGCAAACCATGCCGAGCGGATCATCGAGATCAGCGACGGCATGATCGTCCGCGACGAGAAAAACCCGACGAGTCAGGCGACGGCAACCGCCACGCTGCCGGCGAAAGTTTCGCCGGAGCAGCCCGCCAACTTCCTGCAGGCCAACTGGGGGCGATTCGCCGAGGCCTTCAAGATGGCGCTCATCGCGATGATGTCGCACCGCATGCGGACCCTCTTGACCATGCTGGGGATCATCATCGGCATCACCTCGGTGGTCTCCGTGGTGGCGCTGGGCCAGGGGGCGCAGCAGAAGGTCATCAAGGACATCAGCGCCATGGGGACCAACGTCATCGACGTCAACCCGGGCAAGGACTGGGGGGACGAAGACGCCGCCAGCATCCAGACCCTGGTCCCCTCCGACCTGGAAGTGCTGAAGGCCCAGGTCTACGTGGACAGCGCCTCGCCGGCCACCGGCGGCAGCCAGCTCATCCGCTACCGCAACGTTACCGCCAACGCCTCGGTGAACGGCGTAAGCGAACAGTACTTCCGGGTCAAGGGGTACGAGATCGCCGACGGCACCGCCTTCAGCGGCGACGAGGTGAAAGAGCAGGCCCAGGTGGTGGTGATCGACCAGAACACCCGCAAGAAGTTCTTCGCCTCGGAGGACCCGGTCGGCAAGATCCTCTTCATCGGGGAGCTCCCCTGCCGGGTGATCGGCGTCACCAAGGAGAAGGACGGCCCGATGGGGAACAGCTCCAACCTGGAGGTCTGGATACCCTACAGCGCCGCCATGAACCGGCTTCTCGGCCAGCAGTACTTCAGTTCCATCACGGTGCGGGTCAAGGACGGCATCTCCAACCAGGTGGCGGAACAGAGCATCACCAAGCTGATCACCCAGCGGCATGGCCGCAAGGACTTCTACACGAACAGCAGCGACAGCATCATGAAGACCATCAACAAGACCACCACCACGCTCAAGCTGATGATCTCGGCGATCGCCGTCATCTCCCTCATCGTGGGGGGCATCGGGGTCATGAACATCATGCTGGTGTCGGTGACCGAAAGGACCCACGAGATCGGCATCAGGATGGCGGTGGGGGCGCGTCAGGAAGACATCATGCAGCAGTTTCTCATCGAGTCCGTCCTGGTCTGCCTGTTGGGGGGGATGATCGGCATCGCCTGTTCCTGGGGGGTGGGCAGGGTGTTTTCCCTGTTCGTGAGCAGCTTCGCCATGCAGTTTTCAGCGATGTCCATTATCTCGGCGTTTTTCTGTTCGACACTGATCGGCGTGGTCTTTGGCTTCCTGCCGGCGCGCAACGCGGCG
>DATFAB010000021.1:0-10960 GCA_035255025.1 Geomonas sp.
CCACCTCTTGTAAGTCCTTGTTATTGCGATGGCTATATAAGCTAAAGGAGCTCTCAGAGGTGCAAAATGGCAAAAAAAGGGGGAATTTTGCCCAAAACTACCTTTTTTACCACCCATAATCTTGTTAATTGGTCTTGCAAACACAACTTGAGGAGATTGTGGCTTCCCGCGGCGGCAACCTCCAGCGCACGCTTGGCATGCTCCTGGCCCTTCACCTCGCTGAAGTCGTCACCCGCCTCCCCGCCCTGACTGAACAACTCGGCGATGTCGGCCCGGTAGGGGGGGATATTGGTGCAACCGTTCAGGAAATCCACCACCTGGGACAGCTCGTTGACGCCGATGACTTCCACCCCCTCAACGACGCCTGCCTCGCTGACGTTATCGGACGGGATGATGACGCCCGCAAGCCCCGCCTCGCGGGCGGCGACCGCCACTGACAGGCAGCCGCGCACCGGCTTCACTCCGCCATCGAGGGACAGTTCCCCCAAAAGGAGGTAGCGCTGCAGCCATTCACCCTTGACCACGCCGGTAGCGGCCAGGATACCTATGGACATGGGGAGATCGAAGGAGGCACCTTCCTTCTTTACATCGGCGGGGGCGAGATTGACGGTTATCTTGCGGTTGGGGAAATCGTAGCCGGAGTTCTTGAGGGCAGCTTTGACGCGATCCTTGCTCTCCTTCACCGCACCCTCGGGGAGCCCCACCGTGGCGAGCTGCGGCAGCCCCTGGGCGATATCCACTTCCACGTCAATGAGGATGGCATCGATTCCCAGCAGCGCGCTGGAGAGGACCTTGGCGAGCATTGATGGCTCCCTAACCCATCCTCGCCCTGTCCCTTCCCTTGAAGGTGAGGGGGCGTTTGGGCGAATAGCGGGGTTGATCAGAGTGACTACAGCTTGAGGGCCTTAGTCTTAGTCTCCATAGGCAGGAGTTTAACTACTTGAGCATATCAAGATATCGCACGGCGTCGAGGGCGGCCGGGCAAAGGAAAACGGCGGCAAAGCCAGGATGGTAAAAAGCTGCCAGGGTGGGGGGGCGAGGGGGAGCCGTGGCACCATGTGATGGGAAGTTGAAAAAAAGCCCGCACCATCTTGACGACGGTGCGGGCTTGGATGCCGGCGAAACCCCATCCTCACCCCGGCCCCCCTTGAAGGGGACGTTTTAGGGACGGCTGGGGTTGATCATGGTGACTACGTTTTTGGGTCTTATTGCCATCGGCGCTGTTTGACTACTTCAGCATGTCCAGATAGCGCTCTGCGTCGAGGGCGGCCATGCAGCCGGTGCCGGCGGAGGTGATGGCCTGCTTGTACATCCGGTCCTGCACGTCGCCGGCGGCGAAGACGCCCGGGACGCTGGTAGCGGTGAAGTTCCCTTCGTTGCCGGCATTGGTGCGGATGTAGCCGTCATCCATCGCCAGCTGCCCGTCGAAGAGGTGGGTGTTCGGGGTGTGGCCGATGGCGATGAAGCAGCCGTGGACGGGGATCACCTTGTCCGAGCCGCTGGCGTGGCGGATCCGGATACCGGTGACTCCTCCCTCGTCGCCCAGCACCTCCTCGAGGTTCTGGTTCCACTCGATGGTCACGTTGCCGTTTTTGGTCTTCTCGATCAGGCGGTCGGCCATGATCTTCTCGGCGCGGAAGCGGTCCCGGCGATGGACCACGGTGACGTGGCTGGCGATGTTGGCGAGGTAGAGCGCTTCCTCGACCGCGGTGCTGCCGCCGCCCACCACGGCCACCGGCTTGCCCCGGTAGAAAAAGCCGTCGCAGGTCGCGCAGGCGGAGACGCCGCGCCCCTTGTACTCCTGCTCGGAGGGAAGCCCCAGGTACTTGGCGGAGGCGCCGGTCGCTATGATTAGGGCATCGCAGCTGTAGGTCCCGTTGTCGCCTTCCAGGAGGAAGGGAGACTGGGTGACCTGCGCCTTGTTGATGTGGTCGTAGATGATCTCGGTGCCGAAGCGCTCAGCGTGCTGGTGCATGCGCTGCATCAGTTCGGGTCCCAGCACCCCCTCGGCGTCGCCCGGCCAGTTGTCCACCTCCGTCGTGGTCATCAGCTGCCCCCCCTGCTGAAGTCCGGTGACCAGGACGGGGTTCAGGTTGGCTCGTGCTGCGTAGACAGCTGCCGTATATCCTGCGGGGCCTGAGCCGAGAATGATGAGACGGTGGTGTTTCGGTTCCATTTTTATATAAACCTCCGGTGCTTTTTGGCGGAAGATACCAGTATATCCGCAAAATTGCAAGGCAGCAAAGCCCCCTATCTCATTGACCCTGTCATGCGCCTCTGCTAATATCAGAGTCAAATACGGTATATAATCTAGTACAGGAATGGCAATATAGTATCCCTTTTTCGTGGTGCTGACATAGTTGCATAACCTGTCACAACATGAGAGTTCTCAAATATAATTCTTGCATCCCTCTCAGACAGAGCACTGCAAAGTTCTGAGCAAAAAAAGAGTAGCCCATTCCTGGAAACACTATCTGCCGCCGTACCGCGCCCGGCATCAGTGGCTTCGAGGCACACACCATGCACACACACGCACAGGCCGAGACTCATCTGGACCAGAGTATTGCGGGACGTTTCAAGTACGCCATTTTCCTTACCGGGGCAACACTGGTGGCAGAACTGGCGGGGGGGCTATGGACGAACTCCTTGGCCCTGCTCTCCGATGCGGCCCACGTGTTCCTGGACCTTTTTGCGCTGCTGCTTTCGCTGGGGGCCATCAAGCTCGCCTCTTTCCCGGTTTCAGAGACCCGGACCTTCGGCTGGCACCGCATGGAGGTGTTCGCCTCCTTCATCAACGGCACCACGGTCTTCGCGATCGCGGCCATCATCTGCTATGAGGCCATGGGCAGGATGGTTCACCCCGAAGAGGTGAAGAGCCTGCCGATGATGCTGATCGCCGCCGTGGGTCTGGCC
Source organism: Geomonas sp. (assembly GCA_035255025.1). Lineage (GTDB taxonomy): Bacteria > Desulfobacterota > Desulfuromonadia > Geobacterales > Geobacteraceae > Geomonas. The sequence goes on from DATFAB010000021.1 coordinate 2,914, forward strand.
ATGAACCTCTTTGCCGCCGGCGCCCTGCATGGCCACTCGCATGACGACCTCAACGTGCGCAGCGCGTTTCTGCACATGATCGGCGATGCGGCAGCCTCGGTCGGCGTCATCGTGGGCGGCATCATCATGTACTTCAGCAACTGGTATCTCCTGGACGCCGTGATCTCAGTCGGGATCGGCTTCGTGATCTTCTGGGGCTCCTGGCGGGTGGTGCGGGAATCGCTGCACATCCTGCTGGAAGGGGTTCCCAAGGGCATCGACCTGCACCAGGTCTCCGACGCCATCCGGGAGGTGGAGGGGGTCGAAGAGGTGCACCACCTCAACATCTGGACCATCTGCTCCCACATCATCGCCCTCTCCGGACATATCGTGGTCCCTTCCGGCAGCAGGGAGGAGCACGGCGGCATGCTGAGAAGGATCGAGGAGAGGCTCTTCGAGCGCTTCCACATCTCTCACACCACCCTGCAGGTGGAAAGCGTGCGCTGCACCAACATAGAAGGGGCCAAGCAGTTCCGCCATCGCCCGAGAGCGGCCTCGCTTGCCCACGCGCACGCGCATCCGCACCATCATCCGCATGGCGGCACCTGCTCCCATGGACATCATCACCACTAACTAACCTGCAACCAAGGGATTTACCTTTTAGTTTCTGCTGAACCAGGAACAGCAAATCCCGCCTAGCCCCCCTTTCTTTCAAGGGGAAACCACGGACAGCTAATGCTCGATTACAACCTGATCCTGGACGCGGCCCATCGACTGAAGAAGAGGGTGCGCCGGACTGAACTTATCCACGCCCAGCACTTCAGCGAGCGGCTCGGCCTGCCGCTGTATTTCAAATGCGAGAACCTGCAGCGCACCGGCGCCTTCAAGATCCGCGGCGCCCTCAACTTCATGACCGCTCAGCCCCGCCAGGCACTCTCCGGCGGCGTCATTACCGCCTCGGCGGGAAACCATGCCCAGGGGGTCGCCTTCTCGGCGGACCTCCTTGGCGTGAAGGCAACCGTGTACATGCCGGAAAGCACGCCGCCGCAGAAGGTCTTCGCAACCCGCGATTACGGCGCGGAGGTGGTGCTGGAGGGGAAGAATTTCGACGAGGCCTGTGCCGCAGCACTCAGGCAGGCGGAGGTGAGCGGCGCGCTCTTCGTGCACCCGTTCAACGACCCGCTGGTGATGGCTGGCCAGGGGAGTATCGGGCTGGAGCTGATCGAGGACCTGCCGGATCTCGCCAACGTGCTGGTCCCCATCGGCGGCGGCGGGCTCATCGCCGGCATCGCCAGCGCGATCAAGGAGACGCACCCGCAGGTGAGGATCATCGGCGTCGAGTCGGTTGCCGCCCCCTCCATGCAGGTCGCGCTCCAAAAGGGGAAGCCGGTCACCGTACCGATCTGTGCCAGCCTTGCCGACGGCATCGCGGTCAAGACGGCCGGCACCGATACCTTTCCCATCATCCGTGACCTGGTCGACGAGGTCGTGCTGGTCGAGGAAGAGGAGATCGCCCAGGCCATCGTGTCGCTTCTGGAGAGGAACAAGCTGATGGTGGAAGGAGCCGGCGCGGTCGGGCTGGCGGCCCTTTTAAACGGCAGGGTGAAGAAGCTGAGCGGCAAGACGGTGGCGCTTCTTTCAGGCGGGAACATCGACGTGAAGACCATCGCGGTGGTGGTGGAGAGGGGGCTTCTGGCGGCAGGGCGCTACCTGAAGCTGAAGGTCGAACTCGATGACGTGCCGGGCGCCCTGGCCAGGCTCGCCGCAGAGATCGCCGAGGCCAAGGCCAACATCTCGATCATCACCCATGACCGCCGCTCAAAGTCCCTCCCCATCGGCAAGACCGAGGTGCTGGTCGAGCTGGAGACCAGGGGCGTGGAGCATATCCACGATGTGATCAGGCACCTGTCCGGCAGCGGCTATCTGCTGGAAGTGATGAAGTAGTTTTCCCCTTCCCCCGCGGGGGGAGGGGGGCCGAAGGCCGGGTGAGGTAAGGTCCGGGCAGATATCAGGCTTCCCTCACCCCTGCCCTCTCCCGTAGGGCGAGGGAGAGTTTGCGGGGAGTCAAAGAGAGCCGTGGTAGAAAGCTCCTACTCGACCTCCTCCAGCGTCACCTCATTGTCCCCGCTGTCCTCCCCGTCCCGGTACTCTTTGATCACCCTCAGGAAGGCGTCGCCGTAGCGGGCGAGCTTTTGCTGACCTACCCCGGAAATCCTCAGTAGCTCCCACTTGTCCTTCGGCTTCTGGGAAGCCATCCCCGTCAAGGTGACATCGGAGAAGACCACGTAGGGCGGCACCTGCTGCTCGTCGGCAATCTGCTTGCGCAGGGCCCGCAGGGCCTGGAAGAGCGGATCGTCGAGGGCTTCCTTTTTGCCAGCCTTCTTGCCCACCGCCACCCGTGCATCCCTCGGCTTGGCCAGCTCCAGCTTCTCCTCCCCCCTCAAAAGCGGGCGCGCCCGCTCCGTCAGCTTCAAGACGGAAAAGTTCGCCAGGTCCTGCTCAAGGTATCCCAGGTGAATCAGCTGCCGGAAGAGGTTCGCCCAGGCGTCCTGGGAGAGTTCCTTGCCGATGCCGTAGGTGGTGAGCTTGTCGTGATGAAGCTCCAGCATCCGCTGGTTCTGGGAGCCGCGCAAAACGTCGATGACGTGCACCATGCCGAAACGCTGGCCCACCCGGTACACGCAGGAAAGCGCCTTTCTGGCGGGCTCGGTGGCGTCGAAGCGCTCGGGGGGCCGCTCGCAGGTGTCGCAGTTGCCGCACTCCGTCTCCAGCCGTTCCCCGAAGTAGCCGAGCAGCACCCGCCTGCGGCAGGTCTGCGCTTCGGCGAAGCCGGTCATACAGTTCAGCTTGTGCAGCTCGATCCGGTTCTGCTCCGCGTTGCCGCCGTTTTCGATCAGCGCACGGGCGATGGCGACGTCACCGTAGCCGAACAGCAGCAGCGCGTCCGCGGGGAGCCCGTCCCGGCCAGCCCTGCCGGTTTCCTGGTAATAGCTCTCGATGCTCTTCGGCATGTCGTAATGGACCACGTAGCGGACGTTCGACTTGTCGATCCCCATGCCGAAGGCGACGGTCGCCACCACCACCTTGATGTCGTCCCTCAAAAACTCATCCTGGACCCGATGCCGCTCCTTGTCAGGCAGACCCGCATGGTAGGCGGCCGCCTTCACGCCGGCCGCCTCCAGCTTCTTGGCCACCTCTTCCACCCTTTTCCTGGACAGCGCGTAGATGATGCCGGAATCATCCTTACGGTCGGCAAGAAAAGCCATCAGCTGGCTGAAGGGCTTGTTCTTCTCCACCACGGTGTAGCGGATGTTGGGGCGGTCGAAGCTTGAGATGTAGCAGGGAGCAGCACCCAAACGGAGCCGGCTGAGGATGTCGCTCCTTGTCTGGCTGTCGGCGGTGGCGGTGAGGGCGATCATCGGGATGGAGGGGAAGACATCGCGCAGCATGCCGAGCTCGGCATATTCCGGGCGGAAATCGTGCCCCCACTGGGAAACGCAGTGTGCCTCGTCGATGGCGAAGAGGGATATGGAGAGGGATTTGATCCTTTCCATGAAGCCGTCGGTGAGGAGCCTTTCCGGGGCGACGTAGAGGAGCTTCAGCTCGCCGGCGTGGAATTCCGCCAGCACCCGGCGGGCCTCAGCTTCGCCCATGGCCGAGTTGTAGCAGGCTGCGGCCACCCCGTTCTCGCGCAGGGCGTCCACCTGGTCTTTCATCAGGGAGATGAGCGGGGAGACCACCAGCGCGGTTCCCGGCAGGCAGAGGGCGGGAATCTGGTAGCAGAGGGATTTGCCGCCGCCGGTCGGCATCAGCACGAAGGCATCGCCGCCGGAGATCACCTGTTCGACGATCTCCTGCTGGCTGGCACGGAAACTTTTATAGCCGAACACCTCGTTCAGTATTTGTATCGGGGATGCCGGCATGGGGCGTGGTCCTTTGGGAAACGGGGGTCCTCTCGACGGAGAGGGGCAGAACAAACTACATCAAAACACCTGCCACCCTGATGTCAACTGCAGGAGGAGTAGCGAAGGGCGGCTGTTTGAGCGGCGTCGATACCGAGTTTGCGGAGGAATTCGCGGGTAAGCTGCGCGCCGTTGGCCGGGTCTGACAGGCTCTCCCGGTGCAGGTCTGCCGGGCTGTCCACGTCGTACCAGTTCGGCAAAAGGTAGGAGTCAAAACCTTCCCGCCGCGCTATTGCCAGGCTTGTCTCCAGCACCAGCGGTCCGGACCAGGGGATGCCACGGAACAGGCAGCCATGACCGTTGCGAAGCCCGACCAGGTAGTAGCCGCCGTCCTCGGCCGGCCCGAACACCGCATCCCTCCCCTCGGAAAGCAGGTCGAACGCCTGCCGCACGAAGGGAAGCGGGAGGTCCGGGGCATCCGAGCCGATCACCACCCGGGCATCGTATCCCAGCGCGAACAAGGCGGTAAAGGCGTGTTCCAGCCGTTTGCCGAGGCAGTCGCCTGCCTGGGGGATGAGCGGCAGGCCCGGGATGGCGGCATCGAAGAACTCCCGTTCCCCGTGGTAGAAAACGAAGGTGTCGATGTGCAGGGGAGCCATCCTGGCGACGGTGTCGAGCAGCATGCAGCGGTACAGCTCGGCACTCTCTTCCGGTGAAAGCGGCGGGGTGAGCCGCGTCTTCACCTTGCCGGCGGCGGGGGTTTTGGCAAAGATAGCAAGGGCAGGTTTCATTAGGGAATAAAGTCTTAATGTGAATAAATGAGTAGATAAACTTTAGCTTTGTCCACAGTTTTCCCGCTTTTCAACAGACTTTTCCACAGTCAAATCTTTGACTGGAAGAAGGCCGCTACCCCTTTTTCCTCTCGATGGCAGCGTAGGCGGAGTGCTTGTGGATGGACTCGAAGTTCTCGGCTTCCACGGAAAACCACGTGATGTTTTCCATAGATAGCAGCCGGACGGTCGCCTCGCGCACCATGTCCTCGACGAAGCGCGGGTTCTCGTAGGCACGCTCGGTCACGTACTTCTCGTCCTCGCGCTTGAGCAGAGAGTAAACGGGGGAAGACCCGCACTGTTCGATGATCTCGATGAGATCCTCGATCCAGATGAAATCTGTGTAGCGAACCTGGACGGTCATGATGGAGCGCTGGTTGTGCGCTCCGTACTGGGAGAGTTCGCGGCTGCAGGGGCAGAGGGAGGTGACCGGGACCTTCACCCCCAGCACGAAATCGAAGCTGTCGGAAAGCGAGGCGCTGAAGGTGCAGGTGTACTCCATCAGGCTCTTCGCCTTGGAGACCGGCGCCTTTTTCTCGATGAAGTAGGGAAATTCCATCTCGAGGTGGGCGCTGGAAGCCCCCAGCTTCTCCTTCATCTTGACCAGGATGGTCTCCATCTTGTCGAGGGCGATCTCCTCCCGGTAGTGGTTCAGGATCTCCACGAAACGGCTCATGTGGGTCCCCTTGAAGTGGTGCGGGAGGTCGACGTACATGTTGATACGCGCGATGGTGCTCTGGAAGGAGCGGTTCTTGTCCATCACCACGATGGGGTAGGAGATATCCTTGACGCCGACCTTGCTGATGGGGATGTTGCGGTTGTCGCGGGTAAGCTGCACATCGGTCAGGGACCGGCGCACGGTTGGCTGGGCAGAAGCGACGGTGGTCTCCTTGGTCATGTTATCTGTTTCCTTCGCCATGCGTTTGTCTGTACCTTTACCTGTTCACGTAGCGGACGGGGTCGAGAAGTCCTGCTTCGGCAAACCCCTTCAACCGTAGGCGGCAGGAGTCGCACAGTCCGCAGGCCGCGCCGTCTTCGGCGGGGTCGTAGCAGGAGTGAGTGAGCGAGTAGTCAACCCCCAGAGAAAGGCCTTTTCTGATGATGTCGGCCTTGGAAAGGCTGATGAGCGGGGTGTGGATCTTGATCTTGCCCTGACCTTCCACGCCGGCCTTGGTGGCCAGGTTGGCCATGGTCTCGTAGGCGGCGATGAATTCCGGGCGGCAATCCGGGTAGCCGGAGTAGTCGAGCGCGTTCACCCCGATGAAGATGTCGAAGGCGCCCATGGTCTCGGCCCAGCCCAGCGCAAAGGAGAGAAAGATGGTGTTGCGGGCCGGCACGTAGGTGACCGGGATGTTGTCCCCCACCCCCTCCTTGGGAACCGCGATATCGGAGGTGAGGGCGCTGCCGCCCATCTTCCTCAGGTCGAACTCGACCAGCAGGTGATCGACCGCCCCCATGGGGCGCGCGTTGCGCTTGGCGACTGCCAGTTCCTGCTGGTGGCGCTGGCCGTAGCTAAAGCTCATGGCGTAGGGTGCGTACCCTTCCGCCTTGGCGATGGCCAGGCAGGTGGTGGAATCGAGCCCGCCGCTGTAGAGAATAACCGCTTTTTTCTGCATAACGTCACCTCGTCTGCTGGTGAAAATTTCCTGCAGGGTCCAGGGACCCCATCCTCACCCCTGCCCTCCCCTTGAAGGGGAGGGGGAGTTCACAGAAGCTGACAAGGGAAACAGGGGAAGTTACCTCTGCATCACCGCCTTGCTATTCTCTGTGTCCTCTGTGGATTGGCTTTTCCGGAACTAAAAAAAGAGGCCGCGCCGTTATCCGGTGCGGCCTTGTGGGCTATTCCACGAAGCTCTTGAGCTTCTTGGCCCGGCTCGGGTGGCGCAGCTTCCGGAGCGCCTTGGCCTCGATCTGCCTGATGCGCTCGCGGGTCACCTCGAAGTCCTGGCCGACTTCTTCCAGAGTGTGGTCGCTCTTCTCGCCGATGCCGAAGCGCATCCTGAGCACCTTCTCCTCGCGGGGAGTGAGGGTGGAGAGGACGCGCGAGGTCTGCTCGGAGAGGTTCGCCTTGATGACCGCCTCGAGCGGGGATACCACCCCCTTGTCCTCGATGAAATCCCCAAGATGGGAATCTTCTTCCTCGCCGATCGGCGTCTCCAGGGAGATGGGCTCCTTGGCGATCTTGAGGACCTTCCGCACCTTGTCCAGCGGCAGCGCCATCCTCTCGGCGATCTCCTCCGGGGAAGGCTCGCGGCCGATTTCCTGAACCAGCTGGCGGCTGGTCCTGATCAGCTTGTTGATGGTCTCGATCATGTGCACCGGGATCCTGATGGTGCGGGCCTGGTCGGCGATGGCACGGGTAATGGCCTGGCGGATCCACCAGGTGGCATAGGTGGAGAACTTGTAGCCGCGCTGGTACTCGAACTTGTCGACCGCCTTCATCAGGCCGATGTTGCCTTCCTGGATTAGGTCGAGGAATTGCAGCCCGCGGTTCGTGTACTTCTTGGCGATCGAGATGACCAGACGCAGGTTGGCCTCGATCATCTCCTTCTTCGCCTTGCTCGCCTCGCGCTCGCCCTTCTGCACCGTCGCGACGATGCGGCGGAATTCGGCGATCGGCAGCGCCGTGTCAGCGGCGATGCAGGCGACCTGCCGCCGCAGCTCCGTCACCTCGGCGCCGTGCCGTTCGACGAACGCACGCCAGCCCTTCCCCGGCAAACGGCCGACCTGATCCAGCCAGTCCGGCACGAGCTCGCTATTGCGGTATCGCTCCAGAAACTCCTCGCGCTTCAGCCGGCTGTCGAGGGCGAGCCGCAGCATGCGTCCTTCCAGTCCGATCAGCTTGCGGTTCAGATCGTAGAGCTGGTCGACGAGGTCCTCGATGCGCAGGTTATGCAGGTGCACGTCCTGCAGCAAGGCAGCCAGTTCGCGACGAAGCTTGACGAAACGCTTCTCCAGCGCCAGTTTCGGCTCCTCGTTCCGGCGAATCGCATCCAGCCTGTGCAGCTGCACCCTATGCAGACGCTTATACGCCGCGGCCACCTGCTCAAAAAGTTTCAGCGCCTGCGGCAGAAGAGTGATCTCCATCGCAGCGAGCGAAACATTCTGTTCCTCGTTTTCGATCTCCTCCGGATCCTCCTCCTCGGCCACCGCTTCTTCCGGATCGGTCGCATCGGCTACCAACGCCGCTGCGTCCGCTGCACTGGCGTCGGTGCGCACGACGGCCGGCGCGCCGGCCTCGAGGGACGCGGAACTCAAGGCGGGATTGGCCGCGTCGGACGGTGGGTCCGCCGGCGCCGGGCCGGCGCTCGCCGCCGCCGATGGCGCGATCTCGTC
>DATFAB010000022.1:0-49362 GCA_035255025.1 Geomonas sp.
TGGCTTGGGGGCGGCAGCAGGGAATCGAGGACGGCTTTCTGCGGAAGGTCTCGGCACGGTTAAAGAAAGACCGCACCGAAAAGGTGGTGAACTCGCTTTTGGCGCCGGCAAAAAAACTGAAGAAGGCGCTGCTGTCATGAAAATCCTCCACTGCGTCGAATTCTACGATCCGTCTGTCGGCGGCATGCAGGAGGTGGTAAAGCAACTCTCCGAACGCCTCGTGCTGCTCGGTCACCAGGTCACCGTTGCCACTACGGCGATGGAATCCCGGCGGGAAAAGGTGATCAACGGCGTCAGGATAGCGGAGTTCGCCGTTTCCGGCAGGCTGGCTACCGGGCTCGCCGGCGAAGTCGACGCTTACCGGGACTACGTTCTTGAATCCGGTTTCGATGTGGTCACCAATTTTGCGGCCCAGCAATGGACGACGGACGCCGTCATCACCATGCTGGACGAGATAAAGGCGAAGAAGGTCTTCGTCCCCACCGGCTTTTCGGAGCTCCACCACCCACGCTTCCAGGAGTATTTCTCTTCGATGCGGCGCTGGCTCCACCAGTACGACATGAATGTCTTCCTCTCCAACGACTACCGTGACATCAATTTTGCCAGGGAGTGCGGAGTCGAGCGCCTGATGCTGATCCCGAACGGCGCTTCGGAGGAGGAGTTCCTCGCCGGACAGCAGGGTGACATCCGCGCGCAGCTGGGGATTCCGCACGATCATTTCCTGATCCTGCACGTCGGCTCCCACACTGGATTGAAGGGGCACGCCGAAGCCATCCGCATCTTCGATAAGGCCCGGATCAAGAACGCCACCTTGCTGATCGCCGCCAACGACTTCGGAAAGGGTTGCGGCACCTCCTGCAAGCTGAAGAGATTGTTGTTCAACGCCTGGCCCAGGAGGCTTTCCGACGGCAAAAAGATCGTAGTCACGCCGCTGCCACGCAGGGAGACAGTGGCGGCCTATCATGCGGCGGACCTGTTCCTGTTCCCCTCCAACATCGAGTGCTCGCCGCTGGTCCTCTTCGAGTGCATGGCATCCAAAACTCCTTTTCTCTCCACCGAGGTGGGCAACGCCAGCGAGATCGTGGCCTGGTCCGGCGGCGGTAGCCTGTTGCCGACCGTCAAAGGCGCGAAGGGGCGCGTACGGGCCGAGCTGGCCGGATCGACGGCGATGCTGGAAAAACTGTACCTCGATGACGCCTGCAGAAAGTCTATGGCGGAGGCCGGTTTCTCAGCCTGGCAGCAGCGCTTCACCTGGAGCGCCATCGCGGCAGAGTACGAAAAGCTGTACAGGGAGCTGCTGGAATCGTGAGTGAGGGTATGGTGATAGTCCGGCTGAGCGGTGGGCTCGGCAACCAGATGTTTCAATATGCGGCGGCGCGCAGGCTGGCGCTGGTCAACCAGGCGCCCTTGAAGCTGGACCTCGGCTGGTTCCGCAACATCCCGCGTGGCGACACGCACCGGGTCTACGAGCTGCACGTCTTCAACAGCATTCAGGAGGTCGCCTCTGCGCGTGAAGTGCGTGCGCTGCAGGGGATCAACATCTCCGGCTGGCCCAAGATCGCCAAGCGCTTCCTCAAGAAGACCGGGCTGCTCATCAAGACCTCCGCCGTGAGGGAGAAGTTCTACCACTTCGATCCGGAGATCCTGGGGCTGACCGGCGACCTCCACCTCGACGGCTACTGGCAAAGCCCTCTGTACTTTGATGACGTGGCCGAGGTGATCAGAAGCGATTTCTCCCTGAAGCCTGCCCCTGATGAGGCGAACGCCGCCATGGCGGCCCGCATCGCCGGCGTGGAAGCGGTCTCCATCCATGTCCGCCGCGGCGATTACGTCTCCAACCAGGCCATCGGCCAGTACCACGGCAGCACCACCCTGGACTACTACCGCGCCGCCATCGGTGAGATGGAGCGACGGGTGAAGTCACCTTGCTTCTTCGTCTTTTCCGACGATCCCGCCTGGGTCAAGGATAACCTCCGGATAACCTCGCCGACCGTCTATGTCGGCCACAACGGCCCCGACAAGGGGTACGAGGACCTGAGGCTGATGACGCTGTGCCGCCATCATGTCATCGCCAACAGCTCGTTCAGCTGGTGGGGTGCCTGGCTCGCGGGGCATGCCGGCCAACTGGTGATCGCGCCCAAGAAGTGGTTCAACAACGAGGCGGTCAACACCGCGGACCTGATCCCGAAAGGATGGCTGAGGCTGTGAAAGTAACTGTCCTGATGCCGGTCTACAACGGCGAACAGCACCTGCGGGAGGCGATCGACAGCATCCTCGGGCAGAGCTTCACCGACTTTGAGTTCCTCATTATCGATGACGGCTCCAAGGACGCCAGCGCCGAAATAGCGGCCTCCTACCGTGATCCCCGCATCCGACTCCTCCGTAACGGCCAGAACTCCGGACTCATCTTCACGCTGAACCGTGGGCTGGAGGCCGCTAATGGGGAGTTTATCGCCCGCATGGATTGCGACGACGTGAGCCTCCCTGAGCGGCTTGCGCGTCAGGTCGCCTTCCTGGAGAGCCATCCCGAGGTCGGAGTCTGCGGCAGTTGGTTCAGGAAGTTCGGAGCGGGGCCGGAAAAGACGCTGCAGTGGAGCACCTCGTCCGAAAGCATCCGGTGCGGGCTCTTGTTCGACTCCATGCTCGGCCACCCGACGGTGATGCTGCGCCGTAAGCTGGTCGGCGACTTCGGCCTTTGCTACGATCCCGCCTACAAGAACGCGGAGGATTACGAACTGTGGGTGAGGGCGGCGCAGCACTGCGAGCTGGCCAACCTCGGCGAGGTGCTGTTGCGCTACCGCGTCCACCCGGGTCAGGTCACCCAGAGCCAGGCTGCCGGCCAGCGTGACACGGCAGGCAAGGTGCGCCTGGCCCTGCTGCGTGGCATGGGGATCGAACCGTCCCGCGGGGAGATGGAGATTCACCAGGCGATCGCCACCTGCTGTTGCGACGGGATCGGCGACCTCTTTGCCCGGGCCGAGGCGTGGCTTTGCAAGCTGAAGACGGTCAACGATGAGGCCCGCATCTACCCCGAGCCTGCCTTCTCCCGCATGCTGATGGAGCGCTGGCTGGTCTTCTGCAAGAAGGCTGTGGGGAACCGGCACCTCTCGCTGAAGCCGTTGTATTTCCCGAAGCTTATGAAAAAGACCGGCCTGGGGAGCGGGTTCCTGATCAACTATTTTCTGCAGCATCTCGCAGGACGCTAAGGAGAGCGCCCGATGGCCCAGCCGTTGAAGGTCCTATACATGTTGCACGATTCCCGCAGAAGCGGGGTTCCTGCCGTCATCGCCTCGCTGATCCTCTCGCTGGACCGGTCGCGGGTCACCCCTGCCGCGCTCTTCGCCTACGATGGGGTCTATGCCAGGGAGCTGCGGGCCGCGGGTGTGGAGGTCCGCTCGCTGGGGCCTCGCCTTCCCTTCATCTGGCGGGCCAACCGGTTTCTTTTCAATATCTACCTGTGGAAGATGGCCCCTCAGGCCGACCTGATTCACGTCAACAGCTATGTGCTGGCTTTCTCGGCCCTTTGCGCCAAGAAGCTGGGGGCAAAGGTGCTGCTGCACCTGCACGAAAAGCCGGGGCGGTTCGGCAGGCTGCTGGTGAAGGCGGTGGGCTCGGCCGACTGCGTCGTCTTCTGCGCGAAAAACTGTGCCGATCACTATGCCGAGGTCCCGGCACTGCGGCGCCAGACCATCCCGAATGCCGTCACGGTTCCGGAAACTGCCAAGGGAGATGCCAAAACGTCACGGCCGAGGATTGTCATGTTCGGCAGCATCAACAAAAACAAGGGACAGCTGCTGTTGCTGCAGGCGTTTGCGCACCTGAATCCGGACGCCGAGCTGTACTTCTACGGCACCGTGGGGCTCTCCGCCCGGGGCTATGCCAAGGGGCTTAAGGAATTCGTGCGCGCACATGACCTTTCCGACCGCGTCTTTTTCCCGGGACCGACCGAAGATGCCGCCTCGGTCATGCGACAGGCGGCGATTCTCGTCCACAGTTCGCTCAACGAGTGCATGAGCATCTCGATCCTGGAGGCGATGTCCCACGGACTGCCGGTGATCGCCAATGCCATTGTCGGCATGGACGAAATAATCGTCGATGGCGTGAACGGATTCTTGGTGCAGCCGGGCGACATCGAAGCTCTTTCCGCACGCATTGGCCAGCTTTTGGCCGACACCGCGCTCAGAACTGCCATCGGGCAGGCAGGCATAGCATGGGTGGGCGACAACTTCAACATGGCGGAACGGGCCGGCCGCTTCGCCGACCTCTACCAGGAACTGGTGGCGAGCGCGGTGACGGAGTGCCACGCCCCGGCGTCAGCGGCCTCGCGCTAAAGCTTTTATCTGTGGACAGTGCCGCCGGTTTTCTTTATGGTAATCCATTGGACCGCACCCCCGTGAAGTAAGGGGGCGGGGCAACGCCGAGAAGGGGGCTTCTTGAAGATCGTTTTCCTGGCGCCATTCGGCATCCGTCCCAAGGGGACCGTGCTCGCCCGGATGATCCCGCTCGCCGTGGAGCTGCAGGCTTTGGGGCACGAGGTGGTGATCGTCGCGCCGCCCTACACCAACCCTGAGGATTCGGGCAAGACCGAAATCGTGCGGGGTGTGCGGCTGCGCAACGTGACGCTGGGGCCCAGGCACAAGGCGCTCGCGGTGGCGCCGCTGGCCTGGCGCATGTTCCGCGCCGCGCTGGCCGAGAAGCCGGACCTGGTGCACCTCTTCAAGCCGAAGGGGTACGGCGGCGTGGCGGCCATGCTGCAGATCGCTTTGCAGCGGAGCGGGGTCAGGCTGCCCCCTCTCTTCGTCGATACCGACGACTGGGAAGGGAAGGGGGGGATGAACGAGCTCCATTCCTACGGCGGCGCCGAGAAGCGTTTCTACGAGTTCCAGGAAAAGTGGCTGCTCAACCGGGCGGTCGGCGTGAGCGTCGCAAGCCGTGCCCTGCAGGAACTGGCCGCCGCTAGTGGCGTATCCCCTGGCCGCCTCATCTACCTCCCCAACGGCGCCGTCGAGTCCGCTCCGGGGGAGGGCGCCTGCGTGCGCGAAAGGCACGGCCTGGGCGAGGCGCCGGTGGTGCTCCTCTACACCCGCTTTTTCGAGTTCAGCCAGGAAAAGCTGCATTACCTGTTCTCCGAGATCTTCCGGAAGGTGCCCTGCGTCCGCTTTCTGGTGGTGGGAAAGGGGCGCGGCGACGAAGAGCGGCGACTGGTGGCGGCGGCCCGGGAGGACGGTTTCCAGGACGCCTTGGTCATGGCGGGGTGGGTGGAGCCTCCCTCCATTCCGGATTACCTGGCGGCAGCCGATGTGGCGATCTATCCCTTCACCGATACCCTGGTGAACCGGACCAAGTGTCCCGCCAAGCTGACCGAGATCCTGCTGGCGAAACGGGCGGTGGTGGCCGACCGGGTGGGACAGCTCGCCGAGTACATCGACGACGGCCGCTCCGGCATACTGTGCGATCCGGACGACTGGCAACAGATGGCGCAGAGGACGATCGAACTGCTGGGAGCGCCGGAAAAGCGGCGCCAGCTGGGAGCGGCGGGGAGGAGGTTCCTGCTGGAGCGGTTCAACTGGCAGGAGGCTGCCCGCCGGCTGGCCCAGTTCTACGCGACCGGCAAGGACTGACTGACACTACCTGCACAAGGCGCCCGGATTACCTGCTGGCTTCGGCGTCTTGGCGTGAAAGATACCTTTTTTGTACGGAGTCTTTTTCATGACTGAAAGAAGAAAAGACCTGCTCTTTATCGGCATCCTGCTGGCGGTCCTCATAGCGTTCTTTTCCAAGATCCTCTTCACCCACCAGATCATCAGGGCTCCGGACATCATCGCGGAGTTCTACTGGGGGATCAAGCACTACAGCAGCGAGAAGTTCCTGGACCTTTTCAAGGTCACCCTGACTGCGGACTGGAGCACCCTGGTCAACAGCGGAACCACCGTCGAGGGCGGCTCCGCCTCCGCCCAGCTCCTGCTGCTGCGCAACTTGGTCTTCGGGCTCATCCCGCTCCCGGAAAACGTGGCGTGGTACATCGTGCTGCACCTCTTCTTCGGCGCGGCCGGCACCTATTTCTGCTGCAGGGTGATCGGCGCCAGCCGGGTCGCCGCGCTTTTGGGCGGCTTGATCTTTGCGCTGGCCCCCGAGAACGCTACCCTCATCAATGCCGGTCACGTCATGAAGCTCGCCACCATCTCCTTCGCGCCTTGGGCCTTCTACTTCCTGGAGAAAGGCTTCCAGACCCGGCGGATCTTCTACTTCCTGGTAACGGCCTTTACCCTCGCCTTCCAGTTTTTCCACACCCATTGGCAGGTTGCTTACTACACCTGCCTGGCGATCGGCGTTTACGGCATCGCCCGCAGCATCGGCATCCTGGTGAAGGAGCGTCCCGCCGGCAAGGAGGTCGCCCGCCTGGTGGGGCTGAACGTGACCCTGCTGGTTTTCTTTCTGTCCACGGTCGCCATCTCGCTGGCTCCGCTTTCCAACTGGGCCAAGGACACCAACCGGGGGGGAAGCGCCACCGCCGTCTCTGCTTCCGCGGGCACTTCTTCGCAGCCCAGCAGCGGGATGAGCCGCGAGGAGGCCATGTCCTGGTCCATGCCCCCCGAGGAGACCGCAGCCTTCATCATCCCCGGCATGTTCGGCTATTCCCGCCAGGAAGCGGGCGACAATCCCAAGAACATCACCTCCTTCTACTGGGGGCGGATGAATTTCACCCAGACTCTGAGCTACATGGGGCTGCTCCCCTGGCTGCTTCTGCCGCTGCCGCTCATCTTCCGGCGCAACCGCTACACCTGGCTGGCTCTCGCCGCCATCGTGGTCGGCGTCTTCTTCTCGATGGGCAAGTACACCCCCTTCTACAACTTCCTGTTCGATTACTTCCCCGGCATCAACCGCTTCCGGGTCCCCAAGATGATCATGTTCATCCCGGTGCTGGGGCTCGGGGTGCTCTCCGCCCTGGGGCTCGATCTCCTGCTCGACCCGGCGGTACGCGCTACCAGGGCCTTTAGGCGCTACCTGCTCGGCATCTTCCTGCTGCCGGTGGCACTGCTGGTGGTGATGGGGATCGAGGTGATCGGGAAAAATTTCTGGATCGAGCGCCTGATTGACATCATCGGCCAGCCCACCCGCTATGAGCAGGGCGGGCCGGAGCTCATCCTGCAGAGGTGGGGAAACCTGGTGATGGAGACCGGCATCGCGGCCTGGCTCTCGGCACTCTTTGCCGCCACCTTCTTCCTGTTCCAGCGGGGGCGGCTGGGGGTGAAGGCGCTTCCCCTCGTCCTTTTGGCCCTTTACCTCGCCGACGTCGGGAGGGTGAACGCCAAATTCATGTTCCTGGTCGATGAGCCGCAGCAGGCCCGCGGGGTGAAGACGCCGGAGACTACCTTCCTGGCCGACAAGGTGGACGGCTACCGGGTGCTCCCGATGAACGGCGACCCCATGGTGTACGTTTCCGAGAACATCCCGGTCATGTTTACCTCCAACGCGGTCCAGCAGCGGCGCTGGCAGGACTTCCTGGATACCTTCACGCTCGGCTCCTCGATGCCCGACCTGATCAACCTCCGTTTCCTGGTGGAGTCGAAGGAGCAATACGAGCAGGATAAGACCAAGTTCGACCCGGCGCGCTACGTGCCGGTTTTCCAATCCCCCACCGGTTCGGTTATCGTGGAGAACCGCCAGGTGCTGCCCAAGGCCTGGCTGGTGCCGACGGCTGCGGTGGTCACCTCTCCGCAGGAGACGCTGGGGATCATGCAGAATCCCGCCTTCAACCCGCGGCAGATCGCCCTGGTGGAGAGTCCCCCCACCATTCAGATCGCCAACGCCAATGCCAACATCACCTCCTCCCCCGGCACGGTGAAGGTAGTTACCTACCGTGGGGAAAAGATCGAGCTGGAGGCGACCGCGACGGCTAACTGCATGCTGGTAATGGGAGAGAAGTACAACAAGGGGTGGAAGGCGACGGTGGATGGTCAGAAAACGGAGGTCTACCCGGTCGATTACATCTTGCGCGGCATCTACCTGACGCCGGGGAGCCACAAGATCCAGTTCGTGTTCGATCCGACCCCGTTCAAGGTAGGCAAAATCCTGACCCTGGCCTCATTCGTCGTTTTCGCAGCCTTCCTGGCAAGGGAACTCCTCTTTAGCCGCAAACGCAGGGGAGAACCCGAGGCGGCAAGCGAGGCTACTCTTTCCCAGGCGTAAAAAGGAGCCTCCCCATGCTGAATGGCAAGAAAATCGTGGTGGTGCTTCCCGCCTACAACGCGGCGAAGACGCTGGAGATGACCTATCGGGAAATACCGTTCGAGTTCGTCGACGACGTGGTGCTGGTGGATGACGCCAGCAGGGACGACACGGCCCAAGTGGCGGAGCGGCTGGGCATCCACACGGTCATCCACCCGAAAAACCTTGGCTACGGCGGCAACCAGAAGACCTGCTACCGGACCGCTTTGGGGCTGGGCGCGGACATCGTGGTCATGCTCCACCCCGACTACCAGTACACCCCGCACCTGATCACCGCCATGGCCTCCATGATCGCCTATGATGAGTTCGATGCCGTCTTGGCCTCCCGCATCCTGGGGATCGGCGCCCTGAAGGGGGGGATGCCGCGCTACAAGTACGTGGCCAACCGCTTCCTGACCCTGGTGGAGAACCTGCTGCTCGGCCACAAGCTTTCCGAGTACCACACCGGCTATCGCGCCTTTTCGCGGGAGATCCTGGAAGGGCTGCCGCTCGACCTCAACTCCGACGATTTCGTGTTCGACAACCAGATGCTGGCACAGATCATCTGGGCCGGCTACCGGATCGGCGAGGTCTCCTGCCCCACCAAATACTTCGACGATGCCTCCTCCATCAACTTCCGCCGAAGCGTCATCTATGGCCTCGGCGTCTTGAAGACTGCCCTGCAGTTTCGGCTGGGCAAGATGGGGCTCTTTACCCCGCACATCGTGGGTGACGTCAAGCAGGAGAGCGCGGTCAAGCGGCCCCGGCTTCCCGGCCAGTCCCTGTCCCAGGGGCGCTAGGGGGACGGGCGCGCCAAGGTGGGATGCCACACCAGCCGCTACCAGTGATGGAACTGATACCTTCGGAAACAGAGACTCTTGACGATTTGACCGGCTACCGGTTGCGGATCATCCAGCCCCGGCACGGCTACCGGTTCTCGGTCGACCCGCTGCTCCTTGCCGACTTCGTCCCGCTGCGGGGGGGCGAACGGGTGCTCGATCTCGGCACCGGCTGCGGCATCATTCCGCTGCTTCTGGCCCGCCGCGACGATTCCGTCTCGGTGGCCGGCGCCGAGTTCCAGCCCGCCATGGCCGGCATCGCCTCCCGCAACGTCACCCTGAACGGTCTTTCCGGGCGCATCGAAATCGTTGCCGAGGACATCGTCTCGCTGCGTGAGCGCTACCCGGTGTCGACCTTCGACCTGGTGGTGTCCAATCCGCCCTACCGGCGGGCCGGGACCGGCAAGATCAGCCCCCGGGCCGGGCGCGACGACGCGAGGCACGAGAGCACGGCGGACCTGGCCGGCTTCCTGTCGGCGGCGAAGTTCCTGGTCAAGGAATCCGGCCGTATCTGCTTCATCTACCACACCTGCCGGCTTGCCGAGCTGATGGCCGAGGCGGCCAGGCTGAAACTGGCCGTGCTGCGCTTGAGGATGGTGCACGGAAACGCCTCCATGCCGGCGAGAATGTTCCTGGTGGAGCTTGCCAAGGGGCGAAGCGGCGAGCTGCAGGTGGAGCCGCCTCTCATGGTGCGCGGCGAGGACGGCGGCTACAGCGAGGAGAAGCTGAGGATATATAGGGGGCTGGCGGCTAAGGGCTAAGGAGGGCAGCGGAATCGCTGGAACGTCTTTGATGTCACCCGCGGCTGTGGGGAATGCCGGGGGAAGGCGAAGGGCAGTCGGTTACCGGTTCTCCCGGTCCCTCCTGATCAGACTCTCGAAAACGGCTCTCAATTCGGGATCGTCCACCGAAGAGGATTGCTGCTGGATCCAGTCCCGTTCCTCGTCGCTTAACTGGCGGCGTTTGGCGGGGGCTGGCTGGCCGGTTTGAGCGGCTTTGGCGATCCTGCCGGCCTTGAAGTAGAGATCCTTCACCAGCTCGCAGCCAAGCTGACCGTTCACCTTGGCCACCAGTTCGCGCTTCAGGAAGTTTAACTGCTGCATCCAGGGGGCGCTGTCGACGTTGAGGGTGAGGGTGCCGTCCTGGAAGGCCGCCGGCTGGGCATGGGCGGCGATCTTCCTGCCGACCGCCTCCTCCCAGACCACCCAGATGCGTCCCTCCTTGAGCCTCTGCTCGGCGGGGGTGCCGCGCAGCATGGCGCTCAACAGATCAGCCACCGGTGCCGGCCTTCGCATCCGGGGGCGCCGGTCAGCCAAGGTTGTTCCTCTTCCGGTACAGTTTGCCGCCGATCATCTGCCCGGTTACCGCGCCGGCGAGGGTGAAAGGCATGAACTGGAGACCGAGGCCTGTTTTGACACGTGCGTATATGATGAGGGGAATGGAGATGTGAATGTAGAACCACCACCCCGGGGAGAATTTCCGGCAGGACTGACGCTGGTACCCCATGGGGATGTTGACGGCGACCGCCATCAGGATGAGGGCGGCGACTTGTATGGCTGTATGCATGCAATTACCTCGTCGTTGATGGATATTATGAATTAACGGCCCCTTTGTCAATCTGGTTGTGGCAGGGGCGGAGAATGTAAAAGGAGCTTAAGTGGTAAACGAAGGCGATTACGTGGCCATCTTCAATTCCATCCACCGGGTGATGGAGGCGGAGAAGCTGCTCAAGGCAAAACGGCTGAAGATCCTGCTCATCCCGGCGCCGCGCGCGCTGGCCGCCGACTGCGGCCTCGCCATCCGGTATGCCGAGGATGTCAGGGGCGAGGTGGAGGCGGTGCTGGCCGAGGCAGGCCTGATGCCGCAGGACCTGTACCGGAAGTCAGGAGAGGCTTTCGAAAAGATAGAGGGAGATCGATGAACGCATTGGACGTGAGAGGTATGGCCTGCCCGCTGCCGGTGGTTTCGGTGAAGAGGGCTCTGGAATCGGCTGAGGGTGGACTAAAGGTGCTGCTCGACGATGGCGCCCCGCGCGAGAACGTGACCCGCTTCGCCAAGGGGCGCGGCTACCAGGTGCTGGAAGAGGCGATCCCCGGCGGCTTTTCGCTCACCATCACGGGGACGGAGACGCGTCCGCAGGCGCCCGCCGTGCAGGGCGGGAACGCGGTGATGCTGATCGGAACCGACCGGCTGGGAGACGGCCCCGAGGAGCTGGGACACCTGCTGATGAAGAACTTCATCATGACCCTGGTCGATCAGAACGAATTGCCGGACCGGATGTTCTTCATCAACAGCGGGGTGCTCCTGACCGTCGAGGGTTCCGAGGTCCTCGAGGCTCTGGAGGCTTTGGGCAACCGCGGGGTCGAGGTGCTCTCCTGCGGAATCTGTCTCGACTTCTTCAAGAAGAAGGAGAGCCTGGCTGCCGGAGGGGTGACCAACATGTTCACCATCGCCGAGAGCCTGCTTACCGCCCGCTCGGTGGTCCGGCTGTAGTCCTGCAGCCCCACCCCTTGTCGTAACTCTTAGACCTTCCGGATATTTTTCTTGACATTGTGTCGCGATATCCACTAAAGTGACTCTCTTGCCGCGGGATACCTGCGTGCCGACATCGGCGCCGTCCCCGGCCTTGACAGGAAAAGCCGCGTAAAAGCGGCATGTTACAAGGCTTCCATGTTCCAGACTTTATCCGATAAACTCGACCTGGTTTTCAAGAAGCTTCGCGGCCAGGGGGTAATGACCGAGGAGAACGTCAAGGATGCGCTGCGCGAGGTGCGTCTGGCGCTGCTCGAGGCGGACGTCAACTTCAAGGTCGTCAAGGATTTTATAGAGAAGGTACGCAGCCGTGCGGTCGGCACCGAGGTGCTGCAGAGCCTCGCCCCCGGCCAGCAGGTGATCAAGATCGTCAACGACGAGCTGATCCAGCTGATGGGTGGCTCCGAGGACAACTCCCTCGATCTGGCTGCCAAGCCGCCGGTGGCCATCATGATGGTCGGCCTGCAGGGTGCCGGTAAAACCACCTCCTGCGGCAAGCTGGCCAGGTACCTGAAGGGCACGCTGAAGAAAAAGCCGCTGCTGGTTCCCGCCGACATCTACCGTCCCGCCGCTATCGAGCAGCTTAAGGTACTTGGCCGTCAGCTGGGGATCGAGGTCTTCGATTCTTCCGCCGACCAGAAGCCGCTCGAGATCTGCCGCAATGCGACCCGCTACGCGACCCTGAACGGCTTCGACGTCGTGATCTACGATACCGCCGGCCGCCATCAGATCGACGATTACCTGATGAACGAGCTGGAGGGTATCCGCGACGAGCTGGCCCCGCGCGAGATCCTGTTCGTGGCTGACGCCATGACCGGCCAGGAGGCCGTCAACGTCGCCTCCGGCTTCAACGACCGCCTGGGCATCACCGGGGTGGTGCTGACCAAGCTGGACGGCGACGCCAAGGGTGGCGCCGCGCTCTCCATCAAGGCGGTCACCGGCAAGCCGGTCAAGTTCGTGGGCTTGGGCGAGAAGCTGGACGCCCTCGACGTGTTCCACGCAGACCGCCTGGTCTCCCGCATCCTCGGCATGGGCGACGTGCTGACCCTGATCGAGAAGGCGCAGGCCACCTTCGACGAGAAGGAGGCAGCCCGCCTCCAGCAGAAGATGAAGAAGAGCGGGCAGTTTGACCTGGAGGACTTCAAGAACCAGCTGCAGCAGATCAAGAAGATGGGTTCGCTGGAATCCATCATGTCGATGATCCCCGGCATGGGCAAGGCCATGAAGCAGATGCAGGGTGCCCAGCCCTCCGAGAAGGAGATGAAGAGGATCGAGGCGATCATCGACTCCATGACCGCCAAGGAGCGTGCCGACCATACCATCATCAACGGCAGCCGCCGTTTGAGGATCGCCAAGGGAAGCGGCACCAGCGTCCAGGAAGTCAACCAGCTCCTCAAGCGTTTCACCGAGGCGCAGCGGGTGGTCAAGCAGCTCCAGAAAATGGGACCCAAGGGACTTCTCAAGGGGATGAAGGGGATGGGAAAAGGGATGTTCCCGTTCTAGGCGGCCCTTTGACGAAATCGATAAATAAAGTACAGTTTTTAGATTCACAAAATACCAAGACACGATAGCGGACCACAGGTCCGAGAACACCAGGAGGAAGAAATGGCAATAAAGATCAGACTTGCACGTGCGGGCGCTAAAAAGAAACCCTTTTACCAGGTAGTGGTTGCTGACTGCCGCAGCCGTAGGGACGGCCGTTTCATCGAGAACGTCGGTACCTACGACCCGAATAAAAATCCGGCAGAATACAAACTGGAAGAAGGGAAGACCCTTGAGTGGCTCGGCAAGGGCGCTCAGCCGACCGACACGGTCAAGCAGATCCTGAAAAAAACCGGCATCTGGGAGAAATTCGTCTCTCCGGCCGCTTAATTCTCAGTTCCGGTAAACCGGACATCCCACACTACAGAGGATAGCGCCATGAAAGAGCTTGTAGAGACCATTGCCAAGGCACTTGTTGATGACCCGACTCAGGTTAGAGCAACCGAGGAGATGGAAGAAGACACCAACGTCATCAAGCTCACGGTTGCAAAGGAAGACATGGGCCGCATCATCGGCAAGGAGGGCCGCACTGCCAAGGCGATCCGCACCCTCCTCAACGCAGTTTCCACAAAGGATAACAAGAAAGCGATCCTAAAAATTGTAGAGTGATAGATGTCCAGTAGGAACGTATTGATCGGCAGGATCCAGGCACCGCACGGGATCAGGGGACAGTTGCGCGTCATTCCCTTCGCAGGCGATGCCTCGAGTATCTCCAAACTTAACAAAGTGTTGTTGAAATCTCCGGCCGGGGCCATGGAAGAATTCTCCGTGGCCTCCGCCAAGATGCACGGCAAGAAGGTGATTCTGACCCTCAAGCCGTTTGACAATATCAACCAGGTGCTGCACCTCGTCGGCAGGGAGATCTACGCCGAGCGGGGTGCGCTTCCCGAGCTCCCCCCCGACGAGTTCTACTGGTCGGACCTCCTGGGCCTCCAGGTGGAAACCGAGGAGGGGGAAGCGCTCGGGGAGCTGGTCGACATCATCGAGACCGGCGCCAACGATGTGTACGTAGCTAAGAAAGACGGGCGCGAGGTTTTGATCCCAGCGCTCGAAGATGTGGTGCTGGCGGTCGATCTGGACAAAGGCACCATGACGGTCTCTCTTCCCGAGGGGCTGCTCGATCTATGAAATTCGACATCCTGACCCTGTTCCCCGCGATGTTTGACGGGCCGCTTACCGAAAGTATCCTGAGGCGTGCCCAGGATAGCGGGCTGATCGAGATCGGCCTGCACAACATCCGCGACTGGGCCTTCGACAAGCACGGCACCGCCGACGATGCTCCTTACGGAGGCGGCGCCGGCATGGTGATGAAGGTCGAGCCGATTGCCGGAGCCATCGAGGCGGTGAAGGAGAGCCGCCCGAACTCGAAGGTGATACTGACCACCCCCTGCGGTCGTCCTTTCAACCACGCGGTTGCCGGGGAGCTGTCCAGGGAAGAAGGTTTGATCATCATCTGCGGACGCTACGAAGGGGTCGACGAACGGGTGCGCAAACTCTTCGCGGACGACGAGATCTCCCTGGGGGATTTCGTGCTGACCGGCGGGGAGATCGCAGCCATGGTGATCGTCGATGCCGTCTCGCGGCTGGTGCCGGGGGTGCTCGGACACGGCGACTCGGCCCTCTTCGATTCCTTCGCCGACGGCCTTCTGGAGTATCCGCAGTACACCAGGCCTCCCGAATTCAGGGGCGAGAAGGTTCCCGACATCCTCCTTTCCGGCAACCATGCCGAGATCGCCAAGTGGCGGCGCAAGGAGCAGATACTGAGAACGCTCGCTTCCCGGCCGGAACTCCTCGAGTCGATCGAGTTGAGTCAGGCTGACAAAAAACTTCTGGCCGAGGTGGCAAAATGACTGCCGCAGCCAATTTCAGCATCGCGCTGATCCACTACCCGGTCTACGACAAGAACCGCGACATCGTGGCCACGGCGGTGACCAACCTGGACGTGCACGACATCGCCAGGTCGTCCCGTACTTACGGTGTCTCGCGCTACTACATCGTAACCCCGGTCCACGAACAGCGGCTGCTTGTGGAAAAAATCAGGACCCACTGGCTGGAAGGCTGGGGCTCCACCTACAACCCCAAGCGAAAGCTGGCGCTGGAGCTGCTGCAGACCGAGGACACCCTGCAGGCCGCGGTGGCGGATGTGGAGCGTCGCACAGGCAAGAAACCGAAGCTGGTGGTGACGGGAGCGTCGGGCAGACCCAACAGCGTGACCTTCGCCGAGTTGAAAGCGCTTGCGGATGCCGACCCGGATCAGCTCTTCATGCTGCTGCTCGGCACCGGCTGGGGCCTCACGGAGCAGGTTTTCAAGGCCAGCGATTATGTGCTGGAGCCGATCAGCGGCGGTGGCGATTACAACCACCTGTCGGTCAGGTCGGCGGCAGCCATCATGCTGGACCGGCTGTTCGGCAGGTAACATTTACACGTCATTTTCGAAGTTTCAGCAGAAGGCGGCATTTAGCCACGAATTTTTATCTTGCAAGTCTAGAGGTTCCAGATAAGGGAGGAAGTGTAAAATGAACAAGATTGACATGATTGAAAAAGCAGAGATGAAAAAGGCGATCGCCAAGTTCCAGCCGGGCGACACCGTCAAAGTGCAGGTTAAAATCGTCGAGGGCGACAAGAGCCGTATCCAGGCTTTCCAGGGCGTTTGCATCGGCCGTCAGGGCGGCGGGATCCGCGAGTGCTTCACCGTCAGGAAAATCTCCAACGGCGTCGGCGTCGAGAGGGTCTTCCCGCTCCACTCGCCGTCGGTTGAGCTGATCGAAGTCGTGACCCGCGGCCAGGTCCGCCGCGCCAAGCTGTACTACCTGCGCAAGCTGCGCGGCAAGGCTGCCAGGATCAAGGAAGCCAAATACGTCGCCGGCCAGTAAGGTCGAAAGAAGAAAAGCGAAAGAGCCCCGGTCCCGGTCAACGGCGATCGGGGTTTTTTTGTCGGAAAAAAGGGAGACCATTAGCCACGGAGACACTGAGTTCACGGAGAATGCAGAGAAACGCAACCGGGACCGATGTCGAAATGTGGTTGACTGGAAATGATTTTCTGAGTATCTATCTCTTGGTTCCGAGCAGCGGTACTCATGACAGCTACATTTAATTTTTTCTCTGTGTACTCCGTGCCTCCGTGGCTATTGGTTGGTTGCTATGATCGCTGGGCTTTTCCCCGAGGATAATTCTCCGCCCGACATGCTCGCCCACGAGGGGCAGGCCTTGCGCCGCGGCTACCGCCAGGTCGCTGGGGTCGATGAGGCGGGCCGCGGTCCGCTGGCGGGCCCGGTAGTTGCGGCAGCGGTCATTCTCCCTGTCGGCCTGATCCTTCCCGAGGTGAACGACTCCAAGCAGTTGACCGCAGAGAAGCGCGAGGAGCTTTTCGGTCTCATCCACCGCGAGGCCGTTGCTGTCGGCGTCGGCATCGGGGACCACGACCTCATAGACCGCATCAACATCCTCCAGGCAACCCTCTCCGCCATGCGCGAGGCGGTGGAGAGCCTGAAAATCACGCCGGACTTCCTGCTTATCGACGGGATTTCCAACATCCCCATGAACATTCCACAGCGCACCGTCAAGCAGGGCGATTCCCTGAGCCTCTCCATCGCGGCAGCCTCTATCATCGCCAAGGTCACACGCGATCGCCTGATGATGGAGTATGATGCTCTCTATCCCGGTTACGGTTTCGCCAGCCACAAGGGTTATGCAGCCGCCTCGCACATGGCTGCCATCGCCCAATTGGGCCCCTCACCGATCCACCGCAAGACCTTCAGCGGTGTTAAGGAACATCTTCCATCGCAGCCGAACGGGCCTGCTGCAGGCTTTTCCTCCGGGACATTCTCTTTCTAGAGTCACAACCGTTTCGTCTTCTCATCTTTGTACTTGCTGTTACACTGTCTCTGATCTTATCATTCCCGAATTACGGTGAGGCCATGCCAGAAAAGAGTGGTAACAGTGGCAAAGGTGAAGTCGGAGAGTCTATCGCCGCCACCTTCCTGAAAGGGGAGGGCTTCTCCATTGTCGAGCGCAACTTCCGCTGTGTCTGTGGCGAAGTCGATATCATAGCAAGGGAGGGAAGAACGATCGTCTTTGTCGAGGTCAAGTGCCGCAAGAATAACAACTATGGCCCTCCGCAACTGGCGGTAACCCCTTTCAAGCAGCGGCAGATCTCAAAGGCGGCCCTGGTCTGGCTTTCGAAGAAGCGCCTCTACGACGCCGATGCGCGTTTCGATGTGGTCGCCATCATGCTCCACCGGCACGACTTGCCCGAGATAGAACACATCAGGAACGCTTTCGAGCTTGCTTTCTGAAACACGTCTTTCCCCTGTGCCAGGTCACCTCTCACCATAGGGGAGGGCGACTCACTCTTTTACACTGTAATGGAGGCCTTATGCAGATCGTGACCATCATCTACCGCCTGGCGATTTCCCTCTGGCTGGGAGGCGCCTCCCTTTTTACCTTCGTGCTGACTCCGCTGTTGTTTCGTAACGAAAGCAGGGATACCGCTGCCCGCATTGTAGGTCTTTTCTTTCCGGGCTATTTTCGCTGGGGCGTCGCCTGCGGCATCATTGCAATCGTCTGCAGGATCATCATCTCCGGCAATGGCACGTACCTGGCTGCCGGCATCCTCGCCATCATGCTGACGCTCAGCTCGATCCAGGCCTTCTACATCGAGCCGCGCGCGGCTGAACTGAAGCGGCAGATCGTCTCCTTCGAGACAACCACCAAGGACAATCCTTTGCGCAAGGAATTTTCCAAGCTGCACGGAATTTCCGCGGTTTGCAACCTGTCGGTGATTGCCGGAGGCGTCGTGCTGGTGGTGCTGCTCTAACCTCCTTTCTCCCCTCCTCTGCGGACGGGGCCGGCGCAGCCCCTTAGCACTCAGCTAGGTCCTTGCTTTGGACTTCAGGACCATCCCTTACCCCATCCTCACCCCCGGCCCTCCCCTTGAAGGGGGAGGGGCCGGGGGCTGTGCCTTGCTGCCGAAGAGATCCTGCGGCGGCGAAGGCTCCCTGTGGTCCTAAAGGTTTGCAAAAGGCGGGGCTGCTGTGCTAGTAATGGAGAAAAAATTGCGGAGACGCTCATGAATTTCACCGTTGCCCTTGCCCAGATCAAGCCGAAGCTCGGCGTTGTGGGCGACAACATGGCCCTCGCGGAGGCCGCCATTGAAAAGGCAATCGCTGCCGGTGCCGATCTCGTTGTCTTTCCCGAATTGGCGCTCACCGGGTATTTCCTGAAGGACCTGGTGCCCGAAGTGGCACTTCGCCTCGACGCGCCGGAGATCGTGAGGCTCAAGGAACTTTCCCGCCGCATCTCCATCGCCGTCGGCTTTGTCGAGGTTTCCGCCGACTACCGTTTTTTCAACTCAGCCATCTACCTCGAAAAAGGTGAGATCGTCCACGTCCACCGCAAGGTCTATCTTCCGACCTACGGCCTGTTCGACGAGCAGCGCTACCTGGCACGCGGCGACCGCTTCCGCGCCTTCGACACCCGTTTCGGTCGCTTCGGGATCATGATCTGCGAGGACATGTGGCATCTTTCCGCCCCCTACATACTGGCCATGGATAACGCCACCACGCTTATCTGTCTCTCGTCGAGCCCCGGCCGCGGCATGAGTGACTCGGAAGAGTTGGGATCGGCTGCGGCCTGGCAGAAACTCACCTCCACCTCCGCCATGTTCTTCAACTGCCGCGTCTTCTACTGCAACCGGGTCGGCTATGAAGACGGCATCAACTTCTGGGGCGGCTCGGAGGTGGTGGCCCCTTCCGGAGAGGTCCTGGAGCGAGGCAAGCTGCTGGATGAGGACCTGGTGCTGGCCACGGTCGACGAAGGGGCCCTGCGCCGCGAGCGGATCTTCTCGCCCATGATGCGTGACGAGAACATGGCGCTCACCTTGAAGGAACTGAAACGTATCGATAGGGAGAATAACCGCTGATGGGCGTGCTCAACGTAAATACAGCGCTGTTGCGCCAGATTCTGGTAGGGTTCGTGCGCGACGAGGTGTACAAGGTCGGACTGAAGAAGGGGGTTCTGGGACTCTCCGGCGGCATCGATTCCGCACTGGTGGCCTTCATAGCCGCCGAGGCGCTCGGGCCGGAAAACGTCTATGCCTACACCATGCCGTACCGCACCAGTAACCCGGAGAGCGAGGCACATGCCAAGCTGGTGGCGGATGCCTTGGGCATCAACTACAAGGTCCTGGAGATTACCTCCATGGTCGATGCCTACTTCGACCTGGTGCCGGGCGCGGACAACATGCGGCGCGGCAACAAGATGGCGCGTGAGAGGATGACCATCCTCTATGACCACTCCGCCGAGGTCGGCGGCCTGGTGCTTGGTACCAGTAACAAGACCGAACTTCTCCTGGGCTACGGCACCCTGCATGGCGACATGGCCAGCGCTCTCAATCCGATTGGCGACATCTACAAGAGCCAGGTATGGGAACTCTCGGAGGCGATGGGCGTGCCGCGCGAGGTCATCGACAAGAAGCCTTCCGCCGACCTGTGGGCAGGGCAGACCGACGAACAGGAACTCGGCTTCACCTATCGCGAGGCTGACGAGCTGTTGTTCCGGATGGTGGACCAGCGGATGAGCCGCGAGGAACTGATTACCGAAGGGTTCGATCCCCACTTCATCGACAATGTGCACCGGAAGGTTCAGGGCTCCCATTTCAAGCGCCGCCTGCCGGTGATCGCCAAGGTTTCCAACCGCACCATCGACCGCGACTTCCGCTACGCGAGAGACTGGGGAAAATAAGCAAAACCTTTGACCATGAAAGGCACGAGACACGAAAGGTCTGACCAAGGCTTTCGTGTCTTTCGTGTTTTTTCGTGGTTCGTCTTTTTTTGAAGGATCTTTATGTCCGGAACTCTCTACATCGTCGCCACCCCGATCGGAAACCTGGAAGACATCACCCTGCGTGCGCTGCGCATTCTCAAAGAGGTCGATCTGATTGCGGCGGAAGACACCCGCCACACCAGGAAACTCCTCACCCACTTCGGCATTTCACGTCCGCTTACCTCCTACTTCGACCACAACAAGGAAGTGAAGGGGAATTTCATCCTCGACCAGTTGCAAAAGGATCTCAACGTGGCGCTGGTGACCGATGCCGGGACTCCCTGCGTCTCCGACCCGGGCTACCAGATCGTCCGCGATGCCCGCGCCGCCGGGCTCAGCGTGGTCCCCATCCCAGGCGCCTGCGCGGCCATCACCGCCCTATCTGCCTCCGGGCTCCCCAGCGATCTCTTCACCTTTGCCGGATTTTTATCGAACCGGCAGGGGAGAAGGCGGGAGAAGCTGCAGCAGCTGACTGCCGAGACGGGGCTCCTCATCTTCTACGAGGCGCCCAAGCGTCTGCTGACCACCCTGCGTGACATGCTGGAGATTCTGGGCGACCGCGAGGTAGTGATCGCCCGGGAGCTCACCAAGATCTACGAGGAGTTTCTGAGGGGGAGGCTCTCCGTGCTGATAGAGCAGGCGGAGGAGAACAAAATCCGGGGAGAGGTGGCCATTCTGGTCGCGCCCGATGACGAGCCGGAAATCCCTGATACCCCCCGTATGGAAGAGCTTTTGAGCGCCTATCTGCAGTCGGGCGAGTTTTCCCTGAAGGATGCGGTGAAGAAGGTAACGCAGGAGACGGGGATGCCGAAAAGCGTGGTTTATGCGGAGGCGCTCAGGCAGAAGGGGTAGTCAGTTCCCTTGGTAGGAAAGCCCCCTCCCCCCGAACGGGGAAAGGCTAGAGAGGGGGGGACGGAGCTTGAACCGCGTAGTTACTCCTCCCCTGGTTCGGGGCGGCGCTCCCCCCACCCTGCCTCCCCCCGTTCGGGGAGAGGAGAGCCGGGGCCGGTTGGAACGGACTTCGTGGGGCTTCCCCGGAGGGCACGCCGGTTGAGGTTACGCCGCGAAGTAGTTCTTGATCGCCTCTACCGTGCGGTTAACGTCCGCTGCCGTTACGTCGAGGTGTGTCACCAGCCGGATGGTGTCGCCACCGCCGATCAGGATTCCCTCCAGTGCCAGCGCCTCACGCAGGTCACCGGCGCTCCCTGCAGGTGGCGTGATGAAAAGGATGTTTGTCTCAGCCGGAGTCACCGACAGCTCTTCTATCTCCTGAAGAGCTGAAGCAAGCCTCTCCGCATGGGCATGATCCTCCGCCAGTCGCGCGATGTTATTTTGCAGGGCGTAGATCCCTGCTGCCGCCAAAATTCCCGCCTGACGCATCCCCCCGCCGGCGACCTTGCGCCAGCGGCGGGCCTTGTCAATGAACTCCCCACTACCGCACAGCACGGAGCCGACCGGCGCACCCAGCCCTTTTGAGAGGCATACCGAAACGGAGTCAAAGCTTTCGGCAATGTCGGCCGCAGGTACTCCGGAGTGGACGGCAGCGTTGAAGATCCGAGCGCCGTCCAGATGCAGGGAGAGCTTCCTGCTGTCGGCAAGCTGCCGAGCTGCCGCAAGATAGGACATCGGCAGTACTTTGCCCCCGTGGGTGTTCTCCAGGCAGATCAGCTTGGTCACCGCGTGGTGATAGTCCGGTGGCTTGATGGCCTGCTCGACCCTCTTCAGATCGAGAGTGCCGTCCGCTTCGAATTCGATCGGCTGGGGCTGGATACCGCCGAAAATGGCGGCGCCGCCCCCCTCCCACCGGTAAAGGTGTGCCTGCTGCCCGGCGATGTATTCATCACCCCTTGCGCAGTGGGAGAGCAGGGCGGTAAGGTTGCTCATGGTGCCGCTGGGGACGAAGAGCGCCGCTTCCTTGCCCATCAATTCAGCGCTGATTGCCTGCAGTCTGTTTACCGTGACGTCTTCACCGTAGACGTCGTCTCCTACCTCGGCTTCCGCCATCACCTTGCGCATGGCCGGCGAGGGGCGGGTGACCGTGTCGCTTCGCAAATCTGTTACTTTCATTCACTCCTCTGCTGTACTGTGAGTTCTGCCAGACCTGAGTCGGCCTGCTAATTCTTTCCAACCGCCCTGAACCTGCTCTCCCACAGGTGCTGCCCCCGAGAGCAGCCGACGCCGTGGTCGGGGTTGGCTGCCAGGTGCCGCAGGATGTTGAAGACCGTCTCCACCTCATCCGGGCGCGCCAGGGTCATAGCCATCTCTTCGCAGCTGAAGTCGCGGCCTTGCTGGGAGCTGAGGATATCGAGGATCTCCCCCTGCAGCTTCAGCACGCTGCCGGCTGCCTTCTTGCCGGCCTCGACTCCTGGCTGGTGATAGGCGTTGATGTTGACGAGCGAGGCATACAGGCCGACCGCCCGCTCGTACAGCGCTATCAGCGCGCCGACGGTGAGCGGGGATACTTCGTTGACAGTAAGGGTGATCGATTCCCTTCCCTTCTCGTACAGGGCTTCCCTGGTCCCCTGGTAGAACCCGGACAGGTAATCCCCCGAGGTTGCCCCAGGCTCCACGGACATGGAAGCACCGTCCCTGTCCTTGAGCACCTCGATGAAGGTCGCGAAGAAGTTCGGCACCCCCTCGCGCAGCTGCTGCACGTAGGCGTGCTGGTCGGTGGAGCCCTTGTTGCCGTAGACGGAGATGCCCTGCATCACCTGCTTGCCGTCCAGGTCCAGCTCCTTCCCCAGTGACTCCATGATCAGCTGCTGCAGGTAGCGCGAAAACAGCAGGAGCCTGTCCTTGTAGGGCAGGATCACCATGTCCGCCTCTCCCTTGCCTTTGGTGGCGTGGTACCAGGAGAGGGCGAGCAGTGCTGCCGGATTGCTCGCGGTGGTTCTGCCTCGCGTGCTCTGGTCGCAAAGCCTCGCGCCGTCCAGCAGGAGGTTGATGTCGATTCCCTGCAGCGCAGCCGGCAGCAGTCCCACCGCCGAGGTGACCGAGGTCCGGCCGCCTACCCAGTCCCACATCGGGAAGCGGGCAAGCCACCCCTCCTGCGAGGCTGTGCGGTCGAGTTCGCTGCCGACGCCGGTGACCGCCACCGCTTGCGCCGCGAAGTTAAGCCCCGCCCTGGTGAAGGCTTGCCGCGCTTCCAGCATGCCGTTGCGGGTCTCCTTGGTCCCACCGCTTTTCGAGATGACCAGGACCAGCGTCTGCTGGAGGGAGTTGCCCAATTCAGCGATGATGCGGTCCATGCCATCCGGGTCGGTGTTGTCGAAGAAGTAGGTCTTCATCCGGTCCGCACTGCCGCCCAGGCTGTCGGCCACGAACTGCGGGCCGAGGGCGGAGCCGCCGATGCCGATGATGAGAAGCTTCGTGAAGTGGACGCCGGCCGGAGCGGTAATGTTGCCGGCGTGCACCGAGGCGGCGAAGGCTTTGATGGAGGCCTGGGTGCCGATGATTTCTTCAGAGATTCCCTTGTCGGGGGCGAGTTCCGGTGCACGCAGCCAGTAATGCCCCACCATCCGGTTCTCGTCGGGGTTGGCGATGGCGCCCGCCTCCAGCTCGGCCATCGCCTGATACGCCTTCTGCAGGCGCGGCTCCATCTCCGCCACGAAGTTGTCGTTGAAGTTCATCCGGCTGGTGTCGAGGGTCATCCCCAACTCGGCGTTGTGGCAGAGCCTCTTCTTGTAGCGATCCCACAGTTGCTGCTTTTGCATGGTTCCTCCCGTACCAACGGATTGGGGTGGTGTTTTTCAGCTGGTCTCTTCCGCCGCACGGCGCTCAGTTGGTCAATGCCGCCGGCATGATAGCATAGATTAAAATTTATTCAATCTCTTTCATTATGGACCCCGGGGGGGAAGTCTCATTAGCCGAACAGGCCGGCCCTGACCCTCGGGGATGGCTTCCCACTGGTGATGAACACGCGTTGCGATGTGCGGGGGGGGCTGGATCTGCCTGAACAGGGTGACCTGCTGCCGACTGGAAGACCGGAAGCTGAGGTCAGGTTGCGGCGGAGGTGGTTCTCTCTCTTAAGGCAGTTGTCGCGACGAAAACCGTCCGGAAAATTATAGCCGAAGTCGCCGAGCCGGAAAGTGCAGCTGCGCAGATTTGCCCGGGTAGTACTGAATGGCAGCTGCGGCCCAAGGTGGGCCACCTGCCAAGGTGCCTCTTCCCGTGGCACTTCCTTGGCCTTGCTCAGCATGGGGGCGCGACCGGCGAGGTGGGGGTGCCGCTCCGGCGGAAGGGGCGCGTGGTGCCTGCCGCTCCCCCGCTGCTGCGGCCTCGATATGCATAAATCCTAAGGAAATGCCTTGAATAATGAAGCGGGATTTGTTACAGTGCCCCGTCAAACAGCAGTTTAGAGGTACGCTAGGGCGCCACGAGGAATGGCCGGAAATTTGGGCTGTGAACGTGGCGTTGGCGCGCCAGTAAAGAGAACCGAGGCATTTGTTATGGATGCAGCCCTTGCCCTTATCGGGGAAGATCTGAAAAACGTGGAACTGCAGTTCAAGAAGGATCTGCAGTCGGATGTCCCGCTGATCCGCAAGGTTGGCGAGTACGTGCTGTCCAGCGGCGGCAAGAGGATCCGCCCGGCCCTGGTCCTGCTGGCTTCCAAGCTGTGCGGCTACCAGGGGGACCGGAGCGTGCCCCTGGCCAGCGTGGTGGAGTTCATCCATACCGCCACCCTGCTCCATGACGATGTGGTCGACAACGCCAATCTCCGCCGCGGCCTCGCCTCCGCCAATACCCTCTGGGGGAACGAGGCCTCCGTGCTGGTGGGCGACTTCCTCTTCTCGAAGTCGTTCTCTCTCATGGTGGCCGACGGCGACCTCCGCATCCTGAAGGTGCTGGCTGATGCCACCACCATCATCGCCGAAGGCGAGGTGCTGCAACTGGTGGTGACCAGCGATCTCGACATCACGGTGGAGCGTTTCATCGAGGTGGTCCGCTCCAAGACCGCCATCCTGCTCTCCGCCGCCTGCGAAGTCGGAGCCATCCTGGGCGGGGTGGAGCCGAAACTGCAGCAGGCGGTCGCCGACTACGGGATGGAACTGGGCATCGCTTTCCAGCTCATGGACGACACCCTCGATTACACGGCCAGCGAAGAGCAGTTCGGCAAGAGCATCGGGCACGACCTCGAAGAAGGGAAGATCACGCTTCCCCTTATCCATACCCTCCAGCAGTGCACTCCCCAGGAACGCGAGGTGATCGCGGCGGTCGTCGAGAAGGAGCTTCTCTCCGACGAGGACTTCGCCAAGGTGTTCGAGCTCGTGCACCGCTACGGCGGTATCGAGCACACCGTCGCTGCGGCCCGGGAGCACATCGCGCTGTGCAAGAAACACCTGGAGAACTTCCCCCCCTCCCCCGTTCGCGAGGCTATGGCAGATCTCGCCGAGTACGTGGTCACGCGCGTTAAATAACGTTAGCGTCTGGTCATTTAACCACTCATTCCTCACTTGCCCAATGCGACCAGTCAATTAATTAATAATTGTTGAACTGTGCTCCGGTAGCCGTCCCGCTTATCTTGCGGCTTGGCGGGACTTTCCCGCCTGCCCTGCAAAATCTCCCATCATCCCGGCCGCCACTGGTCTGTTTTTTGCTACCGTCTCCCAAATGTGCAATGTTATCTCGGGGGGATGATGTGGACAAAGAGACGATTCCGCTGCATTCATCGGAACTGGAAGTAAACGGCGAATTCTTCAGCATAACGGTCTATTCCAGCACGGCTGGCAGCTACTTCGCCAAGACCTGCCTTGGTGATGACGATGTCATCATCACCGACGGCCGCACGGTGGCCGATGCGCTGACAAAGCACGAGAACCTGCTTCCGCTGGCCATTGGAACCAGGGAACTTACCCTCAGCTACCTTGGCTCAGCCCGCCGGCCGAGGGGTAGGCGGCCGTAGCCGGCCCCTCCAGCTCCCGCTTTTAGGTCACCCTCTCTCCGCTGGCCAAAAAGGCCGGCAAGGCAGGCTATTGCCGCCTCTCCTCTCAGATGTTCCGCTGGCCAGTCGCGCCGCCCCTTGCGCTTCATCTTGCCCCCCACCTCCCGTTCACTTTCCAGTCACCCTGGCCGATCACTCATTATAAGATTGCCCTGGCCGCCCAAATCGGGTAAAACGTGGAATTGGCTGCAAGCCTTCTCTTACCGATAGGAACCGATGCCTCCCAGGATACTGATCATAGACGACGACAGTTCGTTGCGGCGCGTGCTGGAGTATAACCTGCAGCAGGAGGGGTATAGCGTCTTCACCGCGGCCGATGGCGAGACCGGTTTGCAGCTCTTTGCCGAAAAGGAGCCGGCAGTCGTCATCACCGACCTGAAGATGCCGGGAATCACCGGTTTTCAGGTGCTGTCGTCCATCAAGGAACAAGCGCCCGCCACCGTGGTCATCGTGCTCACCGCCTTCGGCGCCATCGATACCGCGGTGGAGGCCATGAAGCTTGGTGCCTTTGACTATCTCACCAAACCGTTCAACCGGGACGAGCTGAAGCTCACCGTCCGCAAGGGGCTCCAGTTGCGGGGACTCTCCGAGGAGAACAGGCTCCTCAAGGAGGAACTCTCCGGCCGGGCCGAGTTCAAGAGCATCGTCGGCACCTCCCGGGCCATGGAGGGGGTATTCTCGGTGGTGCGCAAGGTGGCCGACACCGAGGCCACCGTCCTGATCACCGGGGAATCCGGCACCGGCAAGGAACTGGTGGCCCGCGCCATCCACTCCGGCTCCTCCCGCCGCAGCGCGCCCTTCGTCGCCGTCAACTGCGCCGCCATTCCCCGCGACCTCCTGGAGAGCGAGCTGTTCGGACACCTGAAAGGGGCCTTCACCGGCGCCATCCGTGACAAGGACGGGAAATTCAGCCTCGCGGACGGGGGGACCATCTTCCTGGACGAGGTAGGCGACCTGCCGGTCGAACTCCAGCCCAAACTTCTGCGCGTCCTGCAGGAGCGGGTGGTCGAGCCGGTAGGAGGCAGTGCCCCCCAGAAGATCGACGTCCGGGTGGTCGCGGCTACCAACGCGGACCTGGAGAAGTGGATCGCCGAGGGGCGGTTCCGGGAGGATCTCTACTACCGGCTCTGCGTCATTCCCATCAAGCTGCCGCCGCTGAGGGAGCGGGTGGACGATATCCCGCTGCTGCTGCGCTACTTCTGCAGCAAGTTCGGAGCGGAGAAGGTTACCTTCAGCAAGCCGGCACTGGCGCGGCTCACCGCCTACAACTGGCCGGGCAACGTGCGCGAGCTGGAGAACACGGTCGAGCGGCTGCTGATCATGAGGGAAACTGACCAGATCGATGTGGACGAGCTGCCGGAGAAGCTTTCCGCCGCGCCCTCCGGGCAGGAGGGGGGCGTTCTCCGTCTGCCGGCAGGCGGATATTCCCTGGAGCAGCTGGAGAAGGAGGCGGTGCTGGAGGCACTGGCCCGCTGCGACTGGAACCAGACCGCCGCGGCCAAGTTCCTCCGCATCCCTCGCCACACACTGATTTACAGGATGGAGAAATATCAAATCACTCAGCCGGGGAGGAAATGATGAAGCGTTTGATGTCTGCCGTGGTTTTGCTGGCGGTTGTGGTTATGGTGGCTTCCGGGTGCAGCAAGAAGAAGGAAGAGGCCGCGTTGCCTGCCATTGAGGGGAACCCCGCCCCCGACTTCACCCTGAAGGACATGTCCGGCCGGGCGGTCCAGCTCTCCTCGCTGCGGGGGAAGGTGGTGCTGGTCAACTTCTGGGCCACCTGGTGCCCTCCCTGTCGCGCCGAAGTACCCTCCATGGTCAAGCTGAACCAGGCCATGCAGGGCAAGGCTTTCCAGATGCTGGCCATCTCCATAGATGAAGGGGGTAAAGACGCCGTGACCTCCTTCTTCCAGAAAGAGAACCTCACCCTTCCCGCCCTTCTGGACACCGATGGCAAGGTCTCCAGACTCTACGGCACCACCGGGGTCCCGGAGACTTTTGTGGTTGATCAGAAGGGTGTTATACTAAAAAAGGTAGTAGGTTCGATGGATTGGAGCTCTCCCGAGGTCCTTTCCGCACTTGACGAGATCATCAGGAAAAAATAGTGTGCAGGCTGCTAGGCACGCAGAATTATAGGAGGGGAGTATGGACGCGAATATCAGCATCATAGGCGCATTTGTGGCGGGGGTGCTCTCCTTTCTCTCGCCGTGCGTCCTGCCGCTGATACCTTCCTACATCACCTACATCACCGGTCTCTCCTTCGCCGACCTCAACGCCGAGCACCCCACCCACAAGGTGCGTGAGCAGACCATCATTCACTCCCTGCTCTTCATCGCCGGCTTCACCTGCGTCTTCGTGCTGCTGGGCGCCTCCGCCAGCTTCCTGGGGGACTTTCTCCACGAACACAAGGCTGCCATCAGGCGGATAGGCGGCATCCTGATCATTGTCTTCGGCATCCACGTCTCGGGGGTGTTCGACATCGGCATGCTGCTCGGCGAGAAGAAAATCACCCTGCACCGCAAACCCGCCGGCTACCTGGGGAGCTTCATCGTGGGCGTGGTGTTCGCCGCCGGCTGGACTCCCTGCATCGGTCCCATCCTGGCAACCATCCTGGCGGTGGCGGCCACCGAGGGGAGGGGGGTCTGGCTCCTGCTGACCTACTCGATCGGACTGGGGCTCCCCTTCTTCCTGGCCGCCCTCGCCATGCATCACTTCCTGGTCTTTTTCCGGCGCTTCAAACGGCACATCCGGATCTTCGAAGTCTGCACCGGGATCGTGATGATCCTGGTCGGCGTGCTGATCTTCACCAACTCCCTCGTCGTCATCAGCCGGTACACAAGCAACCTCTTCGGCCAATAGCCGCTTTGTCGCAGCTTTAGTCCGGGGCGGCAGCGCGGCTCAGGAGGCACCCGTGGTCAGATCCCCCGTCTCCATCCAGTTTTCGGTCGCCGACCTCGACACCACCGAGGCGTTTTATGCGGGGATACTGGATCTGCCAGTCGAAAGGCCGGTCACCTCGTTCGGAGCTCCTGAGCACCTGGTGCTTAACTGCGGTGGCGATTGCCAGGTGATCTTCGTGCAGGAAGCTGCGATCGGCCGGGCTCATCCCATCCTCAAGGCGCGCATCGACAACTTCCCGCGCGGGGTGGGGATAACCCTGCATCTGGAAGTCACCGACATCGAGGACATCTACCAGGAACTGATGGAAGAAGACCTCGAGATCCTCTACCCCCTCCAGCTAAAGCCGTACGGATCCCGGGAACTGTGGTGCTTTGACCCGGACGGCTACCTGGTCGTCCTGGAAGAACCGGTCAGCTGACCCGCCGGCCGCTACCTCCCCAAACTACTTCCCTTCCCTTTTATTTATCCGCACTTCAACGGCAAATCCATCCCCACCTGCACCCCTTCTCCGGAAGGGAGGGCGCAGGTCCCGTGCGGGCTCAATAACCTGACCATCGGCCGATGAACATGGAGGCTTCCCCTCTCTCAAAGGGGGCGTGACGTTTCTTTAGTGGATTGCCGAAGGATGGATCCCCGGAGGAAGAATCTGAGGATGAATCCCTGGAGGCATGGGGCCCACTCCCGTTGAAGGGGGTTGCCTGGTGACGGAGAGGCAATTGCTGCGGAAGCCGGGATGGCGTCCCCTTCCGTTCGACGGCCAGGACGAAGCTGGGGGTAAAGGCACAAGATGGCGGAGGAAGCCGGCTACGGCGCGTTGATTGAGAAGACTCCGCTCTCGTCGCCGTTGGGATTGACCACCTGCAGCATGATCTGGCGCGGGGTCGAGTCATAGGGGTGGCGCTGGTAGATGATCTGGTTGCATCCCCGGAAAAGTATCTGGTCCTGCTCTCCCACCGGTGCCTGCAAGGTGGTGACCCTCGCTCCGTCGGCCACCAGGGTGGAGGCCTGGAAGAAGTTTCTGCCATTGATGATCAGATCGTAGAAGACGACATGGTCTGCGCCCACTGAGACGCTGAGGATCTCGGGTTTGGCGTCGATCAGGAGCCCGAGGGTGCTGGAAGTGGCGTTGGAGGGGTTGGCAACCTGCACCTGGTGCAGTCCCCCGGGGAGCTGCGGTACCGCGAAGGCAAGCGCGGCACTGGAGATGAAGCGGCTGGGAATAGCGGCGCCATCGAAGAGGACGCGGCTGCCGGGTTGGAAGTTGCTTCCTGAAACCACCACCTCGCGGTCACGTCCGGCGGCGCAGGCCACCACCGTGCCGGGGGTGAGGGCGGTGAGGGTCGGAGTCGGCGACTGCAGCATGAAGTTGAAGGCGCGGCTTGCCGTGCCATCTTCCCGTCTCACATAGAGGGCATAGGCGCCGGCGGGAAGGTCTGGAAGCTCGAAGGAGAGTATCCTGCCGTCTCCTGCCACCACGGTGTGCAATTCCTTGCTGCCAAGGAAGGCTGTGGTGGTCTCGGTGAAGCCGGTTCCGTTCACGGTGACCGGGGTGCCGGGCTCACCCTGGGCGGGGATGATGCTGAGGATGGTGAGGGGAGGAAGCTTCTTCTCGGCAACGTCCGGAAGGGGCGCCACCTGGGCCAGCGCGGCGGCAGTCAGCAAGACGGACAGCAACAGGGCATTGATCAGGTGACGGTACACGGCGGGCCTCCGACTTTAATAAGAGACGAATCTTTGCAATCTAATAAAGCACCGACCCTACTGCTTGTCAATTCTCGACGGTCAGCGAGAACCAGATGCCGACCAGCAGGAAGATGAAGTTGGTGGCCCAGGCCGCCACAACCGGGGGGAGCACCCCTGCCTGGCCAAAGGAGATGATCACCGAGTTCACCACCACGTAGAGAAAGCCGATCGCCAGCGAGAGCCCGATGCCGACCGCGATGCCGCTGGATCGACCGCTGCGCAGGGCAAAAGGTATCCCCAGGAAGGCCATCACCGCACAGCCGAAGGGCATGGAGAACCTGCTGTGCATCTGGGCCAGGTAGCGGGTGGGGTCGTAACCGCTGGCTCTCAGCTTGTTGCAGTAGCGGCGGAGTTCGACGATGGTCATGCTGTCGGAATACTTGCCCAGCACCTTGAGGTCTGCCGGCTTCAGTTTGAGGTCGACCCTCAACTGCGGAACCTTCCGGGTGACGGCGATCTCTCCCCCCCTGAACTCCCTCACCACGGCGTCCTGCAAAAGCCACCCACGCTGGTCGAGGATGCCGGAGCTGGCGTCGGTCCGCCGCAGCGGCGAGCTTCCCCCGGGGGCAAGCTCCCACAGGGTGATCCCCTTCAGTTGGGCGGCCTGCGGATCGAAGAGGCTCGCCCTCAGGATGGCCCCCTCCTCGCGGTGCCAGATGTTGTGCTGGCGGAAGTAGGCGCTCGGGCTCTTCTTCTCGATCAGCACCTCCTGCACGTAGGTCCTCTCCGCGTAGCTCTTGGGCAGCACCACTTCGCCTACCACCAGGCTCAGCACGCTGATAAGCAGCGCGATGCCCAGGATGGGTGCCGCGATGCGGACCAGGCTGACCCCGCAGCTACGCATGGCGGTCAGCTCGGAATTCATGGACAGGGTTCCCAGGGTCAAAAGGGTCGCCATCAGCACGGCCAGGGGGGCGGCCTGGCTGACGATCTCGGGGGTCTTGGCCACGAAGAAGAGGGCGATATGGTACCAGTGCGCGCCGTGGCTGGTGAAGCGGGCGATCTTCTCCATGAAGTCGACTACCAGGTAGATGGCGATGAAAGCCCCCATGCAGAGACAGAGCATCCGCAGGTAGACCTTGGCGACGTAGCGGGAAAGAATCCTCATCCGCGCCCCCTCCTGCTGAACGCAGCCGGCAGGGCGGGAAGCTTCGCCTTAAGACTCGCGAACCATAGCATGAGCGGCAGCGGCTCCTCGGCGGCCGCCTTCTTGAGCAGATAGATGCCGAGCAGCAGGAAGATGAGGTTGGGGCTCCAGCACCCCAGCGCCGGGGTCAGGAATCCCTTCTCCCCCAGCGTCTTGCAGGCCGAGAGGGTGATGTAGTAGAAGAGGATGACCCCGATGCTCAGCGAGAAGCCGGCAGCCTTGCCGGAGCGCTTGTTCTGGATGCCGAGCGGCAGCGCGAGCAGGGCGAACACCAGGCAGGAGAAGGGGAGGGCCAGGCGGCTGTGATACTCGATCAGCATGGAGCGGCGCGCGGCGCGGTCGAAGTAGTAGGCGGGATGACTCAGCTCGTGCAGGGTCATCTCCCCCTCCCCCTTGAAGAGCTGCGGCTCGGTCTTGAGCGCCACCCGCAGGTCGTACTCCTGGAACTCCACCATCCGGTAGCCGTCGGGACCTTCGCCGGGGCGGTGGATGCTGCCGTTTCTCAGGTGGAACTCCATGGAGTGGGCCCGGCGGTCGGAAAGGAGGGTGCCGCTGGTGGCGAAGATGGTGGAAGGCTGGTTGGGATTGCGCTCGTCATGGATGATGATCCCCTCCAGACTCTGCCGCTTGTGGTCGAAGCTGTCGGCGTAGATGACCATGCCGGGGAAGGCGTCGTTGAACACCTTCTCCTTGACCATCACCCCGGCGCTGTTTTGCGCCACATCGACCAGCAGTTTCTTGAAGGAACTGTTGCCCCAGGGGATACCGTAGACGGCGATCACCAGGCAGCCCGCGCAGGCGAAACAGGCGAAGATGAGGGCCGGGGGGAGCATCCCGTACAGGCTGATGCCGCAGCTTTTCATGGCGGTCACTTCGCTGTCGCTGGACAGCCGGCCGAAGGCGAGCAGGACCGCCATCAGAAGCGCCATCGGGATGGTAAAGAGCCAGAAGGAAGGGAGCAGGTAGATCACCATCCGGGCCACGTCGCCCAGCGGGACCCCCTTTTCCACCACCATCTCCGCGAGCTTCAGGAAGCGCCCCATCAGCAGCACGAAGGTGAAGGTCCCCATGCCGACCAGGAAAGGGGGGGGTATCTCCTTGAAAATGTAGGCGTTGATCGTCTTCTTCATGAAGCCACGCATGATACATGACTTGGCGTGCGAAGTAAATACGAGGGAAGGCTGACGGCGAGATTAACGTCAAGAGCGGGCAGGCGATAGGGGGAGCCGACCTGCTCCGGGAGAGCTGCTCGCTCCCCAGCTCGACCTCAATCTGTCGTTAAAGATCTTCTTGATCTTGATCTCCCTGCTGATCTGTTGTAAAAAGGTGGCATGGAAACCAAACAGATCATCAAGAAGGCCCTCCTGTTCTCCGGACTGGAGGATGAGTACCTCGCCGAAGTGGGCGAGATC
Organism: Geomonas sp.; assembly: GCA_035255025.1. GTDB lineage: Bacteria > Desulfobacterota > Desulfuromonadia > Geobacterales > Geobacteraceae > Geomonas. Next base: position 33,088 of record DATFAB010000022.1, read on the forward strand.
GCGGTGCGGCGCCCCTTTGCCAAGGGGGAGACCCTCTTCACCGAAGGGGAGAAGGCGGAAGGTTTTTACCTGCTGGCGTCGGGCGCCATCAAGCTGTGCAAGATCTCGCCGGACGGCCGCGAGAAGGTGCTGCACATGGTGCACCCGGTGGAGACCTTCGCCGAGGCCGCCTTCTTTGGCGACGGCCGCTACCCCGCCGAGGCGCGCGGGGTGGAAAAGGGGGAGGTGTTCTTCTTCTCGAGGGGCGCCTTCATGGGGCTTCTGGAGCGTAACCCCCGCTTCTCGCTGAACCTGATCGCCTCCCTGTCGCAGCTTTTGCGCAAGTTCGCCCGGCAGATCGAAGAGCTCTCCTTCGCCGATGCCCCCTCCCGGCTCGCCTCCTACCTCCTCGAGCTGGCCGACCGCAAGAGCACCAGTTTCCAGGGGAAGACCTACCTGGAACTGGACATGCGCAAGGGAGAACTCGCCTCCCGGCTGGGAACCGTCAGCGAGACCCTGTCCCGGACCTTCAAGAAACTCAAGGACGAAGGGGTCATCGAGCTGGACGGCAACAAGGTCACCATTCTCAACATGGAAAAGCTCCGGATGGTGGCCGGCAAATAGCCTCTCATTACAGCCCTCCGCCGCCGTCGTTCATCTTGCCAGGGGCGTTCGCGCCCCTCTTCCCACCTTAGCCACAAAAATCCTGTCTTTTCGCGCCTGTTAGGCTGGATGCGCCTCTGTAGCGGCATCAGCCCTCCCTGCAGCCCATCTTTTCCCTTTTTATCCACCTGTACGCTAACCGTTTGAATCTAAAATGTTAATTAACAAAATTGATTATTAGCGCAGAATAATCTTGCTTCCACATGAGAGCCTGCTATAATTCCCCCCTGCCGCATGAGATCATGCCGCGAGGTCAGGAGGCGCGCTTGGATTGGGAATGCTGTTGGAGTAAAGAGGAGATCACCCCCGATGATTGCCCGTACGTCGGTGAGGGGGAAGAGGATCTCTACGCCTCCCAGCGCCGCCGGGTGGTCGAAAAGTGCGTCGACTGCCCCCGCTTCAAAAACGACCTGGCCCGCCTGAAAGAGGCCGGCGATCCGCTGTCCGACGTGCTCCCCTACATACTGAGCGAGTTCCACGAGCAGAAGTCCCAGATGGGAGCCATGCTCAGCTTCCTGAACAGCAAGACCCGGGAGATCAAGTTCCTGCGCGAGGTCAGCCTGGTGCTGCAGACCTCCCTGGACCTGGACGAGGTGCTCTCGGTGGCCATGACGGCGATCACCGCCGGCAAGGGATTCGGCATGAACCGCGCCTTCTTGCTGATGACCGACAAGGAGCGGCGCAACATCAAGGGGTACCTGGGGGTAGGTCCCAAGGATTACGAGGAGGCCTGGCGTACCTGGGAGGACATCAGCCGCTCCAACTTCACCCTGAAGCAGCTGGCCAGGAACTTCCAGAAGACCAAGCTCAACTCCGAGAAGGTGAAGTTCCACGACATCCTCGAGCAGCTCACCGTGCCGCTCTCCGACCAGGGGCATATCTTCAACCGTGCCCTGCAGGGGAAAAAGCCGATCCTGGTGGAAAACGCGCTCAACAACCCGGACCTCGACCGGGGACTGGCCCGCATCCTGGGGGTCGACTGTTTCCTGGTCATGCCGCTCATCTCCAGGAACCGGCGGATCGGCGTGATCATCGCCGACAACTGTATCACCCACAAGCCGATCACCCTGCAGGACATGCAGTCCCTGGAGACCTTCGCCTTTCCGGTCGCCTTTGCCCTGGAGCGCGCCTCCCTGTACGAGCGGCTGCAGGAAGAGGTCGACAAGCAGAAGGCCGCGAACGTCAAGCTGCGCGAGCAGCAGGAACTGATCGTCAAGATGGAGAAGATGGCGCTGGTGGGCAAGATCACCTCCAGCATCGCCCACTCCATCAGAAACCCACTCATGGTGATCGGCGGCTTTGCCCGCACCCTTTTGAAGGGAACCCCCGAGGCGGACGAGAAGCGGGGCTACCTGGAATCGATCGTCCGGGAGACCCGGCAGCTGGAGACGGTGCTGACCGAGGTGCTCGATTATTCGGAGTCGCTCTTCCCGGTCATGGACTTCTGGGATCTGAACAAGCTGGTCAGCTCCTCGCTCACCGAGCTGGCGGACACCCTGCGGCAGGCCTCCGTGGAGTGCCGGGCCGAGTTCGGCAGCGACCTTCCCATGGTATGGATCGACTACAAGCAGATCAGCTACTGCTTCCGGACCATCGTAGCCACCGCGGTCGGCAACATGAAGAAGGGGGGGAGTCTCCGGGTGGAGAGCCTGCCGGAAGGGGAAAACGTGCTTTTGAAGATCACCGACAGCGGCAGGACCCTGACCAGGGAGGCGCAGGAGGCGCTCACCGCACCGTTTTTCCAGACCCAGGAGATGGGGGCCGGAGTAGGACTGTCGCTGTGCAGGACCATTTTGGAACGCCAGGGGAGCTCGCTTGCCATCATCAGCAACCCTGGCGGTGGCAATACCTATAGCATCAGGCTTTCAACGAGAAAGGAGACCATCTGACATGGCAAAGCTTTTGGTGGTGGACGACGAGGCCAATATCAGGCTTCTCTATGCTCAGGAATTAAGCGACGAGGGGTACCAGGTAGTGACCGCCGCATCGGCCACCGAGGCCGTAGAGAAATTGCAGGAAAGTTCCTTCGACCTGGTGGTGCTCGACATCAAGCTGAAGACCGAAAGCGGCATTGAGCTCCTGAAGCGGATCGTGGAGGAGCGGCAAACCCTGCCAGTCATCCTCTGCACCGCCTTCTCCTGCTACAAGGACGACTTTTCGGCCTGGCTTGCCGACGGTTACGTGGTGAAGTCAAGCGACCTGCAGGAGCTCAAGGACGAGATCAAGCGGGTGCTCACCAAGAAACAGAAGGCGGCGGCCGGAGCCTGACGGCGAGGTTGAGATTAAGATTAAGGTTAGGAAAACCGCTGTCGGGTTAATTCTCCTTCTTAGTCTCTCGCTCGTACCGGTCCATTCCCGACCCTTTGAACTTGATCACACGCTAAATCTTAATCTTAATCTCAACCTTGCTTTTATTAATCTCGATTTTACAGGAGTGACTATGAAGGCTGTCATTATGGCGGGTGGCTTTGGAACCCGCATGCAACCGCTGACCTGCAACATCCCCAAACCGATGGTCCCCCTGATGAACCGCCCCATCATGCTGCACATCGTGGAACTTTTGAAGAAGTACCAGATCACCGACCTGGTCATGCTCCTCTACCACCAGCCCAGCGTGATCAAGAACTTCTTCAGGGACGGCGCCGATCTCGGGGTGCGCATCACCTACGTGACGCCCCTGGAGGACATGGGGACTGCCGGCGCCGTCAAGTGCGCGGAAAAGTACCTGGACGAGCGCTTCTTGATCATCTCGGGCGACCTTTTGACCGACTTCAACCTGCAGAAGGTGATCGACTTCCACGAGACCAACAAGGCGCTGGCCACCATCACGCTCACCTCGGTCAAGGACCCGCTGCAGTTCGGGGTGGTGGTCACCGACAAGGAGAAGCGGATCACCCAGTTCCTGGAGAAGCCCGGCTGGGGCGAGGTGATCTCCGACACCATCAACACCGGCATCTACGTGCTGGAGCCCGAGATCTTCAAATACATCCCCGAGGGGGAGAACTTCGACTTCTCCCAGGACCTTTTCCCGCTTCTATTGAAGAAGAAATCGCCGCTCTTCGGCTACCCGGTCAAGGGGTACTGGCGCGACATCGGCAACACCGACTCCTACCGCGAGGCCCATCACGACATCCTGAAGGGGAAGGTGAGCGTCAAGGTCGACGAGGCCAAGAAGGAGGCGGTCGGCAAGGACCTGCGCATCGGCCTCGACGTCCGGCTGAGCGAGGGGACCGAGATGGAGGGGACCGTGGTGGTGGGCGACAACACCCAGGTGAAGGGTGGCGCGCAGCTGCGGGATTCGGTGGTGGGAAGAAACTGCACCATCGAGCAGGGGGCGAAGCTCACCCGCTGCGTGATCTGGGACAACGTCTACATAAAGAAGGGTGCCAAGATCAACGACTGCGTGATCTGCAACAACGTGAGCGTGGGGGCCGCCACCATCATGGAAGAGGGGGTGGTGGTCGCTGATGACACCTCCATCGGCGAGGAGAGCTACATAAAGCGCGACGTCAAGGTCTGGCCGCGCAAGGTGATCGAGGCGGGCTCCACGGTGACCGGCAACCTGATCTGGGGCGAGCGCTGGAAGAAGTCGCTCTTCGAGGGTGAGATGATCAAGGGGCTCGCCAACATCGAACTCACTCCCGAGTTCGTGGCCAAGCTCGGCTGCGCCTACGGCACCTCGCTCCCCAAGGGAAGCCACGTGCTGGTAGGCCGCGATTCCACCCTCTCCTCGCGCATGCTGAAGAGGAGCTTCCTGGGGGGGATCCTCTCGGCCGGCGTCAACGTGCGCGACCTCCGGCTGGTCTCGCTCCCCATCCTGCGCTACAAGCTGCGCACCTTCGGCGAGGTGGGAGGGGTCCACTTCCGGCAGTCCATGGAGGACCCGGCGACAACCGAGATCGTCTTCCTGGACGCCGATGGCCTCGATTTCTCGAGTTCCATGGGCAAGAACGTGGAGCGCATCTTCTACAAGGAGAACTTCCGCCGCGCCCACCATACCGAGCCAGGCGGCATCACCGAGCTGCCGCAGGTGGTCGATTTCTACCGGGAGGGTTTCTTCCGCGGCCTCGACCAGGAGCTGATCAGGAAGAGCTCGCCGAAGGTGGTGATCGACTTCAACCATTCCGTCGCCGGCCAGATCCTCCCCCAGATCCTGAACGACCTGGGGATCGAGGTGATCGGGCTGAACACCTACCTGGACGAGCAGCGCGGCTTCAAGAGCGCCGACGAAAAGCCGAACAGCCTGCAGCAGCTCTCCAAGATCGTGGTCACACTGGAGGCCAGGGCCGGTTTCTGGCTGGACCCGACCGCCGAGGAGATGGTGCTGATCGACGAGACCGGCAAGATCTACCAGCCGGAGGAGCTCTTGCCGCTGATGACGGCGCTCATGCTGAGAAGCGGCTCCAAGGGGGCCTTCGCGGTGCCGGTCTCCGCCCCTTCGGTGATCGAGCGGATGGCCGGCGAGAACGGCTGCTCGGTGCGCCGGACCAAGAGCTCGGAGCGCTCTATGATCGAGGCCGCCATCTCCCCCGAGGTGGTGATGGCCGGCTCCATGGGGGGGCGCTTCGCCTTTCCCAAGTTCCAGGCCGCCTTTGACGGCATGTTCACCATCGCCAAGACCGTCGAGCTCGCCGCCAGCGCCGGGGTCCCACTTTCCCGGGTGCTCTCCGACGTTCCCCGCACCAGCTTTCTACAGGGAAAGGTCCCCTGCGTCTGGGAGAAGAAGGGGGGGATCATGCGCAAGATGAGCGAGGACAGTCTGGACAAGGAGGCGAGCTTCATAGACGGCATCAAGGTCGCCTTCGGTCAGGACTGGGCGCTGGTGCTGCCGGACCAGTACCAGCCGGTCGTGCACGTGGTGGCCGAGGCCAAGGATCCCAAGGCGGCCCACCGGCTGCTCGACGAGTACATGCAGAAGGTGGACAGGTGGAAAAAGGAGCTGTCCCAGTAGCAGCGTGGTCAGCTGCCGGGAGGAGCGAGCGGCTGCGGAGGGGCGAATGATCATTCGCCCCTCCCTGTTCCAGGTGTGAGGCAGGACGGGCAGGACGGGAGGGCAGGGTGACCGAACCACTTTACATAGCCTTTCTGTGGCACATGCACCAGCCGTTCTACAAGGACCCGGTCCAGGGGGAGTACATCCTTCCCTGGACCTACCTGCATGCCGTCAAGGATTACTATGACATGCCGGCCCTGGTCGACTCGGTCCCCGGCGCCAGGGTCACCTTCAACCTGGTCCCGTCCCTGCTGGAGCAGCTCCTCGACTACGCGGCGGGCGAGGCGGCAGATCCCTTCCTCTGCCGCGCCCGCCTGGACTCCGCCGACCTCAGCGAAGAGGACCGCCTCTTCATCATCGAGAACTTCTTCTCGGCCAACAAGCAGCGCATGATCGAGCCCAACCGGCGCTACCTGGAGCTTTACTCCCTGGCCGGGCACGGCACGCCGGGGGCGGGCAGGGAGGCCCTGCGCCGGCTGGGAGACCAGGAGATCATGGACCTGCAGGTCTGGTTCTACCTCGCCTGGACCGGCGAGGCTGCCCGACGCCGGTTCCCGGCCTTCAACGAGCTGATCCGCAAGGGAAAGCACTATAGCGCGACAGACAAGGATCTTCTCTTCCGGACCCAGCGCGAGCTGATTGCCGAGATCATCCCGCTCTACCAGAGGCTGCAGCGGGAGGGAAAGGTGGAGCTCTCGGTGAGCCCCTACTTTCATCCCATCCTGCCGCTTTTGTGCGACACGCGCTCGGCCAAGGTCGCCCTCCCCAAGGCCGCTCTTCCCAAGCTCCCCTTTCGGCACCCCGAGGATGCCAGAAGCCAGGTGGCCCGGGCACTGGAGAGCTTCGAAAAGCTGTTCGGCTTCCGGCCGCAGGGGATGTGGCCTTCCGAGGGTGCGGTAAGCGACGAGGCGCTGGCCATCATGGCAAAGCAGGGGGTGCGCTGGTCGGCCTCGGACGAGTGGGTGCTTTCCCGGACCCTGCCCGCCGGCTTGGGCCGGGAACACGAGGCGCTCTACCACCCTTACTCCTTGATCCAGGATGGGCGGGACACGGCGCTTTTTTTCCGCGATCACACCCTCTCCGATCTGATCGGTTTCACCTATTCCCAGTGGGAAACAGGGCGGGCGGTGGCCGATTTGGTGGGGCGCCTGAAGGGGATCCGGCAGCGCTGCCGCTCCAGCCGGGTGGTCTCCATCGTCATGGACGGCGAAAACGCCTGGGAGTACTTTCAGGACAACGGGCATCCCTTCCTGGCAAGGCTCTACGGCGCCCTGACCCGGACCCCGGGGTTGCAGCTGGCCACCTTTTCCGAGGTCCTGGGCCTTTTGCCCGAGCGGCGAAGCCTCAGCCACGTCCACCCCGGCTCCTGGATCAACGCCGACTACGCCATCTGGGTCGGTCATCCGGAGAAGAACCTGGGGTGGGACCTGCTGGCGAAAGCTCGCCAGGCCGCGCTGGAAAACAATCCGGAGGTCGCCTCTGTGCTGGCCGGAGGCGACTCGCACGATCCGGTGGCAAGCCTCATCTGCAAATCCCTCTACGCCGCCCAGGGGAGCGACTGGTTCTGGTGGTATGGAGACGACCACTTCTCGGCCCACGCCGGAAGCTTCGATCTTCTGTTCCGCAGTCACCTGATGAACGTCTACCGGCTGCTCGGCCTGGAGGTCCCGGATGAGCTGAACGAGCCGGTCAAGAAGCTCCTGCCGGCCGGCTTTGTCCGTGAACCCTCCGGCTTCATCACCCCCTCCATCAGCGGGGTGGCGGACGACTACTTCGTATGGCTGGCGGCGGGACTCTACGACCTCACCAAGCTCTCCTCGGCCATGCATGCCTCCGAGAACCTGCTGCAGTCCTTCTTCTACGGCTTCGATGCCTTCTATTTCTATTTCCGGATCGACGGGGTGCAGTCACTGGAGAAGCTGCTCCGGCAGGGCGACCACCTCTCGCTGGAGATCAGCCACGGCAGCACGCTGCGGCTGGAACTGGGGGCGCAGGGGAGTGAGGCCGAGCTGCTGGTGAAGGAAGGGGAGAACTGGCGGAAAACCGGTATTTTCAGCCAGTACCGGATAGGGACAATCGCGGAGGCTCGCCTGCCGCTGACGTCGCTGGAGATTGTCAGCGGGGACCGGCTGCTCTGCCAGCTGGTCCTCTCCCGCGCGGGGCAGGAGGCTGGTCGCTGGCCGGCCGACATGCCCCTCCTGCTGACCTACGCCGGCGCCGGGCTCGGGGCGGCCAACTGGGAAATATGAACTGTTTTAAGGGGTTCCGTTTCGGCGGGCCCTCTCAAAAGCGCCGTTCTAGAAAAACCTTTACTTAAACCTGTTTCTAATTTAAAATATCATGTAATTCTAGGATGTTAGAGGATTTCACATGAAGATTCTTTTTGTAGCGTCCGAGGTCACCCCGTTTGCCAAAACCGGCGGTCTCGCCGATGTGGCCGGTGCGCTTCCCAAAACTCTCCGGGCCTTAGGCCACGACGTACGCATCATGATGCCCTTTTACTCGGTGGTCGAGCGGGGCGGCATGGCGGTTCGCAAGGGGCGCAAGAGCGCCTCGGTGTTGGTTGACGGTGTCGAGAAGAAAGGGTTCCTGCGCCAGGCCTCCCTGGGCGAGATCCCGGTCTACCTGATCGAGAACAAGGAGTACTTCTCCCGCGAGGAACTCTACGGTACCCCCAGCGGCGATTACCCCGATAACGCCCAGCGCTTTTCCTTTTTCTGCCGCTGCGTCCTCGAGCTTTTGAAGAAGATGGACTTCCGGCCGGATATCATCCACTGCCACGACTGGCAGACCGCGCTGATCCCCCACTACCTGAAGCACGAGCGCAAAAACGATCCCTTCTTCACCAGGACCGGGGTGATCTTCACCATCCATAACCTCGCCTACCAGGGGCTTTTCCCGGCGGAAGCGCTGGAGACCATGGGGCTTTCCAAGGAATGCTTCACCATCGACAGCCTCGAATTCTACGGCAAGGTCAACCTCCTGAAGGGGGGCATCGTGGCGGCCGACCTGGTCACCACGGTCTCCGAGGCCTACTGCCGCGAAATCCAGACCCCCGAGATGGGGTGCGGGATGCACGGCGTCCTGCAGACCAGGAAGGACGACCTGCACGGCATCCTGAACGGCGTCGACTACGATGAGTGGAACCCGGCCACCGACAAGGACATCATGAAGAACTACAGCCATGCCTCGCTGTCCGGGAAGGTGGTGGACAAGATCGGGCTGCAGAGGCTGATGGGGCTCGCCAGCGCGCCGGAGATCCCGCTGATCGGCATGGTCTCCCGGATGGTGGCGCACAAGGGGTTCGACCTGATCACCGAGCTGCTCCCGGTGCTGGCCAAGGCCCCGCTGCAGCTGGTGCTGCTTGGCTCCGGCGACGAGCGCTACCTCAAAGCGCTCACCGATGCCAAGGCCGCCGGGGCCCGCAACATCGCCTTCTCCACCGGTTTCGATCACGCGCTCGCCCCCAAGATCTACGCCGGCAGCGACATGTTCCTGATGCCCTCCTTCTTCGAGCCGTGCGGGCTCGGCCAGTTGATCGCCATGCGCTACGGCACCGTGCCGGTGGTGCGCAGAACGGGCGGCCTGGCCGACAGCGTTTGCGATCCGATGGATGCCGACAAGACCCCCAACGGCTTCCTCTTCGAGGAGTACACAGCCGACGCGCTGTGGGACGCCATCAACCGCGCGATAACCGCCTACCATGACAAGCCCCTCTGGAAAAAACTGATGCGCCGGGGCATGAGCTGCGATTACTCCTGGCAGCACTCAGTGCAGAAGTACCTTGAGCTCTACCGCAAGGCGCTGCAAAGAAAAGGGGTCGAGGTGTGAGTGTCGAGGACGACGAACTGGAGACGCTGGCAAGCGAGATCCAGCGGCTGATCAAGAGCAACAACGATTTCCTCGAGCGGGTGAACGACGACGAGTACGACGCCGACGGCGAAGCCGAGGAGTCGCCCTCCGATTCCGATGAGGAGCTGGAAGAGTTCGAGGAGCTCTAATCGCAGGCCTCCGGCAGCTTGCCGCGCCTAGCAGGTTGCTGCTGGTAGCAGGTTGCTGCTGGTAGTAGGTTGCTGTCGGTAGCAGGTTGCTGTCGGTAGCAGGTTGCTGTTGGTACCGCCTACCGACCGCAGCCGCTTGAGGGGGTACCTCCCCTCCCCCGGACGGGGGAGGGCTAGGGAGGGGGAGCCCAAGCCTGCAACTGGAAGAAGCAGGTGTTTCGGGCCAGTGCCCCCAAGTCTCCCGGCTGTGGTAAGGAGTGACAGTACTTGGCGGTAGGATCGCCAGCAACTCGGTGGGCAGCCTGATGGGGCGCATCGCAAATAAAAAGGCGGCAGTGGTCATTCCCACTGCCGCCTTCTCTTTTGATGCGCCACGCTGGTGACCCTGCTCTTCAGAAGGGCGGGGGGATGGTTTCTTTCTTCGGCTACCTGGTCGGCTTTTCCGGCACGATGTCGCCGGCTGCCGGCTGCTCAGGGACGATGTCACCCGACTGGAAGCTAGCAGGTGCGGCAGCTTTCGGTGCCGCAGGCTGCACGGCTGCGGCTGGCTCGACCGGTTTCGCCACGGCCTGGGGTGCCGCTTCCGCGGTTTTGGCAGTGGCCGGCTCGGCAACTGCCGCCGGGGCCGGGCTTGCCTGCGTCGCCGGCGCGGGAGCAGCATTATCCTTCTTGCCGCCGAACAGGGGGCGATACGGGGTCAGCAGGGTGATCATCTCGTCGTACTGCCTTGCGTAAAGCGTGGAGACGTCCGGCCCCTTGGCCGCCGAGGTCTCGGTCTTGCCGAAAGCCGCGGTGATGCCGGGGACGGTTTTATACTTCACGTCGACCTTGTCGCTCAGGTTGGCCGCCGCCTCGTCGAAATCGGGGTACTGGAGCGGGAACATCAGGGGATAGGAGAGGGCGCTCCGCCTGAAGTTGGGGTATTCCCAGATGGTGCTGCCGTCGCGGTCCACCAGCTGTGCGGTCATGATCAGGTAGTTGAAGTCCGTCTCCAGGTAGGAGAGGTAGTTGCTGGCGTAGACTTTACCCTGCCTGGTCAGCCCGCTCACCGTCACCAGCAGGAGGGCATCCAGCTCGTTGTCGGTCATCAGCTGTTTCAACTCGTCCTTCTTGTAGAAGTACTTGTTGTAGATGATGCCGGCGTCGTCACGCCGCTCCCGGCTGGCAACCAGCTTTCCGAACAGTGTGGTGGGGTCGGCGTCCACCTGGCGGACCGCATAGAAAATGCCGGTGTCCCTCAGCCGGGCGATCAGTTCCTTTTCGTTCTTGGCGTTGATGTTGCGGACCAGGGTGACCACGGCCGCCTTTTCCGGATGCTTGACGTCCGAATCGCCATCGGTGAAGAGGGGGGCGACGCCGATCACCCTGATCTTCTTCTCCACAGTTTCCTGGGGGATGTTGTAGTAGTTGTGTGCGCAGCCGAAGAAGGTGGTGGTTAAAGCGAAGAGCAGGACCAGCTTGCAAACGTACCGCATGGTAATGAACCCTCCTGTGAAGCATTCAATAAAAAACGCTGCCCCGTTATAGCAGATGACCGGGGCTAGCGCCACAGCTTATTGCGCAGTTTCCAGCATGATGAAACCCGCCTGGCGGCCGGTGTCTCCGTCGTCACGGCGGTAGGAGAAGAAGAGCTCCTGGTTGCAGCAGACGCAGAGTTCGCTGGACTGGACCTGGCCGTCGGCGAGGCCTGCGTCGGTGAGCAGTTTGCGGTTTACGGCGGTGAGGTCGAGCAGCCACTTCCCTTCGCCGTTCTCGGTGGTGAACAGGTCCCAGGCGAGGCCCGCCTTCTTGAAGGCGTCGCGGACGGGGGCGTCCACCTCGTAGCAGCAGCGGCCGATGGCGGGGCCGATGGCGGCCAGGATGTCCTTGGCGTTGCAATCGAACATCTTGGTCATCGCCTCCACTCCTTTGCCGGCGATATTGCCCACGGTCCCCTGCCACCCCGCGTGCAGGGCTGCCACCACCCCCTTCACCGGGTCGTGCAGCAGGATGGGAACGCAGTCCGCCACGCAGACCGCGATCATGATGCCGGGCTGGTTGGTGACGATGCCATCGCACTCGAGCTTCAGGAAATGGGCGAGTTCCTGGTTGGGAGAATCGATCACCAAAAGATCGGTGCCGTGCACCTGTGTTACGGTCAGCACGCGGTCGAGCGTGGTGCCGAAGCTGCGGGCGAGCAGGCTGCGGTTTCCCTCCACGTTGTGGGGGGAATCGAGGGTATTGGAGCCCAAGTTGAGCGAGTTGTAGGGCGGGCGGGAGACCCCCTCGTGCCGCGTGGTGAAGCCTGCCACCGCCGTGGTCCCGCCCAGCTTCGGCTTCAGATACTGGATTTTACCTGCCTTCTGCATTTCCATGGTTAACCCTTTCCTCTTCTGTATAAAGTCATAGTGGTCCCGAAGGTTCTATATTGTCCTGTTCTCCAGGTACACCACGATACCGGCCATATCTTCCGGCAGCTCCGAATCGAACTCCAGGTACTCCCCGCTGACCGGATGCAGGAAGCCCAGGGTCTTCGCATGCAGCGCGTGGCGTCCCATGGTCTTGATCATCTGTTTCAGCACCGGGTCCTTCACGCTGGAGAGCCGGCTGCCGCCGCCGTAAACCTCGTCCGCCACCAGCGGGAAGCCCGCCTCCGACAGGTGGACCCTGATCTGGTGGGTGCGCCCGGTCTCCAGCCGCAACTGCACGAGGGTGAGGCCGGAAAATCTGGCCACCACCCGCCAATGGGTGATCGCCTCCTTGCCATGGCGCGCCTTGCCGGACATCTTCTTGCGCTCGACGGGATGCCGGCCGATGATGGACTGGATGCGCCCTTTGTCCTCTTTCGGGCTCCCGTAGACCAGCGCCAGGTAGACCCGTTTTATGGTGTGGGCCTTGAACTGCTCTGCCAGGCCGTGGTGGGCGCGGTCGCTCTTGGCCACCACCAGGATGCCGGAGGTGTCCTTGTCGATGCGGTGCACGATGCCAGGCCGCAGTTCCCCCCCCACGCCGGAGAGGTCCTTGCAATGGGCGAGCAGTGCGTTCACCAGGGTTCCTTCCGGATTGCCCGCGCCGGGGTGCACCACCATGCCGGCGCTCTTGTTGATCACCACCAGGTCGGGGTCCTCGTAGAGCACCTGCAGGGGGATCTCCTCGGGCTGCGGCTGTGCCGGCACCGGGGGCGGGATGGTCACCGACACCAGGTCGCCCGCTTTCAGCTTCAGGGAGGGCTTCTGTTTCTGTCCGTTGACGGTTGCGAAGCCGGTTTCGATGAGCCTGAGGGCGGCGGAGCGGGTCAGGTCGGCGACGCTGCGGGCGATGAAACTGTCCAGCCGCTCGGCGTCGCACCCGCACGGGAAGGTGATTTCAATGGTTTCCATCTACTTCTCCGAGGAGATTTCATCCTCTTGATAAAAAGAGCGGGCGCCTTCAGTTGAAGCGCGCCCGGGGTTAAGTCAGCGGAGAAAGGATACTTCCTACCAGATCGGCGACTCGATCTTCCCGGCCCGCTTTATCAGCACGTCGACGATGGCGATGTCGAAGATGTTCGATTCGGCGATTTCCGGCGTGACCCGGGACTGGAAATGTTCGCGACCCTCGGTCAGTGATTCTTCCAGCAGTTCGAAGATGGTGTCCTCCTTGATCCCCTGCTCAACCTTGTCGCGGTTGTACATGGCGACGTCGGAGACGATGGCTCGGGCCAGCCTTCTGGCCTGGTCGCGGTTGTCGATGAGGCTCATGGAACTCCTCCTGCTGGTGATCGGTGCGGCAACACTATACGCAGTTTTTGCCCAAGATACTACCGTAATCTTAAGGCGAAGTAGATGTTGGCGTTCCCCCGGCGGACCAGCAGGGCCACCGCCCCGCGGTCGGCGGCGTCGTTGATGGCCTTGCGGTAATCGGCGACGCTGCGCACTTTCTTCTGGTTCACGGAGACGATGATGTCACCGCGCTGGATACCGGCCTCCTCGGCGATACCACCTTCCTCGAGATCGGTGACCACCACTCCGGTCACCCCGCGGCTGCGCATGTCGGGTCCCAGGTCCTCGACGGAGAGCCCCAGGGCGGAAGCCGCACGTTCCGGCTGCTTCTGCGGGCGAGCCGGCGCGCTTTCCACAGGCGCGATGGTGACCGTCGTCTTCAACGACCGTCCCTCGCGGTAGAGCTCGACCTCGATCTTCTTGCCGATGGCGGACTCCCCGACCATCCGTTGCAGTTGCCGGACATCCTTCACTTTCTCGCCGCCAAAGCTGGTGATCACGTCGCCCTGCTGGATACCTGCCTTGGCAGCGGGGCTGCCTGCCGCCACGTCGTTGACCAGCGCGCCGTAAGCCTTGGGGAGGCCGAAGGAGCGGGCCATCTCCTCGTTGACCCCCTGGATGGAGACGCCGAGCCAGCCGCGGCTCACGTTACCCTTGGTGATCAGCTGGTTGATGACCTGCTTGGCCATGTTCACGGGAATCGCGAAACCGATCCCCTGTCCCGAGGCGACGATGGCGGTATTGATGCCGATCACCTCGCCGTAGATGTTGAGCAGCGGACCGCCGGAGTTGCCGGGGTTGATGGAGGCGTCGGTCTGGATGAAGTCCTCGTAGGCCTCGATCCCCATGTTGGAGCGCCCGGTGGCAGAGACCACGCCGACGGTGACCGTGCGGTCCAGCCCGAAGGGGTTGCCGATGGCGATGGCCCACTGGCCGACCTGCAGCTTGCTGGAGTCGCCCAGCACCGCGGGCTGCAGTGTTTCTTTGGCGTTGATCTTGATGACCGCTATGTCGGTCTTGGGGTCGGAGCCCACCACCTTCCCGGTGTAGACGCTCTCGTTGGAGAGCTTCACCTGGATGGTCTCCGCGTCACGAACCACGTGGTCATTGGTAACTATGTAGCCGTCCTTGTTGATGATGAACCCGGAGCCAAGGCTGCTCTCGCGTTGGTAGCGCGGACGGCTCTGCTCCCCAAAGAAATCCTCGAAAAAAGGTGATTGTTCGAAGAAGGGGCGGACCAGCTTCTTTTTCCCGACGGTGGATATATTGACCACGGAGGGGGTGACGCTCTTCACCAGGGTGATGAAACCCTGCTGGGTGGCAAGGATATCCTTGGGGACTTCCTTGACCGGGGCCTCCACGCTCTCCTTCCGGCTGGACTCGTAGAAGGTCGTCCCTTCTTTTTTCTTGCAGCCGGACAGCGCAGTGGCAAGGATCAGGCAGACGGTAAGTAGTCGGGCGCATTTCATGTCGTGCTCCTTAGGATCAGTGGGACGCGGAAGAAGAAAGCGTAGTCAAAAACCGGATTGATGTCAACCCCTTCGGGTACTTACGACGCTTCCTGGTCCGGCGCTAAATAGGCCTTGACGCCGAATGCAGATTTGCCTATATATGCTCACTGGGGGTGTTCACGTGCAAGAGAAGATAAAGCAGGAAATCAGGGAGATGAAGCTGGGTGAAAAGGTGCGCGGGTTGCGTCAGGAACAGCGGCTCACCCTTCAGGCGCTTGCCGATGTGACGGGCCTTTCCAAGCCGCTCCTGTCGCAGATCGAAAATGACCAGGTGACTCCTCCCATCGCCACCCTCCTGAAGATCGCCAAGGGGCTGAAGGTCGGCATTCACTACTTCTTCGAAGAGTCGAACGACCGGCAGAAGTTCGTGCTGACCCGCGGCGAGCAGTCTGCAGGAACTCAGCGCCGGCCCGGCAAGGACTCGGTGCAGGGCTATCTATATAAGCCCCTTGCCCCCGGCATGCGCCAGAAGAAGGTGGAACCCTTTCTGGTCGAGTTCGAGCAGCGCGACTGGGAGAATTCCCTCTTCTACAGCCACGAAGGGGTCGAGTTCCTCTATCTGCTGGAAGGCGAACTTGAATTCCACTACGCGGACCAGGTGATGCGGCTTCTTCCGGGCGACAGTATATATTACGAGTCCTCCGAGCCCCACGGCTACATCTCGGTGGGCGAGATCCGCGCCCGTGCGGTAGCGGTCCTCTACACCAAGGGGTAGCCGGGAGCGGCACTCCTTGGTGCCCTCGACAAGCCTCTCGCTTCTTGCCGTGCCCCCCCTCGCCCTCCGGGAGAGGGGCGGGGGTGAGGGAAGCCGGCATCGCAGTCATGCTGGAAAAAAGATTCTGCCCTCTTTGACAGGAAAAAAATCCAGATTATCATCTAACCTTATCTTCCAGCCCGCCGATATACCAGTTGTCGCCGCCCGGACTGAACCTCCCGTCTTCTCCACCGAACGCCACTGTCATGGTACAGGTCTCTGCCAGGCATTAAGCTGCCGCAGTATGGGGATTATTTGATCTGTGCCAGGTGGCACAGTTTCAGGTTAGAAAAAATTAGTCATAAAAATGGTTGACGGGGCGCACTGCCTTTGCTATAAAACGGGACTTCGCAGCACGGCTCACTGACAACCACATACGAACTGGACGAAATGGAAGGCGGCAGGCACAGGTTTAAAACCCTTGACTGTCGGAAGAAATTTCGAGGCTGAAAACTTTTTGGTTGACAGTCAACTCCGGTTGGTATAGGGTGCGAAGTCTGCCGCGACGAACGGCTTGGTCTTTGAAAACTAAATAGTAGACGAATCACTATGTGGGTCTTTTTTAAAAGTCAGTTGTTTCAAAACTAGAATCGAGCTTTCGGTTTAACTTTAAACTGGAGAGTTTGATCCTGGC
>DATFAB010000023.1:0-69514 GCA_035255025.1 Geomonas sp.
GCGGCGTCACGCGAAAGGGGCTGTCCGGGAAACATGAAACAGTTCATAACACTCCAAAAACCGTCAAAAAGGTAACGGCAAAAAACTTAAAAGCATTAGCACGGAGGACACAGGGGCCTCGTAAGAAAGGGCACAGAGGAAAACGGCATTATTGTTTGAAGGCGGGGAGTTTGATGCCAAGGCTTGAAGCCAAGGCTTAGAGCTCGACCCGGATCAGCCCCTGTGTCCTCCCTGCCCCCCCTGTGTCCTCCGTGTTGAGGCTTTTGAAGTAAAGCTTCAAGCGCCTTTGTGCCTGGCGGTCCTCTTGATGGCGCTTCTGAAGCCGAAGTTCATGGGGGCAAAGACCTGCAAAGACCGGTGCAGCCGGAAGATCCTCTTGTACATGGACGAGAACGAGTAGAAGGAGCTGTTCAGCCAGTCGTGGCCGTCCTGCAACTCCTGCGCGGTCATGCCGCGCGGGATGAAGTTCACGTGCCCCATGTCGTAGTTTCGCCAGTCGTTGGAGGTGATGCGCCCCTCCTGCTCCAGCCTCTCCCGCACCTTGGTCCCCGGGTAGGGGGTGAGGATCGGGAAGATGGCGGCCTCCAGGCGGGCCTCCTCGCAAAAGCGCAGGATCGGCTCGAAGATGGCCGGGGTGTCGCCGTCGCAGCCAAGCACGAAGGAGCCGAGGATGCCGATGCCGTGGTCGCGGAAGGTCTGCGCCTGCTCCAGGTAACCGGCGACCTGGTTGGTCTTTTTGCCGATGGCCGCCAGGGTCTGCTGGTTGAGGGACTCGAAACCGACGAACATGCCGATGCAGCCGCACTCCCCGGCGGCGCGGATCAGTTCCGCGTCCAGCGCGAAGTCGATGGGGGCATGCGAGAGCCAGCGCAGCCCCATCCCCTTCATGCCCCGGAAAAGCTCCAGCGCGTAGGTCCGGTTGGCCACCAGGTTGTCGTCCACGAAGAACACGAAGGAGCCGCTTTTCTTGAGCTGCTCGAGCTCGCCCAGCACCTGGTCGATCGGCTTCTCCCGGTACTTGCGGCCGAAGAAGGCAGTCACCGAACAGAACTCGCAGTCCCAGGGGCAGCCGCGGGTGGTCTGGATGGTGTTGGTGAGAAGATATCCCTTCCCCTGGAAGATCTCGCGCCGGGCGCTGGGGACCTGCGCCATCGGAAGCAGCCGGTCATGCCGGTAGATCCCTTTAAGCTTCCCCTGTTCGGCGTCGGCCACTACCTTCGGCCAGACCAGGTCACCCTCTCCCTGCACCACTGCGTCCACGTGGGCAAGCGCCTCTTCGGGAAGCGTGCTGGCGTGGTAGCCCCCCATCACCACGGCGACGCCGCGGCTGCGGAAGGCAGCGGCGATCTCGTAGGCGCGCGGCGCCTGCGGGGTCATGGCGGTGATGGCGACCAGGTCCGCCTGGGCCTTAAGATCGAGCGGACGCATGTTCTCGTCGGCAAGTTCCACCTCCCACCCCTCGGGGGTGGCGGCGGCCAGGGTCGCCAGCGACAGGGACGGGAACTTGAAGCCGAGCTCACCCCAAAGCCGCCCCTTGGGCCATCCCGGCGAGACGAGCAGGAGCTTCATGCGCTGTACTGTGCGATGTATTCGGCCATGGAGCGGACCGACTGGAAGACCTTGGTCCCCACGGTTGCATCCGGGACCACCACGCCGAAGGTGTTCTCCATACCGACCACCAGCTGCAGCGCGTCGATGGAGTCCAGCCCCAGTCCCTCGCCGAAGAGCGGCGCGTCGGTTTCTATGTCGGCAGGAGACATCCCGTCGATACGCAGGCTGTCGATGATCAGCTGCTTTACCTGATCTATCAGTTCATCACTCATTCACTAACTCCTTTTGTTGCCTTGATTTCCCGATCACCCCAGTAATCGAAGAAGTTGTACCACTGGTCGGGGTAGGTCCGGATGTAGCGCTCGAAGATCTGCAGCAACTCGCGGGTCTTCTCCCCGATCACCCGCTCCCGCTCACCGCGCGCGGCGGTGAAGAAGACCGGCTCTTCCATGATGGCGGCGTAGCGCTCCCCTTCCATCGGCACGAAGACCGGGATGACCGGGGCACCGGTCGCCGCGGCCAGGTAGGCTGCCCCGAGCGGTATGGGGGTCGGCCTGCCGAAGAACTCGAAGGTGCCGGTATGCGAGGAGCCGTCGCGGTCGCCCAGGATGGCGAGCACTTCGTTTCTGTTCAGCGCGCTGACCGCCTCCACGATGGCCAGCGAGGAGGTCGCCTCGCGGTCAACGTAGATGAAGTTGATCCCCCGCTCCCGCCGTATCACCTCGCGCTGGGCGTTCACCTTCTCGTCGGGCTCCCGGAAGGTGAGCACGTTCATCCGGTACCCCTTGTCGGCCAGCCCCAGCCCTCCCAGTTCCCAGTTGCCGAGGTGGATGGAGATCAGGATGGCGCCTCTGCCCGCGGAAAGCGCGTCGTCCAGCGGCTTTTCGGTGGTCCACCTGCCGATCAGGCCAAGCAGCCGGGAGCCGCGCAGCCTCATCATCAGCATCTGATCGCACCAGTTTCGGCTGAACTTGTAGAAGGTGCTGAAGACCAGCCCCTCCACCCGTTGCCGGCCGGTCACCGCCTGCAGGTTTTTCCTCACGCTTTGGCGCTGTTTGGGAAGCACCAGGTAGAAGAGACCTCCCCAGAAAAGGGCGCAGGGGCCGTGCAGGAAGCGGGGAACCAGGATGGTCAGAAGGTTGATGAAGAAGAGGCTTACGCTGTTGTAGAGGCCCACGCCGTCACCGCCTGTCGCTGCCCGCCTTCAGGCGGGGCCCCACGAACTCCCGCTCCCAGGCGGGATCGGCGATCTCGGCGTAACGGCCGGAGTAGTCGTCCATCTGGTCGGCCAGGCTGGTGAAGATGTCCGAGGCCCCCTCGTGGGTGGCGTAGGCACCTTCGGAGTGGAAGATCTCGCGCCCCACCTCGGGATGATCGATCAGCATGCAGGGGCGCAGCAGGTTGTCGTGCTCCCCCTGGCGCTCGCGGATCCTTTTGAAGAGCGGCGAGCGGAGCGCCTCCTTCAAGGTGGTGCGGCGGATGTTGTCGGCGGCCATGTGGCAGAATACGCAGGGCTCGATGTCGCCGTTGGCGTTGACGTGGAAGTATTTGCGCCCGCCCGCCAGGCAGCCGCTGATGAGCGGCCCGTCGTTCCAGAAGTCGACGAAGAGCATCGGTTTCGTGGCGCGGTAGTACGAGGTGGTGCGCCTGAGGAAGTCGCGCTGCTCCGGGGTCGGCATCAGGGAGACCTCGGGGTGGCGGCCAACCGGCACGTAGGAGAAGAGCCACATGGCGAAGCAACCCTTGTCTGCCAGCATGTCGATGAACTTCTCGTCCGTGATGATGCCGGTGTTGTTGCTGGTCTGGGTGAACGAGCTGCAGAAGGAGAGCCCCGCTTCCCGCAGGAGATCCATGGCATGCATCACCTTGGCGAAGTGGCCGGCGCCGCGCCGCTCGTCGGTCTCCTTCTGGTACCCCTCCAGCGAGAAGGCCGGCATCACGTTGCCCACCTCGATCAACTGCTCCACCAGGCGCTCGTCGATCAGTCCGCCGTGGGTGAAGACCAGGAAGGCCATGTCGGAATGCTTGCGGAAGATCTCGAAGATGTCCTTTTTGAAGAAGGGCTCGCCGCCGGAAATGACCGCGAAGTAAACCCCCATCTCCTTCATCTGGGTCAAAACCGAGTCGACCTCTTCCAGGGAGAGTTCCAGGCTCTTCTGGTAATCGCCGGCGTAGCAGCCGTAGCAGTCGAGGTTGCACTTCATGGTCGGACTGATCACCACGGTGGAGGGGGGATAGTACCCTTCCTTCTCCTGCCAGTGCTTTCTCTGGTTGGTGCCGGACAACAGGTGGTTGACCAGCAGGTTGGTGATCCACTTGTCGCGCTGGTTGGGGTGCAGATCGCGCAGGATGCGGCGGGGGAACTCGATCGAGGGATGGTTGTCGCGGACCAGGCCGCGGATCCAGCGGATGCGGTCCTTGTAGTATTCCTTCTTGGGGATGAGCTCCATGAGGTGGGTCATGCGCGCCAGGTTCTCGTTGGAGGAATTGGTGGCAAGCGACAGGAGCATGGAAATGATCTTTTCCTGAGAGTATTTTTTCAAGGTCTGCAGCATAAGATCACCTTCCCCCTACCGTCAAAAAAGTTACCGCTGTCGTGCAATGAAACATCAGGTACGAAAACCTCTGGATAAGATTGAGAGAGTAACCGCGCGGCCGTCCCGGCAGCCGGGCCGGTGATTATACGAAAGAATGCCGCCGCAGTAAAACATTTT
This sequence comes from Geomonas sp., assembly GCA_035255025.1. Lineage (GTDB taxonomy): Bacteria > Desulfobacterota > Desulfuromonadia > Geobacterales > Geobacteraceae > Geomonas. The sequence continues at coordinate 4,266 of DATFAB010000023.1, forward strand.
TCGGCCGGCGGCTGCCGTCCGGGGGCCCGGGGCCCATTTCCTACATGTAACGCAGGAAGGTCATGCAGATCTTCCAGGTGTCCCTCACCGGCCGGTAGTGGCTGGTAGAGCGGCCGTCGGCCACCCGCGCCGCGATGGGGAGCGAACCGATAACGAAGCCCGCGCGCCACGCCTTGAGGAGGATCTCCATCTCCATGCTGTAGCCGTCCGATTCCAGCTTCAGGCGCCTCACCACCGAAGCAGAGTAGTAGCGGAAACCGGACTGGCTGTCGCTGATCTCGAACCCCGTGCGCTTTTTCATGCACCAGACGCCGAACCGGTTCCAGGAACCGCGCAGGCTGGCCATCTCCTCGAACTGGGAGTAGCGGGAGGCGATCAGGATATCGAAGCCGCCGGCACGGGCAGCCTCGACCAGCGTGGGCACAGCTTCCATCTCGTGCTGGCCGTCGGCGTCGATGGTGACCACCCCGTCAAAACCGTTGGCGAGCGCCCACTGGAAGCCGGCCCGCAGGGCGGCCCCCTTGCCGCGGTTCCTGCCGAGGGAGATCATCGACAGGGGAAGGTCGCGCACCTTGTCGGAGGTCCCGTCCAGCGAGCCGTCGTTCACGATGAGCACCGGCAGCCCGGTATGAAGGGCCTCGCTTGCCACCTGGAAGATGGTTTTTTCAGCGTTGTACGCAGGAATTACTATGCAGGTTGCCACGCGGCCGCAAGCTCCTTGAGGGTGGTGAATTTGAAACGGTTCAACAGCTCCCTAAGCCGCACCGTGGCATCTGTTCTGGGTCCATAGCTTACGAAAGACTGAAAACGCGAAAGCTGCAGCCTCGGCCCGAAAGGGTCCAGTTCCCGGGGGTGCAGATACAAAACAGCGGGACTACCCTCACGGTTCAGCGCTTCCATGGTCCCCCGGATCAGGAAGCGGGGCCAGAAGCGAAATCCCCAGCCGCCGCCGGTCGGCAGGTTGCCGATGATGGACGGGGTAACCATGGGGGGGATTTCCAGCAGCCTGCCCCGGTCGGTGGCTATCTGGAAGGGGGACCGGGGCCCCTTCTTGTCTCCCACGAAGGGGAGCGGGTTCCAGCTGGAATCGTACAGGTACCCCTCCTGCTGGAGGATCTCCATGGCCCAGGGGGTGCCACTTCCCAACGACCATTGCGGAGCCCGGAAGCCGGCCGGGGGTTCCCCGCACTGACGGGCGATGATCTCCGCCGTGCGCCGCAGTTCGTCGCGGAAAGCTTCCGGCCCAAGCTGCGGCACCAGGGTATGGGAATAACCGTGGGAAGCGATCTCGTGTCCCGCAGCGGCGATCATGGGGACCAGTCCGGGGTCTTCAGCTGCCAGCGACCCAAGCACGAAAAAGGTCCCCCGGACTCCGCATTCGGAGAGCAGGGCGAGAGCCGCTTCGGTGTTGCGGCGGACCCGCTTCTGACAGGGATCGACCGACGGGCTGGGGAGGGCGCAATAACCGTGATACCAGTCCTCGAGATCGACGGTCAGGGCATTGCAGACCGGCACGGGCACCTCTTTCATTAGCCGATTTTATACAGCATATATGACAAGCTGTCAAATTATTTAACGTTTTCCAATGTGGTTGAACCAATGAGAACTGCGGGAATGAGGGTTCATTTGGAAAGCGGGTTATCATAGCAGCTAATGCGGTTGGAGGGAAAAACTTTTTTTGGAAAGAAGGTCACTCTTTTTCGACGAGCTCCATGTCACGGGCGACGTATCTGCCGCAGATGAAGCAGAAAACGCCCGCCAGCATCATCACCACCGGGGTGACCAGCAGGGCTGCGCGCAGGCCCCACTGATCGGAGAGCCAGCCAAGTATGGAGGGGGAGATGGCGTCGCCCAGGGCATGGATGAAGAAGATATTGACGGCAAAGGCCATGGCGCGGATGGAGGGGGGAGTGACGTTGACGATCACCGTGTTGAGAGGACCTGTGTTGAGGAAGAGGAAGAACTCGGCCACGAAGATGGCCGCCATGCAGGCGGTCAGGTCATGGGCGAGGATGGCCCAGGCGGCGAAGGGAGTGCCCACCAGGAAGCCCCAGCCGGAGACCAGCAGGTACCCCTTGCTGGTTTTCTTCTGCCAGCGGTCCCCGAGCCAGCCACCGAGCAAGGTGCCGAAGATGCCGGCCACCACGGTGACCGCGCCGAACAGGGTGTTCCCCTTTTCCACGTTCAGGGCATGGGTGCGGTACAAAAAGGACGGGATCCACTGGGCGAGGCCGCCGATGGCGAAGGTCATGGTCGCCATGGCAATGGTGTTCCATACGAAGGAACGGTTCCTGACCAGGGTGCCGTAACCGGCGGCGGGCTTCGCCTGCTCCTTGGCAGGGACCGGGGTCGCGCTATCCCCTCCGCGGGGCGGAGTGCGCATGAACCAGATCGGTAGCGCCAGCAGCAGGCCGGGAAGCCCCACCATCAGGAAGGCGGCATGCCAGCCGAAGCGCTCGCCGAGGATCCCCCCAAGGAGGTATCCCAGGGCGCTGCCGACCGGGATGGCCAGGTAGAACCAGGAGAGCACCCGGCCGCGCTTATCCTTGGGAAAAAAGTCGGAGATCAAGCCGGGCGATACGGTGCCGAAACTGGCCTCGCCCACCCCCACCGTGGCCCGGGCAGCCAGCAGGGTCCGGTAGCCGGGCGCGAACCCGGCCAGGGCGGTAGCGAGGCTCCAGACCACGAGCCCCCCCGAACAGAGCCTGACGCGGCTCCAGTGATCGCCCAGCCAGCCGAACAGGGGGGCGATCAGCAGGTAGCTCAGCATGAAGGCGCTTCCCAAAAAGCCGAGGGCCGTATCGGAAATGGCCAGATCGATCTTGATCAGGGGGAAGACGGCGAACAGCACCTGCCGGTCGATGTAATTGAGAAGGTTGACCGCCAGCAAAAGGGTGAGCGCGTAGCGGCGGTAGGACAGGGAGATCTGTTCGGTCATGCAGTCGATCCTCGATATTCAGGCCCCCCTTTGCCAAGGGGGGATTTTGTTGCATATGGGGAGTTCATCTACTCTAGGCAGAAAAAGCAAATCCCCCTAAAGTCCCCCTTCGCAAAGGGAGACTTTAGGACGTTACAGCTTCTCCACGGCCAGCCGCGCCTTTTCCACGATGGCGCCCGGCTCCTCGAAGGTGAAGTAGAGGGGATCGCCAAAGGTGACCGTCACCTTCCCCCTTCTCGGGAAATGGGCGGTGGCCGGCAGCACCTGCTCGGTACCCCGGATCCTGATCGGCACCACCGGGATCCCCAGCTCTTTCACGATGATGCCCAGCCCCAGCTGGAACTCGTGCAGTTTACCGTCCCGCGAATGGGCCCCCTCCGGGAAGATCAGGGTGTTCAACCCGGCATCGGCCAGTTTTCCCATGAAGCGCAGGGCGCCGCTGAAACCGCTTTGCTGGGGGAGCGGGAACAGGTTGAGCAGCAGGGTCCCAAGCTGGTAGCTCGCCAGCCGCCAGAGCCGGTTCAGACCATGGTAGTCGCCGAAGAAGAACTCCTCCCAGGCGGCGGTCGCGGTCCGGTAACGGAGCTCCCTGGGCATGGCGAACATCACCGATGGCATGTCGAAGTAGCTCAGGTGATTGGCCACCAATATCACCGGTCCCTTCACTTTTGCAAGCCGTTCCACGCCTACCGTCTCCAAGTCGGCGAACAGGCGATAGAACGGGTTGAGGAGGAGGGCGTCGCCCAGCATGCGCAGTGCCCTCACCGGGGCCGAGTTGGTCCAGAAGCGCAAATGATCGCGGTGGTGCACCTTCTCCCGCTTGGCGATGATCTCCCTCAGCCCGGAGACCCTGGTCTGCGGCCCGAGCTGCGAGTCCTCGATGTCCATCCGGTACTCCTGCTCCAGGAAGTTGACCAGTTCCAGCCGCCCGATGGAGGTCAGCCCCAGGTCGGCCACCAGCAGGGAATCCTCCTTTATCTGGGCGGCGCTGCTGCCGGTCACCTTGGCCAGCAGGTTGACCAGCATGTCGGAGGAGGCTCCCCCCTCACCTTCCGCACCGCCCCGCTTGATCTTTTCCTTGACCTGGAACTTCTTGATCTTCAGGGTGGTGGTCTTGGGGAATTCGGCCTCCGGCCAGACCGTGTAGCCGGTGATCTGGTGCATGGCGTCCAGGCTCTGGTTGGCGCGGCCGACAATCTCCTCAGCCTTGGCGCCGCTACCGTCCAGGAGCAGCACGGCGTGCACCTCTTCCCCCCCTCCCCTTTCCAGCCCGATCACGCAGGATTCCTTGACACCCGGGATCTTGTTGAGGACCGACTCCAGCTCGTCGGGGTAGACGTTGACGCCGGCGCCGGTGACGATCAGCTCCTTCTCGCGCCCCTTGATGTACACCCAGCCGTCTTCGCCAACCTCGGCTATATCGCCGGTCCTGAACCAGCCGTCGCCGGTGAAGGCGTCGCGGGTGGCCTGCTCGTTTTGGTAGTAGCCGGGAAAGACGTTGTCGCCGCGGGCGAGCAGTTCCATCTCCTTCCCCTCGATCTTCAGCTGCACGCCGGGCAGCGCCGGACCTACCGCGCCGGGGACCTGCTTCTCGATGGTATTCACGCAGAGAACCGGCGAGCACTCGGTCAGTCCGTACCCCTCCAGCACCGTGAACCCCATGTTGTTCCAGAACTTGAAGACCTCCGGGTCGAGAGCGGCACCGCCGGAGACGAAGACGGTGAAGTTGCGGCCGAACTTGGCGTGGACCGGGAAAAACAGGAGGCTCCGGGCCGGCTTGGGGAGCAAGGAGGCGGGTCTCGCCAAGGCGCGGAAGACTCCCTCCAGGTGTTTTTCCGCCAGCTCCCGCTCGATGGAACTCTTCAAGAGCTGCTGGAGCCGGGGGACCGACATGATGACGTAGATATCCTCCTCGTCGAGGGCCTCCATGATGGCGGACGGTTTCAGGGTCCGCAGGTATACCACGGCGGCCCCACGGTACAGCGGAGTGAAGAAGCCACCCATCTGCTCGAACATGTGCGAAAGCGGCAGCAGCGACAGGAAGGAGAAATCGGGGGTGATGATGGGAACCTGGCGGTTTATCTGCAGGAGGTTGGCGACCAGGTTCTTGTGGGTCAGCATGACCCCCTTGGGATTGCCGGTGGTCCCCGAGGTGTAGATCAGCTGGGCCAGGTCATCCGGGGCCGCCTGCTCGGCACCGGGCAGCGGCTCGACACCGTCCAGCAGGAACCGCAGGTCCTCGAGCAGCAGGGTGGAGTGGGATGCAATCCGGTCGGCCTTGTACCGGCTCTGCAGAAGCACCTTGGCCTCGGTGAGCTTGCTGATGGTCTCGGCACGCGTCCGGTCCGACATGAAGTCGACCGGAACCGCTACGGCGCCCAGGGTGATCACGCCCCAGTAGGCGACACCCCACCAGGACGAGTTCGGCCCCCAGATCAGCACCCGGTCGCCGCGGGTCACCCCCCGCTGGGCGAGCAGGGCAGCCATTTTCAGGGAAAGGGTGGCAAGCTCGCCGTAAGAAACCGACAAGCGCCTGACACCGGTACGGTCGACAAAGACTGTCTTTTCGCCGCGACTCTCAAAGCAATTGAAAAGATCGATCAGGGTCTGCATGAAGTACTCCATCGATCAGGCCAGCAGGCTCTCAAAGGCCGCAGCGGGATCGGTTATGGCCGGAATCGGATGAACTATAACTACAGTCTACCGGAATAGTCCAATGATTTCGATCCGGATCTGAAACAGCCATCGTTTGTTCCAGTGGTTGCCAATATATTTAACAGCTGTTAATGTTTCCTGTTCCTATGCCGTCCTAACCAGTAAGTAACGTATCGGACCAGGGGGCCCCAATGCCGACCTACGACACCCTCAAACACGCACTAAGGATAGTATCCCTGGCAACGCCCCTGCTGGCGCTGACCGGTTTCGCGGCCCACCAGCCCAGCTCAGGCTCCCTCGCGCAGGCAGCGGCGTCGAGCGCGCCGGTTGAGGCTCCCGCCCCGGCCATCCCGGTCGCCACGCCAGACGCCCCAGCCTACGGGTGGCGACGGCCGGTCCCCAGCAGCACGTCCCCCCTTGCGGGACCCGGAGCTGCAGCCGCCCGGGTTGAAAATAACGGGCAACAGGTACTGGACTGGGAAAGCGGCGCAGGGAAGAGTTATCTCATCCCGGCATTGGAAGTAACTGGCTTCCTGATCGGGCTGAACATCTTCGACCGGATCTTCCTTGACGACGACCGCACCGGCGAGGGAGGACGGCGAACCTACTATTCGACCACCCCCACCACCTGGCATCACCTGAGGGACCAGAACTGGGGATTCGACCAGGACCCCTTCAACGTCAACCAGTTTGGCCACCCCTACCAGGGCGCCACCATGTACGGCCTGGCCCGCTCCTGCGGTTTGGGGTTCTGGGAGTCGTGGGCCTACGCCAATGTCGGCAGCTTCGCATGGAAGATGGCCGGAGAGACGGACCGCCCCTCCATCAACGACATGGTAACCACCGGCAACTCCGGCAGCCTCCTGGGCGAGGCTCTTTTCAGGATGTCCCAGCTGGTGCTGAAAGAGGAACAGGGCCCGCCGGACTTCTGGCATGAGGCGGCAGCCGCCGCCATCTCGCCCCCTACCGGGTTTAACCGCCTTGCCTTCGGCGACCGCTTCAAGACCCCCTTTCCGAGCCACGACCCGGCCACCTTCTGGCGGGTCCGTGCCGGCTACATGTTCAACAGCGAAGACGATCTCACCACCGACTTCCAGATGTCCTACGGCCTGCCGGGACAACCCGGGTACAGCTACCGCAGGCCGCTCGACTACTTCGATTTCCAGATCAGCGGCCTGGCCAGGAGCAACAACCCGATCGGCAACGTCTTGCTGCGCGGCCTTCTGTACGGGAAGGAGTACCAGGCAGGCGAGGACTATCGCGGCATCTGGGGGATCTACGGAAGCTACGATTACATCTCCCCCACCATCTTCAGGGTCTCCACCACCGCCCTTTCGCTGGGCACCACCGCCCAGTACTGGCTCTCAAGCCGCCTCGCGCTGCAGGGATCGGTGCTGGCGGGGGTGGGTTTCGGCGCAGCCGGCAAAACGCCCACCTCCGACGGGCAGCGGGATTACCACTACGGCGTCACCCCGCAGGGCATCATGTCCCTGCGCCTTTTGTACGGCACCCGCCTGGCGCTGGAAAGCGTACTGCGCGGCTACTACGTGAGCGGGACCGGCTCCGATAACGCGGAAGGCGACGAGGCGATCATGCGTTCCAACACCAACCTGCTCTACCGTATCTTTGGCCGCCACGGCATCAGCCTCCAGTACATCCATGCGGTGAGAAACGCGCAGTACGGGAACCTCCCTGCCAGGCACCAGACCGACGGCACGATAGGCATCTTCTATACCTTCCTCGGCGACACCCACCTGGGCGCCGTGCAGTGGCGCGATTCAAGCAGCGATTGAGCCAGGCGCACCCTTCCTGACCTGCTTTTCCTTGCCAGTCGCCAGCAAATGAGTTAGTCTCAGCGTCCCGGCAGCCGGTCACACCCAGGGCAATCCCATCCAGGGGCATTGCGCGGCTAAGCCGCGGACTGCCCTTTTTTTGTTTCTCCAGGCGTTGCGGGGAATTGCCCCTCTTTCCCCGAAACTCAGGATGAACCTTTTTCCCCGGCCCGGCAGCTGTACCCGAAAGAGCTGGCTGAAGTTTCACCTGCAGATCACCGAAATCGAAGGGATTTACAATGCACAACATACTGATGCTGGTAATGGCGCTGATCATCATCCTGCTGGGCGCCACCGTTTTTACCAACGGACTGGAGTGGTTCGGCAAAAAGATGAACCTCTCCGACGGAGCGGTAGGAAGCATCTTCGCCGCCATAGGGACCGCCCTGCCGGAGACCCTGATTCCCATCATCGCCATCATGTTCGGTTCCAAGGAGGCAGGGCACAGCATCGGGGTGGGGGCCATCATCGGCGCACCCTTCATGCTGGGAACCCTGGCCCTGTTCATCAGCGGCGTCGCGGTCCTCTGCAACCGGAAAAAGCGGGACGATTATCCGAAGATGCGGGTGAACACGGTGGTGATGCGCCGCGACCTGGAATACTTCCTGATCCTCTATGCGGTGGCCATTGCCTGCACCTTCCTGAACCACCCGGTGCTGAAAATCTTCATCGCCATGACCCTCTTCATAAGCTACGGCGCCTATGCGCTGAAAACTCTCAGCAGCGGCAACGAGGGACCGGTGGAGGAGGCGGACCTCGATCCCTGCTATTTCGCTCCAGGCTCCCACGACCCGCACTTCGCCATCATCCTGTTCCAGGTGATGAGTTCCCTGTTCCTGATCGTGTGGGGAGCCTACATCTTCGTCGAGAAGGTGCAGATGATCTCGCTGCAAATGGGGATTTCCCCCTTCATCCTGGCGATGATCATCGCCCCTATCGCCACCGAGCTGCCCGAGAAGTTCAACAGCGTCATCTGGATCAACAAGGGGAAGGACACCCTCGCCATCGGCAACATAACCGGCGCCATGGTGTTCCAGAGTTCGGTGATCACCGCCATCGGCATCATGATGACCAGCTGGCAGCTGTCCCGTTCCGCGCTGGTGACCGTGGTGCTGACCTTTGCCTCGGTAGTCCTCGTCTACGCGCAGATCCGTCTGAAAGGCACCCTGACACCCTCCACCCTGCTGGCAGGCGGCCTCTTCTACGCGGTTTTCCTGGTGCTGGTCTTCACCGGCAACATGTAACTCCTCTCCTAATCAACCTTTATAAAACCAAACGCAATCCCCCTGCCCCCCCTTCATCAAGGGGGGGACCTGCTGGCGGCTTTCATCCGGCGAGGACGCGCGCCCGGGGTCCCCTCCCCTTCAAGGGGAGGGTCAGGGTGAGGATGGGGTTCCCTGCCATACCCCACAACAAAAAAAAGCCGCCCTCACTCGGAGGACGGCCTTTTCTCATAAGCGAGCCGGCTGGATCAAACGGCAACTTTCGGCTTGGGACCGCGCTTGGCCGCGGGCTTGGCCGGGGTAGTCTTCTTCGCCTTGATGTTCGCCATGCGGACTTCCCTGGCCTTGGCCAGATTCTCGGCCAGTCCCCTCTCCTGAGCCATCTTCCTCCTTGACTCCGAGTAGTTCTTGGCAGAAAGCGCCTGCTTGCTGGGAATGCCGAACTGCTTCTTGTATTCCCCAGGCTTCATGCCATGCGCGGTGCTCAGGTGACGCGCAAGCGTCTTGAATCCACCCTTGCCGCAGACCATGCAGGCAATTTCGCCCCTTTTGAAAGCCTCTTTCACGGACAGGGCAGTTTTAGGTGCTTCCTCTACACCTTCAATAGCCTGGCCGGCTTCAAGATTTTTCAGCGCGTTGTGCACTTTGTTGATCTCGAAGATAAGCTGATCTGAGGTCATCGGGGTACTAGATGCATGTGAGGCTACGATCTGAGCCGCGATTTCTACCAGGGTTGCCATCGACGATTCCTCCATTCAATGTTAAAGGTTAGTCATTATTGACGCAATCAAAATGTCATGTCAATTAATTTTATTGTACTAGCTAATAAAATACAACTAATAGCTTCAAAAAAATTCTGGTGCGCTCAGTCTGAGCATCTGTTTCGGTATTGAAAACCTTCGCTATACTGCTGTCAGTCCCGCTATGAGGGTATGCAGTCGAGCGGTGACTTGCAGTAGTAGATCACAAAGCACCTGGTTAAACCGTAGTGCCAAACGGGTATCTTCGAGGAGGGCAAAACGCCAGTGAAGTTCCAATAGCTCTCATTGGTCAAAGATCTGTCATGCCCGATTATTGGGCCAGCTCCCTTTCCGGAAGTTTGTCCAGGGCGACCGCAGATGAGCCGACAAAATCCGTCAAGTTTACGGTTGACAGTTCCCTACATATTCAGTATTAATAGGGCGACATAACGAAGCCACGGCTTCGCCACAGCATAACTTATCCAGAGCGACTGAGGGACTGGCCCTACGACGTCGCGGCAACCTCCCTGCACAGGGAAGGTGCCAAATCCTGCGGAACGATGTTCCGGAAGATAAGGGAGTGCGGACGACGAGCATCTAAAAAAGTCCCCTTCCAGCCCCGGAAGGGGACTTTTCTTATTGGAGGCAAAAAAAATGAAGGTAGCGACCAAGGCAGCGCACATCGGGCTGGAGCGGGAATCACGGACGGGAGCGGTAACGGTCCCCATCTACCAGACGGCAACTTTCCGGCATCCCGGCCTCGGGCAGAGCACCGGGTACGATTACAGCAGGTCGGGGAACCCCACCCGTCAGGCACTGGAGGAAGGTATCGCCGCCCTGGAGGGAGGTTGCCGGGGCTTCGCCTACGCTTCCGGCATGGCGGCCATCACCAGCCTGATGTTCCTGTTTCGCCAGGGCGACCACCTGATCGTGACCGAGGACCTCTACGGCGGCAGCTACCGTCTCTTCGAGAAGATATTCCTGCAGTTCGGCCTGACCTTCAGTTACGTCGACACCAGCGACCTTGCAGCGGTGCGCGCCGCCATCCGTCCCAACACGCGGGCGCTCTTCGTGGAGTCGCTCACCAATCCGCTATTGAAGGTGGCCGACATCCAAGGGCTGTCCGCCATCTGCGCCGAGCATGGCCTTCTCCATATCGTCGACAACACCTTCCTCACCCCCTACCTGCTGCGCCCCTTCGAGCAGGGCGCCGACATCACCATCTACTCCGGCAGCAAGTACCTGGCCGGTCACAACGACACGGTATGCGGCCTGGTGGCGGTCAAGGATCCCGAACTGGCCGAGCGGGTCTATTTCCACCAGAACGGGGTCGGCGCGGTGCTGGGTCCCCAGGACTCCTGGCTCACCATTCGCGGCATGAAAACGCTCACCCTCAGGATGGACCGCCAGCAGGAAAATGCCCAGGCCATCGCCCAGTGGCTGGCGAGCCATCCGCAGGTGGGCAAGGTGTATTACCCAGGTCTTGCCGGCCATCCGGGTCATGAGCTGATGAAGCGCTCCTGTAAAGGCTTCGGCGCCATGATTGCCTTCGAGGTGAAAAGACCGGAACTGGTCAATCAGTTGCTGATGAAAACGAAGCTGATCTCCTTTGCGGAAAGCCTGGGGGGTGTCGAGAGCCTGATCACCTTCCCCCAGGTGCAGACCCACGCGGATATCGAGCCCGAGACGCTGGAGCGGCTGGGCATCAACAACCTCCTGCTCCGCCTGTCGGTGGGGATCGAGGATAAAGACGACCTGATCGCCGACCTGGCGCAGGCCTTTGAGGAAGGAGAGCACAAATGAAATTCGCAACCGAACTGATACACGGCGGGGCACCCATCGATCCCGAATTCGGCTCCCTGAGCCACCCCCTCTACCTGAGCTCTACCTTTGGCCAGCGCTCCATGGACCACTTCGGCAGGTACGACTACGGCCGCTCGGGAAATCCCACCCGGGAGGCGCTGGAGGAAGCGGTGGCCGGGCTGGAGGGAGGAAGCACCGGGCTTGCCTTCGCCACCGGCATGGCAGCCATCGGCTCGACCTTCCTGATCTTCGCCCCAGGCGATCACCTGGTCGTCTGCGAGGATGTCTACGGCGGCACCTTCCGCCTGCTTTCCACGGTGATGAAGGGGTGGGGACTGCAGGTGAGCTTCGTGGACGCCACCGATCACGCTGCCATCGCGGCGGCCATCCGTCCCGAAACCAAGGCGCTCTACCTGGAGACACCCTCCAACCCGCTGCTGAAGATCACCGATCTCAAGGCGGCGGCCGCACTGGCCAAGGAAAAGGGTCTTTTGACCATCGTCGACAATACCTTCATGACGCCGTACCTGCAGCGCCCATTGGAGCTTGGCTGCGACATCGTTCTCCATAGCGGCACCAAGTTTCTGAACGGCCATTCCGACGTCATCTGCGGCTTTGCGGTTACCAGGGACCCCGAACTCGGCAAGCGGCTGCGCTTCATCCAGAACGCTTTCGGCGCCGTGCTGGGACCGCAGGATTGCTGGCTGGTGCTGCGCGGGCTGAAGACGCTGAAGGTCAGGATGGAGGAAAGCCAGAACAGCGCCAGGCGGATCGTTGCATGGCTGCAGACGCAGGAAAAGGTGACCAGGATCTACTATCCCGGACTTCCCGGGCATCCGGGGCACGAGGTGCACAGCGCACAGTCGGGCGGTCCCGGTGCGGTGCTCTCCTTCGAACTCGACAGTTATGAGACCACCAGGAAACTTCTGGAGGGGGTCAAGCTGGCTGCCTTTGCCGTCAGCCTGGGGGGTGTGGAAAGCATCCTCTCCTACCCCGCCAAGATGTCGCATGCCGCCATGCCCGCCGCCGAGCGCGAGGCCCGCGGCATCAAGGACACCCTGGTACGCCTCTCCGTCGGCCTGGAAGACCCGGACGACCTGATCGCGGACATGGAGAGCATGCTGAAGGGATAAAACGCTCCCGGCAGCCGGATAACAGTCGACCTCCAGTTCCCCCCTTGAAAAAGGGGGGACAGGGGGGATTGCCTTGGCCGCCAGCAGCCACCTCCCCTACCTTCTCCACCGAAAGCCGACCATCTTCACCTTGTGCCCGCCCTGCGCCCCTCCTTGGGCGATGCTAAAGCATCCGCTCTCGCCTTTCAGCGCCGCTCGCCGGCCCGTAGCAAATCTTGCCCGCTCGGGAATCTATGCTATACCCATCTAGGGTGATTCCGGCCTGCCATCCACACTACCAACGTACAGCAAAGGAGAACGTCATGGATATAACCAAAGCCAGCAACGTATCTGCTATGACCGACCGCTGTAGGGGGGCAATCTGGGGACAGTTCGTCGGTGATGCGGCATGCCTCGGGGGTGAGCCTGGCGGCACATCCCCCAAGGGGATCGGACTATTTGTGCAGCCACCCCAGGGCCATGTCCTGGAGGGCAAAGAACCAGGCGACCTCTCCCCTTACGGAGAGGCGGCATTGCTCATGCTGCAGTCGGTTGCCGACCTGGGGTATTTCTCCGCCCCCGACTTCGGTCCCCGCTTCATCGCCCATTTCTCGGCCGAGGATTACCGCGGCCACCTCGATCAGACAGCCCGGGGAACCATCAATAACTACCGTGCTTTCGTGGAAAAACGTCCCGGCGCCTCCTATCACTTCCAGGGAGGGGCGGATGACGATCACTGCGCAGCCTTAACCCGCCTGGCGCCGGTGGTGGTGAACCGTTACCAGCAGGAATCGCTATTGAAGGTCGTGGAAAACGCCACCCGGGTATGCCAGGACAACCAGAGAGCCGTGGTCTATGCAAAGTGCCATGCACTGATCATCAAGGAGCTTCTTTTGGGGAGCGGACTCAGTGACGCCATCAAGAAAGCGGCCAAGGGCGTAGCCGGCGAGGGTGAGTGCGGCAGGGAGATCGCCAATGCCACCGAGACCGTATGCGGCATGCTCGACAGGGATGTCCATGCGGTGACCACGCAGTTGGGAAACGGTTCCTCCTTGAAGAGCTGCTTCCCGGCGGCGCTCCATTGCGCGCTGCGGCATCAGGACGACTTTCAGCAGGCCATCGTCCAGACCGCCAAGTCCGGAGGCGACTGTGCTGGGCGGGCGGCCGTGATCGGCAGCTGGCTGGGTGCGCTGCACGGCGTCCAGGGTATTCCTGCTGAATGGCGTGAACGTTTGCACGAGAAAAACGAGCTGGACGCCTGCATCGAGAAGGTGGTGGCGAGGATAAGGTAACCTCGATTGCCGTGACGAAGGAGTCAGCAGCAACGGCCGTTCATGAAGAAGGGGGCATGAGCGGCCGTCTTCATGCCTGGACCTGGAGGTTCAAACAGGGAGCAGGATTGGCTGCGCAAGGGGGCATCGGGATTCACGTTTTGAAATTTCACCATCTTTTATTGGATTTTAAAATTATAAAGTTGACATACTGGGCACAAACCTGATATTGTGCCGCATCCGTGGATTACCCCGGGATCAACCTACAAGAAGTAGTAACATGGGAGATGTAAGTAAATGGTAAACGGAACTGTGAAATGGTTTAACGACAGCAAAGGGTTTGGTTTCATCGAGCAGGAGAACGGCGAAGACGTTTTCGTTCACTTCTCTGCCATCCTCGGAGACGGTTTCAAATCCCTCACCGAAGGCGACAGCGTAACGTTTGAAATCGTCAAAGGCCCGAAAGGTCTTCAGGCGGCCAACGTTTCCAGGGTCTAATCACATAGCGTAGAACATTATCTTTTAAAAAAGCCCCGGAGAAATCCGGGGCTTTTTTCATTGCCGGCAGCCCCCTGTTAATGCCCTTTTGTTTTTTCTCTGTGTCCCTCTGAGCCCTCTGTGGTGATGCTTTTGGCCATCATCTCGGCAAAGTCGATGACGAGAGCGGTCGGGATGAAGGTATCAAGCTCGCGTATCCTCTCGCCGAGCAGTATCCCGGTGAACTGCCGGAAAAGCTCCACCTCTTGCCTGAAAATCGCCTCGAACGGCGCCGACAGCCCCGGCAGTACCAGCGGATCCTCCCCTACGAAGTTCTCCGTGCACCAGTCGTCGTGCATCACCTCTCCCGAGACATCTACGAAGGGAATGCCGTGCAGCCGGCAGGTCATCGGGCGGTGTTCGTAGACCAGGCAGCGGCCGTCCTCGCCCAATAGGACACAGGGAGTCTCGTCCTCCTCAGGCATCAGCAGTTCCCAGTCCTCCTCGGGACGGTAGTTCAAAAGAAAAGGCTGATCGAACTCCGGCCACTGCCCGCGCATAATGCCAAGGCGTTCGTCGACCTTCGCCAGCACCTTCGCCCTGACCTCGGCCGGGAGCTTGTCGAAGCCGAGCCTGAGGTAGTAGGCATCGAGCAGCGTGATGTCGAAGAGCCCCCGGCAGCACCCCGGGCAACCGGTCCGGCAGGAGATCTTGTCGGGGTAGAGCTCAAGACAGCTGGCGAACCAAGCGTCGACCTGCGAGAGCAACTCCCTGAATTTGACCAGGACAGCTTCCATCTGAACAACCTTCCCAAAAGAAAAGCACGGTCACAGAGGACAGGGAGGATGCACTGGGTTCACAGAGGGGACCCGGCTTTTCCCTGTTCAAGCTGTCCTCCGTGAAACCTCCGTGTCCTCTGTGGTGAGCTTTTCGGCAGCCAAAAGGAAAGGCGGCAACCATTACCGAGATTGCCGCCTCCTGATGACTTCACATGAACTCTCCGCCGTCAGGCAAGGATTTCCGACTTGGTGAAGATCGACTTCAGCCAGTACCCTTCCTTCTCGATGTTCTCGCGGCCACCCTCTTCCCTGTCCACCAGGGTTACCACACCCAGCACTTTCAGCCCTTCCTCTTCGGCGCGCTTGATCGCCTTCATGGAGGAACCGCCGCTGGTCACTACGTCCTCGACGATGACCACCCGCGCGCCCGGCTTCAGGTTCTTGCGCCCTTCCAGCCAAGCGCCGGTGCCGTGCCCTTTGGGTTCTTTCCTGATGATGAAGCCCGGGATCGGCTTTCCTTCCAGGAAGCTCACCACGGAGGTGGCGGTGGCGATCGGGTCGGCGCCCAGGGTGAGCCCACCTACCCCTTCCACACCTTCCACGTCCTTGACCGCCTCGAAGAACAGCTTGCCGGTGAGATAGCCCCCTTCCGGGTGCAGGGTGGTCTGTTTCCCGTCGAAGTAGAAATCGCTCTGCCGGCCGGAGGCGAGCACGACGTTCCGCTTCTCGTACGAGAGCTCAATGATGATTTTCTTCAGCCGTTCTTTATCGCTCATTTCTTTTCTGTCTCCTTTTCGAATAGTCCCATCTGCGGCTCATCGAGGTCGAGGCGCGGGAATTTGACCGGATAGCCACCGGTAAAGCAGGCATTGCAGAAACCGCCGTCGACGGCCCCGACTGATGTCATCAGACCTTCTTCGGAAAGATAGCCGAGCGAATCGGCCGTTATGTAGCGGCGGATCTCGTCGATGGAATGGGACGAGGAGATCAGCTCCTTGCGGTTGGGCGTATCGATCCCGTAGTAGCACGGGTAACTGGTGGGAGGCGAGGAGATGCGGACGTGCACCTCGCTGGCGCCGGCGTTGCGCACCATTTTGACGATCTTCCTGGAGGTGGTGCCGCGCACGATCGAGTCGTCGATGACCACCACGCGTTTCCCCTTGAGGACCTCGCGCACCGGGTTCAGCTTGATCTTCACGCCGAAGTGGCGGATCGCCTGCTGCGGCTCGATGAAGGTACGCCCCACGTAGTGGTTGCGGATCAGCCCCAGTTCGAAACGAATCCCGGATTCTTCCGCGTAGCCGAGCGCGGCGGGCACCCCCGAGTCGGGAATCGGGATGACGATGTCGGCATCCACCTTGTGCTCGCGCGCCAGCTGGCGTCCCTGCTCCTTGCGGACCTGGTAAACGTTCTTGCCGAACACGTAGGAGTCGGGACGGGCGAAATAGACGAACTCGAAAATGCAGGGGCTCGGCTGGGCCTTTTTGAGCGGGAAGTAGGAGGTCATGCCGTTCTTGTCGATCACGATGACCTCGCCCGGTTCGATCTCGCGGATGAACTCGGCGTCGATCAGGTCGAGCGCGCAGCTCTCGGAGGCGACCACGTAAGCGCCACCCAGGCGCCCCAGGCAGAGCGGACGGAAACCGTTGGGGTCGCGGACGGCGACCATGCGGGTCTCGGTCAAAAACAGCAGGCAGTAGGCGCCCATGATCCTGCTCAGGGCATCGGTGAGCCGGTCAAGCAGCGAGTTCGCCTTGGAGGTGGCCAGCAGGTGGACGATGATCTCGGTGTCCATGGTGGTCTGGAAGATCGAGCCGTAGGCTTCCAGCTCGTCCTTGATGATCTGAGCGTTGACGATGTTGCCGTTGTGGGCCACCGCGATGGAGCCGCGGGAGTAGTCGACCATGATGGGCTGGACGTTCTTGATGACCGAGGAACCGGTCGTCGAGTAGCGGACATGGCCGATGGCGGCCTTGCCGGGGAGAGACTTGAAGACTTCCTGGTTGCCGAACACGTCGGCCACCAGTCCCATGCTCTTGTGAGCGTGCAGCGCTGCCCCGTCCGAGGAGACGATGCCGCAGCTCTCCTGCCCCCTGTGCTGCAGGGCGTAGAGTCCGAGGTAGGTGAGGTTGGACGCCTCCGGGTGGTTGAACACGCCGAAAATGCCGCACTCTTCTTCAGGTCGATGGATCATCATTTCTTCCACAAGTTCTCCTTGTAAATCAGGCGGCGGTCTGCCGCTTCGACACGGGCTGCTTTCCAGAACCGACTTTCGTTCATGCTGCGACAGGCACAGCGCGAACGGATCTTACCACCCTTTTACAGCTCCCTGGTTGTGCTCAGGCCGTTCACCCTGGGCTTTTCGGGGGGTCAAGGGCACCTTTGGCTTACAGGTTCTGCTTCACGTACTGGCAGGCGTTTCTGAAGAAAGTGAGGCCGTCCCCCTCCTCCGGCAGTTCCTCCCGGGTCCAGCGGGGATGCTGGGTGCGGTGCACGAACGCCTCCGGATGAGGCATGAGCCCCATCACGCGGCCGGTCTCGTCGCAGATGCCCGCGATGGCGTTGATGGAACCGTTCGGGTTCTCGGGGAACTCCATGGTGGGAGCGGAATAGCTCTTGTCCGAGTATTTCAGGCAGGCCAGGTGCTTGTTCTCGATGGCGTCCAGCGTCTGCTGGGAGTCGACCAGGAACTTCCCTTCGCCGTGGCGGACCGGCAGGTAGAGGCCGCCTTGGATGCCGCGGGTGTAGAGAGACGGAGAAGCGGGATCGCACTTGAGGTAGCACCAGCGGTCCTGGAAGCGCCCGTTCACGTTGTAGGTGAGGGTCGCGGTCTGTTTCAGGTAGTCGCTCCCCAGCGCCGGCAGCATCCCCATCTTGACCAGCAACTGGAAGCCGTTGCAGACCCCGAGGATCAGCTTGCCGTCGCCGATGAAGCGCAGGAACTGTTCCACCAGCGGCTCGCCGTTCCCCTCCACCGTAGCGTAGCGAAGCCTGTTCGCCTGGGCCTTGGCGCTGCCCAGGTCGTCCCCGTCCAGGAAGCCGCCGGTCAGGTTGAGGAAGTGGTAGTCGTCGAGGCGGACCTCGCCCGACATGAGCTCGGAGATATGAGCGATACGGGCTTCATCGAAGCCGCCCAGCCGGCAGGCATGCGCCGCCTCGGTTTCGCAGTTGGTGCCGTTGCCGGTAATGACAAGAGCTTTGGCCTTCATCATCTAGTAGTATCCTCTGTGAGAGTGGTAACGCGAGAACGGCCCATTATGGCACAATCCGCATATTTATGTCATCGGGGTAAATAATATCAATAAGTTAACGAAAAAACGCCAACCAGCCTGTTTTTCATACCGCTTTGCCCAACACCTCTCCACCTTTACCAAAACCCCCTCGCCCTCCGGGAGAGGGCCGGGGTGAGGGAAGCATCCACGAAGATGCAAGCCTTCCCTCCCCCCTACCCTCCCCCCGTGGGGGGAGGGAGAGTTTGGAAAGTCAGCAAAGGGTAAGAAGGTTACTGCGGATGCCCGTCGAGCCTTACAGCTCCCGAAGCGGCGCCTGCCAGGCTTCTTTCAGGGAAGCGAGGCCGGCTTTCACCACGGTTGCCCCGGCAATCCCGCTGATGCTCAACTCCTGCGCCTCGGTCACTTCGCCTATGCGGGCGAAGACGGTCCCGGCCAGGGCTGCCTCGAAGGCGGCTGCTTTCTCCGGACGGACGGTGACCAGCAGCCTTGAAGCGGACTCGGAGAAGAGCAGCACGGCATCGGCACGCGCCCCTTGCTCACCCTTGAACGGCACCTTGCCAAGCTCCAGCTTCATCCCGAAACCGCCGGCAAAGGCGGACTCGGCGGCGGCAACCGCCAGGCCGCCGTCGGAGAGGTCGTGGCAGGAGGCAACCAGCCCGGCGTTCAGGGCACCGTGATAGGCGCGGTAGCTGGCGAGCGCCGCCTGGGCGTCGACCTTCGGAACGCTGTTCCCGACGAAGCCTTTCTGGGCGAAGTACTCGGAGCCTCCCAGCTCGTTGGCGGTGGCGCCGAGGAGGTACACCAGGTCGCCCGGACGCTTGACGTCCATGGTGACCGCCTTTCTGGCGTCTTCCATCTTGCCGATCACCGAGAAAAGCAGGGTCGGCGGGATGGAGATCTTGGTGGTCCCGTCGTAGAAGTCGTTCTTCATGGAGTCCTTGCCGGAGATGAGCGGCATGGAGAAGGCGGTGCAGTAGTCGTAGAGCGCCTTGTTGGCTCTGACCAGCTGGGCCATCTTGTAGGGGCCGTCCGGGGTGCGCTCGGAGAGGACCGGGTCGCACCAGCAGAAGTTGTCGAGACCGGCCACCAGGTCGAGCGAGCCACCGACCGCCACGTAGTTCCTCAACCCCTCGTCGATGGCGTTGGCGGCCATGTGGTAGGCGTCGATATCGCTGTAGCGGGGCGTGATGCCGTGGCCGACCACCACCGCTTCGAAGGAGTCCAGGATCGGGCGCACCACAGCGGCATCGGACGGTCCGTCGTTGTCCACGCCAGTGAACGGCTTCACCACGCTGCCCCCCTGCACCTCGTGGTCATAGCGGCGCACCACGCTCTCCTTGGAGCAGATGTTGAGCGAGGAGAGCAGACCGGTGAGGTCCTTGCTGTAGTCGGAGGACTCGCCGAGCTTGGGCTCGGGGTGGACCGGCGGCTCCCACTTGGCCGGGATCTGCATGGGGGGAAGCCCCGCGTGCATGAAGGAAAGCGGCAGGTAGGCCACGGTCTTGTCGCCGTAGAGCATGTGGAAGATGCCCGAGTCGGTGAAGGCGCCCAGCACGGTCGCCTCCACGCCGAAGCGCTTGGCCATGGCCATGAACTCGTCTATATGCTCGGGGGGCACCGCGAGGCTCATGCGCTCCTGCGCCTCGGAGATCAGGATCTCCCAGGGGGCAAGCCCCGGGTACTTGAGCGGGGCTTTCGAGAGGTCGAGCTGGCAGCCGCCGCACTCCTCCGACATCTCGCCGATCGAGGAGGAGAGACCGCCTGCGCCGTTGTCGGTGATGAAGCGGTAGAGTTTCTTGTCGCGCGCCCGGATCAGGAAGTCGAACATCCTCTTCTGGGTGATCGGGTCGCCGATCTGCACCGCCGACACCGGGGAGCTTTCCGAGAGCTCCTCGGATGAGAAGGTGGCGCCGTGGATGCCGTCCTTGCCGATCCTGCCGCCGGTCATCACGATCAGGTCGCCCGGCAGGATCCTCTTCAGGTGGGACGCCTCGCCCTCTATCTCGGCCGGCATGATGCCGGCGGTGCCGCAGAAGACCAGCGGCTTGCCGGCAAAGCGGTCGTCAAAGACCAGGGAGCCGTTCACGGTGGGGATGCCGCTCTTGTTGCCGCCGTGCTCGACCCCTTCCACCACCCCCTCGTAGATGCGGCGCGGGTGGAGCAGGCGCTTGGGGAGCTCCTTTTTGTAGAAGGGATCCGCGAAGCAGAAGACGTCGGTGTTGAAGATGAGTTTGGCGCCCATGCCGGTGCCGAACGGGTCGCGGTTCACCCCCACGATGCCGGTCAGCGCCCCGCCGTAGGGGTCGAGCGCCGAAGGGGAGTTGTGGGTCTCGACCTTGAACACCAGGGACCAGTCGTCGTTGAAGCGGATCACGCCGGCGTTGTCCTTGAAGACCGACAGGCAGTAATCCTTGTCCCCCTGCGCCGCCCGCACGTCGGCGGTGGTGCGCTGGATGTAGCTCTTGAACAGCGAGCGGATCTTTTCCTGGTTCCCCTTTTCGTCCTCGTAGGAGACGTCCGCCGAGAAGATCTTGTGCTTGCAGTGCTCGCTCCAGGTCTGGGCGAGCGCCTCCAGCTCCACGTCGGTCGGTTTGGCCCCCAGCCCGACCTCGGCCCGCTTCTTCTGCACCTGCGGGTCGCGGTAGTGCGCCTGGATGATCTGCATCTCGTCCAGGGTGAGCGCCAAGACCCCCTCGCGGCTGATGCGCATCAGCTCCTGGTCGCTCACCTCCAGGTCGATATCCTTCACCTCCACCTTGGCCTCCACCTGCACCTTGGGGACGCTGGCAGCCACCCCGCCCTCTTTGGCGAAGGTCGCGGCATCGAGGATCTGGTAGCGCTGGATGAGGGTGTTGCAGAGCAGCCCGGTGGCGATCTTTTCGGCGTCGGCCGCCGTCAGCTTGCCGGAGACCAGGTACTGGACCGAGGTGTAGACCGCCTCGCCGGCGGCAAGCGGGCGCCCCAGCAGGTAGCCGATCGCCTCGCCGGCGGTGCGGCCGACGTTGTCGGTGACGCCGGGGCGAAAGCCCACCTCGATCAGGAAGTCGAAGCCGCTGGCTGCGGCCTTGTCCACGTGGTAGTGCTGGATGACCGGGTCGCAGAAGGGACCAGCCGCCACCCGCTCCAGTTCCTCGGCGGAGAGCTGGGCGTCGACGGTATAGACGTCGATGGTGCGCACCGACTCGACGTTCAGGTGCAAAAAGTGCTCGATCTCGCGTTTGATCCGCTCACCGCGGGGGTCGCGGACCTCGTCCTTCAGGGTGATTTCAATCCTGTGTGGCATTGATTGCGTCCTTTTCTAAAAAGACCGTCCTGGTGGGGTACGGTATGTTGATGCCGTTCTTACCGAAGTTGGCAACGATGGCGCAGTTGATGCGGTCGGTGATGGAGAAAAGCTGGGTGTAGTCGGATACCCAGAAGATGAGGGCGAGGTTCAGGCCGTTTTCGCCGAAGCTCGTGAAGTAGCCCTGGGGAGCGGGATCGCTCAGCACCCCGGGAACAGAGGCGGCGGAGCCGACCAGGATGGTCTTGGCGTTCTCCACCTCGGTGCCGTAGGCGACCGCCACGTTGATCCTGCCGGTCACCCGGTTGTCGGGGAAGGCCATGTTGACCACGGTGGAGTTGCACAGCTCGGAGTTGGGGACCACCATGAAGGTGTTGTCGCCGCTCTTGATCTTGGTGCTTCTCAGGCCGACGTCGATCACGTCCCCCACCTGCCCCCCCAGCGAGATGCGGTCGCCGATCCGGAAGGGGCGGTCGATCATCAGGGTGAAGCCGGAGATCATGTTGGCCAGGGTGTCCTTGGCTGCCAGGCCGATGGCCAGGGAGCCGACCCCCAGGGCGGTGACCAGCGAGAGGATGTCGTAGTTGAAATGCTTTAAGGTGATGACCAGCGCGGTGCCGAACAGGAAGATGCTGCACAGCTTCTGCACCAGCGGGATCAGCTGGCGGCTCATGTCCGGGCTCAGCCGGCCGCTGTAGCGGTTGAGCAGCTCGTCCAGCACCCGGTAGATGATGTTGGTGACGATGCCGACGTTGACGATGAAGACCACGCCGGCCGCGATGGCGGGCAGCCGCTCCGGCAACGGCAGCCGCCTGATCATCAGGTAGAGGCCGGCGCAGTTGGTCAAAAGCGCGGCGGGCTCGGAGATCCTCTCCAGCATGCGCTGTACCAGGTCGTGGCCGGAGACGGCGGTGTACCTGACGCCAAGCCGCGCCAGCACGAGCCGGAGCAGCTTGGACAACAGGTAGAAGACCACCAGGATCGCTATGGAGATCAGTGCCTGTTTGGCCCAGAAGAGGAAGAAGACGTCGCCCTCGTCCGGAGCCAGATAGGAGAGGAAGTTGGAGAGGAAGTTATCCACCAAAGACCCTCGTGAAGATGGTGTCCACGTGTTTCATGTGATAGCCCAGGTCGAAGGCCTCCTTGATGTCGTCGGCGGCCAGGAAACCGGTCACCTCGGCATCGTTCAGGAGCTCGGTCTGGAAGTCCTTGCCCTCTTCCCACACCTTCATGGCGTTTCTCTGCACCAGGGCGTAGGCCTTCTCGCGGGAAGCACCCGCCTCGGCAAGCTTCAGCAGCACGCGCTGCGAGAAGATCAGGCCGCGCATCTGGTTCAGGTTCTTCATCATGTTTTCCGGGTAGACCACCAGGTTCTCGATCAGGCCGATGGCGCGGTTCAGCATGAAGTCCATCAGGATGGTGGCGTCCGGGCCGATCACGCGCTCCACCGAGGAGTGCGAGATGTCGCGCTCGTGCCAAAGGGCCACGTTCTCCATGGCCGAGACGGCATAGCCGCGGATCAGGCGGGCCAGGCCGGTGAGGTTTTCGGAAAGGACCGGGTTCCTCTTGTGCGGCATGGCGGAGGAGCCTTTCTGCCCCTTGGAGAAGAACTCCTCGGCTTCCAGCACCTCGGTCCTCTGCAGGTGGCGGATCTCCACGGCGAATTTCTCGATCGAGGAGGCCACGATGGCCAGGGTCGAGAAGAACTCGGCGTGGCGGTCGCGCTGCAGGACCTGGGTGGAGCAGGGAGCCGGCTTCAGGCCGGCCTTCTTGCAGACGTACTCCTCGACCTTGGGGTCGATATTGGCGAAGGTGCCCACCGCGCCGGAGAGCTTACCGTAGGCGATGGTGTCCAGCGCCGCCTGCATCCTCTTCAGGTTCCTGGCCATCTCGTCGTACCAAAGCGCCATCTTCAGGCCGAAGGTGACCGGCTCGGCGTGGATGCCGTGCGAGCGCCCCATCTGCGGGGTCATCTTGTGCTCGTAGGCGCGCTTCTTGATCACTTCCATCAGCTTCCAGATGTCGGCGATGATCAGTTCGCCCGCTTCCTTCAACAGCATGGCGAAGGAGGTGTCGAGGACGTCGGAGGAGGTAAGCCCCAGGTGCACGAAGCGGGAGTCTTCGCCGATGTAGTCGGCCACCGAGGTCAGGAAGGCGATCACGTCGTGCTTGACGGTGCGCTCGATCTCGTCGATGCGGGGCACGTCGAAGCTGGCCTTGGACTTGATGCGCTCGACGGCGTCCTTGGGGATCCTCCCCATCTCGGCGTGCGCCTCGCAGGCGTAGATCTCGATCTCCAGCCACTTGCGGTAACGGTTCTCAGGCTCCCAGATGCTGGCCATCTCGGGCCTGCTGTAACGTTCAATCACGGTTTCCCCCTTTATTCGACTGCTATTGGATTTTTTACCGGTAGCGGTCACCTTGCCGTCAGCTGGCCGGGTGGCAGTTTCCACCCGCCGGCCCTGGCGGGCAAAGCCCCACCGCAAAACAGGCGACGCCGCCTAAACGGAAGCGGGCAACTTCAATGAAGTTGCCCCGGCGGCGGTTATCATTAAAATATAGATGCTACCGTAAGCGGCATCAAATGTCGAGCATTCCGGCCACCTGGTGCTGGCACCCCACGAAGAGCGCGGGAGAGCACAGGTTCTGGCCGCCCAAAAGCCCCTGCGCGCTGGCCAAAGCCAGCAAGGGGTCGTTGTTCACCTCGGAAAGATGGGAGAGAAAGACCCCCTCCAGCCCGGCGTGCAGCAGTTCCTCCAGCAGGGCCGCCCCCTGCAGGTTGGAGAGGTGGCCGTGGCGCGAACGGATCCTCTGCTTGAGGTGCCACGGGTAGGGGCCGTCCAGAAGCATCTGCTCGTCGTGGTTGAACTCGAGCACCAGGGCGCGGCACCCCTTCAGCTTGTCCTGCACCAGCCGGGTGGCCACCCCCAGGTCGGTGGCGAACCCTATAGCACCCTCCCCTCCCTCGATCCGGTAGCCGACCGGGTCGCAGGCGTCGTGGGTGACCGGAAAGGGATCGATGGCAAGCCCCTTAAATTCGAAGGCGCTGCCGGCATCGAATTCCACCAGCTCGGCCTTGCCGATGGTGTGCCGGGCTGCCGCCAGCGTGCGGGAGGAGCCGAGCACCGGGATCTTCAGCTTGCGGGCCAGGGTCCCCACCCCCCGGATGTGGTCGGTATGCTCGTGGGTGACCAGGATACCGTCCAGGGTTTCGGCGGCGACACCGGTCGAGGCAAGCCGCGCCATGGTCTCGCGCCCGGAGAGCCCGGCGTCGATCAGCAGGCGGCAGGAGTCGTTCTCCAGGTACAGCGAATTCCCCTTGCTGCCGCTGGCCAGCAGGCTGAGCTTCATCAATCCCTCCAGGCACCCCGTAACAGGCCGGAATCACGGCCGCAGGCAGGGCAAAAAAACCTTACTTTTATACAGGAATCGGGGGTGAGATTCAAGGCCAACTTGCTGAGATTTCATTAACTGAGCAGAGACTCGTAACGGTTGATGTTTTCGGGCAAGGTCGGGGTCACCGGCAGCAGGATGTGGAAGGTGGAACCGGGGAAGGTCTCGGGGTTGTAGCCGGGGGACTCCACCCAGATCTCGCCGCCGTGCATGTCCACCACCCCCTTGGCGATGGAGAGCCCGAGACCTGCCCCCTTGGCCTTGAAGGCCACCTTGCCGCTGGAGTGCTCCTGGATGTTCCCCACCTCGTAGAACTTCTCGAAGATGCGGACCTGGTCGTCGCGGTCGATGCCGATGCCGGTATCGGTGACGGTGATCTCCAGAAAGAGGTGGTGCTCCCGGCCGGAAGCCGAGGCAGGCGCGCCGGGCATGCTGCGCATCAGGTACTTGGCGGTGCTCCCCACCGTGATGCGGCCGCCGTCCGGGGTGAACTTGATGGCGTTGCCGAGGATGTTGGATAGAAGCTGCATGAGGCGCATGCCATCACCCTTGATGGGGGGGATGGAGTCGTCAAGGTTGAGGACCACCTCCTGCTTCCTGATCGAGAAGAAGAAGCGCAGCTCGTTCACGGCGTCCTCGATCAGCCGGTTCAGCTGCACGTCCTCCAGCTTCAGCTGCAGCCTCTTCTCGTCGATCATGGAGACGTCCACCATGTCCTTGATGATGTTGTCCAGGCGGGAGGCGGCGTTGGCGATGTTGCTGACCATCTCCAGCACCATCTTGTCGACCTTGTCGGCCATGTCGGTGGTGATCAGCTCGGAGTAGCCCATGATCACGGTGAGCGGGGTCTTCAGCTCGTGGGAGGCAAGCCCCAGGAAGGAGTCCTTCATCCGGTTCAGCCGGGCCAGGTCTGCCGAGCTCTTCTCCAGGTTGGCGATCACCTCGCGTTCCCGGGTCACGTCGCGGAAGATCGCCTGCACCAGGTTTTCAGCCCCGCTCTTCACGCTGGAGGCGTGCAGCATGGCGACCATGGCGCCCCCCTCCTTGCGGGAGAGCTGCATCTCCTCCGCCACGTGGGCCCCCTCGGCCGCTTCCCGGAACATCCTCTGCACCTTGGGGATGTTGGCGATGTTCAAAAGGAGCAGCATCTTGGTGAGGGGGAGCCCCACCAGCTCCTTCGCCTCGTAGCCGAAGAACTCCTCCGCCATCTTGTTGACCATGCGGATCGACTCGTCGGCCCCCACCACCAGGATGGCGTCGCTGGCGTCCTCCATAAGCGACTTGTAGAGTTCCTCGGAGCGCTCCAGGTCGGCGCTCAGGGTCTCCAGCTTGCGGTAGGAGGCCTGCAGTTCGTCGAAGGTGCTCTCCATTTCCTGGTAATTCTTCTTGATCTCGGCGTCCCTGGTGCGCAAAAAATCGGACATGGTGTTGACCTTGTGCGCAAGCTCGTTAAACTCGTAGACTTGTACCTCGCCGATGCGTGTATCGAAGGCCCCCTCCGAAATCTTCTTCACGCCTGCCAAAAGCGTCGAGATCGGCTGCGTTACATACTTCTTCATGAAAAGCATGACCACCGAGAAGGAAACCAGCAGGGCGACCGCCAAAAGGTAGAGGGTCCTGAACAAAAGGGCCTTCACCTTGTTGGCGATGACCTCCTTGTTGAAACCGACGTGGACCCGCCCCACCACCTTCCCGTAGGGTGTATGGATGGGAACCGCGGTGTCGAAATAGGTGCCGGTGTGCCGTCCGACCTTGGCCACCGCATGACCGTTGGCCATGCCGCCCGCCCCCAGCGGCGATTCCAGAGCCTCCAGGGTGCGCACCGGGAAGGCCAGGAAGTCGGCGTCGTTGGCGAAGAGCACGTTGCCGTTTAGGTCGTCGATCAGGCAGTAGGCGATGTCGGGATTGCCCTCCAGGAGTTCGTGGCACTTCTCGGAGAGGCCGGTCATATCCTTCAGGTCGAGCCCCAGGCTGAGCACCTTCTCCACGTTGGACTGCAGGACGGTAGCCAGTCCGTGGCAGCGGAGATTGAGCGAGGTGACCTCGTTGGTGCGCAGGGTCATGATATCCATGCCCGAACTGACCAAGATGGTGAAGAAGAGGATCAGGAAGGAGAAGAGTAGGATGCGTTTTTCGAGGGTCATGTTCATCGATAAGCCGTTCCGGGCCCCAAGGGCAGCACTGCGTTGCGGCAGGTGGTCTGTGCAGCATAGATTTTAATGATTGCAAAGTCAATTATTTTCGGGCGCTTACTCTGCGGAAAATGGGGGACGCAGAAAGGGCCCCAAACGCGCCAAATGCTGGTTACCGGCAGGTATCGGAGTGATGGCAGCTTCCTTGAATAAAAACTTGACGGCCACTTCCCCAATTGCTACCATCCCACTTTAGGTAAAAAAATTTAATTAAACAGGAGGAGCGTATGGCATTAAGAGTTGCTGTAAACGGCTTCGGCAGAATCGGACGTTCTGTTGTCAGGGCAGCCATCCAGGACCGCAACATCGAATTTGTCGCCATCAACGACCTGACCAATGCAAAGACCCTGGCCCACCTGCTCAAGTACGACTCGGTGCACGGCACCTTCCCCGGCGAAGTGACCGCTACCGAAGACCAGATCGTGGTGAACGGCAAGGCGATCAAGGTGCTCGCCATCAAGAACCCGGCCGAGCTCCCCTGGAAGGATCTGAAGGTGGACATCGTCCTGGAGTCCACCGGCCTCTTCACCGCGCGCGACAAGGCAGCCCAGCACCTGACCGCCGGCGCCAGGAAGGTGGTCATCTCCGCCCCGGCCACCGACCCCGACCTTACCGTGGTTTTAGGGGTAAACGACAGGGAGTACGACAAGGACAAGCACCACATCGTTTCCAACGCATCCTGCACCACCAACTGCCTGGCCCCGGTGGCCAAGGTGATCCAGGAAACCTTCGGCATCGAGAAGGGGCTGGTCACCACCGTGCACTCCTACACCAACGACCAGAACATCCTCGATCTCCCCCACAAGGACCTGCGCCGGGCGAGGGCCGCCGCCCTCTCCATGATCCCCACCACCACCGGCGCCGCCAAGGCGGTCTCCCTGGTGCTCCCCGCCCTGAAAGGGAAGCTGGACGGCATGGCCATCCGCGTCCCCACCCCCAACGTCTCGGTGGTCGACCTGGTCTGCACCCTTTCCAAGCCCACCACCGCCGAGGAAGTAAACGCCGCGCTGAAGGCCGCTTCCGAAGGAGCGCTCAAGGGGATCCTCGGCTTTTCCACCGAGCAGCTGGTTTCCATCGACTTCAACGGCAACCCGCTCTCCTCCATCGTGGACGCCCCCTCCACCAAGGTGATCGACGGCAACATGGTGAAGGTCATCTCCTGGTACGACAACGAAACGGGCTTCTCGGCCCGGGTGGTCGGCCTCATCAAGATGCTCCTCTAGTCACCGAACCATTCCGGCACATCAACAGGGGGGAGCCAGCTCCCCCCGTTTTGTTGCGCTTTCCCTATTGCGCCAGCCGCCCATTACCGCAGAAAGCCGCGTCGAGCGCAGATCTTGCTTGACGACTCTCTGCGGTTAGTGCATTCTAAGCCGTTTCGAAAGACAGGGCTGCGGCCAACCGGCGGCCAGCGCAGGCCTATAGAATGGCCACCATGAAATGCAATGTACGATTTTTGCCGGCCTCAGCACCGGCGATGACCAACGCGAATAAAGCGCGCAATCGAAATCTGTCTGTCAGGGAGGAATGCCATGTCGATCCGTTACATTGACGAGATCAAGGATCTGGAAGGGAAGAAGCTTTTCATGAGGGTTGACTTCAACGTACCCCTCGATGACAACCAGAACATCACCGAAGACACCCGCATCCGCGGTGTGCTCCCCACCATCAACTACGCACTCGACAAGAAGGCCAAGATCGTGCTCGCCTCCCACCTCGGCCGCCCCAAGGGGGAGCGCAAGGCGAAGTATTCGATGGCTCCCGCCGCCGAACGTCTCTCCAAGCTGCTCGGCAAGGAGGTCAAGCTGGCCCCGGACTGCATCGGTGACCAGGTGAAGGCCATGATCGACGCCATGAAGCCCGGCGACATCGTGATGCTGGAGAACGTCCGCTTTTACCCGGGCGAGGAGAAAAACGACAACGAGTTCGCCCAGGCACTGGTGAACGGCTGCGAGATCTACGTCAACGACGCCTTTGCCGTCTCCCACCGCGCCCACGCCTCGGTGCACGCCATCACCAACTTCATCCCGGTGGTGGCCGCCGGCTTCCTGATGAAAAACGAGATGAACTACTTCGACAAGGCGATGAAGAACCCGATCCGTCCGCTGGTGGCCATCCTGGGCGGCGCCAAGGTTTCCGGCAAGATCGAGGTGCTGGAGAACCTGTGCGACAAGGTCGACAAGATCATCGTGGGCGGCGGCATGGCCTTCACCTTCCTGAAGGGGATGGGCTACAACGTCGGCAAGTCCCTGGTCGAAGAGGACCTGATCGAGACCGCCATGAAGACCTACCAGAAGGCCCGCGCCAAGGGGGTCAAGTTCTACCTCCCGGTCGACTGCGTGGTGGCCGACCAGTTCAGCGCCACCGCCGAGAACAGGGTGGTCTCCATCCAGGAGATCCCGGAGAACTGGATGGCGCTCGATATCGGCCCCGCCTCGGTCACCCTCTTCACCGAAGCGATCCAGAACGCCAAGACCATCGTCTGGAACGGCCCGATGGGTGTTTTCGAGATGGACGCCTTCTCGCGCGGCACCTTTGCCCTGGTCACCGCGGTGGCGAACTCCTACGCCCTCACCATCGTGGGCGGCGGCGACACCGACGTGGCCGTCAACCGCGGCGGCGAGGCCTCCCGCATGGGCTACATCTCCACCGGCGGCGGCGCCTTCCTGGAACTTCTGGAAGGAAAGAAGCTCCCCGGCATCCAGGTGCTGGAAGAAAAAGGTAAATAATAGTTCCCCCGCCCATGGTCCCCTCCCCTTCCAGGCCTGCCCGCGGTAGCCGCAGGGGGCAGAAGGGGGAGGGACAGGGTAAGGACGGGGGGTGGCCGCTAATCAGCTCTCTATATAATCCTATGCACATTGGAGGAGACCATGCGCAAGCCGGTGATCGCAGGCAACTGGAAGCTCTACAAGACTAGGAACGAGGCCCTCGCGCTGATCGAGGAACTGGCTCCCCTGGTAAAGGGGGTCGACAACGTTGAGATCGTGGTGGCCCCCGTTTTCACGGTTCTCCCCACCCTGATCGGGGCCGTGTCCGGGACCGGCATCAACCTGGCCGGCCAGGACGTCTTCTGGGAGGAGGAAGGGGCCTTCACCGGCGAGGTCTCCCCGCGCATGCTGCTGGACGCGGGCGCAGGCTACGTGATCATCGGCCACTCCGAGCGCAGGCAGTACTTCGGCGAGACAGAACAGACCGTCAACAAGAAGATGAAGGCCGCCCTCAAGGGGGCGCTGGTGCCCATCATGTGCATCGGGGAAACCCTGGCCTCCCGTGAGGCGGGCGAAACCTTCCAGGTGCTGGAAGCCCAGCTCAAAGGCGGCCTGGAGGGGCTCAGCGCCACCCAGTTCGCGCCGGTGATCGTTGCCTACGAACCGGTGTGGGCCATCGGCACCGGCAAGACGGCGACCGACGAGCAGGCCCAGGAGGCGCACGCCTTCATCCGCGGCGTCCTGGCCGGACTCTTCGGCCACCAGGTGGCCGACAAGACCCGGGTGCTCTACGGCGGCAGCGTGAAGCCCGAGAACATCAAGGGACTGATGGCCTGCCCGGACATCGACGGCGCCCTGGTGGGAGGTGCCAGCCTGAAAGGGGCCTCCTTTGCCTCGCTGGTCCGCTACGGCGAATAAAGACTTTGTCTTTTTTCTCTAACTGTGTTAAATAGACTTTTTGAATTTTGCCGGAGGTAACAGCTTTAATGACTATTCTACTGGTAACCCTGCACGTAATCGTCTGCTTCGCCCTCATCGTAGTGGTCCTGCTCCAGTCCGGGAAAGGCGCAGAGATGGGTGCTTCCTTCGGTGCCGGCGGCAGCCAGTCCGTGTTCGGCGCGGGCGGCGGCAGCACCTTCATGAGCAAGCTCACCACTAGCGCAGCCGTTATCTTCATGCTGACCTCCCTCTCCCTGGCCTTCATCGCCGGCAAGGGCGGCAGCTCCTCCATCATGTCCTCCAGGACGGCGCCCAAGGCGAAGCCGGCACCGATGGGCGGTTTCCCGCTGCAGCAGACTCCCGGCGCACCGAGTTCCACCCCGGCGGCACCCGCCAACAAGCAGGCTGCCCCTGCCGCTCCGGGCGCTCCCGCCATGCCGGCCCAGCAGAATGCGGCCCCGGCAGCACCTGCTTTCCCGGCGGCACCCGCGCAGAAAAAGTAACATTAGCTGTTGACTTCCCAGTCAACTAATGATAAAAAGCTGAGTCTCGATGCCGAAGTGGTGGAATTGGTAGACACACCATCTTGAGGGGGTGGCGGGCGACAGCCTGTACGAGTTCGAGTCTCGTCTTCGGCACCATCGAAAACAGTAACGGCAGCAGCGCCGATCCAAAAGGCCCTGGGAAACCACGGGCCTTTTCTTAACGAAACAGACAGCCACCGCCCCTTCCCTCCCCGTCCCGGTGGCAGCATCTGCTAGATCCAGCAACACTCTTGCCGAAGTGGTGGAATTGGTAGACACACCATCTTGAGGGGGTGGCGGGCGACAGCCTGTACGAGTTCGAGTCTCGTCTTCGGCACCATCAGCAACAAGCAAAGCGTTCGGCTCCTGGAGCCGGACGCTTTTTTTCTGTGAGCAGCCCCCCCATTCTCCCCGCTTCCCACCTCCGCGTCGGCACATTCACCGGTAGCGCCACCTTCCCGCGGTGCACGGCAGCTCCGCCTGCCACGCCCCCGTCAAAAATTTGAAGATGACCGAATTGACAAGAGAAAAGCATGCCCTATAATCCTGTTTACATTGTTATGAACTGCCACGTAAACCGGAGGGAACATGAAGAGCGCACAGGACGCAATCAAGCAAGCCATTCAAACCGAGAAGAACGCGATGAACTTCTATCAGCTCGGCGCCAAGCAGATGAAGGACCAGGAGGCCAAGAGGATATTTGAGCAGCTTGCCAAGGAAGAAAGGGAACACGCACTGCATTTTTACAAGGCCTACACCGGCACCGAGCTGGGCACCTTCGAGGAGTTCATCTCGACCCCGCCCGAGTACGAGTCCACCTGGGTCAGCTCGATCCAGAGAGTGATCGCCTCCGACTTCTCGGAAGGGAAAGCGCTGGAAGTGGCGATGGAGAAAGAGACCAACCTCGAGCAGACCCTTCTGGAGACCGCTGCCCGGATCAACGATCCCTCCGTCAGGGAAATCTTCGAAATCAACGCGAGGGAAACCCACAACCATTATCTGACCATCGAGTCAGAATATTCCCGCATCATGGCCATGGTCGACGAATCAGACATGGACACCTACGTAAGGGAATAACCTGATAGTGGGCACCTTCTGGATGGCAATAAGAGAGAACCGATCTCCCTATACTATGATCCGGAAATTTTATTAGAGAGGAAGTCATTTTTTTCTTGCATTCAAAGAGCCCAAATGGTACAAGAAGGAACTCGCAGCAAGCAAGCCGAAGTGGCGGAATTGGTAGACGCGCTAGATTCAGGTTCTAGTACTCGAAAGGGTGTGCTGGTTCGATTCCAGTCTTCGGCACCACAAGATCAAAAGGGTTATGGCTCAGCCATAACCCTTTTTCTTTTCCGCCGCCCCGCCTCCTCTCCTCGCATTCAAAGGCCCTGCCACACTCATGCTAAAGCTGTCAGCAAACAGCGCTCCTTTAAATAGGTCAGCGTGGAGAGGGGCAACCTCCAGAACGGTGCTGATTCACTGCTGGAGGCACGATTAAGTCCACATGAACCGATTATCTCTGCACCTGCTGTTTACATTTGCACTGTTGCGGCTGCTGGTGGCAGCCTGAGCACTTACCGTTTTGCAGGTCCATCCCGCATGTAACGCATTTGTCTGCCATATCGTTCTCCTTTCCTAGGCTGACTTTTTACTGCTCATATCGAAATTCTACCGGACTCTCCCCTTAGCGGTCAACACCAGCCCTCTTGATCACTGCAGACAAAAGGGGACAGGCCACTGTCCAATAAAGTAGCCTGTCCCCTTTTCCTTCATTTTTGACAATTCCCTGCATTATCTCTTTCCCTTTCTTTTCAGTCGGCAGCATGTGATGAAGACACCAGTAGGCTCACAGTTCCCCTCGGTGTCCACGATCCTCCGACATCTTACACGGTTGATTGCTTGGACAAGGTCTCGTTAAGAGCGTGAGGCACAGAGGGGTCTGGTAACCGATGGGTAAGGGAAGTCTGGTCGCACGGCAGGCCGAGGGATGGAGAGCGCCGGTACTACATGCTGTCTGGCTAAGGGAAGTATGTCGTAAAGTTTGTCTGGAGCACGTTGCTATTGCAGCAGTACCGGAAGCATGGTGGCGATGTCGATGGTGTGGTGCGCCCGTTCACGGCATGCTGCGCAATCTGTCGATCCGGTCGCTCGTCCCCGGGTGGGTGGCGAAGAACCCTCCTCCGCCCCCCCCGGTGCTCTGCATAAGCCACGATAATGTATCGATCATCATTTCCTTGCCGTCCGGATGGTTGGAGCGCCGCAAAAGCTCCACGCCGTGCTTGTCCGCCGCATACTCTTCGTCCCGTCCGTAAGCCCGGATCAGCAGGTTTCCCGCAATCGGCGTAAAAATCCCGCTGCCCGGGATGATCTGGTCGAGCAGAACGGTGGCGATGCTTAAGCCGGTCCCTATGGACTTGGCTTTGGCGACGTGCCTGAGGTCATCGTGGGCTATCTCGTGAGCCAGGACCGACTGCAGCTGGATATCGTTTGCTCTCTGAAGCAGTCCCGAGGTCACAACGAAATGGCCGCTCCCGGCGCTCCCCGCGTTTATTTGTGGGTCACTAACAATGCTGACGCGGACATCCTTTAATGATAGCGGGTGATCCATAACGCCGAGCAGGGGAAGCATGAGGCGCTGCAGGCGCTCGGCCTGGACTGGATCGACTGCCTTCCCCCCGGCACCCTGTTCAGACTGGTCAGGCAGAGCAGTCGGAGAGCGTGAGGGCTCGGACAGCAGTCCGAAACAGCCCGTCGACGGAAGTACGACACAACAGACAAAGACGATGCGCAGGAAGGTTCTCTCAAGGGCCATATAGTAACTCCTGTGCTGAATTGATTGATTGTCAGGCATTAACTATAGTTGATTATTTCAGCATGTAAATTTCGCCCAGAAGCTGGGCCGGATAAACGACCTGGATCCCGTTATCTGTTCGTCCTCTTTACATCTCTCCTTTTAAAGCCCACGCTCAAGACGACCGATTGCCCCGTTTATACCGACGGCCCCCCTGTTGGTACTTGCAGGATCATCATTACTACCAAGGTGCACTCGCATTACTACCGCGGCATATATCACTTGTGTTAACAGAGGTCTCTGTTGCAGTTTGGAAGGGTCCGACGATGCCACCAACCACCTTCCTGGTTCTAAGACACCTGCTACCTGAGATGTATTGCTGAGGCGAAACGTCTCGTGAGCCTGATCAGACCCTCCAAATACCCCATCCTTTTGGACGGACGATCCCCTATTCGCCCCCCTCGCCCACATCCCCACCTTTCCGGCGGTGCAAACTCTACCCGCAGCGGCCTCAGGCAGGACAGCCGGTGCCGTCGCTCCCCTTAATCAGGCAACTAAAATGATAAGGCCCCTCATCGCCAGGCAATCAAGGGGCATCTTCGTACCAACGGCATATCCATATCAAATTCATGACGACACCGTTGCTATCAACGACGACATCATCAGCATTTGCATCCGTGACGTTAGCGTTGAAAGAAGGACATAGCAGGTACAAGTGCCTTCATCTCTTGTGAAGGGGTACAGCCCCTCCCCAGCCCGGTTAAACGGTGATAAAAAAATCCTTGCAACCTGTCGTCCCTGCGCTATGCTCGTTTATTAGGTTTATCTAATTCAACATAAAACAAGGAGGTAACCGCATGCGATGTCAACGACAAATGCCTGTCAAGGACTCCGATTTGCAAGCGAAGGGGGAGAGGTACCATATCGCGATCACAAAGTCTAAGGTCTTTGCTAACCCTGAGGCGACGGCCCTGGCGAACAAGTTGGGCGAGGTTGTTGGCCGTCACAAGGTAGCTTGTGATGATGCGAGGTTCTTTGACCGCATGAAGGTCGCCGCCAAGGTGGTGATCGCTGAACAGCTTAAGGCCACCTTGAAGAGGGTTATCCACTACATTGAGGCCATGGCCAGTGACGAGGAACTCAAGGAACTCCAACAGGACGGAATTGACTTGGTAAAGCCCAAGGCCAAGAAAAGGAAATCCACCGTGGTCCCAGCTACAAACTGAATTACAGCCACCACTACAGCCACGGGTTGCTATCGCGTCAGCGCCATACCAACCCGTGTCTGGCTGTGCATCCCCGCCACTAAGAGCGGCAGGGCAGCCCCCCTACCCCAAGCCCGCCCCGAGCCGTCGCAGGTCCCCCCCCCTACCGTCTCTACAGACACAAACAGAACTTCTTTCGGCATGGTTTGACGTAACCGGAACAGGGAAAGCGCTTACTGGTATAACGGTCAATTTAAAGAAACTGAAGCTAGGACGGCCGGAAGGATAACGGATGACACTGCGGTAAAGAGTACCGTAGCAGGCCCGAAATTGTCCTAGACATTCCAGGGATTAAAAGCTACATATACTGGCGCCAAATGCACGCCCCCCCAACGTCCCCCCCAGGCAGGCGTTGGCATAATTGTCTTCTGTAACAAGACACTCTGGGAGAACTCAGCCAAGGATACCCAGCGATAGGTGTCGTGTGACGCCAGACCGTCGTGATCTCCTCCGGAACAGCATCTTCATGGCACCAGCAGCCAGGAATCCAAGTAGACAGAGAACCGCATGAAAACCAAAGAGTATGTCAGGAGTGCAAGGGGCAGTAGCGAGGAATTTAATCAGGTGGGGGCTGTAGATGGAAAGGGTAGCTAAGTTCTTAATGACGATGTTGGTGGTAACAGTAATCACTGCTTGTGCTGGCCCACCAAAGGCTTACCAGATCGGCGACACCTCTAAAGATTTGGGTACGTCGGGGATCGCTTTCTTTAGAGTGACAGGGCAACGCTTTTTTGGCTTATTCCAGTACAACCGTGATACGGGAGGACGTGGCGTCGGAATCAGGAACAAAGCTACTGGAGAAGGTTTCAACTGTGTCTCTCGACCGTACTGTGAAATGAAACTCCCTCCCGGTGACTACGAAATCAGTGGTCTAGGTTCACCTGCCGGGGGGTTACTACCCAAAGAAAGACCGTTTACTTTTACCGTGGAAGCCGGGGTCATAAAATACCTGGGTTTCATAGTAGGAGATTATGACCTGTCAAAACACCTGGAAACTCGTAAAATTCCGGCAGAACAAGCCTACAAGGTAATCATTTCAGCCAACGAATACGGTCTAAGCCGGCCAAAATCGTTTTTCAACCCCACCAGTATACCAGGAGAGCCTTTCATCCAATTTTTCATAATTGATAACGGTGAGGCTGACACGGATCACTTCAGAGCAGCGTACAAGCAGTTGGCAGCAGAAAAGATTATTTTTGACCCTCTGCGATAAGGTGGAAGGCTTTGGACCGATGAACCGACCAGGCCAGGGTGAGGTCCACGTCTGATCAGAAACCGTCAGGATCCAAGATCTGTCCCACTGGGGCCGGTGGTGACGGGGAGCTCGATCCTGAACTCCGCCCCGTTATCGACATTGCGCACTGAAACGCTGCCCCCCATGCTCTCTATGATGGTCCTGGTCATGAACAGACCGATGCCTGTTCCAGCCTCGCCTTTCGTGCTGAAATAGGGGTCGAAGATCTGGTGCTGGATTTCCCCGGGGATTCCTCCTGCATTGTCGGCAATGGTGACCACTGCGCGGTCCTCTTCCACAAAGGACGCGGCGACCACCCGACCGTTTTCGACTCCGCGCTCAATAAAGGCATCGCGTGCATTTTGAAGAAGACAGAGAACTGCCTGGGCAAAATGGTTGGAATATCCGATGGCGGTGCTATCGCTGGTCAGGTTGATTTCAACTTGGATGTTGTTCAGCTGGTAACCGCTCTTCACCAGTCCGATCGCCTTTTTTAGTGCAGCATTGATGGCGAAATGGGTCTTTTCCCGGTCCGGCCTGAAGAAATCGCGAAAATCCTCGATGGTCGCCGACATATGCTCGATGAGCTTCATGCATTGGCCGGTGAACTCCTGGCAGTCCAGCTCCTGCCCGGACTTGCAGAGATACGGCAGGTTCTGAATGTGAAGCCCGAGTATGTTCAACGGCTGCCGCCATTGATGGGCTATGGTGTTGATCATCTCTCCCAGGGCCGCCAGCCGGCTCTGGTGGAACAGGAGCTGGTTCTTCTGCACGAGTTCATCGGTACGTTCCCTGACCAGCTGTTCGAGGTTTTCGGAATACCTGGCCAGCGAATCTTCCAGGTTCTTACGTTCGGTCACATCGAGTGCCAGGGAAAGAATCGACCTCAAGCCGCCGGATGCATGCAGGAGCGAGGAACTGTACCATTCGCAGAAGGCAACCGTTCCGTCCCTTCGGTAGTTTCGGTTGGCAAGAAAACGGGTGGCTTTTGCCCCGCTGGTCAGATCGGAGATCACCTCTGCCACCTGGCCCTGGTCTTCCTCGTAAACCCAGCGCAAATCCTCTATCCGTTTACCCAGCACCTCTTCCGCCCTCCAGCCGAAGATGCGCTCGGCAGCACCGGCCCAGCGGATCACGCGCATGTCCGGCCCCCACTCGATGACGGCAAGGGGAGAATTCTCCATGTGGTAGCTCAGGCGCTGGGTAAGTTCTCTTAACTGCTCCTCGTACAGCCTTTGATGGGTGACGTCCTCGGCGAAGATGATGATGCCGCCCACGCTGCCATCTCCCTGGTGCCAGGGTTGTATTTCCCAGTTCACCCACAGGACCTTGCCGTCCCGCCTCTCGAACGGTTCGCCTGCGGCTGACACGGTCTCTCCTGCCAGGCCGCGGCGGTGCGCCTTTTTCCATTTCTCCTTCAGGTCCGGGAATGCCTCGTAGTGCGACACCCCCTTCAGATCGCCGCGTCCCAGCTCAAAAAGGTCGATCCATCTCCGGCTCAGGCAGACGTAGCGCATCTCCCTGTCGAACATCGCCAGGGCGACCGGTGCATGCTCGACAAAAAGGGCCAGGGTTTCCCTCTCTTTTCTAAGCGCCCTCTCCTTTTCCACCCTGCTGCTGATATCCCGTATCGAGGTGATCCGCATGGCCCGGTTGCGCCAGCTCGCGTTTCGCCCATGCACCTCCACCGGGACCAGGGAGCCGTCCTTGCACAGCAGGGTGCACTCGGCCAGATTCTCCACCCCGTCCAGCAGGGGGCGCATAACCTGGTCCCGCATCTTGCTACCGTAAATCAGCAGCGCCAGTTGCGTCCCGACCAGCTCATCTTTCCGGTAGCCGAGGAGGTCGCATAACTGGTCGTTGACGTCCAGGATCACTCCCCCTTCGCTCAAGACCACCCCTTCCAGGGTCACCGCGGAGAGAACGATAAAGAGTTCCTCCAGTTCCTGGCTCTCCGGATACGCCTTGGCCACGGCAACCGCAGTATCGGCTGATAAATCCTTCGTTTTCACCTTCCTCACCATCACATCGCAAAAACATCGGCAACCTCGTCGCCGAAAAAGCGCTGACCACTGGGCCCCCAAGGGAGTCACAGCCATCCCTAGTCACCAAACATGGTTCCTCTGGACAAGGAGACGACGGCAGCTTTGCTTTCGGTTGCTTCCCGCCTTCCCCCATCGGCAGCAGTGGTGCCGCAATAAAAGGCCGCCGATTCCAGGGCGTCCCTCATCAGCTGGGAAATGGTGGTTTTGCGAAGCCTCAGCGCACGGGTTAGCGATTCCAACTCTTCATCGGTGATCCGGACGGATATTATGTTTCTTCGAGGGTTTTCTTCTTCGGGCCTCATCTCCCCCTCCAGCCTCGTATCTTCTTCTGCCTGCGCCTTTTGATACGCTCGAGTGCCAACTTCGCCAGGAGCAGAATAGGGTTCCCGCCGTTAGATGAACTGCAACAGGTGACCCATCTTCTCCCGTTTGGTCTTCAGATAGCCGGCATTGGTCCGCAAGGGGGCAATTTCCAGGGGCACTCGCTCGACGATCTCGATACCGTAGCCCTGCAGGCCGACCACTTTTTTCGGGTTGTTGGTCAAAAGCCGGATCTTCTTGAGCCCCAGGCGGGCGAGGATCTGGGCGCCGATACCGTAATCCCTGAGATCGGCCTTGAAGCCCAGCTCCAGGTTCGCCTCCACCGTGTCCTTTCCCTGGTCCTGGAGCGCGTAGGCCTTCAGCTTGTTGGTGAGCCCGATACCGCGCCCTTCCTGGCGCATGTAAAGGACCACCCCTCTTCCTTCCGCTGCCACCAGTTCCATGGACCTCTGCAGCTGGTCGGCGCAGTCGCACCGGATGCTGCCAAAGACATCGCCGGTTAGGCACTCGGAATGGACCCGCACCAGGACCGGCTGGTCGCCACCTATGTCTCCCTTAACCAGGGCGACGTGCTCGAGGTGGTCGACGTCGTTTTCGAAGATCACCGCCCGGAAATTCCCCGACCTGGTCGGCAGCGCGGCCTCTACCGAGGGGCGCACCAGCGATTCGTGGGTCAGCCGGTAGGCGACCAGGTCGGCGATAGTGCAGACCTTGATGCCGTGCTCTTTAGCGAACTTTTTGAGTTCCGGCATCCTGGCCATGCTGCCGTCCTCGTTCATGATCTCGCAGATGACGCCGGCCGGCTCCAGCCCGGCGAGCCTGGCCAGATCGACCGACCCTTCGGTCTGTCCGGAGCGGACCAGCACGCCGCCGTTTTTGGCGCGCAGCGGGAATACGTGCCCGGGCCTCGCCAGGTCGGCAGCCTCCGCGTTCGGCGCCACCGCTGTGAGGATGGTGTGGGCGCGGTCGGCCGCCGAGATGCCGGTGGTGACTCCCCTCTTCGCCTCGATGGACACGGTGAAGGCGGTGCCGAACGAGGAGGTGTTGTTGTGGACCATGGAGGGTAAGGCCAGGCGGTCGCAGCGCTCACCGGTCATGGTCAGGCAGATCAGCCCGCGGCCGAACCGGGCCATGAAGTTGATCGCCTCCGGCGTCACGCACTGGGCGGCCATGGTCAGGTCACCCTCGTTCTCCCGGTCCTCGTCATCGACCAGGATCACCATCCGGCCGCTTCTGATCTCCTCGATTGCTTCTTCTATGCTCGCGACAGACATGTTGCTCCCTCCCTTAATTCCAGATGCCAGCCGGCGCCCACCTTATGCGTCGAGATGGCGGCGACTGTTGGTTGAGGTAACGTGCGCAGGGAGGGGGGTAACTCTCCCTGCGCACGCTGCGGGGTCCCAGGCATTGTCCCGAGCCACTTCTTTTGCTGATCGGTGCTGACAAGTCCCCCTTTGAAAAAGGGGGATCTAGGGGGATTTATAGGAGGCTCCGCCTGAAGATATCCCCCCAGCGGAGCCTCCGGTTCCTGCTTGCCTCAGGCGGCGCGCAGCTTTTCCACCAGGACCGGGGCAAGCTGCAGGATGTCGGCCACCACCATGACGTCGGCGGCCTCGCCGATGGGCGCATCCTTGTCCTTGTTGATGGCGACGATGAAGTCGGATTTCTTCATGCCGGCCAGGTGCTGAATGGCTCCGCTGATACCGCAGGCGACATACAGCTTGGGGGAAACGGTCTGCCCGGTGGTGCCGACCTGGTGGCTGTGCGAGACCCAGCCGGCGTCGACCACCGGACGGCTCGCCCCCAGTTCACCGCCAAAGGCCTTGGCCAGTTCGGCGATGACCGCCACGTTCTCCTTCTTGCCGACGCCGCGACCGGCACTGACGATGATCTCCGCTCGACCCAGGTCGACATCCTTCTTCTCGGCGGGCTCATAGCCGACGAAGGTGACCGGAGAGCTGTCCTGGGCGATCTC
Organism: Geomonas sp.; assembly: GCA_035255025.1. Classification (GTDB taxonomy): domain Bacteria; phylum Desulfobacterota; class Desulfuromonadia; order Geobacterales; family Geobacteraceae; genus Geomonas. The sequence goes on from DATFAB010000023.1 coordinate 44,999, forward strand.
CAGGCGGTCGACCTGCGGAGTCCCGGAGGGGGTGCCGGCGAAATTGAAGGCGCCGGCCTGGACGGTGAGGACGGCACGCCCCGCCTTGGGGGCGACGGTCCTCCGAAGCTTGCCGTTGCAAAGGCTCACCTCGAATTTGCCGTCGATGATGTTCACCACCTCCGAGACCTGGCCGACCCTGAGCGCCGCAGCGACCCTGGGGGCGAGGTCCCAGCCGTAGGAGGAGTGCGTGAAGATGATGTAGTCGGGATTCTCACGCAGGATAGCCTCCAGGACGAGATGCTTGTGGAGGGGAGGATTGTATTCGCCGTACTTGGCGGCATCGGCCAGGTAGAGTTTGGCGTCCAGCTTGGGGGTCTGGGACTCGTTTCCCACCAGGACCAGGCTGATCTCGGCACCCAGGCGCTCCGCGAAGGCCGCCAGTTCGTACGAGGTCTCCAGTAATTTTCCTTCACGCTGTTCACAGACGAGCAGTGCTTTCATGATCCACCTCCTATTTCATGACCGTGGTCTTTTCCTTGAGAATCCCCAGCAGGCGGTCCGCCATCTCGCCGAGGTCCCCTTCCAGGACGATGCCGCCGCCGCTTTTTACCGGCGGGTAGAGTTTTTCCGTGGTCGCCGCCGGCTGTTCCTTGAGAAGAGTGCTGGCCGGGATGCCGAGCAGTTCCTTCTTCTTGGCCTTCATGATGTTGGGAAGCGTCGGGTAGCGCGGGACGTTCAGGCCGAGCTGGCAGGTAACCACCGCCGGCAGCGGCAGCTTCACCACGCTTTTGACGCCCCCTTCCAGTTCCCTCTTGGCGGTGACCGCCCCGTCCTGGTACTCGAAGCCGACCAGGGTGGTGGCGCAGTTGAGGTCCAGAAGCTCGCCGACCATGACGCCTACCTGGGCCGAACCGCGGTCCTGGGACTGCATGCCGGTGAAGATGATGTCGAAGTTCTTGTCCCGTGCGAAGGAGACGATGATGTCGGCGATCTGCCAGGGGTCCTTTTTGCAGCTGTCCGGGTCCTGGATGTGGACTGCCTTGTCGGCCCCCATGGCGAGTGCCTTCTTGAGGGCATCCGCCACCCGGTCGGCGCCGATGGAGAGCACGGTGATCTCGGGCTGGTTGCCGAGCTGTTCCTTCAACTGCACCGCCTGCTCGATGGCGTACTCGTCGTACTCGTTGATCCGGTAGGCGAGATCGCCCTCGTCGTACCAGTCACCGGTTCCGTTGACCTTGAAGCGGGATTCCATGTCCGGTACCTGTTTTATGCAGACTAGAATGTTCATCTGATCCTCCTATCGTTTGAGTGCCTCTGCCATTACCTCTGCTATGTCCTTGACCCGTACCTGCTCAGCGCCCCGGTCCTTCAGGCCGTCCTCCAGCATCGTCATGCAGTAGGGGCAGCTGACGCAGATGGTGTCCGGCTTTTGCTTGAGCGCCTCGTCCACGCGCTCGTGGTTGATCCTGCTGCCGGTCAGCTCCTCCAGCCACATCCGGCCGCCGCCCGCTCCGCAGCAGAAAGCGTTTTCCCGGCTGCGTTCGAAGTCCCCCGGTGCCTGGCCGGTGGCGGCCTCCACTACCGCGCGCGGAGCGGCGAAGGTGTCGTTGTGGCGGCCGAGGTAGCAGGAGTCGTGGAAGAGGAGTTTTCCCATTACTGCGTGTTTGGGCACGGTGAGCTTCCCCTGGCTGACCAGCTGAGCGATCAGTTCGCTGTGGTGCAGCACCTCCAGTTCCAGGCCGTACTGCCGGTAGTCGTTCTTGAGGGTGCTGAAGCAGTGGGGGCACTGGGTGACGATCCTTTTCACACCCTTCTCCTGGAAGAGCTGCACGTTGCCGCGGGCCATCTTGTCGAAGACGTACTCGTTGCCCAGGCGCCTGACGCTGTCGCCGCAGCAGATCTCGTCCTTGCCGAGGATCCCCCAGCTTACCCCGGCGGCATCGAGGATGGAGGCAAGCGCCACCGTGATCTGCTTGGCGCGGCTGTCGAAAGAACCGGCGCAGCCGACGAAGAAGAGGTACTCGGTCTCGCCCGGCTTAAAGCTGCGCTCGCCGAGCAGGCTCGCCCATTTGCCGCGCTCGGAGGGGGCGATCCCCCACGGATTGCTGCGCTGCTCCATGTTCTCGAACAGGTTCAGAAGCTCCTCCGGGAAGCGCCCCTTCTCCTGCACGAGGTGCCTGCGCATCTTGACGATCTTGGGCAGGTGTTCGATGAGCACCGGGCAGACCGCAAGGCAGGCGCCGCAGGTGGTGCAGGACCAGAGGGCTTCCTCGGAGCAGGTCCCCTCGCCCTGGGCACCGATCAGCGGCAGATCCCCCTCCCCTCCCTGCTTGAGAGCGGGACCGTTTTGCAGCAGGTTCACCTTGATGTCGTGGATGATGCGGCGCGGGTTGAGCGGCTTGCCGGTATTGTGGGCGGGGCAGAGGTCCTGGCAGCGCCCGCACTCGGTGCAGGAGAAGGAATCGAAGAGATCCTTCCAGGAAAACTGCTCGACCGCGCTTACACCGAAGCGCCTGCCGCGTTCGAACACCTCGCGCGGCTCCACGCTCGGCCTGTCCAGGCTGCGGAAAAAGCAGTTGGGGATGGCGGTGAGGATGTGCATGTGCTTGCTGCGCGGCAACAGGTTCATGAAGAGAAGCAGCACCACGGCATGCACCCACCAGGCCGCCTGGAAGAGCGTTGCCAGGGCAGTCGGGCGGCTACCCGCCAGCAGGCGGGAGATGGCTGCGGAAACCGGCTGGAAGCCGCCGCCACCTGTAAGCGCGATGCGTGCGGCGTTCATGAGGAAGAAGGCGACCATCAGCGTGGCGATCAGCCCCAGGATCAGGAGCGCCTCGCCGCTGCAGGCCTTGGTGTAGTCGTTACCGAGATAGGAAGGGGCGAACAGGACCCGGCGCACCAGTGCGACCGCCACGCAGACCAGGGCCAGCAGGGAAACGGCGTCGAACAGGAAATCCAGCGGCTTGACGACGGCGGCAGGCAGGGCTTCAAGCCCGAAGCCGGGGACCAGCCCCTGCAGCAGGAAGTCGACATTGGCCAGCAGAAGCAGCAAAAAGGCCCAGAAGAGGACGAAGTGGTTCAGGCCGAAAGGCCGGGACAGCACCCGCTTCTGCCCGAAGGCGTAGGAGATTACCCCCGCCAGCCGCTCGCCGGGCCGGTCGCAGCGCTCCTCGGAGGCACCGACCGCCACCAGCTGCAACCGCTGATAGCAGCTGTAGCAAAAGGTCAGCACGGAGAGGAGGAAAAGCGGCAGAAAGTAGTGGTGATCTGGTAACATGTGGTACCTCGCGTACGGTGTTCTATGACGGACTGATCAAACCGCGAACCGGTCGGGAATGACCCCGCCGCGTTGTTCTTTGAGGGTGCGAACCATCCTGGTCATGGCGGGGACGATCTGGAAGACGTCGCCCACGATGCCGTAGGTGGCAACCTGGAAAATGGGAGCCTCCGGGTCGCGGTTGATGGCTATGACGACATCGGAGTCCTGCATGCCGACCAGGTGCTGGATGGCCCCGGAGATGCCGCAGGCGATGTAGATCTTCGGCCGCACCGTCTTGCCGGTCTGTCCAACCTGGCGGCTGTGGGGCATCCACCCCGCGTCCACGGCGCTGCGCGAGGCACCAACCACCCCGCCCAGCTCGTCGGCCAGTTCCTTAAGCATGTAGAAATTCTCCTTGCCCATCAGCCCGCGCCCGCCGGAAACGATGATCTCGGCGCCGGCGATGTCCACCTGGTCCTTGCCGTCCTTGTCGCTGATGGAGGCGATCACCTTGGCCAGCACGTCCTGCTCGCGCAGGTCGAACTCTTCCACGACGATCTCCCCCTGGCGTCCCGGGAGCCGTTCGGGCATCGCCATCACGTGAGGACGGACGGTGGCCATCTGCGGGCGGAAGCGGTCGCACATGATGGTGGCCATGATGTTGCCGCCGAAGGCGGGCCGGGTCTGCATCAGGTTGCGCTTGTCGTCGATGCCGAGCCCGGTGCAGTCGGCGGTCAAACCGGTCTTCACCACGGTGGCGACCGCCCCAGCCAGGTCGCGCCCCTGTCCGGTGGCACCCATCAGGATCACTTCCGGCTTGTGCTTGCCGATCAGGTGGCACAGCGCGTCGCAGAAGGGCTGGGTGCGGTAGTGCTCGAAAACCGGGGCATCCAGCACAATGGCGCGGTCGGCCCCGTAGCTGAAGGCCTCCTCGCACAACTGCACCACGCCAAGGCCGATGATGACCGCCGAAAGGGGAACCTTGAGCTTATCCGCGAGCTCCTTGCCCGCCCCCAGCAGCTCCCAGGAGACCTTGGCCACCTCCCCCTGGTACTGCTCGATGAAGACCCAGACGCCGCGGTACTGGGCGAGCATGGCCCTCAGTTCGCGTTCGGCCGGGTCGAGCTCCTCCTCGACCGCGCCGTGCTGCGCCTCCCACTTTTTCAGCAGCTCAAGCTCCTCAGGGGTGTAGAACATCTCCAGAGCGCCGGCGGCGCAGACCTTGACGCATTTCGCGCAGCCGATGCACTTTTCGGCGTGGATGGAGGGCTCCCCCGCCTCGCTCATGACGATGCCGCTCACGGGGCAGGAACTCTCGCAGCGGGCGCCGCAGGCGATGCATTTGCCGGCCACAAGACGGGCTATTCCCCGCGGCTTCTTGATCTTGGTGGTATCCATGACAACTCCTTGACGGACTAAATGGCAATCAGATCCTTGCTGAGCAGCTTGTCGATCAGCAGACGGGCGGTGCCGGTCGGGTCGCCCAGGCCGTCGCCGATGATCTCCCCCTGGTCGCGTTCGGGAGAGAAGATCTTGCTGACCCAGGTGGCGGACCCCTTCAGCCCGACAGTCTCCACGTCGAGCTTGAGGACGCTGTTGTCCCAGAGCAGCACCTCGGTCTCCTCGGCAGCGAGCCTCATCGGCACCAGCGGGTAGCGCGGCCGGTTCAGCTCCCTCACGCAGGTGATCACCACCGGCAGGGGCGCCTCCACGATCTCATGCCTTCCTTCCAGCTTGCGCCGGACCCTGATCCTCTTGGTGCCGAGGTCGAGCCACTCGATGCGGTCCACCAGGGTGAGCTGGGTGAAGCCGAGCCTGGTGGCGATGCCGGGGCCGACCTGGGCGGTATCGCCGTCGATGGTCTGCTTGCCGCAGAAGACGATGCCGACTTCTTCCTGGGCCGAGAGTCTCTCGATGGCCGCCGCCAGCACCTGGCTGGTGGCCAGGGTGTCGGCACCGCCGAAACAGCGGTCCGAGAGGAGAATGGCCTGGTCGACGCCCAGGGCGCAGGCCTTTTTCAAGGTCGCCTCTGCGTTGGGAGGTCCCATGGAAAGCGCGACGGCGCGCAGCCCGTAGCGGTCCTTCAGCGCGAGCCCCTCCTCGAGGGCGTGGGTGTCGTAGGGATTCACGATGAACGGAATCCCTTCCCGTACCAGGGTGTTGGTCACCGGGTCGATCTTGACCTGGGTGGTGTCGGGGACCTGCTTGATGCAGGAGATCACGAGCATGGACTTCTCCTTCTCCATCATGAACTGTGCTGACTAAGAACCGCTCCCCCTACCCTTCTTGGGAAAGCAGAAGCAATCCACCCTGTCCCCCCTTTGTCATGGGGAGGACGTCAGGCGGAAGATCATCGCTGATCAGGTTACAGCGGCTGGGGGAGGGGTAAGACGGAAAGTGATGTCGGAGACTCCCCGCCTCACCCCTCACCCGGCCTTCGGACACCCTCACAGGAGGGCAAGGATGCCGCGAAACTAGGCGGTAACCGCCGTTGCTGAGACGAAGTGCTGGCTGCTCTTCACGTCCGGCCGGTAGACCTTCATCAGGGCCTGGGCCATCTCGGCCGGGGTAGCGGCCACGCTGATGCCGCACTCCTCGAGGACGGCCACCTTCTCGGCCGCCGTCCCCTTCCCTCCGGAGATGATGGCACCGGCATGCCCCATGCGCTTTCCGGGAGGGGCGGTGCGGCCGGCGATGTAGGCGGCAACCGGCTTGCTCATATGCTCCTTGACGAAGCGGGCGGCCTCTTCCTCGGCGTTGCCGCCGATCTCGCCGATCATGATGACCGCTTCGGTACCCGGATCTTCCTCGAACATCTTCAGGCAGTCGAGGTGGCTGGTGCCGTTGACCGGGTCGCCGCCAATCCCCACACAGGTGGATTGCCCAAGGCCGTAGCCGGTCAGCTGCCAGACCGCCTCGTAGGTGAGGGTGCCGCTCCTGGATACCACGCCGACCTTGCCGGGGCGGTGGATGTAGCCGGGCATGATGCCGATCTTGCACTCGCCGGGGGTTATCACGCCGGGGCAGTTGGGGCCGATCAGCCTGGTCCTTTTCCCCTGCATGTACTGTTTCACCTTGACCATGTCGAGCACCGGGATCCCCTCGGTGATGCAGCAGACCAGCTCGATGCCGGCCTCGACCGCCTCCATGATGGAATCGGCGGCAAAGGGGGGCGGCACATAGATGACCGAGGCGGTGGCGCCGGTCTTCTCGATCGCCTCCTTAACGGTGTTGAAGACCGGGAAGCCGTCCACCGTGGTGCCACCCTTGCCCGGGGTGACGCCACCCACCATCCTGGTGCCGTACTCGCGGGCGCCTTGAGCGTGGAAGAGGCCGGTGGCGCCGGTGATGCCCTGGGTGATGACCTTGGTGTTCTTGTTGACCAGTATGCTCATGCTCTCCCCCCTTTGGCGGAAACGGCCCTGACGATTTTCTGGGCGGCGTCGGCCATGCCGTCGGCGGCCACGATGTCCAGCCCGCTCTCGGCGAGCAGCTGCTTTCCCTTTTCCACGTTGGTCCCCTCCAGGCGCACCACCAGCGGCACCTCGATGGCAACCTGCCGGGCGGCCTGGATGACCCCGGTGGCGATCACGTCGCACTTCATGATCCCGCCGAAGATGTTTACCAGGATCCCCTCCACCTTCTGGTCGGAAAGGATGATCTTGAAGGCCTCGGTGACCCGCTCGATGGTGGCCCCGCCCCCCACGTCCAGGAAGTTGGCGGGATCGCCCCCGTAGTGCTTGATGATGTCCATGGTGGCCATGGCCAGGCCGGCGCCGTTCACCAGGCAGCCGATGTTGCCGGAGAGCGAGATGTAGGAAAGGTCATGCTGGGAGGCCTCGACCTCGTTGGGGTCCTCCTCGTCGTAGTCCCGGAGGTCGGCGATCTGCTGGTGGCGGAAGACGGCGTTGTCGTCGAAGCCGAACTTGGCGTCCAGCGCCAGCAGGTCGCCTTCGGCGGTCACCACCAGCGGGTTTATCTCCAGAAGCGAACAGTCGGCGGCCAGGAAGGTGGTGTAAAGCGCCTCGAACATCTTGACCGCCTTGCCGACCTGCTTTCCCTCAAGCCCGAGGGCAAAGGCGAGTTTTCTGCACTGGAACTGGGTGAGCCCCACCAGGTGGTCGACCGGCTCCAAGAAGATCTTCTCGGGGGTGGTCGCCGCGACCTCCTCGATGTCCATGCCCCCCTCGGTGGAGGCCATCACCGTTACCCGGGAGGTGGCGCGGTCGACCACCAGGCTCAGGTAGAGTTCGCGCTCGATGTTGCAGCCGTTTTCCACCAGCACCCGGGTGACCACCTTCCCTTCCGGCCCGGTCTGGTGGGTCCTGAGCGTCATGCCCAGCATGTCGCGGGCGATCAACTGCACCTCGGACGCGGTGCGGGCCAGCTTGACGCCGCCCCCCTTGCCGCGGCCGCCGGCGTGGATCTGGGCCTTGACCACCCAGGGCCCCTCCCCGATCCTTTTCGCCCACTCCCGGGCGCTGGCGCCGTTGTAGCAGACGTGGCCGTCGGGAACCGGCACCCCGAATTTCCTCAGTATCGCTTTGGCCTGGTACTCATGTATGTTCATGTCCTTCCCTCCTGCACCGCGCGGACCGCGTCCGCCGGCGAGTAGCCTGCCACCGGTTCAGCCGGCGGCAGTAATTGGCTTTAAGGTACATCTTTACCAATTAAGGATGCAGAGCGCCGGCGGCTCACGGGGGCATCCGCAGCAGTAGGTGCAGGGTGTCCATCATCAGGCAACAACCCTTTCAATCAGGATCTCGGAGATATCCCGCGGCACCAGGAGCCCTTCCAGCTCGGCTCCCTTGACGCCGTCCTCGAACATGGTCAGGCAGAACGGGCAGTTCGAGACCAGGACGCCTGCCCCGGTGGAGGCGGCCATCTTGGCCCTTTTCACGCTGATGCGGCTTCCCAGCTTCTCCTCGGCCATGATCCTGCCGCCGCCCGCGCCGCAGCAGAAGCTTTCCGCGTGGCTTCTCTCCATCTCCTTGATGGTGCCGCCGGCCGCCTGCAGGAGGGCGCGCGGGTCGTGGTAGTTGTCGTTGTAGCGGCCGAGGTAGCAGGAGTCGTGGTAGGTGCAGTCGAAGGAGCCGGGCTGCAGTTTCAGCTTCCCCTCCTGGACCAGGCGGTTCAGGTAGCTCGCGTAGTGCTCGGTCTCGATGTCGAAGCCCAAGTCGCGGTAATCCTTGCTCAGCGTGTTGAAGCAGTGCGGGCAGGCGGTGACCACCTTCTTTACGCCGTAGGCCTTGATGGTCTCGATGTTCTCGGTGGCGAGCGTCTGGTAGAGGTATTCGTTCCCCAGCTTGCGCATCGGCTCGCCGCAGCACTTCTCTTCCTTGCCGAGGATGCCGACCCGGATGCCGGCGGCCGCGCAGAGGTTCACGAAGTTGGTGGCCACCTTGATGTTGCGCTTGTCGAAAGAGGCGTAGCAGCCGACGAAGTAGAGGATGTCGACCTCGGCGCCGTCGGCCATCTGGTGGACCGGCAGCCCCTCTGCCCAGTCGCCGCGGGAGGCGAAGGCCATGCCCAGCGGGTTGCCGTTCACCTCGGCGTTCCCCATGGCGGTCACTACCTCATCGCCCGGGAACTCCCCCTCCATCAGCACCAGGTGCCTGCGGACCTCGACCAGCTTGTTCACGTGCTCGATGGAGGCGGGGCAGATCTCCTCGCAGGAGCGGCAGGTGGTGCAGGACCAGATGGCATCCCTCCCCAGCGTTTCCACCAGGTTGTCCTCGGCGGCGCCGCAGGCCATATCCCCCAGCTGCCTGATCGCCTTCATGGGTGACAGCGGCTTGTCCGTTCCGTGCGCGGGGCAGCGGTCCTGGCAGCGCTTGCACTTGGTGCAGGCGTCGGTGTCGAAGATGTCCTTCCAGGTCAGGTCGCACAGCTTGGAGGCGCCGAAGCTTTCCGCGTCTCCCTCCATGTCGACGGTGACCAGGGCGCCCTTGGGGCCGAGCGGGGCGAAGAAGTAGTTGGCTGTAGTGGTGAAGATGTGGCGGAACTTGGTGAAGGGAATCGAGCAGATGAAGCCAGCCACCAGGACCAGGTGGAACCACCAGAGTCCCTGGTGAAGGGCGCGCTGGGCGTGTTCGCTAAGCCCCGAGAGGGCGCGGGCGAAGAGGAGCCCCACCGGCGACCAGAGCGCGAGGTCGGGCTGCTGGTGCAGTTCGGTGGCCGCCATGCGGGCACCCTCGATGACGAAGCCGGTGATCAGGATGGCGAAGAGCAGTCCGTGCATGATGGCGTCGTCGCGGCTATTTTCCAGCCCGGCCGGGCGCACCAGGTAGCGGCGCACCGCGAAACCGGCCAGCATCAGGCAGGCAACCGCTCCGGCGACATCGGCGAAGAGGGAAAACGCCCGGTACAAGTTGCCGGTTAAAAAGCGGACGCCGAAGAGGAGATCGGTGCCGTCGGCCTGCAGGGCGACCAGCGCCGTGGCAACGAACAGGGTGGCGAAGGACCAGAAGAAGAGGCCGTGGGCGAAGCCGGGGGCCTTGACGCGGAGCACCCGGCTCTGCAGCAGGAGGTTCTTGAGGAGCTGCCGGATCCGCTGGGAGCGGTCGCCGAAACGGTCGAGCGGTTTGCCCTGCCGGTAGATCCCAAGCCGCTGATAGCCGTGGTAGCCGAGCACCGCCAGCGCGGCGAAGGTGATCAGGTACATGGGGACCAGCACCGCCGCCCCGTGGCCGATATTCCAATAAAGTTCCCGCGTCGCTTCCATGATTTACTCCTTTGCACCCGGCGGCTGCCGGCAATTCTCCATCACCATCCTTGTTAGCGACCCGTGAAGAGCGGCTTTCTCTTCTCCACGAAGGCGCTCATCCCCTCTTTCTGGTCCTGGCTTGCGAAGAGCGAGGCGAAGTTGATCGCCTCATAGCCCATGCCATCGGCGACTGCCATATCAACGCCGCTTCTGACGGCATCCTTGGCCCGCGCCACTGCCAGAGCACCGTTGGCGGCGATCCTGGTGGCCATCGCCAGCGCTTCTTCGAGCAGTCGGTCGGCGGGGAACACCGCGTTGACGAGCCCCCACTCCCGCGCCTCGGCCGCACTCAGCATCTTGCCGCTGAAGATCAGCTCGTTGGCGCGGTTCTTTCCCACCAGGCGCGCCAGGTTCTGGGTTCCGCCAAAGCCCGGGATCACTCCCAGGGTCACTTCCGGCAGGCCGAACTTCGCGTTCTCCGACGCGTAGATGAAATCGCAGGCCAAGGCGAGTTCCAGGCCGCCACCCAGCGCAAAGCCGTTCACCGCGGCAATCACCGGCTTGGGGACCCTGCCGATCAGGGCGACCAGCTGCTGCCCCTTCCGGGAGAAAGAGAGTGCCTGCTCCACACCGTAGCCGACCATGGCGGCGATATCGGCACCGGCCACGAAGGCCTTCTCTCCCTGACCGGTGACCACGATAGCCTTGACCGAGTCGTCCAGGCTGAACACCTCGAAGGCGTGCAGCAGCTCGTCGAGCACCGTGTCATCCAGGCTGTTCAGCACCTTGGGGCGGTTCACCGTCAAAAGCGCGACCGCATCCTTCTTCTCGATAAGCAGGTTCTGGTACATGACTTCTCCCTAGGCGTAGCTGTAGAAGCCGCGGCCGGTTTTCTTGCCGAGATAGCCCGCCTCGACCTTCTTGACCAGCAGCGGACAGGGGCGGTACTTGGGATCGTTGAAGCCCCGGTAGAGGACCTCCATGATGGCAAGGCAGGTGTCGAGGCCGATGAAGTCGGCCAGGGTAAGCGGTCCCATGGGCTGGTTGGTGCCGAGCTTCATCGCCTTGTCGATGTCCTCCGCCGTGGCGATCCCCTCGAAGAGTGCGAAGGCCGCCTCGTTGATCATCGGGATCAGGATGCGGTTCACGATGAAGCCGGGGTAATCGGCCGAGACCGCCATCTCCTTGCCGAGCCTTTCCACCAGCGAGGCCGTGGCGGCGAAGGTTTCGTCGCTGGTGGCCAGGCCGCGGATCACCTCGACCAGTTTCATCACCGGGACGGGGTTCATGAAGTGCATGCCGATCACCTTGTCCTGGCGGGAAGTAACCGCGGCGATGCGGGTGATCGGAATCGACGAGGTGTTGGAGGCAAGGATGGCATCCTTCTTGAGGATGCCGTCCAGCTGCCGGAAGATGTTCAGCTTGAGCTCCTCCTTCTCGGTGACCGCTTCGATCGCCATGTCACAGTCGGCCAGTTCCTTCATATCCTTGGTGGTATGGATGCGGGACAGGACTGCGTCGATGGCTTGGGCGGGAAGCTGCCCCTTCTGCACCAGCCGGTCCAGGTTCTTCACGATCCCTTTCAACGCCTTCACCAGCTGCTCTTCGGCGATGTCGTAGAGGACGACCGAGGTTTCCTGCTGTGCCAGCACCTGTGCGATGCCGCTTCCCATCTGCCCTGCGCCGAGTACTCCGACCTTCTTTATCATCTCTGCCTCCTAAAACCGCTCGATAATGACCGCGACCGCTTCGCCACCGCCGATGCAGAGAGTGGCCAGCCCGTAGCGGGCCTCTTTCCGGTGCAGCTCGCGGACCAGGGTGGCGACCAGGCGGGCGCCGCTTGCCCCCAGCGGGTGACCGATGGCGACTGCACCGCCGTTCACGTTGACCTTGGCCTCATCGAGGTTAAGGCGACGGCAGGCGATCAGGGGGACCGCGGCGAAGGCCTCGTTGATCTCGAAGAGGTCGATCTGGTCGACAGGTATGCCGGCCTTGGCGCAGACCTTTTCGATCGCGCCAACCGGGGCCTCGGTAAAGAGGTCGGGATGGATGCTGTTGGTTGCGCAGGCGACCAGTCGGGCCTTCGGTTGCAAGCCATGTTTCTTGACCGCCTTGGCACTCGCCAGCAGGGTGACACCGGCGCCGTCGTTGATGGTCGAGGCGTTGCCTGCCGTGATGGTGCCGTCCTTCTTGAAGGCGGGACGAAGCTGCGGGAGCTTCCTGTAATCGGACTTGTTGGGCTCTTCGTCCTGGTCGATGACCAGTTCGCCGCTGCGGGTCGTCTTGACGACCGGGACGATCTCGCCCCTGAAGATCCCCTCGCTGACGGCAGCCTGAGCCTTCTGATAGGAGACGACCGCGAAGGCGTCCTGGTCGATGCGGCTTAAACCGTTGGCGGTGACACTCGCCTCGGCGATGATCCCCATGTGGTTGCCACTGTAGGGATCCATCAGTCCGTCGTGCACCATCAGGTCGAGCATCTCGGCGTTCCCCATCCGGTAGCCGTAGCGCCCCTTGCTGAGCGCGTAGGGAGCGAGGGACATGTTCTCCATGCCGCCGGCCAGCACGAGATCGGCGTCGCCCAGCGCGATGGAGCCGGCCCCCAGCATGATCGCCTTCAGTCCGGAGCCGCAGACCTTGTTGATGGTGAGGGCAGGCACGCTGTCGGCGAGCCCGGCATGGCGCAGCGCCTGCCTCGCGGGCGCCTGGCCGCTGCCGCCACTCAACACCTGGCCAAGGATCACCTCATCCACCGCATCGGCCGGCACCCCGGTCCGTGCGATGATCTCCTTCATGACGGTGGCAGCGAGGCGGGGTGCCTCGACATCGGCAAGTGCACCGCCCAGAGATCCAAGCGGCGTTCTCAGTGACTCAACCAGGTAAACATCAGACATTGATCTCTCCTCACGATACGGCATTCCACTCGAACATCAAGCCTCGTTTTGGTAATTAGGTACTCCATTACCATTTTAAAGTCAACCAAAAAAATAACATTGTTCTCCTACTGGCAAACAACGAAAGAAAACAACGGCAACTCACGCCGCGGCAGCACCCAGGAAACTCCTCGGGTTGGCGACGCAGACCTTGTAGGCCACCTCTTCCGGCAGGTCGAGGCTGCGGAAACAATCGAGGTACCGGAGCACCCCTTCCGCCTTGTAAAGGAACTCGTCGCTGCCGAAGCAGACCCGGTCCTGGTAGTGGATGATGAAGTCGCGGTAGCCGGCGGGATCCTTCTCCATGTGGGCGATCAGTCCGGAGAAGTCGGTGTAAAGGTTTGGGTAGCGATCGAGGTACCGGCCGAAGACCTTGCGCCCGATGCCGAAGTGCGGGAAGTTCACCCGCACCTTGGGAAAGTCCTCCAGGAGCGCCGTCATGGTCTCCCCGTAGCGCCTGGCGTCTATGTGGTAGAGAAGCGGCAGCCGCCGGCCTTCGGCGAGGGCGAAGATCTCCCACTCGCGCTTTCGGTACTCGTCGACCGTGATCCCGAAGGTATCCGGCACCCCTCTCACCCCGAGGTCATTTTCCTGATCGGGGACGTAGATCCCCTTGATGCCGAGGAAGCCGCGTTCCAGGTAGCCGCCGACCAGGCGCGGGATGTCCCCCCACAGGTAGCGCGTATCGAGGAGCGGGATGAGGAAGCCGTCCGAGAGACGGGCGAGTTCCAGGAGGTCGTCAGCTTCCTCGAAGAGAGGATCGCCCAGGTTCTCCACCCATCCCGGCACCAGCCCCCAGATTTCCTCGGCATCGAAGCGCTGGTTCACCATGCCGGCGACCGCCATCCTCGTTATCCCCTGGCTGCGCAGCCGTGCTATCTGCCGCCCGACATCGGCCGCCAGGCTCCTGGAGGTGAAGCAGTGGGTATGAACGTCGATAATGCCTGCCAAAGGCGCCCTGCTGCCACTCATATGCGCTCCCGATCTCCTTGCTAGGCCCCTTTGTATTTGGGCGCTCTCTTTTCCAGAAAGGCGTTCACTGCCTCCAGGTGGTCATCGGTGTGGTGGGCGAATGACTGGAAGCAGGCGCACAGGTCGAGGAAGTCCGGGAGGTCGCTGCGCTGGGCGAGCTTCATCATCCGCTTGGTGAGCCTCAGGGTGACCGGGGGTTTGGAGGCGATCTGGCGCGCCAGCTCCATGGTCCGGAACATCAGGTCCTCCGGCGGTACCACCTCGAGGAAGATCCCCATCTCGAGCGCCTCCTCAGCCTTGACCACCCGTCCGGTGAAGGTGAGTTCGGCCGCGCGCTGGTAACCGATCAGCCGCTGCATGAACCAGGCGCCGCCGTCGCCGGGGGTGATCCCCAGATTGATGAAGGTCTCGCCGATCTGGGCGCGGCTGGAGGCGATGCGGATATCGCACATGTTGGCGAGATCGAAACCGGCGCCAATGGCCGGGCCGTTCACGGCGGCAATCACCGGCACCTCGGCCTTGTGGAGGGCGAGCGGGATCTGCTGGATGCCGCGCCGGTACTTGCTCTGGATCTCGGCGGGGCTGCCGCCGAAGATACCGCCACGGTCCTGCATTTCCTTGACGTTGCCGCCCGAGGAAAAGGCAGAGCCGGCCCCGGTCAGCACCAGCACGGAGACTTCGTCGGTGGCGTTCACCCAGTTCACCGTGTTGACGATGTCGTCGATGAGGGCGGTGCCGGTCAGAGCGTTGCGCACGTCGTCGCGCTGGAAGGTCAGGACGGCGACCCTGTCTTCGAGGGTAAGGGTGCAATCCTGCACCGTGGGCAGTACGGTCTCCCGCCCGGAAGACTGCTCCGTCGATACGTTCTTTGCTGCACTCAGCATGGTTGTCTCTCCTTTGGGCCGAAAGGCTCCGGTTGAATCGCATGTCAATATGGGGCTGGAGAAATTGCCGTTTGCTCAACCGGCAGTTAAGGCAAATGCCCCTACCCCCCCTTCGCAAAGGGGATGAAAGGTGGTGGGATCGGGAGGCGTATACGGCGCTAGTTGCGGCTGGCGGCCTGGAAGACGGCCTCCACCAGGGTGATGCGCCCTTCCTCCAGGTTGCGCAGTTGGTTCTGCGCCATCTTCCCGAAATCAGCTCCCAGCAGAAGATGGAGTCCGAGCGGCCGGGGACCATCCTGGCGTACTTTCGCCTGGCGCTGGCGAAACCAGGCGAGAGCTTCCGGTGTCACGTCTTGCCAGGAGAGCGCCCGGAAACCTGCCTCGTCGAGAAGTTGCCGCAGTTCCGCCTGGGTAACCAGGAAACTGGCTGAGTCGTCACTCGCCCAAGGAACCGGGAAATGCACGCCGCCACCGGGGCCCGCCGTGACGTCGTAAAAGGCGAGCCGTCCGCCATCCTTGAGGACACGCCTGATCTCACCGTAGAAGCGATGCTTGTCCTGGATGTTCATGGAAACATGCTGGGTCCAGACCAGGTCGAAGCTGTCATCGGGAAACGGGAGTGCCAGGGCGTTGGCCGCAACGTAGCAGACGCGATCGCCCATGCCGAGCCGGCCGGAAAGCATCTGGGCCGCCCGGCAGTACGACTCGCTCAGGTCGACGCCGACCACCCGGCAGCCGTACTGTCCTGCCAGGTAGCGGGAGGGGCCACCCAGCCCGCTGCCGATGTCGAGGACCTGCATTCCGGCAAGGGGAGCCACTTCCTGCGCCAGTTCCCTCGTGGCGAGGGCGCCCCGTACGTGGAACTCGTCGATGGGGGCGAGGTCGTCGGGGCACAGGCGGTCAGGGTCCTTGCCGGCTTGGACCAGTGCGGCCAGCAGGGCGGCTTCCAGGTCGCGGGAACCGTAGTGGGCTACTACCTTCTCCAGTGAGTGCATGGGACTTCCCCCCGACTTTGATGACATAACCGGTGTTGTCCGGTCACCATCTTGTACCAGCTTTGATCCGCTTATTTCAATGGGTTCCTCTCTGCGCGCCCTTCCCCCTGCCCTTGTTTGACGTTAGGAGAGTCGGAGAATCGACGAAAGTGGCTGAAGCCGTTCGTGCTGAGCCTGTCGAAGTGCGATCGCCGTCTTATCCCGACCACGCTAGCCGTGTGAGTTTCACATGCCCTTCGACAGGCTCAGGACAAACGGCTTTAACCTCTCCTGCGATCATCGCAAGTGCGTCGGCTTCCCTCACCCCTGCCCTCTCCCCGAAGGCGAGGGGGAGTGGGCAGAGCTGGTGTTAAGTGGGCTACCTGTTGGCAACGTCGCCCAGGGCGATGCCGGCGATGATGGTCTTCTGGATGTTGCTGGTCCCTTCCACGGTCCTAAGCGACATGGAGTCGCGCAGCCAGCGCTCGGCCGGGTATTCGGTGGAGAAGCCGTAGCTGCCGAAGATCTTCATGGTCTCGGTGGCAGCCTTGACCGCGGACTCGGAGGCGAACAGCTTGGCCATGGAGGTCTGGTACTGGTTGGGGAGCCCCTGGTCCTTGAGCCAGGCGGCCTGGTACACCAAGAGCCGCGCCGCCTCGTGCTCGGCCACCATCTCGGCGATCTGCGCCTGGATCATCTGGTAGGAGCCGATCTTCTTGCCGAACTGGGTGCGCTCGTTGGCGTAGCCGATAGCGGCCTCGATGGCCCCCGCACCGATCCCCAGCGCGCCTGCTGCGCAGCTGATCCTGGTATTGTTCAACTGCCACATGCAGATCTTGAAGCCGTCCCCCACCTCGCCCAGCACGGCATCCTTGGGGATCCTCGCCTGGTTGAAGGAGATCTCGCCGGTCGGGGCGCAGTGCAGGCCGACCTTGCTCTCGATGGCGGCGGTGATGATCCCCTCGTTACCCTTCAGGTTGACGATGAAGCAGGTCATCCCCTGGTACTTCTTGCTCCGGTCGGTGATGGCGTACAAAAGCCCCCAGTCACCCACGTGGGCGTTGGAGATCCACATCTTCTGGCCGTTGATTTCCCAGTGGTCGCCGCGGTCGGTGGCGGTGGTCCCCATGCTGATCACGTCGGAGCCGGAGTTTGGCTCGGTGATGGCGAAAAAGCCGAAAGATTCGGCGCTAACCCAGTCAGGGATGAAGCGTTCCTTCTGCTCTTTGGTGCCGAAGTGGTTGACGGTGAGGGCCGGGCCGATGTTCTGCATGTTGAGCGGCAGCCTGGAGGAACCGCTCACGGTGGCAAGCTGCTCGGCCAGGATGACCGACTCCAGGAAGCCGCAGCCGTTGCCGCCGTACTCCTCGGGAAGGCCGCAGCCGAAGAACCCCAGGGAAGCCATCTTCTTGACCAGTTCGGGACGGAAGGTGTGGTTCGCCTCGTCTTCCTTGAGGGTGGGCAGGATCTCCTTCTGGGCAAAATCCCTGGCCATCTCCTGCATCATTTTCTGTTCATCCGTTAATCCGAACTGCATGGCAACCTCCTGGAATGATAGTTGGTGCGGGAAGGGAAGCGTATCCCTCCCCGCGCATGTGGTGAAATCAGCCTGAGCAACTCCCGCCGCAGTCGGAGGAACAGGCGCAGCCTGCCGCTTCTTCCTCGGGAGGGGCGCTGATCGCCCCGGTCAGGACGTAGGCCGCCTGCAGCGCCGAGGTGGGACAGAGTTCGAAGCACTCTTTGCAGTCCCAGCACTCCCTGGCAGCCACATCGGGGATGAAGCTGATCTCGCGCCGCGGTCCCCGGTCCAGGTAGCCGATGGCGTTTTTCTGCTTCACCTCCTTGCAGTAGCGGACGCAGAGGCCGCACAGGATGCAGAAGGAGGGGTCTTTCTCGAAGCGGTTGCGGTCGGCCCCGTACTCCTTGGCCAGTTCCAGAAGCTGCGGGGAGTCGGGGGCGTGGGCCATCATCTGCTCCACCAGGACCTTGCGGATCTGGGCGACCTTCTCGGTCCTGGTCTGCACCACCAGGTCCTGCTCCACCGGGTAGAGGCAGGCGGCGACCATCTGCTTCCTGCCGCGGCTTTCGGCCTCCACTGTGCAGATCCGGCAGGCGCCGTAGGGTTCCAGCTTCTCGTGGTGGCAAAGGGTCGGGATGCTGATCCCTACCGTCTTGGCCGCATCGACAATGGTCATCCCTTCCTGGGCTTTGACCTCTTTTCCATCAATGGTAAGGACTATTTCGCTCATGGTCTGTTCCTTCTCAGGCTAAAGCCCGCGCGCTTCCGCAGGGATGGGTGCCGGCACCGGCACGCCGGAGAGCTTGCTGATGGCAGCGAAGTTTTTCGGGCAGGCGTCGATGCAGGTCCCGCACTTGGTGCACTTCTCCTGGTCGATGACATGGATGGTCTTCTTGCCCCCTTCGATTGCCGTGGCCGGGCATTTCCTCAGGCAGCTTCCGCACCCTTTGCACTTGTCCGGGTCGATGTGGAAGGCGATCAGCTCCTTGCAGGAGAGCGCCGGGCACCTCTTCTCCTTGATATGGGCCTCGTATTCGTGGCGGAAGTACTTGAGGGTGGAAAGCACCGGGTTGGGAGCCGTTTTGCCCAGGGCGCAAAGCGCCGCGTTCTGGGTGGCCATCGCCATGTTCTCCAGGAGCTCGATGTCCCCTTCCTTCCCCTGCCCTTTGGTGATGGCGGTCATCACCTTGAGCATCTGGCGGATACCTTCGCGGCAGGGGACGCACTTGCCGCACGATTCGTCGCTCAAAAACTCCAGGAAGTAGCGGGCGATGTCCACCAGGCAGGTATCCTCGTCCATGACGATCATGCCGCCGGAGCCCATCATGGCGCCGATGGACATCAGCTCGTCGAAGTCCACCTTGATATCGAGGTTCTCTTCCGGGATGCAGCCGCCAGAGGGGCCGCCGGTCTGTACCGCCTTGAACTTCTTGCCGTTGGGGACCCCGCCGCCGATCTTGTAGATGATGTCCCGAAGCGGTATCCCCATGGGGACTTCGACCAGGCCGGTGTTGTTCACCTTGCCCACCAGGGAGAAGATCTTGGTCCCCTTGCTCCCCTCGGTGCCGACCGAGCTGTAGAACTTGGCCCCCTGGTTGATGATGAGCGGGATGTTGGCCCAGGTCTCCACGTTGTTGATGTTGGTCGGTTTCCCCCAAAGCCCCTTGTTGGCCGGGAACGGCGGCCTCGGCTTGGGCTCGCCCGGTTTCCCCTCCAGGGACTGCAGAAGCGAGGTCTCCTCGCCGCAGATGAAGGCGCCCGCGCCGCGGTGCACCTTGACGGTGAAGTCGAAACCGGAGCCTAAGATGTTCTTTCCTAACAGCCCGTACTCCTCGCATTTTTGCAGGGCCACCCCGAGGTTCTCCACCGCCAGCGGGTACTCCTGGCGGACGTAGATGTATCCCTCGCTGGCACCGATGGCGTAGGCCCCGATCATCAGCCCCTCGAGGACCGTGTAGGGGTTTCCTTCCATGAGCGAGCGGTCCATGTAAGCGCCGGGGTCGCCCTCGTCGCAGTTGACGATCACGTACTTCTGGTCGCTCTGCGCCTTTCTGGCGAACTCCCACTTCATGCCGGACGGGAAGCCTGCCCCCCCGCGCCCCCTGAGCTTGGCATCCTTCACCTCGCCGATCACCTCGTCCGGCGTCATGTTGAAGAGCGCCTTGACCAGGGCCTGGTAGCCGCCGACCGCCAGGTAATCCTCCAGGCTCTGCGGGTTGATCTTCCTGTTGAGGCCGAGCACCAGCCGCTGCTGGTTCTTGTAGAAGGGGATGTCATGCTCGTGGGCGGTCCTTTCCCCGGTGGTCGGGTCGACGTAGAGCAGGCGCTCGACCAGTTTCTTCTCCTTGAAGGTGTGGGAAACGATCTCGCAGACGTCCTCCGGCTTCACCTTCAGGTAGCAGATCCCTTCGGGATAGATCACCACGATGGGGCCCTGCTCGCAGAAACCGTGGCAGCCGGTCCTTCGCACCTCCACCTGGCCGGTCAGGCCGTGGTTTTCCAGTTCCTCAACGATGGCGGCGGCGACCTTCTCGCTGCCGGTGGCGTGGCAGGCGCTGCCGGAGCAGAGCGTGATGCACGGCCTCAGGTCGTCCCGCTGGGAGAGTATCTGTTTCCTGAACTCCTCGAGTTCTGCTGGCGTATGTATCCTTGGCATAAGCATCTTCCCCTACTCGTAGTTTTTCAAAAGGTCGGCCATCTGGGCCGGGGCGACGTTGCCGTGGTACTCGCCGTCCACCACCATGACCGGCCCCAGTGCACAGCATCCCAGGCAGTTTACGGTTTCCAGGCTGAACTTGAGATCAGCGTCGGTCTCGCCGGCCTTGATGCCGGTGACGTCGGAGATGGCGTCGAGCACCCGCTGGGCGCCGCGCACGTGGCAGGCGGTCCCCATGCAGACGTGGACCTCGTGGCGCCCCTTGGGGACCTGGCTGAAGGCCTTGTAGAAGGTGGTGATGTGCTGGATCCGGCTCATAGGTACGTCCAGCCTCTCGCTGACCCGGTCCAGGGCCTGCTTCGGGAGCCAGTGGTGCTGGGTCTGGATGTCCAGCAGGATCTGGATAAGTGAGCTCTCCTCGGCGTTATGGTTGTCGATGATCTGGTCTATTCTCGCGATATCCATGCACATGGTCAGGTCCTCAATTAATTGCTTCGTTGCCGTGCTGCTCCACCCCGGGGCTACTCCTGCGGTCCCCCTCCCGCTTGGAAAGGGGACCGCACCGATTAGACTACTGCGTAACGTTTGATCCCTTCGTCGTAGCGCACCAGGCCGCGCCGGGTGGTGCTCTTCAGATGCCTGGTCACGTCGGCCGGGGCGATTTCCAGGGCCGTGGCGATCTCGGCGCTGGTGAGGGGATTGTCCCTCAGCAGGAGGGTGATCTGGGCCAGCGCGAGCTTGTCGACCACCAGGTCATCGAAGAGCGCGTTCAGCTCCGGGCTCTCGAAGTACTCCCGGTAGGCCTCCTCGGTGGGGAGCCGGTCCCTGAGCCTCTCCCGCTCCACCAGTTTCAGGTAGGGGATGATCCGGTCGGCGGCCTCCAGGTTGATCTTCAGGCGTTTTTTGTCGATCCCCTCCCCTTTACCCAGGGGCCCCATCTCCTTCAGTTGCCGGCCGAAGTCGTTCATCACCTCGGCGTAGCGCATACCCTCGGAAGCGGAGATCCATTCCAGCCTCAGCCGGTCGGGGTTGATGCCGATCCGTTTGAGGAGCTTCTTGGCGATGTGGACGTTTTTCAGGACGTCCAGGTTACCTTCGGTGACGTAGTGGCATTCGCCCGGCCAGCAGCCGCCGATGAACACCCCGTCCGCCCCCTTCTTGAACGCCTTCAGCACGAAGGCCAGATCCACACGGCCGGTGCACATTACTCTGATAATCTTTGTCTCTGTGGTGTATTGCTGTCTGGAAACTCCAGCCAGGTCGGCAGCGCCGTACGCTCACCAAGTACACAGAAAACCGACTACTTTGGGTTTTGCTTCTGTTCCGGTAGCCATCGTTTCCTCCTTTCCAGGCTCTTAACGTCCTGATTTGTTCGTCGTTCTACCCTAGGTCCTGCTTCCCTCACCCCATCCCCTCTCCCGTAGGGCGAGGGGCTCTCTGCTACCAGTTTTCCGGGATGGCCGCCTCGATCTGCGCGAAGATGGCGTCGTCGGTGAAGTGCTTCAGGTAGATGGCCTGGGTCGGGCACTTCGTGTTGCAGAGACCGTCCCCCTTGCAGAGGATCGGCTCCACGGTGGCCTTCTTCCCTTTCGGGGTGTCGGTGAAGGAGATCGCCCCGTAGTTGCAGGCGGTAATGCAGGCCCCGCAGGCTACGCAGTTGTCGTGGTTCACGTCGCAGACCGCGCCGGTGGCGGTCACCGTGTCCCGGGAGAGTATCCCGACTGCCCGGCCGGCAGCACCCAGCGCCTGGCTGATGGTTTCGGCGAGGTGCTTCGGATAGTGCGCCGTACCGCAGAGGAAGACGCCGTCGGCGGCGAAGTCGACCGGGCGAAGCTTCACGTGGGCCTCCTGGAAGAAGCCGTCCGGGCTGTTGGAGACCTTGAACTGGCGCCCGGCATCCTGGCTCTCTTCAGCGGGGATGACCGCTGCCGCCAGTGCGATCAGGTCGGCCTCCAGCTCCAGCTTCTGTCCCAGCACCGGGTCGGTCACCGTCACCTTGAAGCCGGCGCCGTCCTTCTCGACCACCGGCTGGTCGTCCGCCTCGTAGCGGATGAACTTCACGTCCTTGTCGGCCGCCTCGCGGTAGAAGACCTCCTTCAGCCCGTAGGTTCGCATGTCGCGGAACAGGATGTGGATGTCGACCTCGGGGTTCTTCTCCTTGAGCTTCAGCGCGTTTTTGATGGCCTGGCTGCAGCAGATCCGGCTGCAGTAGTTTCTGTCCTTGTTGCGGCAGCCGACACACTGGATCATCACCACACTCTGGGCGTTCGCCGCCTTCTCGCTGCCGGCGCTGATCTCACCTTCCAGCTCCAGCTGGGTCAGCACGTTCTCGCTTTGGCCGTAGAGGAACTCGGTCGGCCGGTACTCCTTGGCGCCGGTGGCCAGGATGGCAACGCCGTGCTTGATGACCCGGTGCCTCCCCTCGCATTTGACGCTGGTGCTGAAATTGCCGATGTAGCCGGAGACGTCCATGATGGTGGAGTCGGTCCAGACGTGGACCCGCGGGTGCCGGTAGACCTTGCGGACCAGGTCGTCCAGGAAGGACTGCACATCCATCCCCTCCAGGGTGTAGTGCAGCCTTCTGGCCATCCCCCCCAGGTCCTTCTCCTTCTCGACCAGGTAGACCTCGAAACCCTGCTCGGCCATGTTCATGGCAGCGGTCATGCCGGCCACCCCGCCGCCGACCACCAGTGCGGTGTGGTCGACCGGGAGCTGGAACTCCTGCAACGGCTCCAGGTGGGCGGCCCTCGCCACCGACATCTTGACGATCTCCTTGGCCTTTTGAGTGGCGTTCTCCTTCTCGCGGGAGTGGACCCAGGAGCAGTGCTCGCGGATGTTGGCGAACTCGAAGAAGTACTGGTTCAACCCCGCCTCGCGGCAGGTGTCCCTGAAGAGCGGCTCGTGCGTCCTCGGCGTGCAGGCCGCCAGCACCACGCGGTTCAGCCCCTTCTCCACGATGGCGTCCGAGATCTGCTTGGCGTTCTCCGTGGAGCAGGCGAACAGGTTCTCGCCGGCCCAGGTCACGTTGGGGAGCGTCTTGGCGTACTCGATGACGGCGGGGATGTCGACCACGCGGCCGATGTTGGCGCCGCAGTAGCAGACCACCACCCCGATCCTCGGCTCCTCCTTCGAGACATCCTTCTCGACGGGGTAGACCCTCTCCCTGGAGAGCCTGCCGCGGCGGTAGGAGAGGAGCTGGCCGGTGAGGGCGCCGGCGCCTGAGGCGGTGACTACCGACTCCGGGATGTCCAGCGGTCCCTGGAAAGCGCCGGAGACGAAGACCCCTTTCCTGGAAGTCTCGATCGGGTTGTAGGGGTTGTTCTTGCAGAAGTTCTGGGAGGTCAACTCGATGCCGATTTTCCCGGCCAGCGCCTCGACGTCCTTGGGAGGGTTGAGGCCGACCGAGAGCACCACCATGTCGAACTCTTCCTCTTTCACCCCGTCTTCCAGGGTGGAGTACCTGATGGTGACGTTCTTGCTGCTTTCGATCTCGCGCCCCACCGTGACGTAGCTCCGGATGAAGCGGACGTCGGAGAGCCTCTCGGCCCGCTGGTGGAACCGCTCGAAGTCCTTGCCGTAGGCGCGGACGTCGTTGTGGAAGATGGTTGCTTCGAGCGACGGGCTGTGGTCCTTGGCGAGGATCACCTGCTTCTGGCTGTAGGCGCAGCAGACCGCGGAGCAGTAGTTGTTGCCGCCGGGAGTTACCTGGCGGGAGCCCACGCACTGGATCCAGGCGATCTTGTGCGGGTGCTTGCCGTCCGAGGGGCGCAGCACCTCACCCTCGTAGGGACCGGTGGCGCACAGGATCCTCTCGAAGTCGAGGCTGGTTACCACGTTCTGCATCTTGCCGTAGCCGAAGTCGTTTCTCAGCTTGGGATTGAACGGCTCATAGCCGGGGGCCATGATGATCGCTCCCACCTCGAGCACCATGGTCTCGGGCTTTTGGTGCAGGTCGATCGCGTTGGTCTTGCAGGCGCCGACGCAGATCTGGCACTTTCCTTCCTTCAGGTACAGGCAGGTCTCCGGGTCGACGTAGGTGACCAGCGGTACCGCCTGGGAGAAGTAGATGTGCACCGCCTTGTTTTCGGACAGGTTCTGGTTGAACGGGTCGGGGATCTTCACCGGGCAGTAGTCGACGCAGATGTTGCAGCCGGTGCACTTCTCCTCCGAGATGTAGCGGGGCTTCCTGGTGAGGGTCACCCGGAAGTCGCCGGCCTCGCCTTCCACCCTGTCCACCTCGGTGTAGGTGATGATCTCGATGTTGGGGTTCCTTGAGCACTCGATGAACTTCGGGCTCTCGATGCACATGGAACAGTCGTTGGTGGGGAAGGTCTTGTCCAGCTGGGACATCTTGCCGCCCAGGGCGGGGGATTTGTCCACCAGGAAGACCCGGAACCCCGAGTTGGCGAGGTCCAGCGCAGCCTGAATACCGCTGATCCCCCCACCGACTATCAGTACGTCGCCCGTATTGTTTTTGTCTGCAGTATGCATAGCTCTTTACCCTTCGACTTGAGTGGTCGGTTGCCCGGCTAGATCACTTCCAGGATGATTTCCGTGAGGTCCTTGACCTCGACGGCCTCGTGCGGTTCCAGGTCGAGGCTCGAGTCCGTGAAGTTGGTGATGCAGTAGGG
>DATFAB010000024.1:0-46729 GCA_035255025.1 Geomonas sp.
GAAAGGGGAGATTTCTATGGGGGAGGATGTATACGATAGAGCAGTAAGAAAGTGCTCCGAGGACGTCCTTACGATCCGGTCCCCAACGGACCCGTAAGGTGCCAGCGAAAATTTTTCAAAAGTAGGAACGAAATTTTCATATCAAAAGTTATATGAGCTGCACACATTTCAACGCTGGAAGAAGTAGGAGTCATGGGGGCATCAGAGGTTATTGATATTATTGGAATTGATGAACTCGCCAAACGGTTGGGAGTAGAGGAGTGCGATGTTAAAAAAGCAATCAAGCTACAACAGTTTGTTCCGGGCCAGCACTTTTTTTATGTTGGCACGAAGCCGCGATTTCAATGGGGACCCAATTTAATTCGTGCGCTACATCAAACCTGTGTACGACAATCAGAGGTTGATATAAGGTCACCTAAATCAAAAACTGACTCATACCCCTCTAATGTGGGCAAGACACAACCAGGATTGAACCTTGCTTATTTTAATAAAGATAAGTTCTAACTAGTACCAATCAAACTGTGGTATACTGGCCTCTCTGACCAAGCTCAAGTAGAAGGGAGGGACTAATATGGAGGGTTAAAGTGGTGAAAAAAGTAAAAACTGTACTTCTGTCGTTGAATGTCATGAGTTCATCAAAACAAACAACAGGTCGCATCACGATGAAGCGCGGGTCATCGAAGCTTTATTTCGATTTCTATCGGAAAACCTTCAGGACCGAGATAACAACCGGGTTGAAAGACACTGTTGAGAACCGTCAGGAAGCAGCAGGAATTTTGAGAGTTATTCTTGACGAGATCGAGCGTGGTGAATTCTGCTTTTCTGAAGCATTTCCCAGTGCTTCAGCAAGGCACAAAGCATTCCACTCGCAACTAGACACCAGGAAGTCTCATCCAAGTCCCGACAAGCTCACTGTGGGGCAGTATGTGGAAGGTCCCGGAGGGTGGAAAGAGCGGTTACTCGAAACAGACCCCAAAGTCAACAGACGGGAAGATTATCGTCAGGCGGTTGATAACCGTATACTGCCATATTGGCGTGATAAGTCTTTCTCCGAGATGACAGGCCCCGGGCTGGTGGTGTATATCCGCCAGCTCAAATGGCGGAAAACAGCAAAGGAAGGAAGCCCGGTTTCTGCAAGCAGAGTTCTCAACATTTTAATTCCTCTCCGGAAAATATGGAACTATGCCAAGAGCCAATATCACTGGGATTCCCTTGAAGACCCTTTTCTTTTTCTGGTCAAACAAAAAGAGCTGCCCACGCGCGATAAGAAACCCGTGAGAGGGTACAGTTTCCAAAGCTGGAAAAAGCTCAATGCGCACATGGACGATTATTACCGTCCCGTTAACGAGATCATGACCTTGACGGGAATGATTGGTTCGGAGATTACCGGCCTGCGGAAAGCAGACATCGACGGGAATGTAATCAACGTGTGTAACAAATGGACTCCTCGAGAAGAGGGGGACACTCTAAAGAACGTGTTCCGGCCGAGGAGTATTCCCATTACTGAAGCTATTAGGACGCGTCTCGACATGCTCCTTAAAGATTCACCGGAAGACCGGGAATATGTTTTTTATATGAAAGATGGGCAAAGGTTTGATATCAAACGTTTTACTGACGGCCCTTGGAAAACCGCGATACGGCGGGCCAAGCTGGAGTACCTCAGACCATACGTCACTCGGCACTGTTTCGCGGCTTGGTCGATGTCCGTTCGCGTCGATATAAACAGGCTTGAATACCTGATGGGGCATGCGTCAAAGGAGATGCTGTACGAAATCTATGGCAAATATAGCCTTACCCTGGAGAATGAATGCGACCTGATCGTAGAGCATTTTGGCGAAGACTACGTGCGCGGAGTGAAGGGGGGCAGCTGGTTGAACCCTGCCGCAAGCGAAAGTTTAAGCGAAAGTCCGAGGGGAATTGGCCGTAAAGGATTTATAACTATCTGAAATTTAAAGGAGGGAATTGGCGGAAGCACATGGGAATCGAACCCACCAGGGAAGTTTCTCACCCCCCTCACCGGTTTTGAAGACCGGGCGGCCCACCAGCGACCGTGGTGCTTCCTTTTTGAAGTTACAATTTTTTAGATCATCGCCTGCATTATGTCAACTCAAATCACTCTTTTTGCTTGCCGTAGCAATCTTGACAAAGTATGGTTACTTCTTGTATAGATTTCCAGTCGCTTTACCACCTATAAGGGGAGATCAATGATTCTGCTAGCCAATATTCTTTTGGCCCTGGCAAAGATAGTCGAGCTGGCAAACGGACTCCTGACCATCTATAAGTACATCCTCCTGGCAAGCGTTGTCATTTCCTGGGTCAACGCAGATCCCTACAACCCCATCGTCAACTTCATCTACCGCGCCACCGAGCCGGTCCTGCGCCGGGTACGCCGCTACATGCCGGATACCGGTGCGCTCGACCTCTCGCCGCTGGTGGTGTTCGTCCTCATCTACCTCGTGCAGATCGTGGTCTTCGATACTGCTTACACCTATCTCATCATGTTCAGTAGCCAACTCAAAGGGCAGGCTCTATGAAAATCACGCCGATGGATATCCAGCAGCAGCAGTTCAAGGGAAAGGTTTTCGGCGGGCTTGACCCGGACGACGTGGACGCCTTCCTGCAGGCGGTCGCCGGCGAGATGGAGGAACTGATCCGCGAGAACTCCGACCTCAAGGAGCAGCTGAACAGGGGCGCCCAAGCCATGGCAGACCTCCAGGCCCGGGAGACACAGCTTCGGGAAACCATGCTGGCCGCCCAGCGCATCACCGAGGAGATGAAGGCCAACGCCCAGAAGGAGGCGCAGCTGCTGGTCTCCGAGGCGGAATTGAAAGGTGAGCGGGTGGTGGCGGACGCCGAGAAGAAGCTGGTCGAGTTGAACACCCAGATCCAGGACCTGAAAAGGGACAAGGTCCAGTTCGAGACCGGCTTCAAGAACCTGCTCGATACCTACTACAAGCTGCTCGCCCTGGAAAATGAGTGACGGACAGCTGAAAGTGACGGAGACCGCCGAGGGGGTGGTCTTCACCGTCCACGTGCAGCCCAGAGCCTCCCGCTGCGAAATCTGCGGCCCCAAGGAGGGAGAACTGAGAGTCAGGCTGACCTCCCCCCCCGTGGAGGATGCGGCCAACAAGCAGTGCGTGGAACTGATCGCCAAGAGCTTGGGAGTCGCCAAGTCCAAAGTGGTCATCAAGTCGGGCGCCAAATCGAGGCACAAGGTGGTAAGAGTGGAAGGGGTGGACACCGGTGCACTCCTCTCCCTATTTAACGATCGCGAGGAGTGACTAATTTCATGAAGGCGAGAGACATTATGGTAACGGACGTGCCGTCCATCTCGGTGAGGACCACCGTGGCGGAGGCGGTCCGGACGATGAAGGCCAACTTCGGTGACGAGAGCTTCCTGAACGCGGCGCCGGGGCTCATCGTGCTGAACGAGAGGGGGGGGCTGGCCGGCATCCTCACACCCTTGAGCATCATCACAGCGCTGATGGACGGTGCGCCCTCCGGGGGGACCGACGACGCCTTCTTCGCCTCGCTCTGCAACCGGATCAAGGATCTGCCCATCTCCGACATCATGGAGCACCAGCCCATCTCGGTCACCCAGGACGCCGACGTCTCGCTGGTGGCCGACCTCTTCCTGAAGCACCGCTTCCAGCGGGTGCCGGTGGTGGACGGCAAGAAGGTGGTGGGTATCATCTACCGCTCCCGACTGCTGTTCGCCATGACCCGCAGCCTGGCCCCTTGACAAAAGCGGGGAGGGCTCCTTATATTAAGCCTGCCCCCGGGCCGTTCAGCACCCGTTTCACGTATTACAGGAGGATGTGAAAGCAATGCCACTTTACGAGTACCACTGCAAGAACTGCGACAATACCTTCGAGTTGCGCCAGAAATTTTCCGATCCCCCCGCCTCCGAGTGCCCTTCCTGCGGCGGAGAGGTCGAGAAGCTGATCTCCCAGTCGGGCTTCTCCCTTAAGGGGGGAGGCTGGTACGGCGACGGCTACGGCAGTTCCACCCCGGCCCCTCCCTGCCAGTCAGGCGGAGGCTGCGCTGGTTGCCCATCGGCATCCTGAAAGGCATATAGAGGTCCCCTTCCAATGCCCCCGGCAACGGGGGCATTTTTTTTTGACGGATCGGTTGCGTAAACACACTTTACAAACTCCGCTCTGTTACCTATTATTTCTCAATTAAAACGCATTCGTTGCGCACAAATTAGTTTTGGCGATGGCGTAAGGGTCCGAGGCTTCAGGAAAACTTCCAGCTCCCTCTCTGCTTGTAACTAATGAAGGGAAAAGACCTCTCGTATTTTTGCGGAAGCGTTGGAGCTTCTGCCACGCCGGACTGTTGTGCCCGAAAAGAAAGGGATGAACATGGCAACGATTATTGACGGCAAGGCGATAGCTGCCAAGATCCGCGGCGAGATCAGCGCCGAGACGGCGAAGCTCAAGGAAAAAGGGGTGGTGCCGGGCCTCGCGGTGGTGCTGGTGGGGGAGGATCCTGCCTCCAAGGTCTACGTCTCCATGAAGGAGAAGGCCTGCGCCGACGTGGGGATCTTCTCCGACGAGTACAAGCTTCCCGCTGAGACCGGCGAGGCCGAGCTGCTTAAGCTGATCGACAAGCTGAACAAGGACGAGAAGATCGACGGCATCCTGGTGCAGCTGCCGCTCCCCAAGCAGATCAACACCGACAAGGTGCTGGAGGCCATCTCCCCGGACAAAGACGCCGACGGTTTCCACCCCTACAACGTGGGGCGGCTGGTGATCGGCAAGCCGACCTTCCAGCCCTGCACCCCCTACGGGGTGATGGTGATGCTGAAGGAGGCGGGGGTCGAGCTTTCCGGCAAGGAAGTGGTGGTGGTCGGCCGCTCCAACATCGTCGGCAAGCCGGTCGCCTTCATGTGCCTGCAGCAAAATGCCACCGTGACCCTGTGCCACTCCAAGACCCGCGACCTGGCTGCCAAGGTTTCCCAGGCCGACGTGGTGATCGCGGCGGTGGGCGTGCCCGAGATGATCAAGGGCGAGTGGATCAAGGAAGGTGCGGTAGTGATCGACGTCGGCGTGAACCGCGTCGGTGAGAAGAAACTGGTGGGTGACGTCGAATACGCGGCGGCCGCAGAGCGCGCCTCCGCCATCACCCCGGTCCCCGGCGGCGTCGGCCCCATGACCATCACCATGCTCCTTTACAACACCCTGCAGTCGGCCCGCAGAAGGGCCTAGCGACACCGCACGCCCCCTTTCCCGCCGTGGAGAGGGGGCGCCGGCGTTTTTACCGGCCGGAAGTGACGGCCATAAGCGGTAAAGGCGGCAAGGGGGGCTATTTCTCCCTATTTCTGGATGCAATGGAAGTTGGACATCTCTGTTCAGGCTCTCGAGGGCCGGCTCCTTCCTGAAAGGAAGCGGCCTGCCGGGATGCGCAGAAGGAGGCCATGCCATGCGAGTCAGAAAGGCGGTATTTCCGGTTGCCGGTCTGGGGACCAGGTTCCTGCCGGCGACCAAGTCGACACCCAAAGAGATGCTGCCGCTCATCGACAAGCCGCTCGTGCAGTACGTGGTGGAAGAGGCGGTGGCCGCCGGGATCGAACAGATCCTGTTCGTCACCGGGCGCGGCAAGAGGGCCATCGAGGACCACTTCGACATCGCCTTCGAGCTGGAATCCCTGCTCTATGACAAGGGAAAAGACCTGGAGCTGCACCAGGTGCGCAAGATCGCGGAGATGGCGAACATCTTCTTCGTGAGGCAGAAGGAGGCGCTGGGGCTTGGGCATGCCATCCTGTGCGCCAGGGAGTTCATCGGCGAGGAGCCGTTCGCGGTCCTTTTGGGGGACGACATCATCGACAGCGCGGACCCCTGCCTGGCCCAGCTGCTGCGCGTCTACGAGAGCTACCGCGCGCCGGTGCTCGCACTGGAACAGGTCCCGATGGAGAACATCTCCTCCTACGGTTGCGTGCGTGCCAGGCACCTGTCGGGGCAGGCCTACGAGGTGCTCGACTTGGTGGAGAAGCCCCCCCGGGAAGAGGCCCCCTCCGACCTGGCCATCATCGGGCGCTACATCCTCTCCCCCGCCATCTTCCCCATCCTGGAGCTCCAGCAGCCGGGCAAGGGAGGGGAGATCCAGCTGACCGATGCCATCCGGGAGCTGTCCAAGGGGGAATCCATTTACGGCTGCCGGTTCGACGGGGTGCACCACGACTGCGGCGACAAGCTGGGATTTCTGAAGGCCACGGTGGATATGGCGCTGAAGAGGGAGGAGTTCAACGGTAACTTCGCGGCGTACCTGAGGGAGCGGCTGGGCTGCTAGTGGAGCCTGCCACTGCCGTTTATGTAATGGAAGAAGGCGATCACCTTGAAGGTGTCCCCGACATACCCCCTCGGCAACGAACCGACTGGGCCTATCTCTCTGAGGGTTCTCAATACCTCACCGTCCAGTATCCTGCTCCCCGAAGTCTCCAGGACGTCCACCTGCACCACCTCCCCTTTTCTGTTGAAGGTAATCCTCACCGGCGTGGTTCCCTCGATGCCGCGCTCGGCTGCTTCCCTGGGGTAGCGCCACACACCGTACACGGCGTTTTCCAGCCGGCGGTAGAAGGAGCCGAACCGGATGTCGTCGGTATTCAGGAAGCCGGTATCACCTTCTTCGATTTCGGGGTTGTACTTTTCGCGGTAGCGTTCCTCCAGGCGGGCCAGGGTATTGGCCGAGGGGAACAGGGCCGGGCGGGTGGCGGTCTCGTGCGACTTGCTCTTGAAGATCCCCTCGCCGCGGGGCACCGGCTGTCCCCCCTTTTCGGCGGGCAGCGTCCCCCCCTTGGCTGCCGGGGCGGCCGGGGCAGCTGGCTGCGGCCGGGCCTGTGGCTGGCCGGCCGGGGGGATGAGCGGCAGCGGAGACGGGATGAGCGGCTCCCTTCTCGAGGTTTCCCTGGGCACGCGCTGCCGGTTCTCGGCGAAACGCTGCACGGTGGAGGGGGTCTCCGGGCGCAGCGAGGGGCGCGGCATGGTCCTGGGCGCCGGCGCGGCTGGCGCAGAGGGCTTCAGCGGTTCCTTGGGGAGCGGCAGATCCGTGAGGTCCACCATGGTGGTCTGCTCGGTCTTGGGAGGGTTCGCGGCGGGGAGCCGGATGATCAGCTGGTAGGCCGCCAGGTGCAGGAGAACGGAGAGGGCCAGCAGGTACAGGAAATTTTTTTCGACGTAGTTATCGGACATGTATCTCCACCCGCGGCGGGGTGCGTGAATCGAATGACTTGACAATAGTAAGTGGGTGACCGATAAAATGCAACCGCGTTTTGGTCTCCGGCCCCCTCAGTTCGGCGGGGAGGGACGCGGCCCAGATCGCAGACCTTTGACCTAGGTCAACTTTTTTCCAGGAATTTCAGGTACTCTGTAGGCATCACGATAAACGAGGTTCCCATGCTGGTAGTTGTCTGCGTAAAACAAGTTCCCGATACCACCCAGGTGCAGATCGATCCCGTCACCAACACGCTGATCCGCGAAGGGGTCCCCTTCATCGTCAACCCGTACGACACCCATGCCGTCGAGGAGGGGCTCCGCTTCAAGGACCGCTTCGGCTTCAAGGTGGTCGCCATCTCCATGGGCCCTCCCAACGCGGAGGCGACCCTGAGAAAGGCGCTGGCCCAGGGGGTCGACCGCGCTATCCTCCTTTCCGACCGCGCCTTCGGCGGTGCCGACACCCTGGCCACCAGCAAGGTCCTCTCCGCTGCCATCGAGCGGCTGGCCAAGGACGAGGAGGTGGGGGTGGTTATCTGCGGCAAGCAGACCATCGACGGCGACACCGCCCAGGTGGGCCCCGGCATCGCCACCCGGCTCGATTTCGACCAGCTGACCCTGGTCGACCGGGTCGAGGAAGTCGACCTCTCCGCCCGCCGCATCAGGGTGAGGCGGAAGCTGGAAGGGCGCCACGAAGAGGTCGATGCGCCGCTGCCGGTGCTGCTTACCGTGGTGCGCGAGCTGAACCGTCCCCGCTACCCGACCGTCCCCATGCGGCTTGCCTCCGCGGAGGCCACTGTCGAGGTGTGGGACAACAAGGTGCTGGAACTCGACGTGAACACCATCGGCCTCAAGGGCTCCCCCACCTGGGTCAGCCGGATCTTCTCCCCGGAAAGGGCCAAAGGCGAGATCCTGGGCGACGGCGCCCACGATCCGGAAGCCGCGGCGGACCTGCTGATCGCCAAGATGCTCGAAAAAGACCTCCTCGCGTTATAAAAAAAGATCAACTGGCGGGGTGCGAAACGGACCCGGTGCTTCCGGTTCCTGTTTTTTCACCCTTAACTTTGATCTTTATCCGTATACGAAAAGGAACCGTACATGAGTGAAGCTGCAAAACCACCCAAAAGACCCCGCGGCAAGGCCGCTTTGCTGGAAGGGAAATGCATCGCCTGCGGGGCCCGCTGCCAGAGCGCCTGCCCGGTCGACGCCATCCAGATGAACGACCAGGGTGAGCCGATCATCGACGCCTCGAAATGTATCGGCTGCGTCAAGTGCGTGAAGGTCTGCCCGGCCCAGGCGCTGGAGATGTCCTTCACCCCGGAGGAACTGAAAATCCTGCAGGAACTGGCCGCCGCCAGCCAGGGGGGCGAAGTGCACGAGGAGGACCCGGAGGAGGCTGCCCTCAAGAAGCGGCTGGCCGCCTACCAGGGGGTCTGGGTTTTCATCGAGCAGACCGAGGGAGTGGCCGCCAAGGTCTCCTGGGAACTGCTCGGCAAGGGGAAGGAGCTGGCCGAGGCGAGAAACTGCCAGCTCTCAGCCCTGGTGATGGGCGACAAAGTCGAGGCGCTCTGCCAGGAGGCCTTCGGCTACGGCGCCGACCGGGTCATCCTGATGGATGCCCCGGTGCTGCGCCACTACCGGACCGAGGCGTACCAGAAAGGGGTCTGCGCCCTGGTCGAGAAGTACCGCCCCGAGATCATCCTGATGGGCGCCACCGGCCTGGGACGCGACCTGGCCGGCGTGGTGGCCACCGTGGTCGGCACCGGCCTCACCGCCGACTGCACCGGGCTCTCCGTCGACAAGGGTAACCTGATGCAGACGCGGCCGGCCTTCGGCGGCAACATCATGGCCACCATCGTCTGCGACAAGTTCCGCCCGCAGATGGCCACCGTCCGGCCGCACGTGATGCCGATGCCCCCCTTCACGGCGGGCGCCACCGGCGAGATCGTGCGCGAGGCGGCCCCGGTCAGCGAGGACGAGATCCCGGTCAAGGTGCTGAAGATCATGATGGACCATGGCGGAAGCGACGTGGACATCGCCGGCGCCGAGTTCATCGTCTCCGGCGGCCGCGGCATGATGGCCAAGGAGAACTTCTCCATGCTGCAGGAGCTGGCCGACGTCCTGGGGGGCGTGGTGGGTGCTTCCAGGAGCGCGGTGGACGCCGGCTGGATGCCCCCGGACCGCCAGGTCGGCCAGACCGGCAAGACGGTGCGTCCCAAGGTTTACATCGCCTGCGGCATCTCGGGCGCCATCCAGCACCTGGTCGGCATGCAGGATTCCGACGTGGTGATCGCCATCAACCGCGACCCCGAGGCCCCCATCTTCCAGGTGGCCACCTACGGCATCGTGGGCGACATCTTCAGGATCGTGCCTGCCCTGACCAACAAGCTCAGGGCGCTGAAAGAGGTCAGATCCGGGCGTTAGGCCAGGAAAACCAGCCCCTCCCAGCGAAGGGGGGAGGTCGCTAGGGGGAGTGCTGGCAATACCGGCATAGTTCCCCCTCCCTGACCATCCCCCGTTCGGGGGAGGGAAATAGTGGCAGACACTTTACCGTGGAAATATAAGAGGTAACCGTATGATCCCCCATTCCCCTCTCTTCACGCCGCTCCTTCTGGCCTCGCTGGCCTTTTTCTGCTGGAGCGTTTATCGGCGTTTCTCGCTGCTCGCCCTGGGACAGCCGGAGCAAAGGCTGGACCAGCCGGGCCGGCGCCTGAAGGAGATGCTCCTTTACGCCTTCGCCCAGCTGCGCGTGGTGAAAAAGCCTTTCGGCCTGAACCACTTCGTGATCTTCTGGTCCTTCATGATCCTGGCGCTGGCCAACGCGGAGTTCCTGGTGAGCGGAGTGATCCCCGCCCTGAACCTGGGCATCCTTCCCGAGGGGGTGCACCGTGTCCTGTTGTTCGCCTTCGACATCGTTTCGCTGCTCACCCTGGTGGCGGTCGCGCTGGCCTTCGGCAGGCGGATCCTGGTGAAGCCGCCCCAGCTGGACAGCCTCTACGTCAAGGGGAGAAGCGCCGACGCCTTCGTGATCCTCTCCTTCATCGCGCTCTTGATGATCGCCTACTTCGGCATGCACGGCGCCATCATCGCCCAGGGGTGGGAGCCGGCCGCCTCCGCCATGCCGGTTTCCAGCCTGGTGGCGGGGCTGCTCCCCGCCGCTCCCAACACCCTGGCTGCCCTGACCATCCTGTTCTGGTGGCTGCACGCGCTGGTGCTGCTCGCCTTCCTCTGCTTCCTGCCGCACAGCAAGCACATGCACATCCTGACCGCCATCCCCAACTGCTACCTGGCGAGCCTGGAGTGGCCGAACACCCAGCCGCGCGAGACCTTCGCCAAGGGTGAGGTGTACGGGGTGGGGAGCGTGGAGCGCTTTACCTGGAAGGATCTTTTGGACGGCTACACCTGCACCGAGTGCGGCCGCTGCCAGGCCGCCTGCCCCGCTACCAACACCGGCAAGGCCTTGAACCCGCGCCAGATCATCCATGCCATCAAGACCAACCTGCTGGAGAACGGGCCGGCCCTCAGGGAGGGGAGAAAGGCAACCCTGCCGCTGATCGGCTCGGAAGGGGAGGGGACCAACACCGAGGAGGCCATCTGGTCCTGCACCACCTGCGGCGCCTGCCTGCAGGCCTGCCCGGTGCTGATCGAGCAGATGCCCAAGATCATCAAGATGAGGCGGCACCTGGTACAGAACGAGGCCCGCTTCCCCGAAGAGCTCTTGAACCTCTTCGAGAACATGGAGCAGCGCTCCAACCCGTGGGGCATCGCCCCCGCCGACCGCGGCAAGTGGGTCTCCACCATGCAGGTCCGCCCCTTCGTGGCGGGTGAGACCGAGTACCTCCTGTACGTCGGCTGCGCCGGCTCCTTCGACTCCCGTGCCAAGCAGGTCACCGTTTCGCTCGCCACCGTGCTGAACGCGGCGGGCGTCTCCTGGGGCATCCTGGGCAAGGACGAGAAGTGCTGCGGCGACAGCCTGAGAAGGCTCGGCAACGAGTACCTGTTCGACAAGATGGCCAAGGAGAACGTGGAGCTCTTCCGCGAGCGGGGCATCACCAAGGTGATCACCCTTTGCCCGCACTGCCTGACCACCCTCAAGAACGACTACCGCCAGTACGGGCTGGAGCTGGAGGTCATGCACCACAGCGAGCTGATCTCCCGGCTATTGGCCGACGGCACCCTGAAGCTACCGCGCACCGAGTTGAACCTCGGCAAGATCACCTACCACGACCCCTGCTACTTGGGGCGGCATAACGGCATCTTCGACGCCCCGCGCGGGGTGATCGAAAAGGCCACCGGCAGCGCCCCCTCCGAGATGGAGCGTAACCGCGAGAACTCCTTCTGCTGCGGCGCCGGCGGCGGCCGCATGTGGATGGAGGAGTTCAGCGGCACCCGCGTGAACCACGCCCGCGTGGAGGAGGCCCTCACCGCCAGCCCCGACACCATCTGCGTCGCCTGCCCCTACTGCATGACCATGATGGAGGACGGCCTCAAGGACAAGGGGGCCGGCCAGGTGCGGGTGAAGGACGTCGCCGAGGTGGTGGCCGAAGGGCTCAGGCCGCTTTGATCCCCCGCTTCGGCTTCATAGGCGGTCTCCTTGCCCTCCCTTTTTTCCTGCTGATCCTTTCCCTTTCCCCCCTGCCGGCCGGCGCGGCAGGGGGGATCACCGTCGCCGCGGTCGGCGATGTCATGATGGGGAGCACCTTTCCCACCCGTACTCTTCCCCACGACCGCGGACGCTGGCTGCTCAAGCAGGCCGCTCCCTTCTTCCGGCAGGCCGACATCGCCATGGCCAACCTGGAGGGACCGCTCACCCGCGACGGCGAACCCTGCAAGGACATCTCCACCGGCCGCAGCTACCTGTTCCGGACCCCTCCCTCCTACGCCCATAACCTGAAAGAAGCCGGCATCTCCATGGTCTCGCTGGCCAACAACCACGCCCTGGATTTCGGCCGCATAGGCTTCCTCTCCACCAAGCGGGCACTTAAAGAGGCTGGGGTCGCCTATTCCAGCAAGAGCGGCGAGGTGGCGGAATTCAGCGTGCGCGGCACCCGGGTCGGCATCGTCTCGCTTTCCTTCGGGACGCCCCCGCGCTCGATCGTGCACCCCAAGAAGGCACTGGAGGAGATCGAGCGGCTCAGCGCGCGCTACGACATCCTGATCCTCTCCATCCACGCCGGCGCCGAGGGGAGGGGTGCCCTGCACGTCATCCCCGGCATGGAAACCTTCCTGAACGAGGCGCGCGGCGACCTGCACCGCTTCGCCCACGACGCCATCGACCGGGGTGCGGCCCTGGTCATCGCCCACGGTCCACATGTGCCGCGCGCGCTCGAACTGTACCGCGGCAGGCTCGTTGCCTACAGTTTGGGCAACTTTGCCACTTACGGCGGCGTCAACGTCGCCGGCGAGAATGGCTACGCCCCCCTTTTGACCGTCAACCTTGCCGCCGACGGCTCCTTCCGGGGCGGCTCCCTCCGCTCTTTCCAGCAGCGCCGGCTGGCCGGTCCGCGCCTGGACCCCCAGCAGCACGCCTTGCACCTCATGCAGCGGCTGACCGTCGAAGATTTCCCGGGCTCGGGAATTGCATTCGGAGAATCCGGAGAGCTGAGCCTGAAGTGAGCGCCAAAACGCTATCCCCTCGCCCTCCGGGAGAGGGGCGGGGGTGAGGACCCGGCGGTCCTCCCAGCCCACCCACCAGGCAAAGCCGTGCCCCTGAGCCTCTCCAATACTGGCAGAGGAAGCAGATACCAGGGAGGAGCCTGCATGTTCCTGATCATCCAGAACGATCCCCATTGCCCCCCCGGCAGCCTGGCCGGGCTCCTCTCTGCAACAGGCCACGACTTCCGCACCGTTGCCGCCTACAGCACCGCCGAGCTTTCCGCCCCGTCCGGCGTGACCGGCATCATCGTGCTCGGTGGCGAGATGGGTGTCCATGACAGCGCCCAGTTCCCCCATCTTGTGCGGGTCGGCGCCTTAATGGCCGAGGCCCTGCAGACCGGCACTCCGCTACTGGGGATCTGCCTGGGCGGGCAGCTTCTCGCCCAGGTGGCCGGCGGCCGGGTCAGTTCCCCCTCGCCCTGCGGCGAAAAAGGGATCAGCCGCGTCCAACTCAACGAGGAGGGGAGCCGAGACCCGTTCTTCGCCGGAGTCCAGCAGAGCTTCGTCACCTTTCAATTGCACCAGGACAGCTTCTCCGTCCCTCCCGGCGCCCTCCTCTTGGCCGGCTCCCCGGTCTGCCCCGCGCAGGCGTTCCGGCTGGGGCGCGCCGCCTACGGCCTCCAGTTCCACCCCGAGGTCGACCGCGCCATCGTATCCTGCTGGGGGGGGCTCTCCACCCCGCCCACCGACTATCTGACCGGCTTCCTCGCCGAAGAGCCTGCCTTCACCGCTTCCTCCCGTAGCATCCTCGGTAATTTCATCGCCCTCGCCTCTGCCTGACACTTTCCTTGAAATCCAAATCTTGTATTGTAAAGTTTTAACGTTTTGTGGCTAGCCTGGCACGCTGACGAGGCGCCCCTGCCGGGGCTGCTCGTACAACTCCTGCCCGGAGAGGGGCGAAGGGGGAGCGGTGACCGATTGTTGGTCGGGAAAAAAAACCATCAAGCGGAAGCTGATGACGCTTCTGCTAACCGGAATCTCACTTCTGCTGCTGGCCATCTCGCTGGTCGCCATAGGCTACGAGTTCTCCCGTTACCGCGAGGAACGCAGCAACGAACTGGTCACCCTGGGCGAGCTGTTCGGCAGGCAGCTGTCAGCGGCCGTCGCCACCGGTGACGCCAAGTCGGCCAGGGAGATCCTGGACGGCATCGCCTCCGCCCGCCACGTGCTGTCGGCGGAGGTCGTCACCTCCCGGGAGAGGGTGCTTGCCCAGTACCACCGGGAAGACGAGACAGCGCGCGCTATCCACGGCGCCACCCTGCAGCTCTCCCGTCCCATCACCAGGGGGAACCGGGTGGTGGGGAAGCTCCACCTGGTCTCGCAGGAAAATCTCTTCTCCACGGTTATCTTCCTCGGAGCCCTGCTCGCCTCCGCCCTGCTCGCCATCGCCGGCTTCGGCATCCTCCTTTCCCGCCGTCTGCGTCTGCTCATTTCCGGCCCCATCGAACAGCTGACCGGCAAGATGGAGATCGTCTCGCGCGACCAGGACTACGGTGTCCGG
This sequence comes from Geomonas sp., assembly GCA_035255025.1. GTDB lineage: Bacteria > Desulfobacterota > Desulfuromonadia > Geobacterales > Geobacteraceae > Geomonas. The sequence continues at coordinate 14,368 of DATFAB010000024.1, forward strand.
GTCGAGAAGATGAACGATGACGAACTGGGGCTCCTTTCCGACTGCTTCAACGAGATGCTGGCGGAGATCTCGGTGCGCGACGAGCGGCTCGCCTTGCACTCAGAGGAACTCAAGCTGGAGGTCGCGGACCGTACCAGGGAACTTAGCAACGTCAACCGGCAGCTGGCCGAGAGCCTGGACGAAGTGCGGCGGGCCATGCAGACGGCGCAGGCAGCCAGCAAGGCCAAGTCCGAGTTCCTGGCCCAGATGAGCCACGAGATCCGCACGCCGATGTACGGGGTGCTGGGGATGACCGAGCTCCTGCAGGGGACCGACCTCAGCAAGGAGCAGGCCCGCTTCGTCGATACCGTCCGCCGTTCCGGCCAGGCCCTGCTCTCCATCATCAACAACATCCTCGACTTCTCCAAGATCGAGGCGGGGAGGATGGAGCTGGAGATCATACCATTCGACCTGCATGAACTGGTGGCAGAGACCGTGGAACTATTCTCCGAGGATGCCGGTAAGAAGGGACTGGAGCTGCGTTGCGACATCGCCAGGGAACTGCCGCGCTCTTTCCTGGGGGACCCGGGGCGCCTGCGCCAGGTGATCGTCAACCTGCTCGGTAACGCCCTGAAATTCACCCACAAGGGGGCGGTCACCCTGGTGGCCTTCATGGACCGCCCTCCCGACCTGGTCCGGATCAGCGTCACCGACACCGGCATCGGTATCGCACCGGACGTACAGGACAAGATCTTCGTGCAGTTCTCCCAGGGCGACGAGTCCATGACCCGCAAGTACGGCGGAACCGGCCTCGGGCTCGCCATCGCCAAGCAGCTCACCGAGTTGATGGGTGGCGAGATCCGCGTGGCCAGCGATCCGGGCAAGGGGTCGACCTTCTCCTTCACCGTGCGGCTGGATGCCGGCTCGGGCAGCGAGTGGGTGCGCCCCAACCACAGCAGGATCGCCCTGCGCGGCAAGAGGGCGCTGGTCGCCAGCAGTGATCCCGCCCTGAGCGAGATGCTGATGGGGCAGCTCACCGGATGGGGGATGGACTGTGAAGCGGTGCAGGATGCCCCCGGCGCGGTCTGCCGGGTGGTGGCGGCCCCCTTCGACCTGGCAGTCCTCGACCAGCAGGTGGGCGGGGCAGGGGGGATGGAGCTGGCAGCCACCATCAGGTCGCTCCCCGCCGGCCGTTTGCTCCGGCTGGTCCTGCTGGGAAGTCGGTCGGGTGAGCTGGGGGGGCGCGCCGAGGAGGTCGGTGTGCTGCTGTTCTCCCGCAACGAGTTGCGGCCGCACCGGCTGTACGCTGCCCTGGTGCGCGCCCTGGGTATGGAACAGTCGGCGGGCGAATTCGATGCCGACGGCGGCGACACGCAGCGTCGGCCTCCCCTGGTGCTGCTGGTGGAGGACAACCCGGTCAACCAGGAGGTGGGGAGGGGCATGCTGGAGAGCCTCGGCTGCAATGTGGAGATCGCGGCCAACGGCCTGGTGGCGGTGGAGACCGTGCAGAAGAACAGCTACGACCTGGTGCTGATGGACTACCAGATGCCGGTGATGGATGGCCTGGAGGCGATCAGGACCATCAGGGGCTGGGAGAACGGGCGGGAGCACTCCCCGGTAAGGTTGCCGATCGTTTCGCTGACCGCCTGCGCCATGTCCCAGGACCGCCAGGCCTGCATGGATGCCGGTGCCGATGACTACCTCTCCAAGCCCTTCACCCGGGACGAGCTGGCGAGGACGGTGAGCAGGCAGTTGCAGCGCTCCCGGCCCGAGGCCCAGACCGCTGCCGAAGGGACGGCGGTTTCGCTGGCGGATCCTTTTCTTGCCGAAGCACCGGTGGCGACGGGCGCAGGCGGCGGGGCGCCGGAAACCTCCTGTTTCGCCGCCAGGGTCGGGGCTCCCGTCATTTCCCGCGAAAAGGGCGAGCGCCCCGGTCCCGCACCGGCCGATCCGGATGCACCCCTTGCCGAGGACAGGATGAGCGGCGCCATGGAGATGATCCGCACGCTGCCGGGTAACCGCGGCAAGGAGATCCTTCGCAAGGTGGTCGAGCTCTACCTGACCAGCACCCCGGCGCTGTTGCAGACCCTGCGGGAGGCGGAATCGGGGGGCGACGCGGAGAAGTTGAAGGCGGCGGCCCACAGCTTCAAGTCGAGCAGCGCCAACCTGGGCGCCATGAGACTTGCCGGGGTCTGCAGGGAACTGGAGGCCCTGGGGCGCAGCGGCTCTACCGAAGGGGCCCTGCCGCTTCTGTTGCAGGTGGAGGAGGAGTACCGGGTGGTCCGGGACGCCCTGCAGGGAGGCCAACTATGCTGACCAGGAAGTCCAAGAGAGCGACCCCTTTGGTCATGATCATCGACGATGACGAGGCGGTACGGCTGCTGGCCCGGGAGACCCTGGAAGGCTCCGGCTATGTGGTGTGGGACACCGACTCCGGCGAACTGGCGCTCTCGGCGTTCCAGGAGCGGGCTCCCGACCTGGTGCTTTTGGACGTGATGATGCCGGGGCTGGACGGTTTTTCGGTCTGCAGCGCCATCCGGCAGAGCGCCGTCGGCCGCGACACCCCGGTGCTGATGATGACCGGCCTGGACGACCTCGATTCCATCGACACCGCCTACGAAGCGGGCGCGACCGACTTCATCACCAAACCGATCAACTGGCACATCCTTCCCTACCGGGTGAGCTACATGCTGAGGGCCAGCGGCACCCTGGAGCAGCTCAGGGAGAGCCGCGAGGGACTCGCCCACGCCCAGAGCCTCGCCCACATCGGCAGCTGGGAGTGGGACCTCGCCTCCGGTGAGATCCACTGCTCGGAAGAGGTCTACAACATCTGCTGCCTGGACGGCGGCAAGGGGCTCAACCCGATCCTCGACCGGGTGCACCAGCTCGACCGCAGCTTCGTGGAGAGCTCGATCGGCGAGGCCATCGCCAACCGCGCCCCCTTGAGCTTCGATTACCGGATCCTCTTGGCTGACTCGGTGGAGCGCACCCTGCATGCCGAGCTGGTCACCGTGCTCGACCAGGACGGCGCTCCCGTCTGCCTGACCGGCACCATCCAGGACATCACGGAACGCAAGCGGGCGGAGGAACAGATACGGCTGCTCGCCTACTACGACGCCCTGACCGGCCTCCCCAACCGCCGCTTCTTCATGCAGCAGCTGGAACAGGCGCTGGTTTACGCCAACAGAAACGACCGGATGCTGGCGGTGCTCTTTTTGGACCTCGACCGCTTCAAGCTGGTCAACGACACCATGGGGCACGGCATGGGAGACCGCCTGTTGCAGGACGTGGCGGACCGGCTTTTGCGCTGCGTGCGCAAGAACGACTGCCTGGCCAGGAGCGAGGAAGAGGCCCCCAGTTCCCTGGTGTCCAGGCTGGGCGGCGACGAGTTCACCATCATGCTCTGCGACATCGAGCATTTCCAGGACGTGGCCAAGGTGGCCCGCCGCATCCTGGAGACGGTCTCGCACCCCTACTCCCTGGAGGGGCAGGAGGTCTTCGTCTCGACCAGCATCGGCATCAGCCTCTACCCCTACGACGCCTGCACGGCCAGCGACCTGATCAGGAACGCGGACGGCGCCATGTACCAGGCCAAGGAGCAGGGGAGAAACGGCTACCAGATCTACGACGAGTCGATGAACGCCAAGGCCCTGGAGAGGATCATCCTGGAAAGCCAGCTGCACAAGGCGCTGAAAGAGGAGGAGTTCATCATCTTCTACCAGCCGCAGGTGGCCAGCGACACCGGACGGGTGGTCGGCCTGGAGGCGCTGGTGCGCTGGAACAGCAAGGAGCTGGGGATGGTGGAGCCGGGGCGCTTCCTGCCGCTGGCCGAGGAGATCGGCCTGATCATCCAGATCGACCAGTGGGTGATGAGGATGGCCTGCCGGCAGCTCAAAGGATGGCTGGACGACGGACTGCCGCCGGTGACCCTGGCGGTCAACATCTCCGGGCAGCATTTCATGAAGAACGAGCTTTTGGACCACGTCACCGCCATCCTGGCCGAGACCGGGCTGAATCCGGCGCTCCTGGAACTGGAACTGACCGAGGGGGTACTGATGGCCCATACCGAGCGGACCGTGATGACGCTGAAGGCCTTGAAGGGGATGGGGGTGAGGCTCGCCATCGACGATTTTGGTACCGGCTTCTCCTCGCTCTCCTACTTGAAGCGCTTCCCGCTGGACGTCCTGAAAATCGACCGCACTTTCATCAACGACATCACCACCGACCCCGACGACGCCGCCATTACCCTCGCCACCATCGAGATGGCCCACACCCTGAAACTGCAGGTGATCGCCGAGGGTGTTGAGACCCTGGACCAGCTGGCCTTCCTGGTGAAAAACCGCTGCGAGCTCTACCAGGGGTACCTGTTCAGCCGCCCGGTGCCCCCCCAGGAGGTCCCCGCCTTCTTCGCCCGAAAGACGGTGCCCATTCCGCAGTCAGGGGGCCAGGCTGAGGATAGCTGCAGTTTTCTTCCCCCCTGCCATTAGCGCCCCCCTTGCGAGCCTCGACAGTTTCTCCCCAGTTGAGTTTCCCGCCACTGGGCCCGCTGCTCCGGACGGCCTGGTGACTGCTTATTTCGTAATCACAGCTGCTGCATAAAAGAACTGCCGCGCCGGCTCCCGGTTCTTTCCCCCTGCAAATCTCCCGAAACAACCCCGGCTTACAATCTCCCTGTCTGCTGGCACGCCTTATGCTGAGGAGATGGCAAAACCAGGCACGACGACGTGCACACCGCCTCGGGAGCGAGGAGTTACAGGCAAGGGCGCCTTTTCATCTGACGATGGAATGGCGCCTTTTTTTATTAAATTTCGGAAAGGGGGAGCGGGTCTTATCGATTGTCAGGCTGTTTAGCATCTAGTACGGGCGGATTATTCGACGAAGAAGAAAATGCAGGGGCATCGGAGCCTTACCGAGCCTAAATTACAAGGAGAGTAACAATGGAAACAAGACTACGCTTATCTGAGAAGTTCAGCCGCCTGGGGGAGCGGATGCGCGATCCCGAATGGCGCCGCTACGGCTACCTGCTGGCCGGGGGCAAGATGCTCGGCCTCGGGCTGGTGTTTGCAGTAATGGTGCTGGCCTCCAACCTGTTCGGTAGCGAGGTCATGGCTGCCGATCCGGTTCTGAAGGCCAACGATATCGTCAACCCGATCAACACGCTGTGGACGCTGCTGGCCGCCTTCCTGGTGTTCGGAATGCAGGTCGGCTTCACCATGCTGGAGGCAGGCTTCTGCCGCGGCCGTGAAGCGGTCAACGTGCTCATGGAGTGCGTGGTGGATACCGCGCTGTGCGGCCTGCTCTTCTACGCCTGGGGCTTCGCCTTCATGTTCGGCTCCGGCACGCCGCTGATCGGCACCAAGTACTTCTTCCTGCAGGGGGTGCCCGCCACCTACGAGTCGACCGGCGTCTCCTTCCTCGCCTTCTGGCTGTTCCAGTTCGCCTTTGCCGACACCTGCTCCACCATCACCTCCGGTGCCATGATCGGCCGTACCGGTTTTGTCGGCGACCTTATCTACAGTTTCTTCGTTTCCGGCTTCATCTACCCGATCATCGGCCACTGGGCCTGGGGGCCGGACGGCTTCCTCGCCACCATGGGGAGCAAGGGGATGTTCCTGGCCGACCTGGGCACCGGCTTCCATGACTTCGCGGGTTCCACCGTGGTGCATACCATCGGCGGTTTCGTCGCCCTGGCCGGTGGCATGGCGCTGGGACCCCGCATCGGCCGCAAGTTCAAGCGCGATGGCGGCGCCCCCATGCTGCCGCATGACCTGGTGATGGCAACCGTGGGCGGCCTCATCCTCTGGTTCGGCTGGTACGGCTTCAACCCGGGCTCGACCCTCTCCATCATGGATGCCGACGGCGCCGGCCGCGTCGCTGCCAACACCACCCTGGCCGCCTGCGCGGCGGCCCTGACCGCCATGTTCTACGGCTATCCGAAGACCAAGAAATGGGACATCAGCTACACGGTGAACGGCTTTTTGGCCGGCTTGGTGGCCATCACCTGCCCCTGCTACTGGGTTTCCCCGACAGGATCCATCGCCATCGGCGCAGTCGCCGGGGTACTGGTGGTGGCCGGCGTGGATCTCCTCGAGTGGCTGAGGATCGATGACCCGATCGGCGCGGTCCCCGTGCACGGCCTGAACGGCATCTGGGGGACCCTCTCGCTTGGCCTCTTCGCCTGCGGCAAGTACGGCGTGACCGGTCCCTTTGCAGCTGACAACAGCGCTCCCCTTACCGGCCTTTTCTACGGCGGCAGCGTCAACCTGCTGGCCGCCCAGGCGATCGGCAGCGCCATCATCACCGTGGCCACCTTCTCGGTCGCCTTGGTGCTCATGTACGGTCTCAACGCCCTGAAGATCCTGCGCGTGGAGAAACACGGCGAACTGATCGGCATCGACAACTTCGAGCACGGCATTGGCGCCTATCCGGAGTACGCGCTCAAGCATAGCGCGATACCGAGCGGCGATTACGATACCGAAGTCGCCATGGCAGCCCAGAGCGACTACGCAGCGCCCAAGCGCGCCACCATCCCGACTGCCGCAACCACTCACTAGGGACCTAACGGACAGGAGCAGCCATGAAAATAGTAGAAGCCATCATAAAGCCGTTCAAACTGGACGAGGTGAAGGAAGCGCTGAACCGCGTCGGCATCGAGGGTATCACCCTCATCGAGGTCAAGGGGTATGGGCGCCAGAAGGGGCATTCCGAGATGTACCGCGGTGCCGAGTACGCCATGGACTTCGTCCCCAAGATCATGATCCAGGTCGCCGTCAAGGACGACATGGCATCCAAGGTGGTGGAGGTGATCGCCGAATCCGCCAGGACGGGGAAGATCGGCGACGGCAAGATCTTCATCATCCCGCTGGAAGACGCCCTGAGGATCAGGACCGGGGAGAAGGGTAACGACGCCCTCTAGACGGACCCTCGAAAAGGGTTGCCACACAGGCTGCGTCCCTCCGTAGGGAGGGGCGCAGCCTTGCTATATGTCCTGGGCCACGGCCTTCCCGCCAGGCAGATTGCAGGAAGTCTGACGAGCGGGGGATGGTGACCGGGCGGTTCGCCATCATCTTCGCTATACTTGCCTATTTAGGCGGCGTCATGCGTGAAAAATGTGCAGCACCCGCCTGTTGTCCCGGCCCTGACGGGTTATAACCCGAGAAAATTCGAGCCATCGGTGAATGGCACGCAAGCTGCAAATAACAGGCATCTGCTCAACGGCGAACTACAGGAGGAAGCAATGAAGCTCATACAGGCAATCATCAAACCGTTCAAACTCGACGAGGTAAAGGACGCCCTCAACGAAATCGGCATCGAGGGGATCACCGTCAGCGAGGTGAAAGGGTTCGGGCGGCAGAAAGGCCACACCGAGCTCTATCGCGGCGCCGAGTACGTGGTGGACTTCATCCCCAAGGTCAAGATCGAGATCGCGGTGTCCGACGACCTGGTGACCAAGGTGGTTGCCGCCATTGAGGAGACCGCCAGGACCGGCAGGATAGGCGACGGCAAGATCTTCATCCTCCCCCTGGACGAGGCGGTGAGGATCAGGACCGGCGAGAAAGGCGACGAGGCCATTTAAACGATTTCCTTCGCATTGCATCTCAAAATAATGAATCAACGGAGAGTCACTATGGTACGAAGAGGTATCCTCAGCAAGGTCAGGAGTGTCGCAACCTGCGGCAAAGTCGCTTCCACACTTGCCAAGCTGGCGCTGGCCGTCAGCCTGTTCGCGCTGCCCCTGGCGGCGCAGGCCGAAGAGAAGGCTGCTCCCGCGACCGCCGCGGTGAGTGCACCGGCAGCTGCCGCTTCCGCCGCTCCCGCAGCCGCAGCAGCTGCGGATCCCGCGGTGGCTCCGGCCGCCGCTCCGGCCGCCAAAAACGTCGCCCCCGTGCTGAACACCGGCGACACCGCCTGGATGCTGGTCTCGGCCGCACTGGTCCTCCTGATGACCCCGGGTCTCGCCTTCTTCTACGGCGGCATGGTCAGGAGCAAGAACGTACTCTCCACCATGATGCACTCCTTCGTGGCGATGGGCATCGTGGGGGTGCAGTGGGCCGTGGTCGGCTACTCGCTGGCCTTCGGCCCCGACCTCGGGCACGGTCTTTTGGGCGACCTGAGCAAGGCCATGCTGCACGGCCTGATCTCCTTCGGCAAGGACGGCACCCCGATCTACGCGCTGTTCCAGAACGTCCCTACCGAGCCGGGCGCCATTCCCGAGTACGTCTTCGCCATGTACCAGGCCATGTTCGCCATCATCACCGCCGCCCTCATCTCGGGTACCCTGGCCGAGCGCCTCAAGTTCTCCGCCTGGTGCGTGTTCGTGCTGCTTTGGACCACCCTGGTCTACGATCCGCTGGCACACTGGGTCTGGATGAGCGACGGCTGGCTCTTCAAGATGGGCGCCCTTGACTTCGCAGGCGGCACCGTGGTCCACCTTTCCTCCGGTATCTCCGCCCTGGCCGCTCTGCTCTTCCTCGGCAAGCGCCACGGCTTCCCGAACGAGCGCATGGCTCCCCACAACCTCCCCTTCACCCTGCTGGGGGTTGGCCTGCTGTGGTTCGGCTGGTTCGGTTTCAACGCAGGTTCCGCCATCGTGGGCCCCAACTGCGCCGACGCTTCCGGCGGCCTGGCCGGCCTCGCCTTCACCACTACCACCCTGGCCCCCGCCGCGGCAGGTCTCTCCTGGATGATCGCCGAGTGGATCCACGGCGGCAAGCCTTCCGCACTCGGCTTCGGCTCCGGCGTGGTTGCCGGCCTGGTCGTGATCACCCCGGCCGCCGGCTTCGTGGAGCCGGGCGCAGCCCTCATCATGGGCCTTCTGGCAGGCGTCATCTGCTACCTGGGTGTCATGGCCAAGGCGAAGTTCAAGTACGACGACTCCCTGGACGTCCTCGGCGTGCACGCCCTGGGCGGCTCCTCCGGCGCGCTTCTGACCGGCGTCTTCGCAACCGTGGGGGCCACCGGCCTGCTCTCCGGCAACATGAAGCAGTTCGTGACCCAGCTGATCGCGGTGGGCGCAGCCGGCCTGTACGCCTTCGTGGTCACTCTGCTGATCGCCTTCGTGATCAACAAGACCATCGGCCTCAGGGTGGAGAAAGAGGACGAGATTATCGGCCTCGACGAGACCCTGCACTCCGAGCACGCTTACAACTAACACCGCCAGCCATGGCAGTTACTTCAGGGGGGATCGACGGATCCCCCCTTTTTTTGTGGCCCAGCTGCTTGAAGCGGGACGGGCTGCGATGAAATCGATTGGCATGCACCCCGATAAAGATTAGAATGAGCCGTTGCTATCTCCCAGAGAAGCCCGTTCATGATCAAAGCCTTCTACAGATTCTTCATTCACCTCTCCTTCAGGTCTCTCCTCATCCTGTTGGTGCTGCTGCTCTCTTTGCCGGCGGTCGCCCTCATCACCTATTCCGGCTACCAGCAGCGCCGCGATTCCCTCAAGGAGGGGATCACCGAGGCCAGGATGCTGGTCCGCAGCATCGCCACCGAGCAGGACAACCTGACCAGCGACGCCCAGCAGCTGGCTTCGGCGCTGGCCCAGCTCCCCGATGTCAGGCAGCACAGGCCCTCCACCAGCGCGGTCCTCGCCAGCATGCTGAAGCTGAACCAGGAATACGGCAATATCGTGATCGCCGACCGGGCCGGGGAGATCTGGGCCTCGGCCCTCCCCTTCAGGAATACCTTCACGGTCAAGGGGAGCCGCGCCTTCGAACAGGCCGTCCAAAGCAGGCGGTTCGTCTCGGGAGAGTACGGCGTCGGGAGAATCTCCGGCAAGCCCAACATAAGCTTCGGTTTCCCTGTCCTCGATGACCACGGAGGGGTCGACAGCGTCATCCTGGTCAGCGTCAACTTCGTTTTCCTGAACGAGCTGCTGGTGGAGACGGGGCTGCCCAAAGGATCTTCCTTCACCATCACCGACCGAAACGGCGTCATCATCTACCGCAACGTGCCGTCTGGCGAGCCGATCGGCGCACGGCTGAAGCAGAGCCTGCTGCGGCAGATGCAGACCGGCTCGGACGATTCGGCCCTCACCGATGATGGCATGATCAGCTCCTTCCAGCGGCTGCGCCTGCCGGGGGAGGCGGTCCCTTACCTCTACGTGAAAGCCGGCATTCCGGTCCGGGACACCCTGGTCAAGGCCAGGCGCGCCCAGTTTGTCAGCGTCCTTTTGCTGTCGCCGGTTTTGCTGGTGGCGGTCCTGCTTGCCACCCTGCTGGCGAAGTTCTGTTTCGTCAACCGCATCAGGACGCTGCAGGAGGCGGCCCAGCGGCTGGCCCGCGGGGAGCTGGACAGCCGGGTCTCGGACCTGGTGAGGGGGGGCGAACTGGGAGAGCTTGGCCGTTCCTTCGACCAGATGGCCGAGAAGCTGGCCGCCCGCGAACTGGAGCTGATCGAGCTCAACCAGAGCCTTGCCCAAAGGGTCGAGGAGGAGACCGAGCGGCGCCTGCAGCAGGAGCGTCTCCTGGCGCGGCATGCGCGGCTGGCCGCCATCGGCGAGATGATCGGTGCCATCGCCCACCAGTGGCGCCAGCCGCTGGCGACCCTGGGGGCGATCGTGCAGAGCCTCAGGATGGCCTGGGACCGGCGCGCCCTCGACGAGCGCTTCCTGGAGCGGGCCGAGTCGGATGCGCAGAAGCAGCTCTACTACATGTCCGACACCATCGAGGATTTCAGGAACTTCTTCTCCCCGGAAAAGGTGGTAGAGAGCTTCGATGTCCGCGAGAAGCTGCGCGAGGTCTCGCTTCTGGTGGCCGCCCAGTTTGCCAATTCCGGGGTGGCCCTGGAGGTGCTCGATGAAGCGTCCGGCCTTCCCTTGAAGATCAGGGGGTACCAGAACGAGTTCAAGCAGTCGGTCCTCAACCTGGTCAGTAACGCCTTTGACGCCGTGGTGAGCAGGTGGGGGAAGGGGAAAAGGGCAGGGGAGGGGAGCCCGGGCAAGGTGGTGATATCGCTTGCCGCCGAAAAGGGGGGGCGTGGGGTGGTGATCGAGGTGCGCGACAACGGCTGCGGCATCGCCTCCGACATTGCCGACAAGGTCTGGGAGCCGTACTTCACCAGCAAACCCGATGGCCAGGGGACCGGTATCGGCCTCTACATGTCCAAGCTGATCATCGAGGAGAGCATGGGGGGGAGCGTCGGCTTCCGCAGCCTGCCGGAAGGGACCTCCTTCCGGATCGTGCTGCCAAGGGACGAGATCGACTAGGCGTCAACGCCTGTGAGGACCTGCCGCTTTGGCGCCTTCCCCGCCGCAAGGGGGGCCGGGCAGCGGGAAAGCTCCAGGACACCAGGGAAACGGAGATTCGCCGGTATGGATGACAAGGTGCAACTGAAGGTCCTTTACGTCGAGGATGAACCGAGCCTGCGTGAGCGGATCGGGATCGTGCTGGAGATGAACTTCTCTCAGGTCTTCACCGCCGCCAACGGGGCCCAGGCGGTGGAACTCTTCTCGCGCGAGCTTCCCGACGTGGTGGTCTCGGACATCATGATGCCGGTCATGGACGGCCTGGAGATGACCCGGCGCATCAGGGAGATAAACCCCGACATCCCGGTCATCTTCAGCACCGCCTTCACCGAGACAGGTTATCTGCTGAAGGCCATCGAACTGGGGGTCTCCGGCTACCTCAGGAAACCGCTGGACTGCCGGGAGCTGGTGGCCGCCATCGGCAAGGCGGGCACCCCGGCGCTGCAGAGAAAGGAGCTGGAACGGCTGCAAGAGCGCGAGCACGCCTCGCTGGAACTCTTCCTGGGAGGAAGCCCGGCCATGGAAGAGGTCATCCGCCAGGCACAGCGGATCGCCAGCACCGACTTCTCGCTGCTCATCCGGGGGGAAACGGGGGTCGGCAAGTCGCACCTCGCCTCGCTCATCCACGCTCTGAGCGCCCGACGCCACCAGCCCTTCGTCACGGTCACCGTCAGCTCGCTTGCCGAATCGCTGGTGGAAAGCCAGCTGTTCGGGCATGTGAAGGGGGCCTTCACCGGGGCCGCTTCCGCCAGGTCGGGCCTTTTCGAGGAGGCCGACGGGGGGACCATCTTCCTGGACGACGTCGACTGCGCCTCCCCCTCGCTGCAGGCCAAGATCCTGCACGCGGTCGAGCAGAAGTGGTTTTTCCCGGTGGGAGGGACCAGGAAGGTCGAGGTGGACGTCCGCGTGATGGCCGCCAGCAACCGGGACCTGCTGGCCGAGGCCCGCGCCGGCAAGTTCCGTGAGGACCTCTACTACCGGCTGGCCGACCTGGTGATCACCCTGCCCCCCTTGCGCGAGCGCGGCTCGGACATCGCCGTACTGGCACGGAACTTCCTGGACGAGGTGTCCCGCGAGCTGGAGCGGGTGCCGCCCCGCATGGCGCCGGAGAGCGTCCTGATGCTGAACCGCCACCTGTGGCCCGGTAACGTCCGCGAGCTGAAGAGTGTGATGAAGCGGGCCGCCCTCTTCGCCGGCGAGACCCTGACCTGCGACGACCTGGCCAGGGTCATGACCGGCGCCGAACCTTCGGCTGCCGCCAGCGCCCCCCGACTGCAATCCCTGGAGGAGCTCAAGCGGCACGCCGTGATGCAGGCTCTGGCCGCGACCGGGGGACGGAAGATGGAAGCGGCCCGCCTGCTCGAGGTCGATTACAGCAGCTTCAAGCGCATGCTGGAGAAGTACGGGCTCTAGCACTCTTCATTTTGCCTACCCCCCGCAGTCGATACTCTTCACTTTGCCCACCCCGGCAACCTTTTCTTACTGAATAAATCCTGTCATTCCGGATGCTTGCGCTGTTGGCATCCGGATTGCTCTATCCTTCCTGTTTTTCCCAATCGCGGTCCCCGCCTGCACAGGTGTGCCTGCCACTTTGGCTGGCACAAAAAGCGGGGGGATCCGCAATTCGTCATAGAAAAGTGAGGCGTTTAGAGTAGATGGGAAATCCCTGCATGAAACCGTCAGCCGACGACCACCAGGTGGCACAGGTATGCCCCGTCCTGCACAAGCCGTTTACCGACTGCTACTGCATGAACATCTCCAGTTCCAGCATCAAGAAGATGCTTGCCTTCTGTATCGGGGATCACCGCTGCTGTCCCATCTACCAGCGTCAGTTCCAGGACCCGGAGAATCCCTCCAATACTGATACCCGCGGTGCAATGTCATTGACTAACCCTGCCAAGGAGTAATTTTATGAAGCGGCTATTAGCTGTGCTGTACCTGTGCCTGCTGTTCCCGACCTATGCCCACGCCTATTCCGATCCCGGTTCCGGCATCATGCTGTGGCAGCTCACCGTCTCCTTCTTCATCGGCCTCCTGTTCTACCTCAGAAAGATCCTGACCTTCTTCTCCAGATCTGCCAAGCGCGATGACGAGTAAGGCGCGTTCCTTTCGCGATCCCGCCGGCCGGCTTTTCTTCATCGGCAACGATCCCATCAGGCAGGTGTTCGCCGACGCTGCCGCTGGGTGCCGGAAGCTGATCGGGGGGGCCTTCTTCCAGGACCTCATGTGCTCGGGACAGGTGGTGAAGACCCGCAGCCTGGTGTCCGTTCCCGGGCACCTCTCGGGGATCGCCCGGGACGGGGAACTGCTGCTCGCTCACGAGGCGATCCCCTTTCAGTCCTTCCCGGCGGAATGGCCCATCCAGATGCTGCAAGCGGCCGCCCTCCTGACCCTGGACATCGCCGAGCAGGGGATCGGGTCGGGGATCGGCCTGAAGGACGCCACCCCCTACAACGTGCTGTTCGACGGGCCCCGTCCCGTCTTCGTGGACGTACTCTCCTTCGAGGAGCGCGATCCCCTGGACCCGGTCTGGCTGGCCCAGGGGCAGTTCATGAGGACCTTCCTGCTCCCCCTTTTGGCGGCCAGCAAGCTGGGTGTTCCGCTCTCGTCGGTCTTCCTGACCCGGCGCGACGGGCTGGAGCCCGCCGAGATCTACCGCATGATCACCCCCTTGCGGCGGATTTCGGCGGGCTTCCTCTCCACAGTCTCGATGCCGGTCTGGCTTTCCGGCAAGGCGGAGGCCGGGGGGCAGGCCATGTACCGCCCGCGCCGCCTGCAGGGTAAAGAGCAGGCCAGCTTCGTGCTGAAGACCCTGATTGGCGGGCTGCGCCGGAAAACGGCCAGGCTGGCCGGCAAGGGATCCTCCGGCCCTACCCGCTGGAGCGATTACTGCCGCACCTGCAGCTACGACCAGGACTCCTTCCAGCAGAAGAGCTCCTTCGTCGACCAGTTTCTGCAGAGGTGCAAACCGGCCCGGGTGCTGGATATCGGTTGCAACACCGGCCATTTCTCCCGGCTGGCCGCTTCCAGGGGCGCCCAGGTGGTGGCCATCGACCAGGACGCCGCCGTGGTGGGCACCCTCTTCGAAGAGGCCAGAGCCCGCAAGCTGGACATCCTGCCCCTGGTTGTCGATTTCGCCAGGCCAACCCCGGCCACCGGCTGGAACAACGAGGAGAACCCCTCCTTCCTGACCCGGGCGCGCGGGCGCTTCGAGGCGGTCTTCATGCTGGCGCTGATCCATCACCTGGTGGTGACAGACCAGATCCCCCTGGCCGAGGTGCTGGCCGTGGCCGCCCGGGTCAGCACCAGGTACCTGGTCATCGAGTACGTTCCCCCCGAGGACCCGCAGTTCCAGCGGTTGGTCAGGGGGCGCGAGGCGCTTTACCGCCACCTGACCCGGGAGCACTTCGAGAAGACGGCGGCGGATTTTTTCACCATCGTGCAGAGCAGCCAAGTGGAGAACCAGGAACGCTGGCTCTACGTCATGGAGAAGCGGAATGTTCAGTAAGGGCGCCCTGCGCGACCTCTTCGTAGCCTTTTCAATCGTAAACCTCTGGCTGATCAGGATCTGGCTGAAGATCCTTCCCTACAACGAAGGGAGCAACTTCTTCCTCCCGTTTTCGCCGCTTAACACCTACCTGGCCGCCATTTTGAACGTGCTTTTGTGGGGCGTCCTGCTTTGGCTGCTGGTGAGGAAAACCAAGCGGCGGCCCGGGCTCTTCGCCTGGGTCGTGCTGTGCGTCTTCTTGGTGACCGCCCTGCTGGTCGCCTACGGCATTGGCGTCGCCTACATCTCGGTCGGCAGGTTCGTCTTCCTGTTCGGTGGGCAGAGCGCATTCTGGCTGAGCGTCGGCTGCTGGTCTTTCGCAGCGGCGGCCGTCTTTTTGCTGGTACGCTACCGGCTGTGGCTGGCGAAATACTACGCCGTGCTCCCGATCCTCTTCTCCCCCTACCTGCTGATCACCCTCTCGGAATCGATGCAGGCGGTGGCCAAGGTGGAACCTGCCGCGCATTTCCGTCCGCACCAGACCGCCGCCGCGTCCCTGCGCAACCCGCTGAAACACAAAGTGGTCTGGGTGATCTTCGACGAGACCGACTACCGGCTCGGCTTCGAAAAGCGCCCCTCTTTCCTCTCCTTGCCGGCTTTCGACAGCTTCAAGGCGACCGCCCTTTTTGCAGGCAAGGCCTATTCCCCCAACGACAACACCCAGACCTCGCTGCCGGCTCTTTTGACCGGACTCCCCCTGACCAAGACCGTGCCGGTCGCTGCCGGCAAGCTCGATCTCGTGCTGATGGGCACCGGCGCCCACCGCGACTTCGGCCAGGCCGATACCATTTTCCGCCAGGTGAAGGAGCGCGGGGGGAGCACCGCCCTCTTGGGGTGGTACCTTCCCTACAGCAGGGTCATGAAGGACGTCGACCTCTGCCATGACTACGCGCGGTTCAACGTGTACACCTCGGAAAGTCTCCTCGACGTGCTGTTTCACCAGTGGCGCGAGGTGCTGGACATGCGCTTTCTCCCCATCAAGAACACCATGCTTGCTGAGAACCAGATCGGCATCGTCACCTCCATGCGCAAGGACGTGGCAAACGCGATCGAAACTAACGACCCGAGCTTCATGTTCCTGCACTTCTCGGTCCCTCATTCCCCCAACGTCTATCACCGCCAAAGCGGGGAGCTCGCCTTCAACCGCGACAAGCGGCTAGGCTACTTCGATAACCTGGCGCTGGCCGACCGCTGCCTGGCGGAACTGCGCAAGGAGCTGGAGAAGAAGGGACTCTGGGACTCGTCCCTGGTGATCGTTTCTTCCGACCACCACTGGCGGACCAACACCTATGACCAGAAGCTCGACAAACAGCACGTACCGTTCCTGGCCAAGTTTCCCGGCCAAAGGAGCGCTCTCACCTACGACGGCACCTTCAATACCCTGCTGACCAAGGAACTCATCCTCCAGGTGTTCGACGGCAAGGTCAATTCCCCCGAGGATGCCTGCCGCTGGCTGGACCGTGCCCGCCAGCAAAAGGCAGCACCGGTGGTGATCTCCGCCGTGCAGCCGGACGCCGATTGATAAAGGCACAAAACCCATCCTCACCCTGTCCCTGCCCTTGGAGGGGAGGGGACGGTGCTTTATCTCTTGTCAAAGGTGGCATCTGCTACCTTTGACAAGAGATAAAGGGGGCAAGGGGGATTTGCTCTGGTACTGGGGGGCCCGACCCCTGCATTCGTACTGCGACGCCTGGATGTCCTTTCGGCTCCACCCTCTCTGAAAGTTTTTCCAACCCTTCTGCATCTGTCAGGGAGCTTCCTTTTCTGTGTGAGTTCTGTCCCCTACAGTCTCTGCCATCCCCGGTACAGTCATTGGGCTGGCCTGACAGTGATAACCAGTAAAAATAATGCTGTTTAGTTATATTTTTTTGAAAAAATACGGTTTTCTGGTACTGTTTTCCAGTCCAACAAAGATAAATGTGGAGGGTACTATGACATTATTCAGCGATGTTGTGCTCCGCAAGGAAGGAGACTGGAAAGGGCAATACGAACGTTTTGGCGAGGAGGCCGGCATCGCCGATCTCTGCCACATCTTCGCCATGCTCTCGGAGGACGAGAGGCGTCATATCGACGCCTTGCGCGCACTCCAGACGGGAGGCCGGGTCGATTTCACCCGCTCTACTATTTTGGACGGGGCCCGCCAGATACTCCGGCGTCTCTCGGCGGAGGAGAAGGCGCTGCACGGTTTCCGCGGAGATCTGCACTCATACATCGCTGCCATGGATTTTGAGGCTGCCACGGCGCGGGCCTGCGGGGCGCTGGCGCGCGAGGCCACGCACGGCTGGGAGCGTGAACTGTTCCAGATGATCGCCGAGGAGGACGAGATCCACTTCACCCTGCTGGAGCAGATGCGGGAGCTGCTGGAAACGGTAGCCAGGGCGAGGGGAGGGGAAATCAGGGATGCCAACTGAGGAGGCGGTAGAGGTCGCACACTATCTGGAGGTCGCCATAGCCGCCGCCACCGCAGCCGGAGAGCTGCAGAAGGAGCGGCTGTGGAGTGAAAACGAGATCTCCTACAAGGGGACTTTCGACCTGGTGACCGAGGTGGATCGCCGCTGCGAAGAGCTGATCGTGGCAAGGCTCAAGGATGCCTTCCCCGACCACAGTTTCCTCGCCGAGGAGAACTCCTACGAGATCGGCAAGGCTCCCTACAAGTGGATCATCGACCCGCTGGACGGCACCACCAATTACGCTCACGGCTTCCCCTGGTTCTGCGTTTCCATCGCACTGGAACGAAACGACAAGGTGCTCCTGGGTGTCATCTACCATTGCATGATGGACGAGCTCTTCACTGCGGTGAAAAATGGGGGCGCCTTCCTGAACGGCAAGCCGATCCGGGTGTCCGACCGGGAGACGCTGCGCCGCAGCCTGCTTGCTACCGGATTCCCCTACGACCGTACCCGCGACAACGAAAACAACTTCCAGAATTTCATCAATTTCCATCTGGAGTGCCGGGGGGTGCGGCGCGCCGGTGCCGCCGCCCTCGATCTCGCCTATGTCGCGGCCGGGCGTCTGGACGGCTACTGGGAATGCAAGCTAAAGCCCTGGGACGTGGCGGCCGGATCTCTGCTGGTCAGCGAAGCGGGGGGAGAGGTTACCAACTACGCCGGGCTGCCGTACTCCATCTACGACCACCGGATCGTCGCCTCCAATGGCCGCGTCCACCAAGAGATGCTGGAGGTGCTGGACAAGACCTCCCACCCTGCCGCGGCGCATCCCCAGCAGGATGATTAGTTCCGCCATGTCCTCCCGCCTTCGGCAAGGGGAGAGTGATCTTCAGTGAAGAGTCCCGCTCCAAGTTCCCCCTTTGCGAAGGGGGGACAGGGGGGATTTCTTGGCGCCACGCCACAGTCAACTCCGGACCCCGTATTCAGAGGGGACTCGGCTCAGGCTACAAAAAGGAAAAAAGGCGGCCCTTTCGGGTCGCCTTTTTCATTTCGCCTCACCTCTTTCCCTTGAGCGTCACGGCTTCGACATGAGGATCTCCACCGGCGTGTACTCCAGGCCGAAGGCCTCCGCCACCCCCTGGAAGGTCACCTTGCCGAGCGCCACGTTCACCCCGGCCCGGATCCCTGCGTGCTTGCGGATAACCTCGCGCCAGTCCTCCCCGGCCAGGGCGACCGCGTAGGGGAGGGTGGCGTTGGTGAGTGCCACGGTGGAGGTAAGCGGCACGGCGCCGGGCATGTTGGCCACGCAGTAGTGGAGGATGCCATCGACCTCGAAGGTGGGCGTCAGGTGGGTGGTGGGATGCGAGGTCTCGAAACACCCCCCCTGGTCGATCGCCACGTCCACCAGCACCGCCCCCTTCTTCATGGTCTTCAGCATCTGCCGGGTCACCAGCTTGGGGGCCTTGGAGCCGCGCACCAGCACGGCGCCGATCACCACGTCGGCCTCCCGGATCAATTCGCGAATGGTGGCGGGCGAGGACATGATGGGGAAACAGTTCCTGGGCATCACCTCCGACAGGTGGCGCAGGCGGTTGAGGTTTGCCTCCACCAGGTAGACCTTGGCGCCCAGGCCGCAGGCCATCTGCGCCGCATGGGTGCCGACCACTCCGCCTCCCAGTACCAGCACGGTGGCCGGCTGAACTCCCGGCACCCCGCCCAGCAGGATACCCCGTCCTCCCTGCGAACGTTCCGAATATTTGGCAGCCTCCTGGGCCGCCATGCGCCCGGCCACCTCGCTCATGGGAGTCAGCAGCGGCAGGGTGTTGTCAGCGTCGGTGATGGTCTCGTAGGCGATGGCGACGGCACCGGTCTTCAGCATGGCCTGGGTCAACTCCTTGGAGGCGGCGAAGTGGAAGTAGGTGAAGACGATCTGACCTTCCCGGATCAGTTCGTATTCCGAGGGCTGCGGTTCCTTCACGTGCATCACCAGTTCGGCGCGCCGATAGATGTCGGCTGGTTTGTCGACCAGTTCGGCCCCGTGGCTTTGGTAGGCCTCGTTGCTGAAGCCGCTTCCCACCCCCGCCAGCGATTCCACCAGGACTGTGTGCCCCTTGGCAGCCATCACCTCAACACCGGCCGGAGTCATGGAGACCCGGTTTTCCCCAGCTTTTATCTCCTTCAAGATGCCGACGATCATGGCTGCCTCTCTTTGGCAGGGTAGGGTGCGCCGCTGCCTGCGATAGTGACGGATGGTGTTACACCAGCTTTGTCTGTCATAAATCGACGAGACACTGTTTTTGAAGGGAAGCATTTACTCATATTGTGTCTCCCCAACTCCACCTGTCAACATGCCACCTGCATCTGATCCACTGTTCTTGCCGCTGATTCAGATCCGGGTGCTCAGCTCATTGGTATTGAAATAGCTTTTGAAAAAGCTTCAGCAATGAATTATAGTTATTCATCTTTCCAGATAGCAATTCCCCTTCGGAGGAAGCGATGCTGAACCTGCGCAAGAAGATCCTGGTAGCCATTGACGGCTCTCCACTCTCCGACAAGGCGGCGGAAGAAGCAGTCAGGTTGGCGGCCGGCAACCCCAGCCAGTTCAAGAGCAAGGTCTACGGCCTGCTGGTGCTGCCCAACGCCCCGCGCAACACCTTCACCGACTTCGTGCCCGCCAAACCGATCACCGAGCAGGAGAAATGGGCGGAGTTGAAGGAGCGGATCTTCTTCGTGATCGAGAAGAACGCGGCCGAGATGGGGGTGTCGCTGGAAACGGCGGTAGCCTACGGGGAGCCGGCGGAGGAACTGCTTCGCTTTGCGCAGAAGGAGGAGATCGACGTGATCGTGATCGGCAGCACCGGGAAGGGATTTTTGAAGCGGAAGCTATTGGGAAGCGTCTCCCACAAGGTGGTGAAGGACGCCAAGTGCTCGGTCTACGTGGTGAGGGGATAAGCTTCACCTCTGCCAACACCCCCATCCTCACCCTCTCCCTCCCGTTGAAGGGGAGGGGACGCAGAACCAGGGACCCTCCGTATTGCCCCCAGGCACAATTGATGCCTCCCCAACTACTATTGAAAAGGTCCCTGGCACCCTCGCCCTCCGGGAGAGGGTGGCCGAAGGCCGGGTGAGGGAAGCCGGCAGCGCGCACAAGGCATCCTTTGACAGGCATAGCACGAACGGCTGCAGGTCGGCTCTTACCGGTGATGTCAGCTCTTGCCGTTCATCCCACCTTTCATCCGGACTGCACCCTTTCAGAGTGGTGCGGCTCCGGAGGCATGGCGTGGTCGGGCTTGGCGGTCTCCCGCCGCAGGTAGTCGAGGATCTCCTTCAGACTCTGGATGATGATCTGCTCTCCCTTGGGGAACTCGTGCGGGGAGAGTTCAAGGGTGAGCGTTTCGTTGTAGGCGGTGTTTCTCAGGTGGTTCAGGAAGCGGGTGAGCGGCAGGATGCCGTGGCCCGGCAAAAGGTGCTGCCGGCCGTGACCGTAGTCGGAGAAGTGGATGTTCCGGATCCGGCCGCTGTTGTAGCAGAGGTAGAAGTCGTTGATGAAGCTGGCCCGCCCCGAACCCATGTGGGTGCAGTCGAAGGTGAGGTAGAGGTTCCTCTCCTGCAAAAAGTCGATCAGCTTGCTGGTCTCCGACAGGATGTAGCCGTTGATCTTGTACTTCCCGGTCCAGGGCATGTTCTCCAGGGTAAGCGCCACCTGGTTCCCGCCGATCTCCTTTTGAAAATCGTTGATCCGGTACAGCCAGCGCCAGTAGCCGATCTCGCACCCCATCCAGGAGGGCGGATGGAAGTTGACCAGGGGGATGCCGCAGTCGGCTGCGATCTCCACGCATCTTTTCAGAGAATCGATCTGGTTCCCCCAGCCGTCGATGGCCATGAAGGGGGCGTGGATGGAGAGTATCGGGAGGGTCTCGGCCAGTTCCTTGACCAGCCGGCGCGCGTTCACCTTCTGGAACTCACGGTTTATCACGAGTTCCACTCCGTCGAAACCGACCTCCGCCGCCATGGCGAGGACTTTTTCGAGCGGGAAGATGAATAGTGTCCCTGCCGACATGGAAATCCGCATCGTCTATCCCATTCCAACCATTCTCTGGTAGGCAATCTTCTGCAGGTTCAACACCGTGTCGATCGAGGTGCGCAGCCGTTCGTCCTGCTCCAGTTCCAGCTCCTCCGTGTTCACCCAGGCCCCCGGCAGCTCGCTTCTGATCTCGCTTAGGATCCTCGCCTGCATCAGGCACTGGTAGGCCTTGAGAAGTCGCTCGGAGAGTTCCACGGTCAGGAAGCCTTTCTCCAGCAGCGCCTGGATGCGGCCGACGGTGCCCGCGGCCGTGATCTCTCCTGCCACGGCAAGCACCCGTAGGGTCATCACCAGCGGATCGATCCCCAGTTCCTGCAGGTCCAGCTCTCCCCTGTGTTCGCCGTCCTTGGCAAGCCGCCACCTCCCGAAGCGCCCCAGCGCCAGCGGCAGCGTGATGACGCGGCGGGCGAGTTGCAGGAAGTGCGAGCGGTTTCTCTCCTCCAAGACGGCGCGTGCGGCTGAATCGAGGGCTGCCGAGCCCAGTCCCGCATCACCCGCCACCTGTTGCAGGTCGGTCATCGCTTCCAGCCGCCATTCTCGCTCCGGTATCTGTCGGGGGGCGTTGAGGAAGGGGGAAGAGGCTCCCCCATCCTCATCTCTCACCGCCTGGCCTGCCAGCAGGGCGCGCCAGCTGGAGAGGGTACCGTGCCAGAACAGGTGGTCCGCCGCAAGCAGCCCCGTCTCCTTGAGAGCCGTGGACAGTTGGCGGCTGAACATGATGGCGCGGGACTTCTCCTCCTCGTGCAAAAGCAGGTAGCGGTTGGCGCTTTGCAGCGTCTGCTCCCCGCGGCCGCGGTCCCCGCAGACGATCAGCGCGTGCAGGGGCGCTTCGCCCTGGCCCAACTGCTGCATCCGTTCACCTGCGAGAGCCACCACCCTGGTGACCGCCCGGTCGTGCAGGGCGGAGCAGATGCCGCAGAGGGCCAGCACCGACTGACGGCGCCGGAAATGTGCGGAAGCCACCTCGCGCTGACGGGCCAAAAGCGGCGGGACCAGTGCGGCCGAGGCCACCTCCTCGAAACCTTCCTCCAGGGCCGAGATCTCCCGCTGCAGGTCCTTTTCATACTCGAGTTCGTGATCAAGGGACTCGATGAACTGCCGGAGCAGCGATTCCGCCTCCCGCGCCGAGCTGTGTCCCCATTTGCGGACAAAGTTTCCCTTCAGCGCCGACACCAGTTCGGCGCTCGCCCGCCATTGCAGGATATCCTTCCCTTTCGATCCCAGCAGCATCGGCATAGCTAAACTCCCTGACGACTCTTTAAACCCAGCTCCTGCCCCGCACCAGCGGACGGTTGGAACCTCCCCCAACCTCGAACCAGCGGAGGTGTGCGCTGTCCTCCCCTCCCGAACCAGCGAAGGATTAGAAGTCCCTCCCCCACCAGCTGAAGGTCCGACTATCCCCTCGCCCCGAACGGGGGCAGGTTGGGAGGGGGAACGATGCCTCGAACCAAGGTGACAGTTCACCTGTCGGGGAGGATTCCTTTGATCCTACTGGCAGTTACCTTTGGCCCGGGTGACTTTTTAATGTCACGGGCGGCAGTTCCCCCTCCCTGCCCCTCCCCCGTTCGGGGGCGGGGAGCTGCGGACTTTCCCTCATGCGGCGGTGGAGGAACTGCGGACTTTCATCCATGCCGATGGAGCGGACTTTTGGGCTCCTCCCTGACCGATTGGGACTGGACATTTTGGGGCGCACCCGGGGGCTCTCATCATCAATCGAGATGCCCGTGCACCTCCTCCTCCAGGAAGCGCCGCATCTCCTCGGGCGGGGCCGGGGTGAGCAGCGAGACTACGATCATCACCACTATCACCAGGGGGGCTCCGATCAGTGCCGACGAGGTGATCGGGAAGAGCGCCGCCGCCTGCGGCCACACCCCGCCCAGCAGGGGGCCTGCGAAGGTGCACAGCACGCCGGTCAGCATGCCGGCGATCGCACCGTACCGGTTGGCCCGCTCCCACCAGATGCCGAGCACGAACAATGGGAAGATGGTGTTGCCCGCCAGGGCGAAGGCGACCGCGGTGATCTCAGCGATCAGCCCGGGCGGGTTGATGGCGATCAGCAGCACGATGGCGGCCAGCGCCAGGGTCCCCCCCTTGGCCACCTGCATCCTGGCGGACTCGCTCGCCCGCGGGTTGATGATGCTGTAGAAGATGTCGTAGGAGATGGAGGCAGCACCGGTCATCAAAAGCCCCGCCACCGTAAAGAAGGCGGCGCACAGGCTGCCGGCCGCCAGGATACCGACCAGCCAGCCGGGGATGTCGGCGCTTACCAGGGTCTTCAGGGTGACCAGGTCCGCCATGGCGGCGATCGGTTGCAGGTGCCCGTTGTGGGCGTCCAGCAGTCTGCCGAACACGGCGTAGGCAGGTGCCGACCAGTAGATGAGGGCGATGAAGAAGAGGCCCCAAACCACGCTCCAGCGCGCCTCCCTGATATTGGGCACGGTGTAGAAGCGCGACAGTACGTGCGGGAGCCCGGCAGTCCCCACCATCAGCGTGAAGCAGAGCGCACACCAGGAAAAAAGCGAGCCGTGCAGGAAAGGAGAGGCGATGTCGATGCTGAAGCGGCGGGCAAGCTCCCCCATCGCCTCGCCGTAGCCGAACTGCGGCAGGATCCAGAAGTAGCCGAGTTTGCGGGCGAGCCACATGAGCGGCAGGATGAAGGATACGCTGATCACGAAGTACTGCAGCTGCTGGTTGCGCGGCACCCCGAGCAGGCCGGACATCACCAGGTATGAGACCACGGCGAGCGCCCCGTAGATCACGCCGTGCCGGTAGTCGATCCCCAGCATGAAGGAGAAGATCAGGCCGATCCCCTTGAACTGGGCCACGCAGTAGATCACCGAGATGGCGATGGAGATCACCGCAGCGATCAGTCGCGCCACCGGCGAACCGTAACGCTCCCCCACGAAATCGGGGGCGGTGAACTTGCCGAAACGGCGCAGTTGCCCTGCCAAAAGTACCAGCAGCAGCACGTAGCCGCCGGTCCAGCCGATCACGTAGGCGAGCGCCTGGTACCCCTGCAGGTAGATGAGACCTGCCAGACCCATCAGGCTGGCGGCGCTCATCCAGTTGCTGGCTATGGCGGCGCCGCCGCCGATCCTGCCGGTGAAGCTTCCCCCGAAGCCGTACTCGATGCTATCCCGGGATTTCTGGCGCAGTCCCACCACGATGAAGGAGAGCAGCACGCAGAAAGCGGCGAAGATCGACCAGGTTGCATCATTCATAGTTACGGTCTCTCCTGCGGCTGTGATACTCGGTGATGCGGTCGATGTAGAGGTTGAAGAGCACGCACAGGACGATGAACCAAAGCGGCAGGAACTGCCCGGTGAACCAGAAGTGCAGCGGCAGCCCGAACAGGGTGAGCCGGGTCAACAGGCTCCCCGCGCCGCTCCCCTGGCAGAGCGCCAGCAGGATCTGGAAACCGAAGGTGCAGACGGCCCAGCCGAACAGGATGGCGAAGATGATGATCACCTCGTCCCGCATGTGGCCGGTCTTGGGGCGGAACAGGTTGACCCGGTAGCGATGGTCGCGGTGGCTCATGGCGTGCCTCACATGATGGAATTACATGATCGAGAAATTGGTGTGGATGATCTTCTGCAGGTCCTCGATCAGGAGCAGGGCGTGCCGGATCCTCTCCCTCTCGTCGCTGGGGAGCGAGTACGGGTTCAGATGGTAGGCGTCGTCCTGGATCCCCTTGATCACCTTGATCTGCAGGAGGATGCGGTGCTTGGTCAGGATCCGGTAGGCCTCGATCAGTCCGCGGGCCGTGTTGCCGGAGAAACTCCTTTCCTTTTCCAGGTACTCGATCCTTCTCACCGTGGAGGTGGCCGGGATCCCCTGGTTGATGGCCAGGATGCGTACGTTCATGACCAAGGGCGCCCAGGCCAAAAGCTTCAGGTTGAACTCCCCCTTGTGCTCGCCGCTCCCCTCGGTCCAGAGCTTCTTCAGGAACCCGAGCGCCAGCCGCATTTCGGTGGCGGCCTTCGCCATGCCCCACAGGGCCTGGAAGTAGTCCTGCTCGAGGCTCCTGATCCTGCTGATCAGCTCCTCGGCGAGCTCCCGGTCGCCTGCCACGTAGCGCGCGTCGGAGATAACGATCAGGTCCATCAGGTTCTTCGCGTAGTCCTCGAATTCGTAGCGCACGATGGCGAGCAGCCGGCGGTGCCAGTTGGACAGGGAGCCGCGCCATTTGTCGAAGGAGGGCATGATTTCGCCGGTGCACTTCTTGAAACCGATCTCGGCCAGCCGCTCCACCAG
This sequence comes from Geomonas sp., assembly GCA_035255025.1. Lineage (GTDB taxonomy): Bacteria > Desulfobacterota > Desulfuromonadia > Geobacterales > Geobacteraceae > Geomonas. Next base: position 39,867 of record DATFAB010000024.1, read on the forward strand.
GATCTCGGAAAACCGGCGAAAGTAATCGTCGTCCTTTTCTGAGCCGCCGTCACCGTAGACGATCAGGTAGTCCTGATCGGTGATGAGCGTCTGCTCTTCGCGGCCGTCGCTCCCCATGCTGATCAGGGAGAAGGGGAGGGGAGGCTCCTGCCCCATCTCCTGCACGGCAATCTCCAGTGCACGTCCGGCCAGCAGGTCGCGGTAGGCGGTGCAGCTTTCGTGCAGGGCCGGCACCGAGTAGAACTTGAGGAAGCGCTCCATCTCGAGGGCGTTTAACTGTTCGTGGATCTGTAACAAGGCAGGGCAGCCCGCGGTGGGTATGGCGGAAAGGAGTTCCTGCTGCCGGAGGGTGAAGGAGGAGAGCTCTGCCTGCTCCCCGCGGGCCTCGGCTTCCAGCGCCCGCAAGAGTTCCGGTATCTCTTCCCGGTCCAGCAGCTGGAGGTAGCCATGCACCCGCCCCATCAACTCCTGCAGGAGTTCGGCGTCGCTGATCTCGGGTGGGTAGATCTGGTGCGGCATGGCTGCTCCAATGAATGATGATTGGCCGTTGGCCCTGATTTTACAGAAAAATTATGTTTTGTAAAACTGTTTGTAGGCGAGGGGGAACAGGCAAAAAAAATGGGGAAGGTTTCCCTTCCCCATTTCTTCCGTTGCTTGTGTGGATCCTAGTGCTCTACTGCCTTGGCGATGCCTATACCGGTGTTCTGACGGACGTAAACTTCGTCGAACATCTCTTCCGAACGGCGGTTCGGGAAGGCGAGGGCGCCCAGGATGGCGGCCATGAAGCCCAGCGGGATGGAGACGATGCCCGGGTTCTTCAGGGTGAAGAGCGGGTGGTCGAGGCCGACCATGGAGGAGCCGTCCTGCTTGGCGTCTTCCTTGGCCTTGGCCAGAGCCTTGGCGTCCTTGGCGTCCAGGGTTGCACCCGGCGGCAGGGCGGCCTGCTTCTTCTCCATGGCGGCGACCACCTTCTTGGCGCCGGCTGCCACTTCTTTCGGGTAGGTCATGTTCGGGGAGACCAGCACCAGGGCGATGGAGACCACGGTGCCCACCACCAGGCCGGAGATGACGCCGGCGGTGTTGAACTTCCTCCAGAACAGCGAGAGTACGACGACCGGCAGGTTGCCGGAGGAGGCGACCGCGAAGGCCAGTGCCACCAGGTGGGCAACGTTCTGCTTCTCGGCTGCGATACCGATCATGATGCCGCAAGCGCCGACGATGAAGGAGGTGACGCGTGCCGCGAAGACCTGCTCGTGCTGGTCGGCGTGGCCGTCCTTGATCACGTTCACGTAGATGTCGTGGGCGATGGCCGCGGAGGCCGCCAGCACCAGGCCGGAGACCACGGCGAGGATGGTGGCGAAGGCGACGGCGCACAGGAAGGCGAGGAAGAGGTCGCCGAGGATGGGGGCGATGTCGGCGCCCATCTTCTGGGCCAGCATCAGGGTGGCCATGTTGCCGCCGGGGTCGATTGCCTTGATCCCCTGCGGGGTCAGGTTGATGGCGGCGCCGAAGCCGAGCAGGGTGGTCAGGATGTAGAAGCCGCCGATGATGAACATGGCGATGATGACGGACTTGCGGGCTGCCTGGGCGGTCGGCACGGTGAAGAAGCGCATCAGGATGTGCGGCATGCCGGCGGTGCCGAACACGAGGGCCATACCCAGGGAGATCTGGTCGAGCGGGTTTTTCATGTAGAGGCCCGGCTCCAGGAAGCGCTGGCCTGCGTCGACGCCGGCAAGCACCACGCCGTCTTTGAGGACCATCTTGGAGACGTGGTCCTGGATGTCGGGGTTGTTGGTGATGATGTCGAAGAAGCCGATCGGGTTGAAGCCCGCTTTAGCCATGACCAGCACGGAGAGCAGGAAGGCGCCCGACATGAGCAGGCCGGCCTTGATGATCTGGACCCAGGTGGTGGCGGTCATGCCGCCGAAAACAACGTAGCCGACCATGAGGACGCCGACGCCGATGATGGAGGTCTTGTAGGGGATGCCTACCAGCAGGGCCATCAGCTTGCCTGCACCGACCATCTGGGCGGTGAGGTAGAAGGTGGACACCGACACGGTGGAGATGGCGGCGAAGGCGCGCACCGGCTTGGGCGAGGTCCTGAAGGAGAGGATGTCGCCCAGGGTGTACTTGCCCGCGTTGCGGCAGGGCTCTGCCACGATCAGGAGCACCGTGATGTAGGCGACCAGCCAGCCGACCGAGTACATGAACCCGTCATAGCCGTACAGCGAGATCAGGCCGGAAATACCGAGGAAGGAGGCAGCCGACATGTAGTCGCCGGCGATGGCCCAGCCGTTCTGGGTGCCGGTGATGCCGCCGCCCGCCGCGTAGAAGTCGGCAGCGGTCTTGGTCTTGGAGGCGGCCCAGACGACCACGCCCATGGTGATGGCGATGATGATGCCGAACAGGGAGAGCGTGATGGCCTTGTTGGTCTTCAGTTCGGCCTTCTTCTCTGCCGGGGCTGGCACGGCAGCTTTCTGGACGGCGCCTGCCGCGGGAGCGGTGGTGGCGGCCGGTGCGGCCTGGGCTGCCGGTGCGCTCACGGCGGGGGCTGCGGCCGGGGTTGCTTTGGAAGGCTCTTCAGCAAAGGCGGCCCCGGCAAAGGTGAGGGCCATCGTAGCGGCAATGAGTAATTTCTTCATGGTCATGTCGTTCCTCCTTTACTAAAGATGTAATTCGTCGATCAACTCCCTGGTCAGCCGGTCGAAGTCCTTGTTGGCGACATGGGAGTAGTACAGTGCGATGCCCCAGGAGACGAAGAACTGGGAGAGCGCGAAGAGGTAACCGAAGTTGACGGCACCCAGAATCTTGACTTTGAAGATCCCCGGCGTGTAGGCCGCCCCGATGGGGAGCAGGAAGTAGTACACGCAGGAGAAGATCCACCAGCCGAAGAGGAAGGCGGTCTTCTTGTGATGAAGCTCGACGAACTTAGGGTTCTTTGCAATTGCCGACCAGTCGTACTTTTTTTCTGCCATGGTAGTCACTCCTTTCTTGGTAAGATGCGCTGTGGTGGTGACGGCGTCCCGCCCCCTGGGTTCGGTTAGGTTTCGATAACTCCTCCTTTCGTAATCTCGTTATTTTTTTCTGCAACCTGCCATCCTTCTATTGCCTAGCCTTTTTATTAAGCTGTTTTGCTGTAGGTGCGGTTTTGGTAACTCGCCGTTTTAGCTGGAGTTTACCCGGAAGTGCCCTGGGAAAACTTGGCGGTTCCCGGTAGACCGGTGCCTCGCATTCCCGTATACGTGCAACCACTTTTATCACAACGTTTGTAAACATACAATAAAAATAAACGATGTTTTAAATCATGCAACTGCTTTGTCAAAAAAATTTTTACCGTCTGGTCTGCGCTAAGGCTGCATAAATACAGGCTGTTTGTCTGGTGTGAAGGCGTAAATTATTTTTTATTTTTCTTGGACCCTGCTGGTGGGGGTGCTGCGTATGACAATTCTGCCATGCTGGGGTGGGGGTACCAAAACGCTGTCGCACCGATCTCCTGAAAAGGTTCCGCATACTGTTTGAGAGCTTTTTGCAGGTCCCTTTTAACTATTTGGACGGGCCATGGCGGGCCGGAGACAGTTATAACTGCCCGTAACCTGGCCCCTGGTGGATAACTTGACCGAGGATGAATGAGTGCTGCAAGGCTGGAAGGAGAAACAGGGCGTAGGGAAATGCTGGTGGTACTGAAGTTGGAGGCGGCTTGGGAGGAGAAAGACAGTTAGCGGTCACTGGCGACTGGAAACCGCCGGAGGGGACACTGTCTGTAAAATGCAATCCACTGTTTTATCGGTTCGGTCACTCCGGATCAGGTGGTAAAAAGAAAGGAGCGCCTGCAGGGCGCTCCTTTTCTCAATCAACAGATCTGTGACGCTGTTTCAATCACTGTCTTTCAAACCTCAGCGAACGTCGCGGTCCGTTCATTCGAATGGCTGCCGAGAACTCCATCCAGAAGATCAGGTAGATGGAAATCATCAGCGACAGACCGATATTGGCGTTCTCGGGACCGAGCGTGCTGGAGAGGATCGGAGAGGCAAAGCCCGCACCCAGCGTACCGGTTGCCCTCTCCAGCAGGTAGAAGACCGGCAGTGTGAAGAGTGTGCCGGCCAGCATGATGCCGATTCCGCGCCCGCGCTTCACCCAGTACTTGGGAGAGAAGCCGTACATCCGCATGAAGATCACCACCAGGATGAGCCACACCGAGTAGTCTACCGCCGCGTCGGGTAGCGCCAGTTTGTTCTTCACCAGGGCCACTTCCAGGACGGTCACCGCGAACAGGAGCACGAACATCCAGTTGAACTTCTCGTTGGCCTGGGTCTGCCAGTTCCTGCTGTCGGGGGCCGCTGTTTCCCGGGCGCTGTGGTTGGGGGTGCCCAGCGCCGAGAAGAGAATGGCGAACCAGATGCCGGCGTTGTGGAAGAGCAGCGAGGCGTGGTTCCCCGCCACGTTGGCTATCCTGGACATCGGGTCGCGGGCGAAATCGGCGGCGATCCGCATCAGGAACAGGTTGACGATGATGGAGCACATGGCGATCACCGCCAGGGTGAAGATCCTGCGTGGCAATAGGTAGGGGTCGATGCGGTCCGGAAACCCCAGGATGAAGGCCAGCCAGATCAGGTACATGATGAGCGGAATGCCGAGGCAGATGCCGTACACCGAGTTGCCGGCGAAGTCGCCCGCCTGGGCGTAGATCATGTACTTCTCTTTGGCGGCGGGGTCCGTGTTGGCCGCCCTGACCACATCCTTGGGCACCTTCTTCACGCAGGGCAAAAGCCCCATGCCGTACCAGCCGTGATCCCCCTGGGTGGTGTCGATTACCCAGTACTGATCCCCCATCATCTCGTCCAGTCCCTGGAAGACCCGTAACGAGAAGGTCGCGCAGATGACGACGACGACCAGTAAGAGTACTGCGTTTGAAATTTTCATCGGCATCTTACTGTCCTCCCGGCCTGCCTGCGCCAGCCCCGGTGGCTGCCGCAATGCGATCCTTTATTCCTTGTGAGTGGTCCAGAACATGGAAACGGCGTTGGCGGCGAACAGCCCGTACAGCCACATGGTGTTCCAGGCGGGGCCGGACCAGTGGCTGCCGCGCCCGCCTCCGACCACACCCGAAGCGATCACGATGCCGATCATGGCGGTAAAGGCAACCATGGCCACTGCGCGCAGGATGGCACTGTTGCGCCAGGTATGCCGCTCCAGTTCCTCGATCCTTGAAAGCAGTTCCAATTCTCTCTCGCTCATCGCCTTCTCCTTCCTTCACTGAAAGCTCGGTTCAGCGTCCCGAACCGGACAGATTCAAACATCTCGCTGTGTCAGACTGCGCAAAGATCCTGGTTGAGCAGGTCGACCGGGATCCGGTCAGAAAGCTCCCGGTACTTCAGGCACTCCTTGTAGCGGCAGCTGCAAAACCTGATGATCTGGTTGACGTCGTGAGGGGATATGTAATCGCAGCCGACGTCGCAGTAATCATCGTTCTTGCCGTAGAACGGACACAAAGTATTTTGCTGCATAAAGCCTCAAATACCCTTGAAGAGATGGCAAACCAAAAAAGGTGACTGATTGTATACAAGCAACCACCGTACCAATTGCCTGCCGCGACCAGGAGCCGGGACGTCTCACGTTATTCCGGCCACTTAGCAGCTGGCGTTTTCTTTACGTTTGCGTAAAATCCGCTTCTGCATTTGCACAAACGCAAATGGCATTAAATCGTTCTATTTCCGCTGCAGCCGGGCCTGTGCCCCTTGGATTTACTGTCGGGTAAAGCTAAGCTGTGTAATTACAAGCTGTTAGAAGGATGGACGGGGTGCGGGGCGGAGCTTTTGCAGATGTGCAAAGGGGAGAAAACCGTTTTGCAGCACTGCAAATCGCCACCCAGGCCTGGAGAGAGGTGACCAGTCGCGAGTTTGCATCAGCAGGGTAAGGGCCCAGGGTACCCTCCCCTTCAAGGGGAGGGACAGGGTGAGGATGGGGTTTTGTATAGGGACGGAGAACGGAGGTGGGGACGGAGCCTGCTTTTACGCGTTGTACTCGTCCTTCCGGATGCCGTACTTCTTGATCTTTCGGTAGATGGTGGCCATGTTGGTGCCGGCCTCCTTGGCGGCCGCCTCCACGTTGCCGTGGTTTTTCCGCAAAAGTCCCCTCAGGTACTCCGTTTCAAACCTGGTGAGCGCCTTGTTGTAGGCACCCTCCTCGCCGAGGCTTTCCCCTTCCGGCTGCTCGGGAGCGACCACCTCGACGAACTGGGAGAGGACCGGGAAGGTGATGTAGTCGTTGTTTTCCAGGGCGATGCAGGCCTCGATCACGTTGCGCAACTGCCGGATGTTACCCGGCCAGGCGAACTCCATGGCCGCCTCCAGGGCATCGTGTGACAGCCCCTTGATGTGGGTGCCGAACTTCTCGTTCTGCAGCTTGATGAAGTGTGCGGCCAAGAGGGGGATGTCGTCCTTTCTCTCCCGAAGCGGCGGCAGGTGGATGTTCACGACGTTCAGCCGGTAAAAGAGGTCTTCCCGGAACTCGCCGCTCTTCACCGCCGCCTTCATGTCGGCGTTGGTCGCCGAGATTACCCTGACATCCACCTTGGTGGGGGTCGGGTCTCCGATCCTGTTGAACTCCTGTTCCTGGAGAAAGCGTAACAGCGTCTTCTGGACCTCCATCGGCAGGTTCCCCGCCTCGTCCAGGAAGAGCGTCCCCCCGTCCGCGGTCTCCAGCAGGCCGCGCCGGTTCTCGGTGGCGCCGGTGAAGGCTCCCTTCTTGTAGCCGAACAGCTCGCTCTCCAGAAGAGAGGCGGGGAGGGCGCCGCAGTTGATGGCGACGAACTTCTTCTCCTTGCGCGGCGAGTTGTAGTGGATTGCCTGGGCGATCAGTTCCTT
>DATFAB010000025.1:0-29078 GCA_035255025.1 Geomonas sp.
ATTAAAGAAACTAACAGACGAGATATTTTGCATGATTAAATAAGCAACGAATCCATGATGTTAGAAAATAGATTCTGCAATGGTCAATTGTCGATGGACTTCACATGAGAAGAGGATTTTTACCCTCATGAGCGCGCACTCCCGGTCGGGGCCGCCGCTCCTTTTCACCGCCCCTTTTCACCGCTCCTTTTCACCGCTCCTTTTCACCGCTGCGGAGACGGCGGGCAGGGGGACGGGCGGCGGCGGCCAGGAAAGCGCTCCCTTGAAGCGTCACAACCGACAAGTTTGTTCATGAAAAACTACTTGCCACATCGTCCCCCTTTCTATAAAATCGCCCTCACCCCGCGCAGCGGTAGACCGCTGCCATCTCGGCATTCCGGAGGCTTGCCATGTCGTCACGACACGAAATCGAAACGCATCTCAGGGGAGAAACTCTGGTACGAAAGGGGCTGATGCGCAAACATGCCGGCGCCCCCACCCTGAGACTGGTACCCGACCTGAACGTCATCAAAATCGGCGGCCACGGCATCATCGACTACGGCCGCGAGGTGGTGTTCCCCCTGATGGAGGAGATAGGAGCCCTCTCGCAGCAGCAGAAGGTCCTGGTGGTGACGGGGGGCGGGGTCAGGGTGCGGCACATCCTCGACATCGGCATCGACCTCGGCATGCCCACCGGGGTGCTGGCGGAACTGGCCAGCAAGATCAGCGAGCAGAACGCCGAGATCGTCACCCTGCTCCTCTCCAAGTGGGGGGGGACCCGGGTCAAGACCGGCGATCTGCTGGAGCTCCCCACCCTCCTCCACCTGAACCTTTTGCCGGTCATCCACGGCACGCCGCCCTACGGGCTCTACGAGCACCCGCCCGAGACCGGCCTCATCCCGCCTCACCGCACCGACACCGGGGCGCTGTTGATGGCGGAAGTGCTGGGTGCCAGAAGCTGCATCCTGGTCAAGAACGTGGATGGCCTCTTCACCGAGGATCCCCGCGTCAACCCCAAGGCCGAGCTGATCGAAGAGATCACGGTGGACGAGTTGATAAAGATGGACATGGAGGACATGGTGCTGGAGCGCAAGATGCTCTACCTGCTGCGCGACACCACCAACGTGAAGGAGATACGCATCGTGAACGGCCACAAGCGGGGAACCATCGCCATGGCCAGCAGAGGGGAAAAGGTGGGGACGGTGATCAGGGTGTAAAAACCTTGGGCCACGGAGAAAATCTGAGAACTTCCGAAAAAACAGGAAGCACGATTAAACCCAAGGATCTTTGACGTCGTCTTGCCCGGATTTTCTCAGAAGTTCTCCGTGGCAAGCGATTTTCACGCAGTGAAAGATTAGTGTATACTATTTCCTGTACCCCCTCCGAATTACCCAGGGAGGAAAAAACCAAAAGGAGGCACCCTTTTATGGCAGGAAAGATCTTTTACCGGCAGAGAACGAAGATGCAGGACGGGGCCAGGCAGCCGCGCTACATCCTGGTCGCCGTCCATGACCTCGACCTCAAGGTCTACGGCCAGCACCTGCGGATGAGCGAACTGAAGTTCATCGCGGAATCGGTGGGGGCGCAACTGGTCGAACTGCCGCGCGGGCCCAAGCACGAGCACGACGAGGAGGTCGAACACGAACACTCCCACGAGCACGCGGCCTAAAGCGGCGGGGTTGGCCTAGCCGACAACGCCGGCACAGACAAAGAGGGGGGAGCCGATGGCGGCTCCCCCCTCTTTCTGTTTTCACGGGACGACAAGAAAAGGTTCTGCCAGCAACCGCCCTCGGCAGCGCAAGGCTCCCGCTGCAAGGGGGGCCTCAACAAGCGGGCCGCCAGGGAGCCGTGCAGCAAGTCGACGATCGGGCTACACCCGGTTCGCCTTGAGCTCCTTCAGCGAATAGAAGGTCCCCCGCCAGTAGATCCCCCCCTGTAGCAGGTTCAGCAGCATGGTCCTCAGCATGATGTAGACGAACAGGGCCGAGGTCAGCGGGTAGCCGAGGGCGTACCAGGAGCGGGAGCCGTGGAAACGGGTGCTGTCCGCCACGGCAAACATGATAAGCGCCACCACCGCCAGGTAGATCAGGCGGACCGGACCGCCGGTCAGGAAGATGGCCACAAAGGGCCAGATGCTGCACAGCAGGTGGAAGAGGACCCCCATCAGCACCAGCGGGATGTTGTAGTCGGCACCCGAGAAGGCGTTTTTCTCCAGCCCCCTGATCGCCTCGCCCACCGAGGCGTACCACTCCACCGACAACATATCGGGGGCGAAGGCCACATCCGCGCGGAAACCGCCCTTCTTGAGGATCTTGCCCAGCTTGATGTCGTCGTCAGGACGCAGCCGGATCGGCTGATGCCCCCCTACCTGACGGTAGGCGGCGGCACTCACCAGGTTGAAGGCGCCTATCCCGATGTGGCAGCGGCTCTTGGGATCGCGCGCCTTCCACGGCCGGGCGAAGAGGGAGAAGTAGATGATGAAGGAGGCGCCGAACATGGCCAGGAACAGGGTGGGCATGTGCACCGAGGGGGTCACCGCCAGGTGGTCGAGCCGGTGTTCCTTCACGAAGGCGACCGCCCGGCTCACCACGCTGGGCTCCATGAAGATGTCGGCGTCGGTGAAGAGCAGCAGGTCGCCGGTGGCCCGCTGGCTGCCGACCCACAGCGCGTGGTTCTTGCCGAGCCAGCCCGCCGGCAGGGCGTCCACGTGGATCACCTTCAAACGCAGCTGCTTGTGGGCCATACGGTCCAGGATGACGCCGGTATCGTCATCGGAGCGGTCGTCGACCACGATGATCTCGTAGTTGGGGTAGGCAAGGCCCAATAGCGACTGCAGCGCTTCCTGTATGTGGCGCTGTTCGTTGCGCGCCGCCACCACGATGGAAACGCGCGGGGTTTCCCCCTGCCAGGCAGGCGGGACGTCGCGCAGGGCGATCACCCGCCGGTTGCCGAGCACCAGATCGAGCACCGACACAGCGGTCAGCACAAGGGTGACGATTGCAACCCACAATAGAAAGGTTGTCACAGGGGCGTTCTCCGGGCTAGCTCTTCACTGTTTTCTCGTTGCGGCTTACCGCGAAGGTATCAGGAAGCGCTGGATCTCCCTGGGGAGCGCTACCGCCCAGCCCAGCTCCAGCACACCCCAGATCCCGACCAGGATCGCCTCGGCCGCGTCATGGCGAAGGGAGGTGGGACGCGCGGCACCGGACCATTCGATGATCCTGCGTGCCATCTCCCCGGCGTGCCTCTTGGCATCGCTACCGCTTCTTTGTTCGCGCGGCAGCAGGAAGGCCTGCCGCCATACTTCGGCCCCCACCTTGCGGACCGCGATCCCCCGCTGCTCCGCCTCCTTCTCCCAGACCACCGCCAGGTTGCCGCCCCCCTCGATCACCAGCGCGCTCACCCCGGGCACCCCGTTCAGGATGCCGTGCGCCCCGCGCCGCAACCGTTCGGTGCTGCCGAAGTTGTGCGACCGGTACCAGATGAGCCGGCCATCCTCCCCGTAGAGGGCGAGCCCGGTTTTCAGGCCGAGGTCGATGGCCAGCAGCGCCCCGCTCACGGCCGCCTCTTCGAGAAACGGATGCTCACCCGGTCGCGCACCTGCTGGAGCACGAATCCCTGCCTCACCACCTCCTGCTCGATGGCGGGCATGTGCAAGGCCCCCCACGGCACCACCACGTTGTCGTAGCGGCCAAGCGCCTTGCGCAACTGGCCGATCACCACCTCGTTTCTGCGGTAGAGGATGTCGTCGATGATGGTCTCCTGCATGGCCGGCGTCACGTTCTTCTCCGACCAGGCGATGGAGGAGAGCAGCTGCTTGGACAGGGAGGGGCTCTCGTTCATCTGCTTGCCGAGGGTGTCGAGAAACCAGACCGTGACCGGCTGAAACGAGCTGATGTCCACGTCCGCCCGCAGGATGTCCACGGCGGCAGGGGCCACCGGGTGCCGCACCGGCTGCGGCCGGTCGAGTTCCGACTCGTCGATGGCTCTTCCCTTGAAGTGCATCCGGTCCTGCTGGGTGGTAAGCCCGAGGTACCCCGCCAGCTTCCCGTAATCAGGGCGGTTCTGCAAGAGCTCCCTGCTGTCGGAGACCCCCTCCGCCAGCACCAGGGTGCGCCCCGGCCCCGCGCTTCCCACCACCTTCTCGTAGTAATCCTTTTCCCCCACGTGGATCATCCCTGCCAGCCGGATGGTCTGGTTGCCGCGGCGGTAGACCTTTTCCGACATGTGCAGGCCGTCGGCGGCCAGGTGCATGAAGCCGGAGGTGTACCTCACCATGTAGGCGTTGACGGTGACCGCCAGCAGCAGCACCAGGAAACAGGGGAGGACCAGCAGGTTGACGGCGGCGAAGCTGACGGTGTTCCTGGTGCTGAAGGAAGGGCCCTGGAACATCTCCGGCGGCATGGTCAGCGAAGGCGCCCCACCCTTGCGGAAGGATTTCCAGGGGAGCAGGCAGAGCGCCAGCTGCGCCGCGGCGACCGCCAGACCGAACAGGTGCGAGCCGGAAAGGGAGGGGACCAGCAGGAGGGCGAACAGGCAGGCGAAGACGAAAACGATCAGCGGCAGGAAGACCCGCTTGGGGAGCCGCCTGTCGATCCCCAGGCAGAGGTAGATGACCGGGGCCATCAGGACCACCAGGTCGGCCGCCAGGTGTTGCAGCGGGGCCAGGGGGGAAAGCGGAAAAAAAAGCGAGACGAGCTGGTCCAGAAAAGAGATGCCTCCGTCAGCGAAAAACAGGAGCAGGAACAGGTTGCCGAACAGTCTCATCATCTTTTTGTACCCCCTAGGAGAGACATCGCTCACCTCTGGGCCCATCATACGGGGAGCGGCACTCCTTTGTCTACCCCCCGTGCAGTTCCCTCAGCCAAGGGCAGGCCGGCGCCGGTTCACTCTTTTTTGCCATGCTTGCCCAGGGCATCCTGCACCGCGTTCATCAGCTCGTAGGGGAAGAGGATGGTGGAATTCTTCTCGGCCGAGATCTCCGTCATGGTCTGCAGGGTTCGCAACTGCAGCGCGCCCGGGGTCTCCGACAGCCTGGCAGCCGCATCGGCCAGTTTCGCGGAGGCCTGCAGTTCGCCGTCGGCATGGATGATCTTGGCGCGGCGCTCCCGCTCCGCCTCGGCCTCCTTGGCCATGGCCCGCTGCATCTCCACCGGCAGGTCGATGTTCTTCATCTCCACGTGATCGATCTTCACCCCCCACTTGCCGGTCTGGGTGGCCAGCGCAAGCCCCAGGGACTCCTGCAGCTTGGTCTGCTCGCCCAGCACCTCGTCGAGGATATGCTGCCCGATCACCGCCCGCAGTGCGGTCTGAGCGAGTTGGGTGAGGGCGTACTCGTAGCGCTCCACCTCGATGATGGCCCGCTGCGGATCGATCACCTTGGAGTAGACCACGGCGGTCACCCTGATGGTGACGTTGTCCTTGGTGACCACGTCCTGGGCCGGTATCTCGGTGGCCACCGTGCGCAAAGAGACGGTGATCATCTGCTCCAGGGCAGGGATGAGCAGGATCAGGCCGGGGCCGCGGGTGCCGACGCAGCGGCCGAGCCGGAAAACGACCCCCCGCTCGTACTCCTTGAGGATGCGCACCGACGCAGCCAGAAGAGCGACCAGTCCCACCAGTACAATGAATGCCAGTGCCGCCATTGCCACCTCCCGATATCTGGGTTTGCCTCCCCGGTTCGAGACCGGGTGGAACCATCGTTTTTACCACAGCAGCAGGCTTAAAGCCACTTCATTTAAACGGGCAGGCGGGGCCACCTCGGCAGGGCGGTCCGCCCGCTCAGGATCAGGCGGCTGGCTTTCGACCCACGTAGACGGAGACGGGCACCGTATAGACCACCTTCCCCCCTTCTCTGCGTGCGCTGATGCCGAGCCGGTCGACGCCGATGTCGTTTTCCACCAGTTCCCTCAGCACCACATCGTCGCCCGGCTTCGGAAACGAGGCCCGCAACTGTTCCTCCAGCCCGATACCCACGCCATAGCCGGTCGCCCGGCAGTCGGCCAGGCCGGACTGGGAGAATAACCGGGAGAACTCGTCGTGGGTCAGTGCGTGCGTGTGGGAGGGATCGCGCATCAGCTCCAGCCGATCATAGGCGGCCACCTTGGCATGGTCCAGTGCCACGTCCGCGACCAGCACCCTGCCGCCGGGCCGGCACACCCGGACCATCTCCCTAAGCGCCTCGGCCGGGGACAGCAGATGATGAAAGCTGTACCTGGTCACCACCAGGGAAAACGCACCATCGGGGAAGGGAAGCGGCAGCGCGTCGCCCACCACCCAGGAAAGGTTTGCCAGCATGGCGTCCTGCTGGCGCTTGGCCGCCTGCTCGATCATGGCCGGGGTGATATCGACACCGGTCACCCTTGCCGCATGTCGAGCGAACTCACAGGCCACGATGCCCGGCCCGCAGGCGACATCCAACACCTCGTCATTTTCCGCTACCTCCGACATGGCAAGCAGCACCTGCATGGCGTCGTGGTGCCCCGGCACCTGCGTGAAGGTCACCGCCTGCCTGGAAAACTGCTCAACAATCTCCGCTTGATGCCGCTCTTTGTGCCCGTCCATCTCCGGTCTCTCCTATCCACTGATAAAGATTGCCTCAAGCCGTCCCACCCGCCCCACTTTCCATCTGTTTCAGCTTTTCATTCCACATCCCCCACAGCGCCGCCTCGAAGTTGCGGGCGAAACGCCCGATGTCGAAGAGCGGCGAGCCCTGCGCCTGGTCCCGCAGACGGCTGCGCAGCGCCGCCAGCAGCTGCGGATCCCCGGCAAAGCCGACCGCCTTGGCAACATAATCGGCGTCGTCCGAGGCGATCCAGCCGGAAAGCCCCACACTGGTGAGGATGCTCTCGCCGACCCGGGACAGGAAGCTGTCGCCGCGGCGGGTCAGCACCGGCACTCCCATCCAGAGAGCCTCGGCGCTGGTGGTGGTGCCGGTATAGGGGAAGGTGTCCAGAGCGATGTCGACCCGGCCGTAGCCGGCCAGCACCAGTTCCCTGCTCGAGGTCCCCTCCAGGATCAACCGCTCGCTGCCGACGCCGGCCTCGGCGAAGCGCCGGCGCACCGCCTCGCACACCCCCTGGTCGTTCAGGAGCTTGGTCATCAGGAACAGCCGCGATCCCGGCACGCCGGTCAGGATGCGCGCCCAGACCGCCACCGTCTCGTCGTTCATCTTGGCGAGGTTATTGAAGCTGCCGAAGGTGATAAAGCCTGCGGCGTCCCGGGGAAGCGGGCCCACCTCGGGTGCCGAGGGAGGCGGGGTCAGGCAGAGGTAGCTTTCCGGCAGCCGCCACAGCTTTTCGGTGAACTGGTCCTCCGACCCGGCCGGCACCACCTGGCGGTCTGCCAGAAGGTAGTCCATCTCGGCGAGCCCGGTGGTTCCGGAGTACCCGAGCCAGCTCGCCTGCACCGGGGCAGGCCTGCGGGCGAACATGGTAAGCCGGTTGCTGGCGGTGTGCCCGGAGAGGTCGAGCAGCACGTGCACCCCGTCCCGGTGGATCAGCTCGGCCGCCGCGGCATCGGAGCGTCCGGCCAGCTCCCGCCAGCTCGAAAAGAAGGGCCTGATGCGCCCGGTCAGCTCATCGTCGAAGTGGTTGCAGGAGTAGGCGAAGAGCTCGATGCGGGAGGGGTCGAGGTGGGAGAGGAGCCCTTCCAGGAAGTAGCCGACCGGATGATTGCGGAAATCCCCCGAAACCAGGCCGACCCGCAGACGTTCCGACCGGGGAGCGGCCTGCCAGCTGGTAAAAGGGGTGCCTGCCAGCCGGCTGGCCAGGGCTCCGAAGCTCCTGGCATCCTTCACCTGGTCCGCCGCCTTGCGCCCGGCCAGGTAGTTCATGGAAAAGAGGAGCCCCTGGTAAAGCTTGTGGTTGCCGGGGTCGAGGGCGATCGCCGTGCGGAAGCTCGCCTCCGCCTCGGCCGGTCGCCCCAGCTCGATCAGGACCAGACCGAGGTTGACCAGCGCCTCCAGGTAATCGGGCTTGATCTCCAGCGCCCGCCGCAGGGCGATCTCCGCCTCTTGCGGCCGGTTCAGGTTGTGCAGGGTCAGCCCCAGAGTGTTCAGCAGATCGGCATGGTTTGCGTCCAGGGCGAGCGCCTGTTGCAGGGTGGCCTCCGCCTCCTGGCAGCGTCCCAGGTAGTTGAGGGAAAGGGCGAGATTGTTGTAGCACTCGAGGTAGCCGGCAAGGTTCTCGATGCCGCGCCGGTAACTCTCGATTGCCTCCGTCACCCGTCCCATTTCGTGCAGGACGATGCCCAGGTTGTAGTGGGCCTGGGCATAGTCGGGACGGTACTTGAGCGCCTGGCGGTAGCTCTTTTCCGCTTCCTCCAGCAGCCCCTGGTCGAAGAGGGTCGCCCCCAGGTTGTTGCTGGCCTCCGCGAAATCCGGGCGCAGCTGCAAGGCCTTGGAAAAGGCCGCCTTCGCCTCGTCCAGCCGCCCCAGGGCGTTGAAGGCGGAGCCCAGGTTGTTGTAGGCCTCCAGGTAGTGGGGGTTGAGATCGAGCGCGCGCTTGAAGGAGGCAACTGCCTCCTCCGCCTTCCCCATCGCCTTCAGCGTTACGCCCAGGATGTTGTAGGCCTCCACATAACCGGGCCTGATCCTGATGGCCTGCCGGCAGGCAGCCTCGGCCTCCTGGTGGCGCCCCAGGTCGTTGAGCAGGATGGCCAGGTTGTAATGCCCCTCCGCGTAGTCGGGCTTTATCTGGACAGCCCGACGGTAGCTCGCCTCGGCCTCGGCCAGTTGGCCCAGTTCCCTGAAGGTGGTGCCCAGGTTGTTGGAGGCCTCGGGGTCGGCCGGGAGCCGGGCGGCAGCGATCTTCATCGGCTCCAGCGCTTCCGCCGTCCGTCCCTGCAGTTTGATGGCCACCGAGAGGGCCTTCCAGGCCATGCCGCTATTCTGGTTGCGCCGGGTCATCTTGCGGGCCAGCTGCTCCGCCTCCACGAGACGCCCCTGGCCGAAGAGAGCCACCAGGGTCTGAAAATCGTTACTCATGCCTGCTCCTTTGCCGCTGAGGGAGATTGAAAAGTGCATAGCAGGCCGAGGCCAAGATCACAAGAAAAAAAACCGGGTGAAAGGTCGCCCGTTGTTGCAGGAAGCAGCGAAAAAATTGCTTGCCATTATTAAAAAGATTGACATTAATATTCCACAGTGATATTAGTCTCGCACATTTTGCATAGATACACGACAATACTAAACCTTCCGCGAGGATGGGACGGAAAGCCTATTGGGTCTCCCTGAGACAGCCGGGTCGCCGAAATATCTTCCGATATTTAAGGGCCCGGCTTTTTTTATGGCCGGCGGGTGCCAAGTCCCGCAGATACGGGGTCCCTTCGAAGCATTTCACTACGCCTGCACCAAGGGAGAAAACCGCAATGACCGATTTACTGACAGCGCCTTTCTCGATTTTTGCCATCATTGCCGTTTTCGCGGTGGTATCGGCCTGGCTGGCCAACTACCTGGGAAACGCGAGCGCCGCCAGGATGGAGGAAGCTCAGAGACTGCGGAGGAAGAAGTAGCAACAGGTTTCTTGAACCTCAATGAATAAACGGCTGCACCATACCCACACGTTCTTTTGAAACTGGAGATGTCGATATGGGAGCTCTGGTAGATATTCTTCTTCTGGACCGGGCGGACGCCAACGCGCTCAGGACAGAGTATCCGGAGGCGGTGCTGGAAAACAGGACCAATACCGGCCACAGGATTCAGGAGTACCACCTCGTCCTGACCGAAGGCGAACAGGTCGAAGACCGCTACTTCGATTTCCTCCTCGACCGCCTGATCGCCACGGCTTCCAGGAATTTCCAGGCCAGGTATTCCAACGACCAGGAGTTCCGGGCAAGGATGAAGGCCAGGGCGGATGAGAACCTCCGGAAGCTGAAGGCGAAGGCTGAAGAGCGGGAAAGAGCCGAGGTGGCCCGGTAACCGGAAGCTGCACCGGCAAGGGCGAGCACGGGAAACCATGTCCGGGAGTAACCCCTGGTGCGTCCTGGCGGCAGGGAGCAAAGCGAAGAGATGAAACGGCGAGAGGGCCGGCTTTAACGAGCCGGCCCTCCTTTTTTTGACCGGTCAGGCAGAGACCCTGATGGGAAGAATCACGGTGGTGAGGCCATCCCACTGCAGGCGGCGCTGGATCGCGAAGGCGGTCTCGTTGTGCAGCATACGGTGATAGAACTTCTCCAGCCGGAAGGTGAGCTGGCCGGTGAAGACCGTGGAGCGGGGGTATTGCCGGGAGACCTGGGAGCAGATCCCGGTGGCCGCCTCCACCACGTCGGTCGCCACCTCCATCCGGTATTCAGCCGCAAAGCCCAGCCGCCTTGCCAGGTCGACGTACTTTTCCAGCCCGCCCTGGACCGAGGCCTCCAGGGCCTCCACCTCCTCGGCCCCCTTGAAGGAGCCGGAGTCGACCACCGCCACCGCCACGAAGACGATGTTCTTGTAGGTCCTGGGGAAGGTGGTGACGATGGAGAGGAGGGTGTGAACGCCGAAACCGCTGTAACCCGAAACCAGCTGGATGGCGGTCTGGGCGTTGGGGTCGAGCGGGCCGTCGTTGACCGGGCCGGTGGTGGGGAAATCCAGCAGCGCCTCATCCAGCTGGGTGACCGCGTTGCGCACCCGGAGGTAGTGCCCCTTGATCAGGTAGCAAAGGCCGATGACCGCCGAGGTGATCAGCAGGGTGATCCATCCCCCTTCCGAGAATTTCTCGAAGACGGTGATCACCAGGATGCAGACGCAGAGCAGAAGGCCGACCAGGTGAACCGCGAGGTGGCGTTTCCACAGGGGATCCTCCCTGCGGCGTGCGATGAAGAACCGGGACATCCCGAGCTGCGACAGCGAAAAGGTGATGAAGACGTTGATGGAGTACATGACCACCAGCGCGTCCACCGAACCGCGGGTGTAGAAGAGGAGCGCGATGGCGGCCGCGCCGATCAGGACGATGCCGTTACGCATGGTGAGCCGCACCGAGAGCGCCGCAAAACGGTGCGGCAGCCAGGAGTCGATCGCCATGTTGGACATGACGCGCGGTCCGTCCACGAAACCGGCCTGGGCCGCCACCAGCAGGAGAGCGCCCTCCGAGAAGATGGTCGCCAGGGCGAGCCAGTTCCCCATCGGCCAGTTGCCGAACAGCGAGTCGGCCAGCACGGCGTTCAAGGTCTTCCCCTCCACCGGCTTGAGGCTTAGGAAGAGGTAGCAGAGGAGGATGAGGCTGGCGGTGAAGGCAAGCGAGGTGGCCATGTAGAGCATGGTGCGTTTGCCGGTCTGCACGCGCGGCTCGCGCATGATCTGCAGCCCGTTGGAGACCGCCTCGATGCCGGTGTAGGTGCCGCCCCCAAGCGAGTAGGCGCGCATGAAGAGAAGCAGTATCCCCAGGCTGCCGATGGTGGAAAGGTCGTGGTGGATGCCGGTCCCCAGCTCTTTCACGACCGGCGCCACCCGGTCGGCGTGGATGCAGACGCCGTACACCAGCATGACGATGTGGGTCACCACGAAGACCATGAAGATTGGCGCCAGCACCGTCACCGACTCCTTGACGCCGCGCACGTTCAAAACGATCAGCAACAGGATCAGCAGGCAGGAAAAGGGGACCTTGTAGTGGTGGAACTGCTGGGGCACATAGCTGAACATGGCGTCCACGCAGGAGGCGATGGAGATGGTGATGGTCATCACGTAGTCGACCAGCAGGGCGCTGCCGGAGACCACCCCGGCCCTTTCCCCCAACAGGTGACTGGCGACGATGTAACCGCCGCCGCCGTGCGGAAAGTGCTCGATGATCCGCGAGTAGGCGTAGGAGATGATGAAGACCGTAAGCCCGGTGATCAGGGCCAAAAGCAGAGCCAGGTAGGTGTGCGAACCCAGCGCCTTGAAGGCCTCCTCGGGGCCGTAGGCCGACGAGGAAAGGCCGTCGGCGCCCAGCCCCACCCAGGCGAGGATGGGGATCAGCGACATGCTGTGGAAGAGCTGCCTATCCTTGAGGTGCTTGGGAGCGCCGAAGATGGCGCGTTTGGCCTTGTGAAAGAAGGAGTCGTTGACGGCGACAGGACTGGAATCCATGGGACCTCCCGGACTGCAGCGCAAGCATCGTTGATCACGCCGACCGAAATACTTGAATCTGGTTAGCACGTTAGCAGATCGCGCATCAAGGCGATGTTAAAATGCCGGCCGATCCCATCAAGAAAGCATCAAGATTGCGGTCCGGGCCTTCCCCCTCCCCGCTCCCCCTGAGAGGAACCGTAAAAAAGGAGCCCTTCTCTGCGCCCCTCCGCGTCTTCGCGCCTCGATTGCCTTTCGCTTCTCTAGCCACAGCCAGCGAGCTATGGTAAGGTACCCGGACCGAAAAATCCGACGGAGGTTGTAGTATGCGAATTGCCATCGTGGGCGCCGGCGCCCTTGGACTTTATTATGGAGCGATGCTGCAGCGAACCGGCGAAGACGTCCACTTCCTGCTGCGGCGCGATTACCAGGCCATCTCCAGCCAAGGCCTCAAGGTACACTCCACCAACGGAGATTTCGAGCTGCCCAGGGTACAGGCGTACCTGGCGCCTGAAGAGATAGGGGAGGTGGACCTGGTTTTGGTGGGGCTGAAGACCTTCGCCAACGTCCACTATGCCGGGCTGATCGCCCCCCTGGTGGGGGACCGCACCCAGATCCTCACCCTGCAAAACGGGCTGGGGAACGAAGAGGCGCTGGCGGAGCTGTTCGGCGCTGACCGCATCATCGGCGGCGTTGCCTTTCTCTGCTCGAACCGGGCCGAACCGGGGGAAGTCCATCACCTGGGAGCGGGCCGCATCATCCTGGGGGAATACCGCCGTGTCGACAGCTCGCGACTCGAACGTCTCGTGGAAGCCTTCACCAGGGCCGGCGTCCCCTGCCAGGCCACCACCGATCTGGTCCGGGCACGCTGGGAGAAACTGGTGTGGAACATCCCCTTCAACGGGCTGTGCGCCCTCCTCCAGCAGCCGGTCGACCGGTTGCTGGCGCAGGAGGCTTGCCGCAAGCTGGTGCGCGATCTGATGGTGGAGGTGATCACCGCCGCCAACAGCCAGGCGGTCCTGTCACCGATCGCAGAGACCTTTGCCGATGCCATGCTCGATTTCACCGACAATATGGGGGTCTACAAACCCTCCATGCAGATCGACCGGGAAGATGGGCGCCCGCTGGAGATTGGCGCCATCTTCCGAATCCCCCTCTCCTATGCCCTCAAGCGCGGAATCGCCATGCCGCGTGTGGAGATGCTGGCAACCGAGTTGGAGCAGGCGACCCTTGCCTGACGCATTTGGGCAGGTTCAGGACCAACGGAGGGGTCGTAACAGGAGATGATCAGTCATGTCAGAATCGGATAAGGGCCAGGACTGCCAGCTGCTGCCTTCGCCGGAACTGTTAAAGGCGGTGGAGGAGTTCAATAGCGGAGAATGGTTCGAGTGCCACGAGACCCTGGAAGACCTCTGGGTCGGCTCACAGGGAGAGCTGCGCGACTTCTACCAGGGGATGCTGATGATCGCCGTCGCACTCCATCACTGGCGGGACGGTAACTACAAGGGGAGCGTGCTGCTGCTCGACAAGGGAACCAGCCACCTGGGACGGGTCCGGGCGGTCTGCCAGGGGATCGAGGTTGTCTCGGCAATCGCGGAAGCCACCCGGTTCAGGGATACCTTGGTAGGGCTCGGCCCGGACAAGATGGCCCAACTTGACCCCCATCTTGTTCCAAGACTGCGGCTCGCCTCGCAGTAGACCTGCACGGGGGGAATCTCCCCCGTCTGTCCCACCCCATAAGCTCGCCAAGCTCCCTCCAGCGTTCCCGGATGCACTCCATCAGCTTCAATAACCGGTGTGCTTGTTGGCGTTACCTGCCGCCCCAGCGGTACCATTTTTCCCCCACTTGAGGCAGCCGGAAGGACCACGCGCAGGCGTGACTTCACCCGTTTGGGGGGCAGGCCGGGCAGCTCTTTAGTGTCATTCGCCCCGCATCCTTCGGCCAGCACACACCACCATAAAGTCCCGTTTTTACGTCGTTTATTGCTTACCAAGGAACCAGCTATACAATTATAGAGGAGGTACTTTGAAAACTGGTAAAGGAGGGTGACTCTGGCTCAGCGCTTCCTATAACACAGGGAGGATGAAGTCGTGATACAGGTCATCTTTACCACCGGCAAATTCGGAGAGATCAGGGATGTTCACCTGGGGAAGTTCCTTGGTCATGGAGTGATCGCGGCCTACAAGCCCTTCGATGAATGGATAGAACTGAGGCGGCGCCGCAGGAGCGTTTACGACGGGCAGGAAAGGCGCACCCACGGCCGGTGAACAGGATAAAGCGGCAGTAACGAACTGCAGAGGGAAGTGGTGATGAAAACAAAGGTGATCTATGAGGATGGGTCTATAAAGACTGTCCATGTTTCCAGAATCGAAGATCTTGTTGAAAAAGGGAAGGTAGCCGCTTACAACATCGAGGACAAATGGATAGAGGTCAGGCGCAGACAGGTAACAGACTTTGGCTACCAGGGCCCCGAACGCAGGAAATCGCACTTCACCATCTTCCGCAGGGTTCACTGCTGAGGCAGGCAGAACCCCGCACAGGGCTGAGCAGGATCTGGAGGCAATGGAAGCGGCAGGCCAGCACCAAATGATGCCGATTCAAGGCCTTATCTCTACGGTCATCCCGTTAGGAACCAGCTGATCGAGTTCCTCTATCTCCTCGTTGGTCACCGCAATACACCCGTCTGTCCAGTCGACCACTACGTGCTCGTCTCCCCCACGCAACCAACCGCCGTGGAGTCCGTGGATCGAGATGCCCCCGCCCGGAGAGGCGCCCAGTTTCTTTGCCACTTTTTTGTCCGAGGCATTCGGATAGGAAATGTGCAGGGAGAGGTGGTAGTAGCTGTTGTAGTTTCTCGAATCGATGAGGTAGATCCCTTCCGGCGTTTTGTTGTCACCCTCCCTTTCCTTCGGCCCGTTGGGATTGCCTCCCAAAGCTATCTTATAACTTTTGACTACATCGCCTTTGGAGAGCAGCGTCAATCTGCGCTGCCTTTTTTCGACCAGGACCCTGTCGACCAGTTTGTGCTTGGCTGCCAAGGTGACCAGTGTATGGTCGAGCGATTTGAGTTGCCTTTGCAGTGAAAGGATTTCCGTGTCTTTTGTTCCCAGTTCCTGTTTGATCAGGTCCATCTCGTTCAGCCGGGAAGCGGACATGAGGTTATTGGCCGAGAGCTCTTTGATGTAGAGGAGCATCAGCTCGCTACTCTGCCTGAAACTACTCTCCGGGTAGTCCCTCACCAGCCTCTCGAAAGACTCCCGTGACTTGACGAGATCCCTTCCTTCCTTTTTGGGGTACAGGTAGACGATCCCCATCTCGAACAGGGCCTCGTCCCCCTTCCCGGGGTAGCGCGCGAGGATCTGCTCATATTCCTTCAGGGAGTCCTGGTAGCTTCCTTTATTGAAAAAGTTGTTAGCGTCCCGGAAGCTGGACCTCACCTCGACATCCTCGGCCAAGTGTCCGCAACCACTCACCACAATAGGCACCACCAGCACGAAGGCATACAAGAGGCAGGTGCTCTTGCCGGTCCTGCGAACTCCAGTCATTGCTCCCCCTGACCGCCCCTTCCATGAGGGTTTCTCAACAGTATACTCGACTCCAGGTGGGGGACAACGCACCGGCCTGTCATTGGCGTTATGGACCAGGCGACCTGCAAAAGAGGGCAAAAAGCGGTGGCAAAATGCCACCCATTCCTGAAACGACAAGGTCGGCGGCGGCTAAAACCGACGTAATAACAGGCAGGTGCAGATTCCTCACCGTCATTGGTTGTCTTCATGAAACAGTAATGCTAGATCCGTTTCCCGAAAAATCCCGGGTTGGCTTTGGTGTGTTTTATGAAAATCTGCAATGTCTTGGTGCTGGTCCTGTTTCTGTTCTCCGGCATCCCCTGTCTCGGTTGGGCGGCAACTTCATGCATAACGGGAGGGCCCCACGATCTGACCAGTTTAGGAGGCTCTGACAACAACGGCAATGCCTGCGAATTCTGCCATATCCCCCACAATGCCGTCCCTGGCGAGGCTCTCTTCAACCGCGAGGTGAGCAAAGCCAGCTTCAGCCCCTACAAGTGGGTGGCTCCTCCCAATGCCGACATCAAGATCGACGATCCATTGATAGGGGCAAGCCGGTTATGCATGTCCTGCCATGACGGGGTGACCGCCATTGCCATGATTGACGGGAATCCGGTCTACATGCCGGAGCGCTCCGTCATCGGCAACAAGGTGGTCGACTTGACGAGAAACCACCCCATCGGGTTCAGCTACGACCTGGCCATGACCACCAGGAAAAGCGGAGAACTGGTAGACAAACAGGAGCGCTTCGCGACCAGCATAACGATTAGCCAAAACAGCGGGGTCTACAACACGGTCGAGAGAAACGGGCATTACAAGATAGCGGATACCCTTTACCTGGGCGAGTATGTGACCTGCGACACCTGCCATAACGTCCATGGCTGCGGGGACGACGACTCGGGATACCTGCTGAGGGCAAAAGAGGCAGCGTCCCTGATCTGCCTGTCCTGTCACCTCAAATAGAAAAGCCGGTCTTACGCCGTCTTGGGCCCACCATCCTAATCGCCCTTGTTATGGAGTGTCTGCTGCAGCCTCGAGACGTCCAACTCCTTCTCCCACCGGGAAATGACAACGGTAGCCACACCATTGCCGATCAGGTTGGTGAGCGCCCGGGCCTCGGACATGAAGCGGTCGATGCCCAGGATGAGGGCCAAGCCGGCCAGAGGAATGGTCGGTACCGCCGCAAAGGTAGCCGCCAGGGTGATGAAGCCGCCACCGGTCACGGCAGCCGCCCCTTTGGAGGTAAGGATCAGTATGGCCAAAATGGTGAGGGTCTGGCGCGGGGTCAGTATGGTGTTGGTCGCCTGGGCGACGAAGATGGCCGCCATGGTCAGGTAAATGGAAGTGCCGTCCAGGTTGAACGAGTAGCCGGTCGGAATCACCAACCCGACCACCGATTTCGTGCAACCGAGCTTTTCCATTTTGGACATCATGCGTGGCAGCACGGATTCCGAAGAAGAGGTCCCCAGCACGATCAGTAGCTCTTCCTTGATGTAGCAGATGAACTGGAAGATGTTGAAGCCCAGCAGCTTGCAGATAATGCCGAGCACCCCGAAGATGTAGATAAGGCAGGTGGCGTAAAAACTCCCCATGAGCAGCCCGAGCCTCGCAAGAGAGCCGATGCCGAATTTGCTGATGGTGAAGGCCATGGCGCCGAAGGCACCCAGAGGGGCCGCTCTCATGATGATGCCGACGATGCCGAACATCACGTGGGAGACCTGGTCGATCAGGGCTGCGACCGGCTTCCCCTTTTCCCCGAAAGCCGCCAGGGCAAAGCCGAAGAGCAGCGAAAAGAAGAGTACCTGGAGGATGTCTCCCTTGGCAAAGGCATCCACCACGCTGTAGGGGATGATGTTCATCAGGAAATCGGCGGTGTGCAGCGTCTTTGCCCCAGCGGCGAAAGTGGTGAGAGCGGAAGTGTCAAGCTTGCTCACGTCCGCATTGAAGCCTGCACCAGGCCGAACCACCGTCACGATAACCAGCCCGATCAGCAGAGCCAACGTGCTGAGCACTTCGAAATAAAGCAGGGCCTTGCCGCCTACCCTCCCCACCTTCTTCATGTCGTCCATGCCGGTGATGCCGGACACCACGGTACAGAAAATGACCGGGGCGATGATCATCTTGATCAGCTTGATGAAGCCATCGCCTAAAGGCTTCATCATGGCCCCCAGATCGGGGTCGAAAATACCGAGCAAAATCCCGATCGCAATGCCGCACAGGACCTGCAGGTAAAGGCTTTTATACAACTCGCGCCATCTCATGTGCTTCCTCTGGGTCCGGCGGAAAGGAGCAGGATCCGCCTGATGAAAACAAAACATATTTCCCCCATTTTACAAGCACCTTCGGCTTCTTGAAAAGGGCGCACAACATTAGTGGTGTTTTATTTCATCTATTTGTGCTATCAACCACCAGACAACCCACCTTCACAAGAAAGGAGTGGAAGATCACCGGCCTGGATCAGGCGGCCCTCCCCCTTTGATCTGGCGTTACGGGTCGTGAAACCTGGCCAATGGTGGGTGAATCCAAGTAGCACAGGGGTTATCAAAGGATGAAATACTTGACGGGGTTCAGTGTGGCTGACAAGGAGATGTTCGAAGGGAGGGTAAGGGCAGGTCATGGTCGCAGGGCGGGCAGCACGGTTCTCCTCGTACTTGTCCTGCTGGTTCTCTCCGTGCTGCTCATGGCGCCCTCCACCAGCTTTGCCACCGAGGAGTTCGCCAAGGCGACCGGTAAAACGTGTGCAGTCTGCCACCTTGATCCGGCAGGGGGCGGTGAACTGACGGCCTATGGCAAAAGTTACCAGGCCACCCTGCATGCCTCCCAGGAACAAGCGGGGCCTGCACTTCCTGCCAAGGTGGCGAGACTTGCAGTTGGCTACCTCCATTTCCTGACCGCCATCCTATGGTTCGGCACCATCCTCTACGTCCATCTTGTCCTGAAGCCGGCCTATGCGTCCCACGGCCTGCCCCGCGGAGAGGTCAAGGTCGGCATTGTCTCGATGGCCATTATGGGGATAACTGGCGCTATCCTCACCCACTTCCGGATTACCTCGCCGGACATGCTCCTCCACACCCGATTCGGGATTCTGCTGATAATCAAGGTTTCTCTGTACCTGGTCATGGTCCTCACGGGACTGGTGGCGGTCCTGGTGATTGGGCCCCGTCTCAAGAAAAAGATAGGGGCGGCGCCCCTGGTGACCACCGGAGCCCTGACCTTAGACGATCTTGCCCGCTGCGACGGTAAAGATGGCAGGCCCGCGCTTTTTGCATTCCAAAATCGGATCTACGACGTGACCTCCAGCCGGCTCTGGAAGCAAGGGATGCATGTGGGCCGGCATGCTGCCGGGGCAGATCTTACCGAAACCCTCAAGCAGGCCCCGCACGGCGAAGAGAAGATACTTGCCATGCCGCAGGTAGGCGAGTTGGTGCTGTCCCGCCAACATGCAAAGCCTCTGCACGAAAGGGTCTTCTACTTCATGGCGTACATGAATCTCGGGATTGTCTTCGTCATCGTGCTTATCCTCGCTTTTTGGCGCTGGGGGTAGCGCCTCTCCAGTTTTCCCCAGTGGAGCCAATCTGCCGCTGATACCGGCTCCCCCTTCCCTGCACCATATCCACCACCTGTCCTCCCACTTCAAAGGGGGAGACGGGCAGGCGCAAGACATCCCACCAGCCGGTACTGGCGGTGATTGGATAGTCTCGTTGGCTTTTCTCACGCTTTGCGCGATTCGGGTCCTTTTCCGCTGGCAATCCAACTGGAAGCGGAGGAAACCTGTCCAGGTCCGGCTGATACTGGTCCAGATCTAGTGAAAGCCGGCCCGGATCCGCTGAAATCAGGCCCCAATTCGCTGGAATCCGGTCCGGATCCGCTGGAATCAGGTCCGGGTCCGATGGAAGCTGGTCCAGATCCGATGGAGACAGGTCCGGGTCCGATGGAAACGGGTCCAGATCCGATGGAAACGGGTCCAGATCCGGTGGAAACGGGTCCAGATCCGGTGGAAACGGGTCCGGATCCGGTGGAAACGGGTCCGGATCCGGTGGAAACGGGTCCAGATCCGGTGGAAACGGGTCCAGATCTCGATAAAGCTGGACCAGTCACGGCGAGACTGGAGTGTTTTTGCTCAAGGGGATACCGATAATGGGGGAGTGTGATTGCAACTACTGGAGCTAAGGAGTTGGCGGGGGAATCATTGAACTCCACAGGTAAGGTGGTGAGTGAAAAGGACGGCGGCGGGTCCTTTCCTGCCGCCATCCTTGACTTTCCGCTGGCGCTTCATAAAACAATTATGGCTACCGGCTGAGACCATCGTCCAACGCCGCCATCCTGATGGTACCTCGCCCTCAGGTAAATCTTCTTCGCCTGCTCAAGCCCTCTTATCTCGATCCGGGACCGGTTGTAGATCCCCTGGCCGATCCCTTTCCATGATTCTTCACTATCCGGGGTCTCCGTCATTTGCAGCTCGACGGATGCCTTGGTCACCGCCAGTTTCAGTATGGCCAAAATGGCCCCCGGTACACCCATCACATGCTTTGCTGACAGCTCAGGCACCAAGTCCAGCAGTTTGGTTTTCTCTTTCACGTTCACAGTCTCCGGCTTCAGGTCGTAGCCTGACTCCAGCAGGATACTGGGATCGTTACGGTGCCGCGAAACTTTCACGACATGGTCGGCGTTGTTGTCAAGGGCCAGCACCGTCTGGACCATGATGGCTTTCATTTCGGCCACCCTAAAGGTGTCATGGCCAACAGCCGCATCGCGGGCCATCTCCAGTTTTGACGCCAGATCGTCCAACTGGTCCGGTTCATAGACGTACTCCGGCAGTTTCTCCTTGAAGGCAGCGTGGTCTTTCTGCTTTTTCCCGGCAACCTTGGCGGTCACGATGAGATCGTTCACCGACGCGTTTTGGTACCTGCGGTCGATGGGGTCTGTGCTTGCGGTCATCTACACCTCCCGTAAAGCTGTGATGTCAAACCATTAACAGAATCTAACACGAGCTTTTTTGCTGTCAAATGGGAAAATGGATGGCAAAGCAATGGGTGGCGACGGGATGGTCTGGGCAAGCATCACCCGGAAGGGAGACGGGATGGGAAAGCGACGATGGGGGCAACCCGTCTTTGTGGCCGCCGAGCTGGTGAGCCTCGTGGGGTGTCTTACTCTGAGGCTAGGTGGGAGTCTTGGTCCAGCATATACTGCAAGGTCTTGAGAAGCTCCGAGGCCTCCTGGGTGCTGAGGTTCATATCGGGGCGGCGCATCTTCTTGATGACGAATGGCTTGAGGTCGGGCCTTTTGAAAGACAGCCCGCTAACGGTGTAACCCGTCTCGAGAGCGTTGAAGACCCGCTCAAGGCTGTGGCAGGAATCGCACTTGGTGTTCAGTATGGATACCCCAGGCTTCATTTTGGAAGGGAATTGAGACTGGTCGAAGGCAACCTTTCCGTCTTTGGTTGCCACAACGGGGAGTTTTTGAGCGAATACAAAAACAGGAAACAACAGCAATATACTAACAACGATGAACTTCATGCGAGACAGGATCCTTCCTCCGGTGATGCTGCCCCCAAAAGGGCAGGTTTGTGAGCGTCTGCAACAAATTTTGTCATCAGGGGCCGCAACTGGACCATTTCCTGGTATGGGCTGCACCGATTTGGACCGAATGTTTCCCCAAAATAGGAAGTACAAAGCCGACGACGGCAGTCACCGTAGCCGATTTGGCGGGAAATAGCAAGTTACTCTACGACGCAGGAAACCCGTTTCGGACGTGAGCCATTAAACGCGGTTGCTAGACCTTTAAAGAGTGGTACCTTTTTAACGGTATCGCCCCCCCCAGCCCCACCTTTTAACCGAAGGCTTGAACCGTACTTCACACGATTTCTCTCCCGAGGATCGACCGCCCCCTCGGCTTTGGCTGAGCTTTTGCGCGTTATAGATGGCGCCCCCAAAGGAGCAAATCATGAACGGTTATTTCAGACCCCCTCGTTGCATGGCAATTATCGCCCTCGCATTCTGTCTCCTCACCATTCAGTCGGTAGCACAGGCGGCCTACCCAGGAGCACTTGATCCTACCTTCGGCAACGGAGGGTATGTCACCACCACCTTCGGTTCCACAACAGTTGCAGGATACGCCATGGCCATCCAGCAGGATGGGATGATGATCGTTGCCGGAAACGCCGGGGACGAGATCGTCCTGGTACGCTACCGGATTGACGGGACCATCGATTCTTCGTTCGGCAGTCAAGGGAGGGTGATCGGGAGGTATGGGGCGGAGGGAGCAAGCTCTGTCCGCGGAGTTGCTGTACAACCAGACGGCAAGCTGGTTGTTGCCGGTTATACCTCAGTCGAGGACAAATACACCTTCGCCCTGGCTCGCTACAACCGGGACGGAAGCGGTGATCCCACTTTCGGCAGCGCAGGCACCGTCACCACCAGTTTCGGCAATGAAGGTGACCAGGCCTTCGGGGTGGCGATTGACGCGGACGGTAAAATTGTCGTTGTAGGGTTCACCACAATTGGGGGTGTCCGCCACTTCGCACTGGCACGATACTGGGGGAATGGCCGATTGGACAAAACCTTCGGAAACAACGGTACGGTTGTGACCGTGGCAAGCCCGTTACGAAGCGGTGAATTGCATGGGGTGGTAATCCAACGCACAGATGGGAAGATCGCCGTGGCAGGGGCAGGAGATAATGATTGGTATCGATATTCCGGGGTGGTAGCCCGATACCTTCCGGACGGCTCCCTCGATGCCGGTTTTGGCACAGATGGCCACGTTTTCAGCGGGGAAGGGGAATATGACACTCTTTTCCTGCAATCCGACGGCAAGCTAGTGGCAGCAGGAATGACAGCTTTTCTAGGTGGTGCTTCTGGTTTTTACGCCATGATGACCAGAGTTGGCACCGATGGCGCTGTCGACGCAAGCTTTGGCTACAATGGCATCCTCCAACTGAACTTTAGCAACTCGCCCAGTCTCAATTGCTTCTATGACGCCGACGAGGGTGCCGGCGAGACGATTATGGGAGCCGGCATGAATGAAGGGAAATGGTCTTCCACCCACGATTTTGCGCTGGCCCGCTTCGATCGAGATGGGCAACGCGATGTAACTTTTGGTGAAGCAGGGGTGGTCCTCACTGATTTTCCGATAGAAGGAGACGATGTTGCCTACGCACTTGTCACTCAGGCAGACGGAAGAGTCGTCTTGGCAGGTTATTCCAATGGCAGCATCGCCCTTGCCCGCTATCTCGTCGATACAGCAACCCCGGTCGTCATCGAAGTAAAACCGAGTGCAGATGGAGAGCCCCAGAGCCTCCTGCCCGGCAAAAACGTCCAGGTGGCGATATTGAGCCGGCCAGTAGGAACCGAAGATGCGGGGTTCGATGCGACGATCATCGATCCGGCAACGGTGACGCTTACCAACCGGGGGGTCACCTTCGGTACCGGCAACGTCAGATCATCGCTCACCGATGTTAATGCGGACGGATTACCAGACCTGGTGCTGGATTTTGAGGTAAAGGTCAACGCGTTGAGACCTGGCAAGTTAGGAACGGTGGTCGTGCTGGAAGGCAAGACCAGCGACGGCGCATCCATCAAAGGGAGCGCCAGCATCGACCTGAGCAGGAGACCGTGACCAAAGGGGCGAAGGTGAGTTAAGGCGAGGCTGAGGGGGGCTGGGGGGACGCAGGTAGCATCATGTCACCTCTGCTGCATATCGACCAATCAAAGCCGGTCAGGCTATAGGAGTGGGGTGCCGGGAAGTACAGAGAGGAAAGCAGATGAGCAACGAGGAACAACTGGCACCTGAGACGAAAGGTGTTACGGTGAAGGTACTTTCAACGATCGACCTGGGCCCCGAGATCGAGGGCATGGCCGGGCGCCAACTCCGGATGCGCATGGTGACCATCGAGCCCGGAGGTGTCTTCGGCCCGATTCACAACCATAAAGACAGACCAGGCACCGTCTACATCCTCCAAGGAACAATTACCGATCATCGAAATGGAGTCGCCACGGACTATGGACCGGGAGTGGGCTGGCCCGAGGATAGGAACACCATGCACTGGCTGGAGAACAGAGGAACCATTCCGGCAGTGGAGATCTCGGTCGATATAGTCAAGCAACAGTGAGTTCAGGCCCGGCTCTAATAAAGTCGGAGATCTTGAGTGGAGGGAGGCTGACGGCGGCAACTGGCCCCTCCCCTCAATTGGCATTCGCAGTCGGGGGGCGATACCAGGCAGGGCTCATCCCCCCTTGCTTTTTCCATCCTTCCTGCTGCATCCAGTCGCAATACAGAACCCGCTGCCACAGGCGGTCATCCTTGGGGTCCCACCAGCAGTGTCCTTCTTTATCTCCACGTCTCTGAACCACACGGGTTATCGTGTTCATTGCACCCGCACGCCCTTTTTCTGGTGAGTGTCCAATTTTCAGCTCGACAATATCCCCGGGTTGAACATCTATGCCCTGTGGGATGTAGGTTATGATTGTCAATGATCCTTCCCCGACGCCGCCACAGCAATAAATGCGAGCTACACCTACGCTGTCATCAACAATGCTTGACTCTGCCAGCCCCGAAGCCAATATGGCTTCATGGACTTCCTTGGTCTTTATTACGGTGTCACGTTTCTCGAGTTCCAACATCTGGGCAAGTCGGAGGGAATCGTCAGGAACGGCAAAGTCGGTATGAATGGGGAGAGAACTTGAGCATGCGGAGATCAGCAAGGTGAACGCTGCCCAGGAAAGACGAACTGTACCCGTAATACCTCGGCACATACGGACCTCCTATGCAGAATTTTACCTACGAGGACCAAGTATACCTCCTTCCTCGAACTTTGGCGGACTGGACAGGGCTCCCCCTGTGATGTCGAACCAGCCCGTGTTTGACCACGTCTGTCACGAAATCCTTGAGCGATGACTCCACATTAACGGAGACGAGGATGCTTTAAAATTTGGCGGATTGTAAGCTGATACCGGAAAAGAAAAAATAAACCGCCTTAGAGTGATGATTCGAGAAAAAGGGGTTACGGCTGGTCGCCGCAACCCTTTTTTTGTCGTGTATCGAGCTCAGTCCGGATACAGGCCGAGCGTCATAGGCAACTGCATCCGGGCACAAGACCGGCACTAAATGAACGGGCTCTTTGCTCATATTTCACGCAGAGACGATGACTGTAACAAAATTGACTGTGAAAAATTTTACAGCCACGGTCAATGTGTTGAATGGAAACGAATTTTTATCTCGGGATGAGGGCTGCTGTAAAAAAATGCACACCTAAGAAGGATAATGACCAACCATCGGTACCTTGGTAACCTGCCGGCACTTCGCTATTATTTATTTTTTTTAATCTTTGGCATGTTTCTTGTTGTAAGCTTGGATCGCCCTAAAACGGTGTGGAGTTAATGGTGCAATATCAACTTGCGGCAAGGAGGCAGGATGTCTAGCTGTAAACATGCTGAAACATGTTCATTTTTCAACGAGTCTGCGGGTGTAATGGCAAGCGGTGAACGGCTGATGGATGAATATTGTCGGGGTAACTTTAATGCCTGCGATCGTTTCTACCTGGCTGAGTCTTTCGGTATCGAGAAAGTGCCGGAGCACCTTTTACCGATCAATCTCAATGGAAGTGTCTGCGGTTGCGGAGAGTAGCTCGTCCAGGAGCCCAGCAAGCACCAAGGAAGGTCCTGTCTACTGTGAATGTTCTGCCAACTAAATGGAGGGTGTTATGGTGAAAAGAGTGCTGTTAGGGGTGGTAGTCTTGCTCATGTCTGGTTGCGGCAACGGAAAGGATCAAAGCCAAGTCGCCCCGCCAGGTGTTGTTGCCCAGGCTTCGTCGTACGCTGGAAGTTGGGGGTATGACGGGGGAAGCACGAAGATACGTGCTGCAGTGATCGTCCCTGCGACGATTAACGGAGCGCCGTTATATGCTGGCTCAGTTCAGGTTGACGTGGTAAACCCGGATGGAACTGTGGAAACCAAGGGCGGACTGTTCAACCGTCCCCCTCTTCGCGATGATGTTCCGGTGCCTGCCGGACCACAAGGCCTGGTTGTGTGGCTTGACGGGCACCAAGATGCCACAGGCGCCTGGGTGGTACTTACTCCTGTGGATAACACCCAAATCAGTTGCAAAGTCGTGACAGGTTTTGCAAACGCAAGTACTGCAACCTATCGATTAACACGCAGGTGATCGAATAACCGGCAGCATCCAATGTCAGACTACGGGTGGCGGAGGGGACGTTGGCAGGGAGGTTAAGTTACTCAGAGTTACTGAACCTGCCCGGCAACGTCCGTTCCGATGCTCCGTCCCTTCCGATTATCCGGGGGTCAGGTCTGGACACGATTATCCGGGGGTCAGGTCTGGACATTGCCTTCATCGGAACTGGCCAAATCCGCTTTCCAGACCGGACCGTCTCGGAAGTTCCTCTCGGAAGTTCTGTCCCTCGGAAGGCCGTTCCATAGGTGCAACACATTCCGCAACAGGTCAACTGGTCTCAAAAGGCGAGAGACTCCACGAAGACCTTGTCAAAGTCCCTGCAATTCGCCAGTTCCACGACTGCGATGTCCCTGACGAGATCAGACATCTCGCGGCGGGTGTCGCGGTTGATCAGGAAAGCCTGGCCGCCGCTTTTAGCTGTGTTGCCGACGAATTCGATGCGGCCTGCGGTCTCCTGCGGGAGCAGACCGATGGCGGTGAGGCTCGCTGCGGTGAGGTGAAAGCCGAAGGAGCCCGCGATCAACACCTTGTGCAGAGAGGCAGCGGTAACTCCCGCTTCGCGCAGCAGAAACTCCACTCCCGCCCTGATCGCCCCTTTCGCGAGCTGCACCTGGCGCACATCCTTCTGGGTGAGCCAGACCTCCTCACTCAAAAGAAACACCGGCTTTCCGTCTTTCTCGACCAGTCGCTCAGAAAGGTCCCTAGTAAGCTGCGGGGCGTTCGCTTTGACGAGCTTGCCGTTTTTGGCGATCACCCCGTGCACGACCAGTTCGGCGACGACGTCCATCAGGCCTGAGCCGCAGATGCCGACCGGCTCGCTTCCATCGATGGTTTTCAGCTGCACGTTGCCGTCCTTGAGAACGGCGAAGCGCTCGATGGCCCCCTCCCCTGCCCGCATGCCAAACTGGATGTTCATCCCTTCGAAGGCCGGGCCGGCTGCCGTCGAAGTCGCCCACAGCCTCCCCCCATGGACGAGCGCCATCTCGCCATTGGTGCCGATGTCCACGAACAGCACAGACTCCTTCTCCTCGTGCAGGCGCACCGCCTGCAGCCCGGCGGTTATGTCGGCCCCGATGTAGGCAGAGATGATGGGAGGGAGATAGACGAGCCCCACCGGGGCAATGGAAAGCCCGACGCTGGCTGCATCAAGCCAGCTTGCACAGGAAAGGGCCGGCGTATAGGGATACCTGCCGAGTGGCGCGGGGTCGACGCCAGCCGCGAGGTGGAGCATGCAGGTGTTGCCGCTGAAAATGATCTCGTAGATGCGCTCCCTGCTCACGCCGGCTCGGCCGGTGACCTGGTCGATCAGGCGGCCGATCTCGCCGATCACGCCGGCGCGCAATTCCTCCAGCCCCCGCGGCTCGGAGCCGATCTTGATGCGCGACAGGACATCCTGCGCGTGCCGGCTCTGGGGATTGAGCGCCGATGCCGTCGCCAACTCCGTTCCCAGGGTGAGGTCCACCAACGAAGCGACCAGCGTGGTGGTGCCGATATCGACCACGACGCCAAAAGCCTCGGCGCTGGTGTCCCCCTCCTCTTCTGCCAGCAGGCTGGCACCGCCGTAGACCTCGGTCACGCCGCGCTCCGCGCTGTACTCCTTCGCGATATAGGGAGCGAGAGCGACGGCAACCGATTCGCCGTGGCTGGTGATCTTCAGTTCCTGCTCCGGCTGGAAGGAAGGCACCTCTACGGCGATATCACCGTACACTTCGGCAGCGCAGGCGAGCACCTGTCCACGGAGCCGCTCCTGGCGCGTCAGCAGGTGTTTCCCTTTCTCCCTGACATGCTGAAGGGAGCCAGCTGAGAGATGCACGGCGCACTTGCCGCAGACGACGGCACCGTTGCAGGGAGATTCGATGGTGATACCGGCCAGACGGGCAGCCTCCAGAATGGTGGTCCCGCGAGGGACGCTGATCGGGCGGTGATCGGGAAGGAAATGAATGTTAACCATGTGGGGCTCCGGCTCCGCCTTGAACGGAGGGCGTTGTTTGCAAGGGGAAAGCAACTGCAATCCCCCCTGTCCCCCCCCTTAACATGGGGGGACGCGAAATGGGGTGCTATTTGTAGGTGCGGTCCTTGACCGTCGAGGTCATCGCCTGGATGTTGCAGATGGAGGACGAGGTGCTCAGGCCGCAGGCGGGCGAGATGATGTCGATGCCATCATTCACCAGGTTCGCGGTCTGGCGGGAAACCTTGTCCGGCTCGCCCAGCTCCAGCAGGAAGGTGGAGAGGTTCCCCATGGTGGTGAGTTGCGGGTACTCCTCTTTCAGGAGCCGGAGGTTGACGAAGGCATCGGTGCTGATGGCGTCGCAGTGCAGTTTCGGGATGGACGGCTTCACCGCCCTCATCTCCCCGCAGATATGAACCAGCACCGGCACACCGGTGGCATGGATGCCGTCGATCACCTTGTTGAGGTAGGCGACGGCGTACTCGTCGAAAAGACGGGGGCCGAGGATTTCGCCGGTAGCGGTCGGGTCGCCGATGCAGATGGCGGTGGCGCCATTATCGACCAGCAGACGGGCGAAGGCGATCAGGAAGCCGCTCAGGTAGTCCATGACCCGGTGGGACTGCTCGCGCTTCTTGTGCAGTTCCTTCAAAAAGGCCATGGGATCGACGAGAGAAGCGGCCGTGCTGACCGGGCCGGTGACGCTGCCGATCACCGGGATATCGGGGTTCGCCCTGCTCAGCAGATGGCCGGCCTGCGCTACCGCTTGGATGCGGCCGGTGTCCAGCATCTTGCGGGGGTCGCGGAACACCACCTCGGCGGTCGAAGCGAAGGGCTCCCGGGCGATCTTCGGTTCACAGGAAAGGGTGCCGAAGTCGATGTCGCTGCCGAGCACCTCCGCCTCCACCGTCATGCAGAAGGGAATGCCGAAGTTCTCGAAACCGGTATCGTGATGGACATCGGTGGCAAGCTCCGCCATCAGGTCGGCACGGAAATGTCCCTCCGGAAGGGTATGCCCGGTGTGGTTCATGACGTCGACGATTGCCGCGTTCATCATGCCGCCGGTGCAGATGACCGGCGGCCGGTCCACCAGCTTCTTGCCCAGGGTATCAAGCAGGCGTTCTTTGGGACTCAGACTCATATAGGGCTCCTGACAGTCGGTGCTTAATCAATCGGTCTTCTGCCAACACTCCCTCGCCATCCGGGAGAGGGGGGGGCGGGAGTGTTCCACTGAGATGCGCGGCGCCCCTCTACCCTACCCTCCCGCACTGGGGAACTTCAAGGGTCGGTAAAGGGGTGCTTCGACAAGCTCAGCTCGAACGGCTGCCGGCTTGCTGAAAAGCAATCCCCCCGGTCCCCCCTTTATCAAGGGAGGGACG
>DATFAB010000026.1:0-24418 GCA_035255025.1 Geomonas sp.
GCTTTATTTTTAAATATAAAGGGGGGCGGTCGGCAAGTCACTTATACAAGTAGCGCTGACGGCAACATAAGTCCTTGGATAGCAAGTGCTGTTACTGGAGAAGCTACTGTGCTCGAAACAAAAACGATGCAAACGGTATGGAAAGCAAGCGTGAAAGTTTCGCATGAAACACCTGTCCCGTTTGGTAACGGTATATCCTCCATGGTGGATGATGCAACGTCGAAGCTGGCTGCAAAATTGGCAGCAGACAAAGTTATCCCGGAAAAACCATGAAGGTGGTATTGAAGACACACCGTACTTCTGGGGGTAGTACTGGGGGTATGTCAACTTCATCAGTCACCTTATACATAAGAATAACAGATAGTTGTGAACATTGTATTATCCCGACCTCCGCACCACAAATAAAATCGACAGAGCGTTAATACAACAAGGCCCCGAGAAATCGGGGCCTTTTCTGTATGCCAAGATGGGCTGTTGCAGTGGCATGGTCTCAGAAACAGGACCGGCACGTTACCCAGCCCTCCAAACAGTATGCACAACACTTATCTCCTGCGAGGACCCATTATCGGCGTCGTCATTCTTATGACCGTTATACCAAATTGTGTGGTTGCAGTTGCTCCAAGCGAGTCGGTTACCTTTGCTGTCAGCGAATAAGTTCCTGCCGGGACTGCGCTCCAAGTGTATCCGTACGGGCTTGCGGTCGAACTTCCCAGTAGTGTGTTCCCATCGTAAAAATCGACCTTTCTTACGGCAGCTCCGGTGCCAGCAGTGACGGCTACGGTGATTGCAATGGTGGCTGGGGCAGTATACACCGTCCCGTTCACAGGCGTTGTCACGGTTATTGTTGGCGGCGCTTTGACAGTTATCCCTGCAGCGCTTGAGGTGGCCGAGGCTCCCAGGGTATCAGTAACCTTTGCAGTAACTGTATAACTTCCAGGTTGTGGATCGTTCCAATTGTAGCTGTACGGGCTGGCCGTCGAGCTTCCCAGAAGTGTTGCGCCGTTGTAGAAGTCGACCTGCTTAACTGCGGCCCCTGTGCCCGGTGTGGCAGCCGCCGTCATTGTCACCGTGCAAGGAGCGGTATATGTTGCTCCATTTAACGGCGTCGTCAACGTTATGGTGGGAGGTGCATTAACGGTGATGGCGATAGTGCTTGAAGAAGCGATCTCGCCGAGTGTGTTGGTGACCTTTGCGGTAAGGGAGTAACTTCCTGGCGCAACATTAGTCCAGGTGTAACTGTAGGGGCTGAAAGTGGAGGTTCCCAGCAGTGTGGAGCCGATATAGAAATCTACTTGCTTCACTGATGCCCCAGTGCCGGAAGTAGCTGTCGCCTGCACTTTCACCGTTGCCGGAGCAATGAAGGTAGCTCCGTTTGAGGGGGCTGTGATAACCACGGCTGGAGGATCCTTGACCGCGATCGTGACAGCGTTCGAAGAGGCGGTCGCCCCTAGGGTGTCGATGACTTTGGCAGTAAGAGAATAATTTCCAGACGCAATATTGGTCCAGGTGTAGCTGTACGGGCTTGCGGTTGAGCTTCCCAGCAAAGTCGCCCCGTTATAAAACTCTACCTGTTTCACTGAAGCTTCTGTGCCGGGTGTGGCTGACGCGATGATCGTCACAGAGGCAGGGGCCGTATAGTTTTTCCCGCTGGATGGCGCAATTACCATGACGGCCGGAGGGACGGGTGCGGGATCAATGACGATGGAGACCGCGCTCGAGGTAGCTGTACCCCCGGCGCTATCGGTTACCTTGGCAGTCAAGGCATAAGTGCCTGCCGTGGCATAGTTCCAGGTGTAGCTGTAGGGGGGCGCAGTCGACGTCGCCAGCCAAGTGGTACCGCTGTAGAAATCGACCTGTTTCACTGAGGCTCCGGTACCCGGTGCGGCGGCCGCAGTGACTGTGACGGAGGCAGGGGCCGTATAGGTTGCCCCGCTGGAAGGGGCGGTCACACTCACGGTCGGTGGAAGAGCAGCCGTCACGTTGGCAGAGCAGCTCACTTCGATGCTGTTTGCCTGGGTAGCGCTACAGGTCCAGTTCCAGGGGCCGGTTCCGGTTACGGTCGACGCAGTGCCGGCGGAGCAGAGATTTGTTGAAGGTGTAGTGCTGAAGGTTCCCCCGTTTGCGCTGCCGCAAACCGCGTCATAGGGGCCGCGGACGGGATGCACGTACTGGCAAAAAGGTGGCACGTGCGAACTGACCCAGCTGGACAGCCATGCGCTGCCGTTGGTGTTGACCATCCACTTGTCACCAAGGCTGGCATCGGCGCCGGAAGGAAACCAGCTGCGGTCTATGCCAAATGGGTAGGAATCTGAGGTCCAGTAGTAGCAATAATCGGTGTTGATGAACCCCTGGCTGTTCAGCCAACTGCCGCCATTGGTCGGTTCATAGCTTACCATGCTGCGCATCTCGTTGCGGTTCGGCAGGCGCCAATCCCCTTGGACCGAACCGTCTGTCAGGCCGCATGCGCCGGCGGCGAGATTTCTGGCTTCTGAGAGTGCATTGTCCTGAGATGTTTGGTTGCCAAAGCAGTTGGCGTCTTTGAGCCATACCAAGTGGGTGATCATGTCGACCATTGTGCCGTCGCCACTGTCGACGAAACGAGGCACCGGCCAGGGGACTCCGGCTTGCTTATCGCCATCCTGGCCGGTGCCGCCACAGGCTATGGCTGCGCCGGTTGCGTCCCAACAGGTGTTTTGGCCGGTCTTTGTGAGCGACGTCGAAGTCCCTTTTACCGGCCAGACCAGTTTCAACTGGGTCTTCACGTCGGCGCGAAGGGATCCGTTCCCGATGTTAACGGCCTCAGCGTTGCCAGAATAGAGGGGATAGGTGGTGGAGGTCCAAACGCTATCCCTGCTGGTAACCTGAAAGGGGTTTCCTGCCGGCAGTGATGGGTATGCCTTGGAGAGGTCTACCAGGCTCACCTGTTCGCTTGCGTTGGGAAGGCGCCAGTCGCCGGGAACCGATCCGTCCGAAAGCCCGCATTGGCCGCTGTGAAGCGTGCCGGCGGCGATGAGGGCGGTAGGCCAGTCGCTTCCGGCGGATGGCTGGATATCCAGACATCCGCCATTTTTGAGCCAGATAAGGCCGGTCAGGTTGTCGGTGACTGTACCGTTGAGGTTGTCGGTAAAACGGGGTGCCGGCCACGGGAGCCCTATCTGCGTTTCGCCGTCCTGTCCTGTGCCGGTACAAGATATGACGTTTCCGGCTACATCATAACAGAGGTTTTGTCCTGTCTTTGGCGTTTTTACAGTATCCGCGGACGCGGTTTTGTAAGATGTAGTCAGAAGGAGAAGCATCAGGAGAATTAGTTTTGCCATGATTTGCTCCTTTTTGGGTTCGACCGGAGAGTCTCCTTCCCGAACCGCGGTGCGATCACTCGGACCCCACGCCTAAGCGGAACTTTCATGAGGTCTACGCCACGTCCTTTTCTGACTCAATCCATAAGTTAAATGGAAAAACTAACCTGAAACATAAAGCTGCGATGAAGGACTGCCTGTGTAGCGGATAAGGGGCGCGACAGGGGACTGAAATCTTTGCTGAGCTGAAGT
The DNA here is from genome assembly GCA_035255025.1 of Geomonas sp. GTDB lineage: Bacteria > Desulfobacterota > Desulfuromonadia > Geobacterales > Geobacteraceae > Geomonas. The sequence continues at coordinate 3,549 of DATFAB010000026.1, forward strand.
GTCAGCCTCGACCTTATTGTAATACCCGGGAAGACCACAACTTTTCCCTGGTGCCCATGTGATGATATCCGTTCTATAGTAATAACTGCTTGGGTGATATCAAGAGACGCTTTAGTACTTTTTTTCTCAGCTAAAGGGTTAGCAAGTTCTACCCACCATGTGACTTTCAAACACATCGGTCAGCGGCCGAAGAATCTCGTTAAAGTATTTGTGACAGATTTGGGGGTGGACACACGCTGGGAGCAAGACTCGGAGTCTACCGTAATATTGGTTCCATTCGGGGGGAACCTACTCAGGGGGCAGCCGACTTGCCCTTGTCCCCTCCCTAAAAAAATGGGGAGCAGTGTAATCTGCTCCCCATTTGTGCCGATGCTGTCCAGAACTGTCGGTAAAACAATAACGTTTATCGCGTCCGTTAGTTATTTACTGGACGGTAACCGTTGTGGAACCGTTGAAGCTGCCCCTTTCCACGGTGACCGTGCAGGTTCCTGCTGCAACGCCACGTACGATGCCCCGCTTGTAGAATCCGTTGTTAAAGGTAGCCACATTGTACTTTGACGAACTCCACTTGCTGGTCCTGGTGACATCCTGAGTAAAAAGGCCGTTGTTGAAAATGCCGATTGCCTGGAGCTGGAAGCTGGTGCCGGCGGCGATGGTCGGATTGGCCGGCATGATAGACAGGCCGGTAAGACTGGCGGCGATCACGTTAACGTTGGCGTTTCCGGTGACGCCGCGGAAGACGGCACTGACGGTGGCCGTGCCGGTGCTGATACCGGTTGCCACCCCCTTGGACCTGGTGCTGTTGCTGATCGCCACCACGCTTGTGCTGGACGAGTTCCAGGTCACCAGGTTACTCAGGTCTTGGGTGGTGCCGTCATCGAAGTTGCCGGTGGCCGTGAACTGGGTGCTCGTCTTGGCAGCCATGGTCGCGGTGGTTGCCGGAGCCACCGGCGGGGTGATGATGATTGACTGCAGGCTGGCATTGCTCACTTTCAGGGCTACTGCCGGCGACACCAAACCTCCCAGCGCTGCCGTTATGTTGGTGGTGCCGACTTTCAAGGCCGAGGCCAGACCCCTTTCTGTCTTGAAGTTGCTGATGCTCGCCACGCCGGGATCCGAGGAGATCCAGGTCACGTACTGGGTCAGGTCCTGGGTGAAGTTGTTGCTGTAGGTGCCGGTCGCCACGAACTGCTGGGTGGTGCCCAGGGCGATGCTGCCGTTGACAGGGGTGATGGTGATCGACTGCAGGGTAAGCGGCAGGACCGTCAGGGTAGTGCTGCCGGAAACGGAACCAAGGGTGGCTGTAATGGTGGTGGTCCCGGCCGAGATGGTGCTGGCCAGCCCGGAGCTGAGCGCATCGTTGCTGATGGTGGCGATGCCCGGGGTCGAGGAGCTCCAGGTGACCGCCGGGCTCAGGTCGAAGAGCGAGTTGTCCGAGAAGATGCCGGTTGCCGTGAATTGCTGGCTTAGCCCTTTCGGTATGGAGGTGAGGGGCGGGTCGACCTCGATGGACACCAGGGTGGTGGTGTTCACCGTCAACTGGGTGCTGCCCGATATGCTGCCGAGGGTCGCGGTGATGGTAGCGGTTCCTGGCGCGAAGGAGGTGACGACCCCCCTGGTGGCGGTCGCGTTACTGATGTCGGCAACCGCCGGAGTGTCGGAGGTCCACACGGCCGAGGCGGTCAGGTCCTGGGTGCTGCCGTCCGAGTAGGTGCCGGTCGCCGTCATCGGCTGCTGCACCCCGGCGGGTATGCTCGGGATGGCCGGTTCTACGTCGATGGAGACCAGGGTTACCGCACTGTCCTTCACGGTCAGCTGGGTGCTTGCCGTCACGCCGGCCAGGGCGGCGCTGATGGTGGTGGTGCCGGGCGCCACCGGTATGGCTGTTCCGTTGGAGCCCGCCGCGTTGCTGACGGTGGCCACCGAGCTGTTTGACGAGGACCAGGTTGCCTGCGTGCTCACGTCCGAGGTGGTGTTGTCGGAAAACCTGCCGACCACCGCAAACTGCTGCGGAAGCCCCACGGCGATGGAGGGTGAGAGCGGGACCAACTCCATGGCGACCAGCGACGCGGCCGAAACCGTCAAGGTGGTCGAGCCGTTAAAGGCGCCCGAGGTCGCCTTGATGGTGGTGGTGCCTGCTGCCAGGCCGGTTGCCAGCCCGCTTGCGGAGATGGCAGCCACCGAGCTGCTGGAGGAGCTCCAGGTCACCGAGCTGGTGAAATCCTGTTTGCTGCCGTCATCGAAGAGTGCAGTGGCACTGAACTGCTGGGTGGTGCCCGCCGCTATGCCGGGGAGGCTAGGGGTGACCTGGATGGAGACCAGGTTGGCCGAGGTTACGGTCATCAGGGTGCTGGCGGTCACCGTGTTGCCGCCGATGGTCATGCTGGCGGTCACGGTGGCGGAACCGGCGAGCTGCGCGGTCGCCAGGCCGTTGCTGCCCGCGCTGTTGCTGACCGATACGTTTCCGTTCGAAGAGCTCCAGGCAACCTGCGCGGTGAGGTCCTGTTCCATCATTCCGCTCGCGGTGCTGAAGATACCGGTAGCGGTAAACTGCTGGCTGGTGCCGATGGCAACCGTAGGAGAGAGAGGGGCGAGGCTGATAAAGTTAAGTGTGGACTGGATGACGCTCAGCGCGCAACTGCCGGACACTGAGCCCATGGTGGCCTTGATGAGGGTGGTGCCCGCGGCGAGGGTACTGACCTTGCCACAGGTACCCGGCGTGTTACTGACCGAGGCGACGGCTGTATTCGAGGAGCTCCATGTTACCTGGCCGGTAAGGTCGCGGGTGGTATTGTCGGAGTAGACCCCGGTGGCCTTCACCTGGGTCGCGGTGCCAAGAGCTATCTTGGAAACCGAGGGGGACACCTGGACGGAGACCAGTGTTGCCCCTCCGTTACCGTTGGTGCCTGTGCCAATCAGATTGGCTCCCCCGCCTCCACCGCACCCTGCCAGGAGAGTCAGCAACAAAAAACAGTGAAGCAGACCCCTTAATGCCTTAGCTGCGCCAGTCATGACATCTTCCTCCCTTCATCGTTAATTTCATTCGCTTAGTCGATACAGGCTCCTTCCATGTCAGTGCACATTAAAATGTATTATCGCCCAAACTCATTAGGTAAAAAGTATAGCAACCATCGGCTAATTGAAAAGTAACCAAAATGACAATTTATTGGCGAAATAGGAGTAGACCCGAAGGGTGGCAATTTTGTGGGCGAATCGGGTGTTTAGGAAAGGAGAACCGCTGCTGGCTTGACAGGAGCAGGAAGAACGGGGGGGATGGGAGGAGCAGGGCCCACAGCGGGCGTGGGCCGGTCAGGTTGGCGAAATGGTAACTAGAAGCGGTAGCCCAAGCCTCCAAGAATGAGGTCGCTGTCATAGTCGTTGCCGGTAACCAGACGGTTCCATGAGAGCCGCAGTGCCCAGTGAGGGGCAATACGGTAGCTTCCGGACAGGGTTACCATGACTGCCACCCGCTGGTCATCGTCGGAAATGGCGTTGTGGTAGTGGCTCAGCAGGAGGTAAGGCCCGACGCCGATGCCGACGCCTAAAAGTCCTTCCCACAGGTCCTGGTTCGCCCAAACCTGGCTGACCAATCCATCGCGCCGCAGCAACTGGTCGTTTCCCTCATAGATGTTACCGATCGTCCAGTCCAGGTGGCGCAGAAACCGGTGCCGGTACTCAAGTTCGCCGGCCATGGCGGTCTCGGAATCGAAACTGTTGACGATGGACTGCCCCAGAAAGGCAGTGATCTCGTTCTTGGGATCGTATTCGAACTCTTTTCCCTTGACCGGCTCCAGGTTCGGGTCGAAGTGGTACCCTATCCCAGCCAAAACCGAGGTAGTGTCGAAGCTCCTGCCGCTGGTGATCCAGTTGCTGCGCAGTTCCAGGACCACATCGTTTTGCAGGTGCCAGGCGGCCGCCAGGCTGAACATCCCTTTCAGCCCGTGGTCGTTGGTAAAGCCCTTGGCATTGACTGCCCTCACCGTATTGAGATAGAAGTAGGGACCTGCGGCGGCGGCCAGCGTGAGCCTCTCGGAGAGAAGCTCCGTGCGAAGCCACATCTGGGCGGTGTAGCCGTCCCGGCGCTGGCCGTCGACGTGTCCCTCGTTCAGGTAGGAGAATCCCGCAGCCAGATGTTTGTGCAGGTCCTGGCGGTACTCGAGTTGCCAGGAGTAAGAGGAGTCCGAGGGATCAGAGGCTTTCATCCCGCCACCCAGTGCGAACAGGTCGGAAGCGATAGCCGTCGAAGCGGACAGGGCGACCATGAGCGCGGCGATGGCGGGAAGGATTGCGGTGTGCCTGAAGGTTGTCATGTTGCCCCCGATCCCGCCGGGCTGAGATTCCAGCCCGGCTGAGCTTTAGCCAAAAACAAAGGCCTCCTTGCTGCCGAGGCCTTTGCCGTTACCTGTTATTACCTTGTCACCGACTGCAAAGGCCGCTGCGGTTGCTACATCTTCATCCTCTGCTCGACCACGTTCCAGTCGATGTTCTTGAAGAATGCGCCTATGTAGTCGGCCCGCTTGAGACCATAGTCGGTAAGGAAGGCGTGCTCGAAAACGTCCATGACCAGCAGCGGGATGCATCCGGCGGGATGCCCGGCATCGTGCTCGTTGATCCAGAAGTTCTGCAGGCTGCCGTTGGTGACATCCTGGTAAAGGATGGCCCAGCCGATACCGCGCATGGCCCCGGTGGCCTTGAAGTCTTTTTCCCAGTTCTCGTAGCTGCCAAATTCCTGGCGAAGCTTGGCGCCCAGCCGCCCTTCGGCGTTGAGCTGGCTCTTGCCGCCCAGGTTCTCGAAGTAGCACTCGTGCAGCCGCATGCCGTTGAATTCCCACCCCAGCCTGCGTTTCATCTCGGCGTACTCGGGATTGGTGCTTTTCCCCTCTTTGCAGAGAGTGGCGAGGGACTCGTTCAAGGTGTTGGTGTTCTTCACGTACCCTTCGTACAGGGTGAAGTGGTTTTTGAGCAGAGTCTCACTGAAACCTTCCATGCCGATCAGTTTCTTGTAGTCCTTTGCCTGGAACGCCATCATGATTTTTCTCCTTGTTTGATCTGTTTGGGGTAGGTTGCTCCGGCTTGTTCAGGGAAGTGCGCCATCCTGTTGCGGGACCTGCTTGTCAGCTGTAGATCGGCTCCAGTTCTGGCGTGCCGAAACCACAGGGCAAAGTGTACACGGTGGCCTAAGGCTGTCAAATGCTCATGAGTATTAGTTTACCTGCATGGCCTATGGGGGGCTGGACGAGGTGTAAGCTCGGGAAAGAGGGGCGGGAAGGCGGCGAAGCGGTGGGCAGGCAATAGCTCCCTCCCCGCCGGGAGGGGGGAGGGCACGGTGTTGTGTGTGGCAGGGCGTGGTGCCCCGGTCAAAGCATGAAAAGGTTAGAACTCGTACTTCACCTTCACCCCGGTCATGTCATGCCCTACCTGGGGCAGTATCATCAGCCGCTTGCCGAGGATCTTGTCCTTGTCGTCCTGGTGGAATTTCAGGATTGCCTTGCTGGTGAAGTAGCCGAGCGCGCCGCCGAAAAAGACGTCCGAGGCCCAGTGCTCGTTGCTATAGATACGCGACAGGCCGGTGAGGGCCGCCAGGGAATAGGCGACGTAAGGCACCCATGGGTGGTCCTGGTACTGGTTGGCGAATACGGTGGCGATTGAGAAGGCCGATGCCGTGTGTCCCGAGCTGAAGGAGACGTTCTTCATGTAATCAGGCCCGTCGAAAGTGAGCGGGCGGTCACCCGTGTTGGGACGGTGGCGGCCGCCCAGCGCCTTTATTCCTTCCGTCAGCAAGCCGGAGATGGCAAAGCTCTCCAGGGCCATCAACGAGGTTTTCCGCGCCTTGTGGTCGTCGCCCAAGGCGCCGTAGACGTAAAAAGCTCCCACCGCAGGCAGGGTGTAAAGCCCGTTGCCGAGGTCGTTCCCGATCGAGGCAAAGCCCGACGCCACGTGATTCTGGTGATCCTGGGCAAAATCCTTTACCTTCTGATCCACCAGGAACAGGGTGCCGGTCACGCCAAGCACCAGACCGACCTTGAGCCAGTCCTTCTTGTCCCAGCGGATGGGGGAAGTGAGAATTCTGCCCGTGTCGCTCACCACACTCTTGAGATAGGGGATGTTCAGTCGGTCGATGTCAGGGGATGCGGAGCCGGTGGATGGGGTAAGGACGCTGCGATTGGCGCCCGTGGTTGCCGCCTGGTCTTTAGCTGCGCTTTGGAAATCATTCTCTGCCGTGGTGCTTTCCACGTTACCGGGTGACTGTAAATCCGATGCCGTTGGTAAACCAGATGCTGCTGGTGCTGCTGTCTGCAGGGTGACCGTCACTGGGACAGCGGCAGCCGGTGCGGACTCCGCATAAGCGGGGATGGTGAACAGGGTAGTGGTCAGCATCACCACCCCGGCCGTTAATTTCATAATCATCGTCGCACGCTCGTCGCTTTCATGAACAGGTCACCCCTTGAGATGTGTCGGCTTCGCGCCGTTTTTAATGTTGCCGCATCATAATATCGCCAAGAGATAAAAACAACACAAAAACGGTTATTTAGCACTAATACCTGAAATGATGGTTTAGGTTGCTTCAGGGAAGAGGTAGGCTGCCATGAAGAGCCATCCGGAAGTCCCCGGCGGACCGGACGCCGCAGAGGTGGAACCTCGGCCATCTTTATCATTGACCCGTGCTGGGAGGACCGATAAACTGTCGGCTTTCGCAAAGCGCGCTAGTCAGCGGCACCTGGCACGAAAAAAACATTTTTGCTGCACATTTGCCGGGTAGGTTTGGCGGTAGGGCTATTTACAGGAACGAGGTGTACAGGTGAAGAAAATCGTAGCTCTGGCGGCAGCGGCACTGGTGGCGCTCTGTCTGGCCGGCTTTTTCTACTTCAAGGAACCCCCGAAGCCGCAATACAAGACGCTCAAAGTGGAGCGGGGCTCGATACTTTCCGCAGTTTCCGCCACGGGAACCCTCAACGCGGTGGTCACCGTCCAGGTTGGCACCCAGGTGTCGGGTACCATCTCCAAGCTGTACGTCGACTTCAATTCGCAGGTCCGCAAGGGGCAGCCGATAGCCCAGATCGATCCTGCTCTCTTCCAGTCGGCGCTGTTGCAGGCCCGCGGCAACCTGCTGAATGCCCAGGCTGCCCTGGCCAAGGCCCGGGTGACTGTCGCAGACGCCAAGAGGACGCTGGGACGCAACCAGCAACTGCTTGCGCAGGGGATCATCTCCCAGAGCGACCTGGATACCGCCCAGACCGCCTATGATTCCGCCCTGACCGGCATCGCGGCTGCCGAAGCGACCGTCCTGCAGAACCGTGGCGCGCTCAAGCAGGCGGAGACCAACCTCGCCTACTCAACAATCAGGTCGCCGGTGGATGGCATCGTGGTCTCCAGAAACGTCGACGTAGGGCAGACCGTGGCCGCCTCTTTCCAGACCCCGACGCTCTTCACCATAGCCCAGGACCTCACCAAGATGGAGATCGACACCAGTGTCGACGAGTCCGACATCAGCCGGGTCAGGGTAGGGCAGGCCGCTACCTTCACGGTGGACGCCTACCCGGACCAGCAGTTCACCGGCGCGGTGACACAGATCAGGAACGCACCGGTGGTCACCCAGAACGTGGTGACCTACGTGGTGGTGATCGGCGTCAGCAACAAGGATCTCAAGCTGAAACCGGGCATGACCGCCAACGTTTCCCTCCACTCCCAGAGCAAGGACAACGTGCTGAAGATCCCCAACGCCGCCCTCAGGTTCAAGCCCAAGGAGGGGCAGGATGCCAAGTCGAAGGGGTCGGCAGGCCCTCCCCCGCAAGCCCAGCAGAGCCAGCCGGCACCAGGCAAAGGAAGCGACTCCAGGCGGGCTGGGGCGAAGGGAATAGAGCAGAAAATCTACCTCCTGAAGCAGCCGGAAGGTACCGCTGTACCGCTCTCCGTTTTTACCGGCATCTCCGATGGAAACTTCACCGAACTTGTCTCCGGCGACCTCAAGGAACGCGATGAGGTGGTCGTTGAGCAGGTGAGCCAGGAAAAGAAACGCGGCATGGGCTCCCCCATGGGGCCGAGGTTCTAGATGAAGGAAGTCGTCCAACTCATCGATGTCGCCAAGGTATACACCATGGGAGACGAGCGGGTGGAGGCCATGAAGGGGGTCTCCTTTGCGGTCGGCCGGGGCGAATTCATCTCCATCATGGGCGCCTCCGGCAGCGGCAAATCGACCTGCATGAACATCCTCGGCTGTCTCGACGTGCCGACCCGCGGCAGTTACCTGCTGGACGGGGTGGATGTGGGGGGACTTGGGCAGGACGATCTGGCGCGCATCCGCAACGAAAAGCTCGGCTTCGTCTTCCAGGGCTTCAACCTGCTCGCCAGGACCACCGCCCGCGAAAACGTCGAACTCCCCCTGGTCTACGCGAGGGTGCACGCTGGCCGCCGGCGGGAGCGCGCACTTGCCGCCCTGGACCGGGTCGGGCTTTCGGGCAGGGAAGGGCACTTCCCCAACCAGCTCTCCGGCGGCCAGCAGCAGCGAGTCGCCATCGCACGGGCACTGGTCAACGAACCGTCCATCATCCTGGCCGACGAGCCGACCGGCAACCTCGACTCCAAAACCACCGTGGAGATCCTTTCCATCTTCCAGGAACTCAACCGCCAGGGTATCACCATCATCATGGTCACCCATGAACCGGAGGTGGCTGATTTTACCGGGCGCCACATCATCTTCCGTGACGGCCTCCTGGTGAGCGACACCACGCATACTCCCAGCTGTGCGGCCCCCGCGCAAGGGAGTGAGCGGTGACCAGTTTCCTGCAAAGTCTGCGCATCGCCCTGCGCGCCCTCCGGGTCAACAAGATGCGTGCGCTGCTTACCATGCTGGGGATCATCATCGGCATTGCCGCCGTCATCGCCATGGTAGCCATCGGCGCCGGGGCCAGCAAGATGATCTCCGAACAGATCGCCAGCATCGGTTCCAACCTGCTGCTGGTGTTACCGGGCTCGGTGACCAGCGGCGGCATGCGCTCAGGCTCCGGCGGTACCCAGACGCTCACCTATGAAGACGCCAGGGCGATCAAGGCGGAGTGCCCCTCGGTCGCCGAGGCGGTGCCCACCGTGCGAGGCTCCGGCCAGGTGGTCTTCGGCAACCAGAACTGGTCCACCGTTATCAACGGGGTCACTCCCGAAATTGTCACCGTGCGGGACTGGCCGGTGGTCTCGGGGCGCAATCTCATGCAATCCGATATCGACGGGGGAGCAAAGAATTGCTTGCTCGGCCAGACGGTCGCTGATAATCTGTTCGGCGCTTCCGACCCGATCGGCAAGGTGATCAGGGTCAGGAAGATACCGTTTACCGTGGTGGGGCTGCTGGGACGCAAGGGGCAATCGCCGCAGGGGCAGGATCAGGACGACGTGGTGTACGTGCCGCTCACCACCGCGCAGCGCAAGCTGATCGGCGGCCAGTTCCCCAACGCGGTGGGTGCGCTGCTGATCCAGGCCAAGGATGCCGACGTTCTCAAGAAGGCCGAGGAAGAGGTGACTGCGCTTTTGAACCAGCGCCACCGGATCGGACCCAGCCGGGAGGTCGACTATTCGATCAGGAACCTCTCGGAAATTCTCGCCGTTTCGGAACAGGCCTCCAAGGTGATGTCCATGCTGCTCGGTGCGGTGGCATCGATCTCGCTGGTGGTGGGGGGGATCGGCATCATGAACATCATGCTGGTCTCGGTCACCGAGAGGACGCGCGAGATCGGCATCAGGATTGCCATCGGGGCGCGCAGGCGTGACATCCTGCTGCAATTTCTTACCGAGGCCGTGCTGCTTACCACCTGCGGCGGGCTGATCGGGATGCTGCTGGGAGTGCTGGGCGCCCATCTGGTTGCCTCCATGGTTGGCTGGCCGACCCTGGTGTCGATCAGGACCATTGCCATCGCCTTCGCCTTTTCGGCCGGAGTCGGCGTCTTTTTCGGATTCTATCCCGCCAGGAAAGCCGCCGCTTTGAACCCTATCGAAGCGCTGAGGTACGAGTAGGGCGGGCGGGGCTGCGAGGCTTCTTTCCGGTAAGAAGCGCCCTGCCATGTCGCTGAAGTCCTGACGAATGGGAAGTAACGGCCTGGTGACAGGGATAGCGACCGGCTACCTTATGGCTTTGCAATACCTCAAATGTCTTAGAGTTGCGATTAGCCGCAGAATGGAAAGGATACAGATGAAGATGACGAGAAGACTGACCGCCGCCGCGACCTCCTGTCTTGTGCTCGCCTTAGCCGCACCGCTTTTCGCGCAGCAGGCTCCGCCGATCAATCTGACCTTGAACGACGCCATCAAGATCGCGTTCGAAAGAAACCTCGACCTGAAGGTGGAACTGTTCAACCCTGCCATGAGCGAGGCCGATATCCAGAAAAGCCTCGGCATCTACGACCCCTTGTTAAACGCCGGCTTCAACTACAGCCGGACCGTTTCCACCGACACCTACGCTTTCGTCCCGTTCCATGCCGACCTCTTCAACGGGACAGCGGGTGTCACCCAGCTGCTTCCCACCGGCGGCACCATCGGCGCCAGCGCAAACAGCAGTTGGGCCAGCAGCAACTCTCTTAGCTACTTCACCAACGGCGGCTCCATCAACGTCACCCAGCCCCTCTTGAGAAACCGCGGCAGGGCGATCACCGAACTGAACATCAACGTCGCACGTTTCGGCAAGGAGGGGGCGCTCGAGCGCTTCCGCAGCAAACTGAGCGACACGGTGGCCCAGGTGCGTAACGACTACTTCAAGCTCTACAACCTGCGCGAGAACCTGGCCGTTCAGGGTGAGGCGCAGGTGCTCGCCAACAAGATCCTTGAGGAGACCCGGGGGAGGGTGAAGGCGGGGGTGCTCCCTGCCATGGAGATCCTGAGCGCCGAGTTCGGCGCTGCGACCCGCGAGAAGGCGGTGCTGGACGCCGAACGGGCAGTCAAGGACCAAACGGACGTGTTGAGGCTGGAACTGCAGTTGGATCCCAACCGTGAACTGGTGATCGTCGATCAGCCGACCAAGGAGATGCTTGCCGTGGCAGAGGGTGAGGCGGTAACCGACGCTCTTCGCAACCGTCCCGAGCTGGCAGCCCAGCGGACCACCATCAAGATCAACGACCTGCAGCAGCGGGTCGCCCGCAACCGGACCCTGCCCGACCTGAGCCTCACCGGTAACTTCGGATCGGTCGGCTACGCAAAGTCCTTCTTCCACAGCGTGGACAACGCCGTCAGCTTCGATGGCGGACCCCTCTGGGGGGTGGGGCTGCAGTTCAACTACCCGATCGGCAACCGGGCCGCCGAGAACGACTACATCAGAAGCAAGCTGACCCTGGAACAGTCGCAGGCCCTTTTGCACAGCCAGGAATCGGGGGTGATCAACGACGTGAAGGCTGCCATCCGGCTGCTGCAGACGAGCTACCTCCAGCTTGATGTCACCTCCCGCGGCAGGGCCTATGCGGAGGAGCGGCTGCGGGCCTTCCGCAAGAAGAACGAGGTCGGCATGGCCACCACCAAGGATGTCATCGACGTGGAAAACGACCTGGTGACCGCCCAGGGAAACCAGATCCAGGCCCTGGTCGACTATAACAACGCCATCACCAACCTCTGGCATGCCACCGGGTTGCTGCTGGACAAGCAGGGCATCAAAGTTACCGAGCACGAGGCCGACCCCCTTTACCAGGGCGCCAAATAGACAGGTGGACCCATGAGCGGCCAACAACCGCTGGACAACGGGGCGCGGCGGTCGCAAGGACTGTTCCGCGCCCTTTCTTATCGAAACTACCGGCTTTTCTTTTTCGGCCAGAGCATCTCGCTGATTGGCACCTGGATGCAGCAGGTCGCCATGAGCTGGCTGGTGTACCGGCTGACCGGTTCGGCGCTCCTCTTGGGTACGGTCGGCTTCACCAGCCAGTTCCCTACCTTCGTGGTGGCCCCCTTTGCCGGGGTGCTGGCCGACCGCAGCAACCGCCGGCGGCTGCTGATCGCCACCCAGAGCCTCGCCATGGCGCAGGCTTTTCTCCTTTCCTGGTTTGTGCTCTCCGGCACCATCAGGACCTGGCATATCATCGTGCTGAGCCTGGTCCTGGGGGTGGTAAACGGCTTCGACATCCCCATCCGCCAGTCCTTCGTGATCGAAATGGTCGAGGAGAAGCATATCCTGGCCAACGCCATCGCCCTCAACTCCTCCATGGTCAACGCCGCCCGTCTGATCGGCCCGTCGGTTGCCGGGCTTCTCATCTCGGTGCTCGGCGAGGGGGCCTGCTTCCTGTTGAACGCCTTCAGCTATCTCGCCGTGCTCATCTCTTTGAACATGATGCGCATCCCGCCGCGCCACGTGGAACCGAAGCGCCGCTCGATCCTCTACGAGCTCAGGGAGGGGATCGGCTACGCGGTCCAATTCGCCCCCATCCGCGCCCTTTTGATGCTGATGGCACTGGTCAGCCTGATGGGGATGCCCTACGCGGTGCTGATGCCGGTCTTCGCCAAGGACATCCTGCACGGTGGACCTCATACCTTCGGCTTCCTGATGGGGTCCGCCGGAGTCGGCGCGCTTACCGGCACTGTCTACCTTGCCTCGCGGCGAAACGTGCTCGGCCTGGGCAGGGTGATCGTTATTGCCTGTTCCCTGTTCGGCCTGGGGATCGCTGGCTTTGCCTTCTCCAAGACACAGGGGCTTTCCCTGCTCATGCTGCTTCCCGCCGGCTTCGGCGCCATGGTGCAGGTGGCAGCCAGCAACACCATCCTGCAAACGATCGTGGACGACGACAAGCGCGGCCGCGTGATGAGCTTTTTCACCATGTCCTTCATGGGGATGACCCCCTTTGGCGCGCTCTTCGCTGGCGCCGTGGCCGGGCACCTGGGCGCGCCGATAACCGTCGAAATTGGCGGAGTCGCCTGCCTGTTCGGCGCGCTGATCTTCTCCCGGTCACTCCCCGCTCTGCGCGAAAAGGTGCATCCCATCTATACGCGGTTGGGGATCATCCCGGAGGTGGCAGCCGGCATCCAGACCGCCTCCGAAATTACCGTACCTCCCAAGGAACCGTAGGTTTTTGCTTTTACCTGGGGCTGGTACCTTTCCATGAGGGGGTAGACAACAGCTGGCTGCGTGGAGAAGGAGTGGGCCTCTCCTTCAGTCCTGTTCTTTCCCCGAAACAGTCGACGGTTCCAGCCATCAGGAGTTAGTCGCTATCCTGTTGGCTGAAGCCTTCGACGTTGCCTGTTTAAAGAGGGCCAGATACAATATGCGAAGATGCTGAGAGAGTAGCTTCATTGGGGGATAGCGTGAACGTTCAGGCAAAGTCGGGGTCTGATCCAGTCTGGCAGAGGCTGCACCAGGAAGTGGTGGGGATGATGGAATCGGAGGCGATGCTGGCAAGCTATCTCTACCAGACCGTCCTCAGCCATCAATCGCTGGAGGATTCGCTTTCCTTCCTGCTGGCGGCGAAACTCGCAACGCCGTACCTGCTCGCCATGAGCCTCAGGGATGTCATTGCACAGGCGTTTGCCGCCGACCGGCAGATCCGGGAGGCGGTCAGGAGGGACCTTTGCGCGGTGCTGGAGCGCGACCCCGCAGCGCACGGGCTTGCCCAGCCTTTTTTGCACTACAAGGGGTTTCACGCCCTGGAGTCCTACCGCGTGGCTCATTGGCTCTGGATGAACGACCGGAAGCCGATGGCCTTTTTCCTGCAAAACCGCATCTCCGAGGTGTTTGCCGTCGACATCCATCCCGCCGCACGGATGGGGAAGGGGATCCTGATCGACCACGGCACCAGCGTGGTGATCGGGGAGACCGCGGTGGTGGGAGACGACGTCTCCATGCTGCACGAGGTGACACTGGGGGGGACCGGCAAGGAGAGCGGCGACCGGCACCCGAAGGTGGGCCACGGCGTGCTGATCGGGGCCGGCGCCAAAATCCTCGGCAACGTAAAAATCGGGGACGGCTCCAAGATCGCCTCGGGGAGCGTGGTCCTGCATGAAGTGCCGCCGCATGCCACGGTGGCCGGAGTCCCCGCCAAGATCGTGGGGCGACCGTCCGTCGAAGAACCCGCCCTCCAAATGGATCAGCAACTCGACAAGGACTTCGGGATGTAAAGTTTCCTCTTCCAAGATCGGGCGCGGGTATGCGATACTTTTCCAGTTGCGCCGGCCCGCTCAGCGAGGGGGCTACCTATACCACTAGCTAAAGGAATTACATGTCACATCTGCACCGCTTTTCCCGTACCGAACTCCTGATTGGACCCGCCGGACTGAACACCCTCAAAAATTCCACCGTCGCCATCTTCGGACTGGGCGGAGTAGGAAGCTACGCCGCCGAGGCCCTCTGCCGGGCCGGCATCGGGCGTCTGGTCATCGTTGACTTCGACGATATCTGCCTCACCAATGTAAATCGCCAGCTGCACGCGATGGACGGGACGGTGGGCAAGGCCAAGGCGATGGTGATGGCGGAAAGGATGCGCCTGATCAGCCCCCAGAGCGAAATCATCCCTTACCAGGACTTCTATGCCGCCGAGAACAGCGAGTTCCTGCTGGCGGACCATTACGACTACGTGGTCGACGCCATCGACCACATCACCAGCAAGTTGCACCTGATCCGGACCTGCCGTGAGAGGGGGATCCCGATCATCTCCAGCATGGGGGCAGCCGCCAAGCTGGATCCCACCCTGATCAAGGTTGGTGACATCTCGCAGACCACCAAGTGCAGGATGGCCCGTTCGGTCCGGAAACTGCTCAAGAAGCAGGGGATCGAAAGCGGCGTGAAGGTCGTTTACTCCACCGAGGAGTACCGCGAGCAGGAGATCAAGGACGGTGGCTGCAAAGGGAACTGTATCTGTCCCAACAAGGACGATCAGCGCTTTTCCTGCGAGCATCGCCGGGTCATTCTCGGAAGCGTCTCCTTCATCCCCTCGATCTTCGGCCTCACCATGGCAGGGGTGGTAGTGAACGACCTGTTGGCCGCCGCTGCGCTTTCCCCGTCGACCGCAGTCTAAGAGGGTGGTGTAACTACTTCTGTTAGCTCCGAAATACTTTCCGCAAACGTTCCCTCCCCTTCAACGGGGAGGGCCAGGGTGAGGATGGGGTGCCACGCCAGCTGAGCGACCCAATAAAGAAAGGGGGAAATCCTGTCCAGGATTTCCCCTTTTTCTGTGTTTTCGAGGAAGGATCTGCAGCAATGGTTACTTGAGCAGCGGGCGCAGCCCCTTGTATTTCTGGGCCCCGTTGCTGAGCGCTTCCATCAATTCCTGCGGCAGGCCGGCCTTGAATTCATTGGCCGCCTGCTTGTAGCTGTTGTCTGCCTTGGCCAGGGAGTCGTTGAAGGCTGGCAGGGCGTTTCCGGGCGACAGGGCGAAGGTACGCAGCTTGGCGGAGGCCAAATCCAGGCGATTCAGCTTGTCGTTGCAACCCTTGAACTTGGCAGGTTCCTCGGCGATTTTGCCCTTGGTCGCCTCGATCTTCAGTTTGATCTGGTTCAGGTCCCGGTCGTCATCGAGAGAGGGGCGCGGGGTGAACGCCTGCCCCGCATCGGTCTTCGTTTTCCAGTCGGCGGCAAGCTTCTGGCAGACGGCGCGGCTGCGGTCCGCCGTGACCTGAATGCCGTAGGCCGCTATGACGAAATTGTTCTTGTAGGCGGTCTCCGCCTGCTTTTTCAGGTAGAAAAACCCTCCACCTGCCGCTGCCGCCAGCACCAGCAGCACGCTGACAACTATGACGGGCAGTTTCCGGCTACCGACCTTGACCTTGACCCTGGCGAGGCTGATCTTGGCTGGTTCCTCCTGCCTCATGGCAGCTTCCAGCGTCGGCAGGTTCATGCTGCTCTGTTTGCGTTTTTTGATAGGGCTGGACGTGATTCTGATCTTGGAGACCTTTCTGCGGGGCGGCTTTTTGCTCAGGCTCACCACCAGGTAGCCGGGGAAGGGGAGTCCGCAGTTCGGGCAGTGCATGTGTGGGCCCAGTTGCCCACCGCAGGCTGCGCAGGAAACCTCGCCGGTTTTCCTGAGCGCCCTGCCGCCAAAGGATTCAGGGTGAATGTAGAAGGTGGCATTGCAGGCCGGGCAGGAGGCCGAGGTGCCTTCATCGCCGAACTCGGGGAGGTCGACGTCAATGGTGGCCAGACACTTGGGGCAGTTACAGGTCATAACAGGTACCTTCTGATGTGGAGATGGGTCGGGAGTAGATGAATCCGATGCTGCTGCTAACGGCTCGGCGGCATGTAGATGTTACCGATTCCGACAAAGCCGCCGTCACCCGCGCGCACTATGTCGTCCTGACTGATGTCCGCCGTGATGTCGTCGAGGTCGGACTGGCCGTCGGCCCCCTGGCTGTAGAGGTCAAAATCGGTGTTCAGATCTGCGACACCGTCCTTGCGCGCCCCTCCCGTGCCGTGGGTAATGATGTTGTAGTAGAGGTAATTGCGCCCCCAGGGATCCTTGAGCGAAGCAAGGTTGAGCTGGTCGAGGCCGCTGGGGAAGTTGCCCCCGTTGTCGATTGAAAATGTGTAGATGACCTTCTCGATTGCCCGAACTTCGCCGGCACACCGGGCGTTTCTCGCATTGTCCTTGATGTTGCCGTAAAAGGGGATCGCCGTCAGGGCCAAGGCCGACAGGATGGCCATAACCAGGAAGAGCTCGATCAGGGTCAACCCTTGTTGGTCCAGGCGCAGCAGTTGGTACACATGCCAGCGACAACGTGATATGTAGCCGTTTGTAATTGGTAGATAACCCATTCTGACCTTCTTTATTGTAGGAGTGGTTTTTCTGTTAAAACCGCTTCTTTGACTCAGCCTCCGGCTACCGGTGCTCCAGGCACAGTAGTGGACGAGGTCGAATAGGGTTTTTTAATTGACGGCAAAATTGCGGCCACTATATAACAGCTTTCTTTGTCTTGCAATGCCCAAAACAGGGTAATTTTGTTGGCACTTTGCCATCATAGGCCTTCCTGAGAGTGGCCAAGGTCACCCGACTGCCGTAAAAGGCGTTCCTGCAACTGCCTGGCGTTGACGATGGCGTTGCCACTTTGGCAGTTGTTGAACATGATGAAAACCGTGCGAGCCTTGAAGCTGAGCCGTCTGGCAAGAGAGGCGAGGGAGGTGATTTCGTCCTCATTGTAAAGGTACTCTGCCTGGTTTATTGAAGGATTAAGCCAACGGTCCGGATTCCTGCCGTGCATTCTCAGGTAGGCCATGCTGGTGGTAGCTTCCGGACGAAAGGGCGCAGTTTCCAGGGTTCCCAACTGCGGTTCGTCGCAGGTGATATAGGTGATCTTGTGCTCCTTGAGAAAGGCGAAGGTCTCCGCCGCATGCTGGCGGGTAAGCCAGCTGCCGTGCCTGAACTCCACCGCAATGGGAAGCCCCTGCATCAACTCCTTGCAGTGAAGGATGTAATCGCGGTTTGCATTTTTACAGGTAAACCAGGGCGGAAACTGAAAGATCAGGAAGCCCAGCTTGCCGGCTTTTTTGAGGGGGACGAGCGCCTCGACCATGGCTGCTGCCATTTCCCGCAGCGGTTCCGATTCCGAGACGTGAACTTCAGAGTGCTGCCGGTCGGCAGTCGGCAGGAGTTTGCGCAGCTCGGCTGGGAGCAGCCCGGGATCGATGCAGTGCCCGGTAAGGGCGCCGTAGGCCTTGACGTGGAATAGAAAGCGCTCCGGTGTGCGCTGGCACCATGCCTCTGCCATCTGGCGGGAGGGGAGGGCGTAGTAGCTGCTGTCTATTTCGACGGTATCGAAGCGGCTTGCATAGTATTTCAAGCGGGCTTCCGGGCTGGAGATGCCGGCAGGATAGAAAGCGCCACTCTCCAGGAGGCTCTTTTCGGTCCA
The DNA here is from genome assembly GCA_035255025.1 of Geomonas sp. Classification (GTDB taxonomy): domain Bacteria; phylum Desulfobacterota; class Desulfuromonadia; order Geobacterales; family Geobacteraceae; genus Geomonas. The sequence continues at coordinate 21,336 of DATFAB010000026.1, forward strand.
GGAGCAGGTGCCGACGCGAATGGCTGCGGGGGACATGGCTTTCGCTCAGAACACGATGAAGCCCAGCACGTAGTTGATAATGGCCAGTACCAGGCTGAACAGCAGCGCCCACCAGAAACCTGCCACCTGGAAGCCGGGGACCACGGCGCTGGTCAGCAAGATCAGCAGGGCGTTTATCACGAAGGTGAGCAGCCCAAGAGTGAGGATATTGAGGGGGAGCGTCAGGATCAGTAGCAAGGGCTTGATGAAGGTGTTTACCAGGCCAAGCACCAGGGCGGTAACCAGCGCCGCAAAGAATCCGGAAAGCCTGACGCCGGGGAGCAGGTACGCGGTAATGACTATGGCCAGGGCACGAATCAGCCAGTGGACGATGAACGACATCTCTTTTCCTCCTTTTAGGCAACTCCGCTTTTGGTACAGCACACAGTATACCTGAAACCGCAATTGCGCCACTTCATTTCTATAACGCCATCTCCGCCCCCTGCCGCTCTTCCGGCGCGGTAGGGGGCGGAGGACCCTGCCCGGTCAAGAGGAGGGGAGCTCGCCGTGGACCTGGAGGTGCCAAGGAGGACAGGCACCTGCGGAGCCAGTCCCCACTGCATTTCGATTGACCAAATCTCTGTTCACTCTCTCCAAAAAAGCAGGCTAAGTATTGAACGATGTTCTATATACCGGTTGACAGTACGCTCTATAGTCTAGTATATTTCGCCGACTCACCAAAAATGATCCCGTTAGGAAAATAGGTACACCATGAAGGAAATTCTTTCAGGCAATGAGGCCATTGCCCGGGGCGCTTACGAGGCCGGAGTGAAGGTTGCCTGCGCCTACCCGGGAACACCGTCCACCGAGATTCTCGAGAACATCACCCGTTACCGCGAAATCAACGCATCCTGGGCGACCAACGAAAAGGTTGCCCTCGAGGTGGGGATCGGCGCTTCCTTTGGCGGCGCCAGGTCGATTGTCACCATGAAGCACGTAGGCGTCAACGTCGCCGCCGACCCGCTGTTCACCCTTTCTTACACCGGTGTCCACGGCGGGCTGGTGCTGGTGACGGCCGACGACCCGGAACTGCATTCGTCCCAAAACGAGCAGGACAACCGCAACTACGCCAAGTTCGCCAAGGTGCCGATGCTGGAGCCTTCGGACTCCCAGGAGTGCCTGGACTTCACCAAGCTTGCCTTCGAGATCTCCGAGCGCTACGACACGCCGGTCATGCTGCGCACCACCACCCGCATCTCGCACAGCAAGTCCGTCGTCAAGCTCTCCGATCCGGTCACCGGACTGCCCGAGCCCAAGCTGGTGAAAAACCCGGCCAAGTATGTGATGCTCCCGGGCAACGCCCGCGGCCGCCACTACGTGGTGGAAGAGCGTATCGTCAACCTCTCCAAAGACGGCTGCCAGATGCCCATCAACCGGCTGGAAATGCGCTCCGGCAAGATCGGCATCATCACCGCCGGGGTAAGTTACCAGTACGTCCGCGAGGTGCTCCCCGAGGCTTCCGTGCTGAAGCTGGGCATGGTCTATCCGCTTCCCTTCGACCTGATCCGCGAGTTTGCCTCCAAGGTTGAAAAGCTCTACGTGGTCGAGGAACTCGATCCCTTCATCGAGGAGCAGGTGAAGGCGGCCGGCATCCAGGTGACCGGCAAGGAGATCCTCTCCCTGTGCGGCGAGCTGACCCCCGGCAGGATCAGGGCCGGCTTCGATCTTCCCCAGGCCGAGCAGGTCACCCCGGAGAAACTTCCCGGCCGTCCCCCCAACATGTGCCCCGGCTGCCCGCACCGCGGGGTCTTCTACTCGCTGAACAAGCTGAAGGCCTACGTTTCCGGCGATATCGGCTGCTACACGCTGGGCTTCATGCCTCCGCTTTCCGCCATGGACACCTGCATCTGCATGGGCGCCTCCATCGGCATGGCGACCGGCGCGGTCAAGGTGCTCCCCCCCGAGGAAAGAAAGAAAGTGGTGGCCGTCATCGGCGACTCCACCTTCCTGCATACCGGCGTCAATGGGCTGATGGACATGGTCTACAACAAAGGTGCCGCCACCGTCATCATCCTGGACAACCGGATCACCGCCATGACCGGCCGCCAGGACAACCCCGCCTCCGGTCATACGCTGATGGACGACCCTGCCAACGCGGTCGATCTGCACATGCTGTGCAAGGCGATCGGCGTGAAGCATGTGCGCGGCATCAACCCCCACGACCTCGAAGAGTGCGAGAAGGCGATCGCCGAGGAGATGGAGCGTGACGAGACCTCGGTCATCATCACCGACAAGCCGTGCGTGCTGATCAAGAGGGAAGGGGTGTTCACCAAGGGTGAAACCCTGACCGTGGTCGCCGATGCCTGCACCGGCTGCCGCGCCTGTCTGAAAATCGGCTGTCCTGCCATCCAGTGGGTACCCGGCGAAGGAAAAAAAGGGAAAGCCTACATAGATCCTCTGGTTTGCAACGGATGCGACGTCTGCAGCCAGCTGTGCAAGTTCCACGCGATCCAGGAGGCAAAATGAGCGACAAAGTAACCAACATACTCCTGGTAGGGGTAGGCGGGCAGGGAATCCTGCTGGCCGCCGAGATCCTGTCCGAGACCTGCATGCTGGCAGGCTTCGATGTCAAGAAGAGCGAGATCCACGGCATGTCGCAGCGCGGCGGCTCGGTGGTCTCCCATGTCCGTTACGGCAAGGAGGTCTTCTCCCCGATCGTTCCGGAAGGCGAAGGCGACATCCTGTTTGGCTTCGAGCTGATGGAGAGCTACCGTTCGCTGCCGCTGCTAAAGGAAGGGGCGACCGTGATCGCCAACGACCTGTGCATTCCGCCCCCCTCGGTGCTGATGGGTCAGGAGGCCTACCCGGCCGACCTCCCCGGCAAGATCGCCCAGCGTTTCCCTGATTTCCTCCTGGTGGATGGCCAGCAGCTCGCCATCGAAGCAGGCAACGCCCGTGCTGCCAACACCGTGCTGCTCGGCGCGGTTTCCAAACGGATGCAGATCGAGGAGAAGTACTGGCTGGAAGCCATCGAGAAGATGGTTCCCAAGAAGGCCCTGGCGGTAAACCTCAAGGCCTTCGAGGTCGGCAGGTCGCTGGCTTAA
>DATFAB010000027.1:0-20192 GCA_035255025.1 Geomonas sp.
AACGAGCTCAGGCAGATGGGGTGCGGCTCCTTCGTGCTGGACCTCTGCCACCTGCAGCCGGAGCAGCGGGAGAGGGCGCTGGAGGCGTACCGGAAAGCGATCGGCGTGCAGAGCGCGTCGGAGTTCAACTACACCGCCGGACTCGTTTAGCCTGACTACGCGAGATCCCCTCCCCTTATGCCAGGTCCCCTCCCCCGAACGGGGGAGGGTTAGGGAGGGGGAACCCAGGCGTCCTCCTTGGATGAAGCCGCGTGTTTCGGGACATTGTCCCCCATCTAGACATCCCCCCGTTCGGGGGGAGGAGTTGAAGAAGGCTCGGCGGAAAGGTCATAAGAAACAGCCTCCAAAAGGGAGTCACCTATACATGGGCATCTTGGACCGCATCAAAAACCCCTCCCTGGCCGAGCTGGTCAAGGAACAGAATCTGAAGGAACTCCTCCTCAAGCGCGAATTCCGGATCACGCAGGGCTACCTGCAGCGGGAGTTCCTCAGCCAGGCGCTGGATGACGAACTGGTAGAACTCTCCATCGGCCTCTTCGAGGGCTACGGCGACATCGCGGGCAAGATCAAGAAGCGGCTGGTCCCGTTCCCGCTCCCCTTTTCCGCCACCTTCACGCTGCAGGGGATGGAGTTCTCCTCCGCCAGGAAGACCGTCCTGCTGAAGCTCGAGAAGGTGGGGCCGGTGGACGTCGACTGGCTGACCAGGAAGTTCGTGGAGCGGGTTCCCTTCCTGAGCTGCACGGGTGACCTGATCGTCTGCGACCTGACCAAGGTGCCGCGGCTTGCCGAGCTCTTCGCCTACCGAGTGAAGGGGCTCAACCCCTGGGACCTGGTCACACTGAAGGAATTGAAGCTGAAAGAGGGAGAAATCGTGGGAAGAGTGGGGGTGGTGTTATGACAGATTACCTGGTTCGCATCATCTCGAAGAAAGGAAACGTCAGGGGGCTTGCCTGCGTCACCACTGGCCTGGTCGACGAGATCTGCAAGCGCCACGGCACGCTTCCTACCGCGACCGCGGCGCTGGGTCGCGCCTTGACGGCGGGGACCCTGATGGGCGCGCTCCTGAAGACGGGCCAGCGGGTCGCCCTGCGCTACGAGGGGAACGGCCCCCTGCAGAAGATCCTGGTCGAGGCTGACAGCAACGGCAGCGTGCGCGGCTATGTCGGCGATTCCCAGGTTCACCTGCTCCGTCCTGACGGCAGGCTGGACGTGCCCGGAGCGCTGGGACGCGCCGGCTTCCTAACGGTGGCCAAGGATCTCGGCCTGAAAGAACCCTACCGCGGCACGGTGCAGCTGCACTCCAGCGAGATCGCGCAGGACCTTGCCCTTTACCTGGTGGAATCCGAGCAGATCCCCTCCGCCGTCGGGCTGGCCGAATTCATCGAGCCGGACGGAACCGTGACCGCCGCCGGCGGCTTTTTGATCCAGGCTGTGCCTCCCGTCGCCCCGGAGGTAGTCGAGGAGCTGATGACCCGCATCGAGGGGCTGCCCCCATTGAGCGAGCTGCTGCACTCGAAAAAGTCCCCGGAAGAGATCCTGGAGCTGCTCTTTGCCGGGATCCCCTACGACGTCCTCGAAAAGCGCGAGCTTGCCTTTGCCTGCAGCTGCAGCAGGGAGAGGATCGAAAGGGTGCTGATCTCGATGGGAAAAAAGGAACTCGCCTCCCTGAAGGAGCAGCAGCATGGCGCCGAGGTGACCTGCGAATACTGCGGCCAGCACTACGTCTTTGAAGAGAGCGACCTGGACCGGTTGCTAGCGGAGATGAAGGAGGGCAGCAGTACGGTATAATGAATGCGGCTGTTCTCACTTTCTAACTCCAGGAGGTGCCGATGCAGATCCATGACATCACCATGCCGTTATCGCCCGAACTTCCCGTCTATCCCGGAGACTCCCCGGTAGTCTTCGCCCCCTGGACCAGCATCGCCGACGGCGATTCCGCCAACGTCTCTCGCATCACCCTCTGCACCCACAGCGGCACCCACATCGATCCTCCCCGGCATTTCCACGAAAACGGGCAGACCGCTGACCAGATCCCCCTCGACCTGCTGATTGGCAAGGCACGGGTGGTTGAGATCACCGGAGCCATGGAGATAGGCCGGCACGAACTGGAGCGGTTGCCGGTGAGGGGCGTCGAGCGGCTCCTGATCAAGACGGGCAACTCGGCGCTCTGGAAGGAGAGCGAGTTCACAGAGAATTTCGCCGCGCTGACGGTCGAGGGGGCAAGCTTCCTGATCGAGGCGGGGGTGAGGCTGGTCGGTATCGACTATATCTCCATCGAGAGCGTCTCCGGCAACGGGGATGTGCACCGGATGCTGCTCGAGAAAGGGGTCATCATCGTGGAGGGATTGAACCTGGCGGAGGTGACGCCGGGAGAGTACGAGCTCATCTGCCTCCCGATGAAGGTGAAAGACGGGGACGGTGCGCCGGCAAGGGCCATTCTCCGTGGAGGTCCCGGTCCTGGCCCCGCAACCGAGTTCGATCCTCACAGCAGCAAGTGGCCGCTGTCGTGAGGCAGGCCGGGCCTAACCCCATCCTCACCCCTGCCCTCCCCTTGAAGGGGAGGGAGAGTTCGAGGAAGCGATAAGAGCTTATGAAAAGAGAGAAAAGGCCGCTCCCCTTATCCAGATAGCGGCCTTTTTGCACGTCAAGTCAGGCGCCTCGTCCCCTCCCCTCCAAGGGGAGGGAGAGTTAGAGGAGCATTAGAACTGATAAAAAGAGAGAAAAGGCCGCTCCCCTTATCCAGATAGCGGCCTTTTTGCGCGTCAAGGCAGGCGCCTCGTTCCCTCCCCTCCAAGGGGAGGGAGAGTTAGAGGAGCGTTAGAGCTGATGAAAAGAGAGAAAAGGCCGCTGACCCTTATCTAGGTAGCGGCCTTTTTGCATGTTAAGGCAGGCGCCTCGTCCCCTCCCATCCAAGGGGAGGGAGAGTTAGAGGCGCGTTAGAACTGATAAAAAGAGAGAAAAGGCGGCTCCCCTTATCCAGGTAGCGGCCTTTTTGCACGTTAAGGCAGGCATCTCGTCCCCTCCCCTTCAAGGGGAGGGACAGGGTGAGGATGGGGTTACTGCTTTGCCGCCCCCTTCGGGCACTTGTCGCACCCCTGCCCCGCCTTCGCAGCCTTTGCACAATCCGGACAAGGCCCCTGCTGACCGAGTTTTGCGCAGTTGTCGCACGGCGCTTTAGCGGCTTTTTTCGGACATTTGGCGCAGTCTGCCGAGCGTTTTGGGCAGTTGGCGCAATCAGCCTGGCGTTTCGGGCAGTTAGCGCAATCCGCCTGCTTTTTGGGGCACTTGTCGCAGCCGCCCTGTGCGGCGGCCTTGGCCTCGGCACCGTTTAGTTTTGCGCAGTCGGGGCATCCCTGCGCGGCCTTCGCCTTCTTCGCGCAGCAAGGCTTCTGCTGGTCAGCCTTCGGGCAGTTGTCGCACGGCGGCTGCACCGAACTCTGCTGGCTCGCCCATACTGCGAGCGAAGAGATGATCGCGAGGATCACCACAAACGAAATCGTGAACAGTTTCTTTTTCATTACGCCCTCCTCTTTATTTACAGAACACACTTGTTGCCATCTCAAAGGTTGCCATCTCAAAGCTGCCTGCGCCGGCGCTCTCCCCCTGCTAAGGGAGAAGGCTAGCTTTACCTTGGGCAGTACAGTACCTACCTTTCCTCTACCACATGCCCGTCAATTGGGGATGCCTCCGCGAACTCTTTGTCAAGGGGAGCCACCGCCTCGATGAGGTTCCCTTTGGCATTTTTGAAACGCATGCTCCGGCAGTGCAGCATCATGCGCGGGGCGGGAATGCCGCCGTAGCTCTCGTCACCGATGATGGGAAATCCCGAGTGGGCCAGGTGGACGCGGATTTGGTGGGTACGGCCGGTCAGAGGCTTCGCCTCTATCGCCGTGACGCCGCCACCTTCCCCCAGGACAGTGAATACCGTCTTGGCCGGCTTGCCGTTATGGGCCACTCCATACCTGAACTTGCTCAGCTTGCCGATCGGCGCGTCCACCTTCCAGGAAGGGAGGTCGGGGGAACCGGAAACCAGCGCCCAGTAGGTCTTTTCCACCTTGCCGTCCCTGAACAGGTTGGAAATGTAGGTGGCCGCCTGCTTGTGCTTGGGAAAGAACATCACCCCGCTGGTGCCGCGGTCCAGTCGGTGCACCACCCTGGAGGGATCCTTCAGGCCGATGCTCCGCATGTAACACTCAACCGCGTACTCAACCGTCCCCTTCAACTGGTAGGGGGTGCGCTGACTGTTGACGCCAACCGCCTTGCAGACCGCCAGGAAGTCCTTGTCCTCGTAGAGGAGCTCGCCCTTGCTGTAGACCAGCTCCACGCAGCGTTCAGCCCCCATGACGCCCAGGGCGATCTCGTCTCCCTCCTTGAGGGTCCGGGAGGCGACCCGCACCAGGGTCTCCGAGACGTTGCAGCCGCCCCAGTCGATGATCCTTCTGATTTCACCCTTGGAGAGCTGGGGGAAAAGCACTTTCACGGCGTCATCCAGCCGCAGCCCCGCCTGCTCCGCGCCCACGCGCGCAACGAGTATCATTTCAAAAGCCTCTGGGCACGTAGCAGCGCCGCGATGGTCTTTCCGTCGGTGATTTTTCCGTCGACCGCCATGTCGATGGCCTCCTGCAGCGGGATGCGGGCGCAGAAGATCTCCTCGTAATCCTCAGGTGCCGCTTCTCCCTGGGAGAGACCGGTGGCAAGGTAGAGGTGGATAATCTCGTCGAACACCCCCGGCGAGGTGTGCAGCAGGCCGAGGGACATGATGGACGAGGCCACCAGCCCGGTCTCCTCCACCAGTTCCCGCTCCGCGCAGAGCTTCGGATCCTCCCCCGGCGACAGGCGCCCGGCGGGAAGCTCCAGCATGAAGTCGCCCACGGCAGGGCGGAGCTGGCGGATGAGGGTTATGGTACCGTCCTCGTGCAGCGGCATGACGGCAGCGCCGCCCGGATGGCGCACGACCTGGTAGGTATACCACCCCTGGTTGCCGATCAGCACGTCCATCTGCTCGACATTCACCACCAGCCCGTTGAATACGATCGATCTGTTCTTGGTCTCCATGACACCCCCTGAAGATAGATACCATTTCCGCCACAAGAAGTGAAGGATGTTGTATTGCAGCCATATCACAGGGAAAGCGAGGGGAAATAATGATAGATTCCGATTGGGGCATCTGCTACATTGGGCTCATCGGATGCTAAAAAACTGAAAAGGTGGTACGCAATGGCACAGGCAAAAGAAGGGGACCGCGTAAAGGTTCATTATACAGGCAGGCTGGACGACGGTACCGTATTCGACTCCTCCGAGTGCGAGGATGACGGCTGCGGCTGCGGACACGGCCCGCTTGATTTCACCATCGGCGCCGGCCAGGTGATCCCCGGCTTTGACAAAGGTGTGATGGGACTGGCGGTCGGCGAGTCGAAGACCGTGCACATCCCCGTTGAAGAGGCCTACGGCGAGAGGATGGAGGAGATGGTAGCGGTGGTCCCGCGCACCGAGCTTCCCGCCGACATGAAACCGGAGGTCGGCCAGCAGCTGGAAGTGACGCAGGAAGATGGTCAGGTTTTCCAGGTGATGATCACCGATGTCAGCGAAGAGACCATCACCATCGATGCCAACCACCCTCTGGCCGGGCAGGCGCTCAACTTCGACATCCGGCTGGTCGAGATCCTCTAGTAGCAGCAGGGACAAGGACAAAAAAATCCCCTCCCCCAAAATGGGCGAGGGGATTTTTATTTTTCCTTCCCGGCCAGCGAGGTCTTCCGCCACCAGCCCTCGGCAAAGGGTGACTGGAGGGGGAGCTCCCTGCTAGTTCTCGGCCATGAAATGGCACTCGTACAGATCTTCCAGGGACTGCAGGTGACGGGTCTCGTCCGCCATCATCTGCTGGAACAGTTTGGCCATGGGAGCGCCCTCGCACCCCTTGGACATCCTGGTGTAGAAGTCGATGGAGCCCTTCTCCAGGTGGATGGCATAGGCAAGCGCCTCGCGGGCATCGGAATCGGGGCGCAATTCGCGCTTGGCCAGCACGTAGTCGAGATTCATGGTGGGGACCGGCTGCTGCAGGCTACCGCCGCCCTTCATCTCGCCATCGATCAGCGCCTTCTCCAGCTGGTGCTTGTGTTCGAGTTCATCGAGCGCCGCGTCTTTGAAGATCTCGCGGGCGGCCTTATCCTTGACGATGCGAAGCGCGGCGAGGTAGGCCCTGAACCCTTCATCCTCCATCTTGGTGGCCATTTCTATCGCGGCTTCGAACGTGTAACAAACATCACCCTGCACAACCTCTTTCTGATCGGCCATGGATAGTCTCCTCAAGCGTATAAGATTAGGAAGCTTTTTAACATACAAAGATGCCGAGCACAAGAACTTGTATACACATTGCCTGGCCCGCCTCTTCCGGCCCCTGTCATTCACTCACGGCAGAGCCTGAACGATGACGATTAAATAGCGATTTTACAAGGCTGCTGGTACAATTTGCACCAGCGATGAAATGAAAGGAGGGGGTTATGCGGGTTTTCGTGGCAGGGGGCACCGGTTTCGTGGGTGGACATCTTCGGCGGGCACTACTCGACAAAGGGCATACCATCAGACTGCTCGTACACAAGAAAGGGATCGGCACCGAAAGTGGCGTTGAAGAAATCGAGGGGGACGCCACCCAGCTGGCCACCTTCAATGACGCCGTCAAGGGGTGCGAGGCCACCATCAACCTGATCGGCATCATCCGGGAATTTCCGGCTCGCGGTGTCACCTTTGAAAAGCTGCACATCGAGGCAACGAGAAACGTGCTGGCCGCCGCCAAAGCATGCGGGATCACACGGCATCTCCAGATGTCGGCACTGGGCACCAAGGCTGCCAGCCGCGCCAAATACTTCCAGACCAAATTCGTGGCCGAAGAGGAAGTTCGCAACTCGGGTCTCGACTACACCATCTTCCGCCCGTCCATCATCTTCGGGCCCAAGGACGACTTCATCAACAAGCTTGCCGGCTACCTGCGGACCTTTCCGGCCATGCCGGTGATCGGCGACGGCGACTACCAGATGCAACCGATCTCGGGGGATGACGTGGCGCGCTGCTTTGCCGAGGCCCTGGAAAGACAGGAAACTATCAGGCACACCTACGAGTTGTGCGGTCCCGACCGGATGAGCTACAACGAGCTGCTCGACACCATCGGGCGGGCGATCGGCATGAACAGGGTATGCAAGGTCAAGAACCCCCTTGTGTTGATGCGGCTGATCGTGCCCATGATGGAGCAGTTCTCCTTTTTCCCGATCACCTCCGATCAGATCACCATGCTGGTGCAGGGAAACTACTGCGACGGCAGTTGGCAAAACACCTTCGGCTTCCAGCCCACCCATTTCGAGGAGGGAATAAGGAGCTACCTGAAACCCACCACCTGATTCAGCTACAAAAAGGCACAAAAGACACAAAAAAATTCAAGAGCATCGAACCGCAGAGACGCGGAGTACGCAGAGGAACCAAAGAATCAGGAGGAAAACGTTCCTGTTCTTTTCGTTTTTTCCGCGACCTTCGCGTCTTTGCGGTTCAATAGATAGTTTTTGTGCATTTTGTGCCTTTTTGTGGCTAAAAAGCTTTTCCTTTATTATACTGACGCATCTTTTATGACAGTGAGGATCGCATGGGTGAGACAGTAAGATTCGGTATATCCATCGATGACAAGCTCCTGGAGAGCTTCGACAAGCTGATCGAGCAGAAGGGATACGCCAACCGCTCCGAAGCGATCCGGGACCTGATCCGTGCCGCGCAGATCGAACTGGACTGGGAGGAAGGCGAGAAGGAAGGGGTCGGCACCGTGACCCTCGTCTACAACCACCACGTCCGCGACCTCTCCGACAAACTCACCGAGCAGCAGCACGCCTACCACGACCAGATCGTCTCAGCCCTGCACGTCCACCTCGACGCCCACAACTGCCTGGAGGTCCTGGTGGTGCGCGGCAAGACCCGCGACGTCAAGAAGATAGCCGACGAACTGATCGGCGTGAAGGGCGTAAAGCACGGCAAACTGGTGATGACCACCACCGGCGAAGGGCTGCACTAGCCCGCCGCCACCCGCCCCTTCCAGGGAGATGGGCAGGGATTAGAGTGCTAGTTACAACTCCTAGTGAAACCGCTTGACACCCCATCGGGGTGCGTGGTAACCGAAAGCAATTACTGAGGACAGCCGAAAAGGAAGTGATGGAAAGGAACGACGCTTACTGGATGGGGAAGGCTATCGCCCAGGCGAAGAAAGCCGAGTCGATAGGCGAGGTGCCCATCGGCTGCGTTATCGTCAAGGACGGAGCAGTCATCGCTCGCGGGCACAACCTGCGTGAGAGCAAGCAAGACCCCGCCGCGCACGCCGAGATGATCGCCATACGCAAAGCAGCCCAAAAGCTCTCCACCTGGCGCCTGACCGGGGCGACTCTTTACGTGACCCTCGAGCCCTGCACCATGTGCATGGGAGCCGTGATCTTGAGCCGGCTGGACCGGGTGGTATTCGGCAGCTTCGACCCCAAAGGGGGCGCAGCCGGCTCTCTCTACGATCTCTCCAACGACAAGAGGCTCAACCACAGCGTCGAGCTGACCGCCGGTGTCCGAGGCGAAGAGACCGCAGCGCTGCTGACCAACTTCTTCACTGCCTTGCGGGCGAAGAAGAAGCAGGTAAAACCTGCCAACTGAGACGTCCTGTCGGAAAACTCTCCCTGTGCGCCGTGGTGTAATTGAAAAAGGAAGGCTTGAGTTTTAGCGGTAAATGAGGTATATTCCTTCGACTTGTTGGTGGGAATTAGCTAACCGAAGCAAAGGCTCGCAAAAAAGCAGGATCGACATAAAACGGAGAGGTGTCCGAGTGGTCGATGGTGCCTGACTCGAAATCAGGTGTACGGCAACGTACCTAGGGTTCGAATCCCTACCTCTCCGCCATTAAAAACAAGGGGTTACGGTCTACACCGTAACCCCTTGATCGTTTTTCCACCCGTTGTTAGCTTCCCAAATCCTCTTCACACATCCACTTCCCCTCCGCTGGCATATCTGCGACCCAACTCAAGAACTCCCCATGACCGTTTCATTGGCAGTCTAGCATAAAGCCTTCCCTGGCTTTCAGCTACCCTTTGACCTCTTCAATATGCCAGCCTGCCCCCCTCTTGTCGCCGCCCCAGAGATCGAATTTCTCCCGTCTTCCCGCCTGCCACTGCTTTTTTGCTGACGCCGATCAGTGCCAGCAACTGCTTGCGTTTCAGAAGACGTGTGCCAACTGTCGTGCTAACACTTCTGACGTCGGAAAACAGGTGACTTGAGTTCGGCAAGGCGCGCAATATCGAGCACTATGTCTAATTATAATAATCATCAAATTCCGAAGGGAAGTGACAGCCAGCGATGTGGTCGAGCACATCGGCGGCTGCACTGACCTCGATCAGCAGAGACTTAAAAGTTATGTACTTTCAACTTGTTTCCTTCCTGCACGAGCAAGATTGACATATTTTTAATGATACTGCCTATATCCAAAGTGATACACGATCTATCCATTTGGTTATAAACAAAATCTACCCATTGGCCTATTTTCATTCGTGCTTATTCTGCTACTCTCCGGCTCAGCTCAGAAATTTCCTCCCGCGCATCATCTAACACCGATTCAGATGAGAGAGTGCTTTGTGGTTCCTAGCGAAAGAAGGAAAGCTAGACGCTTCGATGGTCACATCTCCATCGAACTCAAACAGGGGACTGGAGAGACCTGCAATTGCAGCACTGACGGGATCTACTTCCTGACGGATCAGACCGTCTCCGTGGGTGAGCAGATAGAGTTCTTTCTGCTATTGACCCATTCGGGTCTTAATCCGGAGGTACGGTTGCACTGCCGGGGTCAGGTGTTAAGGAAAGAGAGCTGCTCAGGAAAGACAGGAGTCGCCTCCACTCTCAACATATCGCTACTCGACAACGGGTGCGATTTCAACGACACGGTCGGAGACGATATCTTTTGCAGATGAAACAAGCTGGCGATTAGATGCCATATACACCGGCCCTGCCGGTCACCAAAGGGGGGAAGCAAAATGACAAATCTGGTAATGGCGGCAGTAATGGTGTGGTGTTTGGTAATAGGGTCCGCAGTAGCGTTCGCCGATGTGACTGGTGATTTCAAGGTCACGGGTTCAAGCTACATAAATGACGATGCCAGTGTCTCCGGGACCGTCAACAACGGGGCGATCCAGAGCAAAAAAACGGTCAACGTGGACGTCACCTACGACTATTCGTTCGTGGCTGAGAAGACTGAGATAATTCCGGGAGAAACTACCACCATCCAGGTATTCGTCCCTGGCAAGTGCGTGACCGGAGTCCCTAACACCGAAGGGTGCTTCGATAAAGACGGCAACCCCAAGGCTACCAACGGCGCTATCTGGACCGGAACCTACGAGACCTCGACGGTAACCACGGCTCCCAAAACGGTAACCTACACTTTTAATGGCAGCAAGGGCATGACGGCCATCACTGAGCCGACCATCGAAAAAGGACGCCTCAACCCGAAAGGGAAAATCACCGGATACAACTGGAAAAGCGACCTCTCGATCGTTCCCAATGCGGATTTGGTCGATCCCGCCCTTATCCCGGCCGGCTACACCGTCACCAGTGTTACCATCAACAGCATCTCCTACAGCGCCTATCTCACCGATGCCACTGGCCTGCAGATAGCCGACACGGTAACAACCGGCGTGATTCCGGTCCAGTAGGGCTGACCCTGTTGTAAAGATGAGAGTTTCCGCTGGAGAGGCGGGTGGCTTGGGCCCCCGCCTCTCCTTTTTTATATGCTGACCAGCCCCTTCTCTTGTGCATAGCGCAGCAGCGCCATGCGCCCCTCCACCTTCAGCTTCTCGTAAATATTGTGCAGGTGCACCTTTACCGTCCCCTCGCTTATGCACAGCTTGCCGGCGATCTCCTTGTTGCGTAGGCCCCCCGCCACCATGCGCACCAGTTCGATCTCGCGGGGGGTAAGGAGAGCCGCCATCTCGCGGGTTGCCGATTCCCTTCTCAGCAGGCTCTCCAGGACCTGCTTGGTGGCCCGCCGCTCCATCCACTGCCCTCCTGCGTGCACCTTGCGAACGCATTGGATCAGCAACTGCGACGCCATCTCCTTTAATACGACCCCCTGCACCCCAAGCTGAATCGCCTCCCGCATGTCCTCCTGCGTGAGTTGAGCGGTTAAAAGCACCAGCCTGGTTGGAAGCTTTTCCTCTTGCACGGCACGAGCCACCTTCAGCCCGCTCATGATCGGCATGCGGATATCGAGGATGGCGACGTCCGGAAGATGCTGACGAACGACCTGCAAGGCCTGGATGCCATCGGTACAACTGGCGAGCACGCGAAAGTCCTCTTCGAGTTGAAAGAGATTGGCCAGCCCACTCAGAATCAGCGGGTGGTCATCGGCAAGCACCAGACGAATCGGCATAAAGCCTCCCTACTCGTTAATGGGTAGAGTGATTTCCAGGCGGGCTCCGTTTGCCTGGGAATCAATGGAAAGGGCCCCGCCCAAAGCGGCAATGCGCTCCTTCAGGGTAAAGGGACCGCGCTTCATCTCCGAAAGGGCCCGTTGATCGTAGCGCCCCCGGAAGGGAAAACCGTGACCGTTGTCAGCGACCACGACCTGCACCTGCGAGGCCGCGAAAGAGAGTTCTGCGCGCAGGGCGGAGGCGCCGGAATGGCGCACCGCGTTAAAGAGTGCCTCGTGGACCACCAGGTAAATCTCGCGCGCCACGGTTCTACTCAGGCGAGGGCGCTCTGGAAAGGTGGCGATCTCCACGGCAAGGTGCCAATGCCCCCTGATCTGCTCGGCCAGTTGCTCCATGCGAGGGACAAGTTGAAAATCTTCCTGGGGGCGATCAGGCAACAGGGGCCTCAAATCCGTGATTTGTGACCTGAGATCGCGCTGCTCGGCAGCCAGGAGCCGCTGGATTTCCTGGATCCGCTGCCTCGCGGTTTGCGGCTCGGCTTCCATCAGGCGCTGTGCCGTCTCCAACTGCAGCGCCGCACCGGTCAACGACTGGAGCAGGCCGTCGTGCAGGTCCCGGGCCAGCCGGATACGCTCTTCGGAGACGGCAGTTACTTTCAGTTGCTTCATGAGAAGATAATGGTCGAGGGAGGTAGCTACCTCGTGGGCGACAATTTCTCCCAAAACCAGGTCGTCCGAGGTCATGACTCCCTTATCGAGCGCCAGGAGATAACCGGACACCCGTTCCCCCTGCAGCCGGGAACAAAGCACGGCGCCGATGGCAAAACGTTCCCGCAACAGCCGCTGCAGCGGGGTTCCCTGGCATTTCAACACCCCTTGGGGGGAGTGCAAAATCACCGACGCCCCCTGCTGGGAAGCATTCTCGCAGATAAAGCTCGTACCCTGCAGTTCGACAGCAACGATGGTCCCGAAAAGGTCGGGGGGCTCACTGCTGTAGGCTAACTCCTGCCCGGAACAGAAAGCGACGTGCAGCCACGGTTCGTCATCTTCCTCCCATAAAAGGACCAGGCGCGGTGCGTCGATAACGGCTGTGGCACGCGACAGCATCTGGGTGAGCAACGGTTGCAGGCTATCCGGAGCACAAGGGGGCCACTCCGCCAACAGGGATAGCACCTTGCGCATGGATTCTTCATAAGCCCCCAGATATCCGAGCAGGGTCGCCACCACGGCGAGGTAAACGAGGCGGATGATGAAGCGGTTCAACTCGAAACTGCCATCATGCAGGAGGTTGACGGGGTAACAGGCGAGGGCGGTGACTATTACCAGGGCAGCCAGCGCGGTCCACAGCGTGCCGTACCACTGCCAGCGCAAGGTGGCACAGACGAGCAGAAAGATGAAGTAGACGAAGAACGGGCTATTGGGCCCTGAGGTGAGGAACATCAGCCCTGCAAAGATGGCAAGATCGATGCCATGGGTGAGGAATTGGATGTGACCGCCCACCGAGGTCTTGCGCCAGGTGGCTTTGCCCAGGATCAGCGAGTACAGGAAGTAGCCGGCCAGGATGCCGTAGGTACGCTGGGCGTAGCGAGATGGCTCCGAGGGGTCCAGGTAAATCGCCAGCAAGAAAAAAGCGGCAAGTATTATCCTCCCCAAAGCAATGAGGTGTTCAGCACGGCTCTGGAGATAACGTGGTCGGTGTCTCAATGGTAACGCGGAACTCGTGGCGCGGTTCAACATCTCCAAAATGCTCACGATGCTGAACCGATGTTTTATGTCCCATCCCAAAGGAAACATGCAAAACTCCGCAGGCCACTAAAGCCGTAGTTGCAGGATAAAATCTTTTTAGGCTAATTGGCGAAAAAGGACAAGATTAATGTTTGCAAAATGACGATAAATTCAACGGGAGGGAGCTGTTCAGGAGCCTATGTTATATTTTCACATGATTGAAATGCCGGGGGTAAGCTGTTGTTCTTATTTGTACCAACTTGGAAATGTCACGTTAACGGAGTCACCGAAACCTTTTTCTCAAGTCTCAACAGTGAGTGAGCCTAGCCGTCCTCCCCGGCAGGAAGCAGAGAGCCTGATCTATTGCAACATCGAAGGCTTTACAATCGCAAGAGGCTTCACTCCGCCATCGGCACTGCTCTCCCGAGCAGTTCGCGCCGCAGGAGTTGATGATGGCGGCATAAGGAGTGTTAACGCCTCCTCTATGCGAAGATGGATCAGATATGGATTATTGGCTGACGGCCTTGTGGGGGAGAAGGGGTGTTCTGTTACCTCATGCACACACCTTCGCGGGTACGAAGCCTTCTCTTGAGGGGAATTTGCAGGGGCTATAGACCACTTAAGCTAAGGGTTACAACCATTACCTAGCATCAAAAACAAAGGGTTACGGTTTACACCGTAGCCCTTTTGTTTTACCGGAACCAGAAGTGTGATAAGCACGGATGCTGCTCGAGATAAGGTGAGGTCAGCGCTAACACTCCCGTCAACCATCCAGCCGTTTCACCTCAATCTTACTGCGCGTAGATATATCCCCTGATGAGGTTATTACCTGCAGAAACGGTACGACTGTCTGTCTTATACGGTCCGTTGGTGTAGTTCATCTCCTCAATGGAGACTCTATCGCCGTTGACGTTGGTAACCCAACCTACATGGCCCACCCCTCCCTTTTCTGCTGCAACCCCTGGGATGGCTTTGAAAACTATGATGGAGTTCTTTGCCGGCTTGATGCCAACACGAAACCCACTATTTTTGGCATTATCGTACCACGCTCCAGCATTACCCCGCCAAGGGATCTTGACTCCCCAGACATCCTTTGCTTTCTCGGCAACAAACCAAGTGCACTGGCCTTCGATAAATCCATTGTTGCCGCTTAGATTCCCGTTACGCACCTGCCCCTTATCGTCACTCTTATCTTCATGCTTTTTATCTTCATGCTTTTTATCTTCGTGCTTCTTGTCTTCGTGCTTCTTGTCTTCGTGCTTTTTATCCTTCGCGACGGCGAAGGTACTGGTTACAAAGAAGCAGGAAACAGCCACCAGAATAAGGGAAATAACTCTATTCATATTCGCACCTCCTTGAGAAGACGTTCAATCACAGCAGATTATTGACACACCGCAGCCCAAGGTCTCCCTCCCCCTGAGCACCGTCCGTTGCACAGCACCACGGCATCGACCCCGCTTGAGCATTGCGTATTCTGACGCGTTGCTCCGGCCTGCACATTGCCGTAACAACCGCAGTTGAGGGTTCTCGTTCCGCTTGCCAATCCGCCAGAAGAACTCTCCTGGTCGCTGCCGGAATCCTGGGCGCCAGTTTGTCTTCTAACATCAACGCCAGTAGCGTTGCTGACCATTTCTCTTCCTATCTGATCACCAATGTCGGCAAGCCACCCTTTTGCGGACGCCAGGGTCGGTATCAGTAACACTGCCAATACAAAAATGATCTTGGTGATTCTCATAACACCCTCCTTTTTTTAGATAACAAAGGAAAACGTGGCGGAGAGAGCCGCACCCGAGCAAACGCCGATGCGGCCCCCTATCGCCCTGCCTGATCACAGTCCCTAGATTTCGATATCCTTCGGCGTTTCAGTGGACGAGGACGGGAGTTTCACGTCGATTTTGGCGGCAGAGAAGACCGGAGGCACCGCGGAAATGACTTTTGCGGTGCCGACGCCGATGCCCCCCAGGGACTTGATGGCCTCAACCAGCGACCCTATCTTCGTCAGCAGCAGGGGATTCGCCTGGATCGACTTGACGAGTGCCTGTCCTTCCGGAACGAGGGAGGCCGCCATTTTCCCGCCGAGGGCGAGATTGAACAGCGAGTCCACCGCCGCTTTTTTCTTTTTGTCATCCCACTTCCGCGCTTCGGCCTTAAGATTCTCATCGGCAGATGCCTTGCACACACCGGCCAGCACGGTGCTGTTCTTTTCCTGCTGCAACGCCATCTTCTCGCCGGAGTCGGTCGTCGCGTCGATCTTCTTCTGGATTTCCTCCGCCTTGGCCTGTTCCTCCTTGCTGGCAATCAGGCAGAAGAGTTGTTCGGCACTCTTGTTGACCAATTCTTCGGATTTTTTCGCCTTTGCCAGGAACGCATCCGGGTTTCCCGTCGCCCGACCGCCTCCGGTCGCGGATTTCACCGCGTCGGCGATGCTCGGGAGTCCCCAAGCCCAAACACTGCCGCAGCACAACACCGTCATCATCAGTGAAGCCCAAATTGCCCTCATCTTCATGATCCCCTCCCCCTCATTGCATTTTATTTGTACCGCACCCGGGCTGCGCTTTGTTCCAGCAACCCGAGCGCGGCTTTACTGATTTCTCCTTGCAGAACTGGATCGAAACAGTCTTCCCTAACCTGCCGGACCGATATCTTCGTCTGGGAACCGGCGCCGCCTTTCTTCTCCTTACCGACGTACAGCCGATATCCGGTCGCGAACTGGACCTCACCCTCGCATTCCTCATTTTCGCATTGCCGCTTCGACAAACTGGCCTGATGAACCGGCAAAATACAGCGCCCAGCGGTATCTACAGCTCCGAATTTCAAGGTATCCCGAAAGCCTCCAGCCTTGACCGAATCCCTTATCTTCTGGCGGAAATCCGGGTCGTCATCGTAGAGAGCGTAGGGAAGCAGGTGGCCAAACCCGTGCGACAGTACCGTAAAATCCTCCAGCCCCAGCGCCCCCGTTTGTGAGGACATCGCCTTGCAGTAGGTGATGCTGGTGGTGCTGTTTCTCGCGGTGCCGGCAGAGATGGCGTCGACGATAACGACATCGTCGTCATTGACCTTCATCTCCTTCAGCTCGTTTACCAGGGGCATCAGAAGTTCGGCGGTAACCTCGCCGGAATCGGCGGCGGCCACCCTCGCCTGCCATATTGGCACGACGACCTGCTCAGCATCGATGCCATCAACCTTGCCGATACTCCTGAAGATCAGCACTTGGCTCCCCGGCTGCAGTTGCTTGGCAGGATCCTTGAAGGTAACGCTGCCACTTTGTATTCCAGAAACGGCGAGGGTCGCGTGCGAGAACCTGATGGACTTGGAGAATTTCTCGGCAAGCTCGACCACCGCGTTTTTCAGCAAAATCTCAAGGCGAGCATCCCGGCCCAGGACCATTCCCTCCACGTTCTTGTCCTGGAGCTTGTCGCCGCTCACCGCGGAGTAGATGATCCGCCCCTGCTTGTCGAGAAGTTCGCCGAGCACGTACTGCTCGTACACGTCGAATCCGAACTTGCCGCTTTGGCCGATGTGGTAGACGCGCGGCGCCGCGTAGCTGAACTTGATCAGGTAATTGGGCAAGACCCGCTGGTTGGTGGTCCCGAATTGTCCTGCGTTGGAGTCGCGCGCCACAGCCGCCAGGACCGCAGCGAGACTCTCATTGACCGGCAACAGAGTGAAGGCCGATTCCTTCGACAACTCCGAGTCGAAGTAGCGCGCCATCGCTTCCAGCTGTTCGTCTCCCCATCCATGGTGCATGGAGAGGACTTTCGGCTTTTTCACCGTGTTGGACACGCTTTGATCTGCGAACTTCGAGAATATCTGCCCTTTCTCTATGGTGTTCGCCAGCAGCGGCGTGGCGACGGCATAATCCTCGGCGACGTAACAGACCTGCAGGATGTTCCCCGCCGCGTCCACGAGCTCGTCATTACTCGCAATACCTGACTTGCTCCCCTTGTTAAGGATCAGCAGCCCTTCCCATCTCTTCGCTACGGCAGCCTGAATTTCGGCAGGGTTGTACCCCAGCCTGGCCTTGTGGAGGAGAGAACCAAGCAGGCTCCGGTAATTTGCTGCGGTCGCCGATTTAAGCTGGGCGTCGCTCGTCGGGCCTGTTTCGTCGTCACTCACTTCCACCGGCGCGTATGAAGTTTCGGTGAAGGAGTACAGCACTTCGCCGGTGTTGAGATTGGTGAAGACGAGGCTCAGCGTCAAGGGGAGCTGGTACTCCTTGCAGTGGCTGATCGGCTTGGGGACCACGTACTGGGATGCGCGCACCAGTTGCAGTGAGGCAACCAGGGTCCTGTGCCTGCTCTTGCCGTCGATGTTGTCGACGGCAATGCCGCCGAACTCCTTCTTGAACGCGGCAACGAACTCCGCCGAGAGCCCCGGAACCGAGACCTCCTGGAGCCAGGCTGCCAAGGCAGGCGCCTTTGCGGCAAGGGAGGCACTCTGGAAGCCAATCACTTCCTTTACCGGATATACCACGGGTGCGGCCGCGCAGATGGCGGGACAGAGCAGCAAAAAGAGCAAGAGTGCCATCAGGGATGATTTCATAGCCAACCTCCGGCGCGCGGTACCATCACCTCTCAGGGCAGGGACCTTCGAGGCAGACCTTGATGGAGGTGCCGTCGACTTTACGGCCAGTGCCTTTGAAGGAGGCAATCTGTTTCAGTGCGGAACCGATCTCGCGGGAGATCGATTTGTCACCCTTGTAGGTCAGCGTAACCTCGTACTCGCTTCGGGTGCTTTTGCGCTCGATCACCTTGCTGTTCACGCCTTTCATCTTCTCGAGTGCTTCGGCAAAGGCATCCTTGTCGTCCTCGGAAAGGTTGCCGAGTAGGCTCACCAGGTGGACGTTGTACTCCCGGCCGTACTCCTCGCGCTGCCTCCAATAGTTGAGGATGGTGGAGCCGAGAGTGTTACCGACGAAACCAGCGAGTTTGTTGGCTACGTTGGTGCGGCACTGGTCCGGGCTGTTGCCGGATGCGCTCTCGCTGAGGGCGTTGCTGGCAATGACTGAACCGTCCTCGGTGGAATAGGCCTTGAGGGTAACCAGTCCGTCGCAGACATAGCCGCCCGTGGTCGCACTCTGCCCGTTGTCGATGATGACCGTGTTGCCGACCATGAAGTAATCAGCCTTGTTGTCGCGGGCAGCAGCGACGTACCTGGACAGTTCGCTGGAATTCTGGATCTCGTCCATGGTCAGCGGCTTTCCGGTGAAGTACTTGCTTCGAAACAGGTCGTTGTCGATCAGATTCAGGTCGAACTTGCCCGCCTCACGGACGATCGCCGCGTAAGTGTAGTTGTTCTTGTCAGGGCCGACATTCTGCGGCTGGTACTCGACGAGTTTCCTGAAATTGACCAGGTCCTTTTGTTGATTAAAAACCTTCTCGTCGCTCGCAGAAGCCGATGAGGAATCGCTGGCCGAGGCAGATGCGCTCCGGGCTCTCTCCTGCACCGCCCCAGTGGCGGAACCGGAGCGGTGACCGTAGGCGTCATTACCGTTAACCTCCAGGGAACCGGAAGTGGCGAAGCTCGAAGCACCTGAATAGGCGCCGCTCGCCGAGGAGGAAGCTGATGAGGAGGCGCTTTCCGAATTTGACTTGCTGGTGTCGAGCGTCGCCGTCTTGTCGTGCGAATATTCGACCAGCTCTCGCAAAGGCTTCTGATGATCGGTCTTGGTGGTAAAGAACTCGTCCATGACAATCATCACCGGATAGTTACGTGCGGCCTTAGAGGCGATTCCGTGATCCTGGAGGATTTTTCTGAACTCGAGCTCGTCCATATGGAGGGTAACTTTGGTGACGAAATTGTTGGCAGCGTCCCTGGAGTTGGACTGATCGGCGATCTTATCGTCGCCGATTTGGACTACCATCTGGTCGATCGCCGCCTGGACCTTGGGGTCGTTGATGGCCGTCGATCCGTTAAGGCGGGTGATCGCGGCGGCGACGGCGTCTCGCTTGGCAGCGCGTAGCGATCCTTCACGGGTCAAAGCAATATCGGCGGTTATGGCGGCCTTGCCCACGCCGCTTATGGTGATTTCTTCTGCGAATGCCGTAGTGGCCGCGAGACAGAGAATTGAGCCGACAACAAGCAATTTCGGTCGCAACATTTCAACACCCCCTGGTTTAAAACTATTCTTTAACGACAAGTTGATTGAAGACAGCACCGACCCCTTGTACGGCAGCCGAGATCTGCTCGGCCGCCTGCTTCTCGCGTGCCGTCCGCACAGGTCCCGTCAGGGTCACGTTACGCTGATAGACGTCGACACGGATATTCCAGGCGTTGACATCGCGGGAGTCTTGGAGTGCTCTCTTGATGTCAGACATAATTTGGGCGTCCAATGCCCGCTGCTGAGTCGCGCCACCGGTCGCCTCGTCGTTCAGGCGCACGGCGTCACGAAACTGCGGTTCGTTAAGGTACCCTTTATGCTCAAAATCGGCGGCAAGAAAGCTTGCCTCGGCACCTCCAAACCGCAACCATTCGGCGAGTACAATTCTCCCGTCGTGGTCCAGATCTGTCTGCTCGAAGAGTTGGGTGCGGGGCTGCGTCGTTGCGCACGCTGTGAGCATGAGCAGCACCGCCGCCAGAATGCACGATCGGTTCATATGTCCTCCATTGACGTTATTGATTAGGCTTTAGTTCAAGACGGAAATCCGTTGCTGCTACGGTTGGCGCAGTGACGGATAGGACGGATTGCTCGTGGCCTTCAAGAGCAATGGTTTCCCAAGGATCATATTGCCCCGTTGCCATCCCGTTAGGGTCTAGCCAGCGAAGACGGTAATTGATGACATCACGACGGCCACGCTCGTTCATCAAGATGAAGTCGACTACCAGACGTCCGTTTACTGTTTGAGTTCTGATTTCGCGGACCCCCACATCATTTGCCTTTCCGACTACCTTGGTCGCAGCATCGATCAAGCGAGCCTTCTTTGGGTCCGTTTTCAGGTCCACTTGTTGCTCGATTATTCTATTAGTCGGTAAAGGGGCCTGTGTTGCGCATGCGGTCACAGCCAAGAGGATCGGCACTATTGAACTGCGCAAATGAAAT
>DATFAB010000028.1:0-4396 GCA_035255025.1 Geomonas sp.
TGGCCTTTTGCCGGGACGCCATGTCCCGCGGCGACTACCGGGGGAGGGATTTCCGCGAGCTCTCCCTGGAACCGGTGCAGGAGATCCTGATCCCGTCCGCCTGTGTGGCGCTCTACCGGCGGCGGATGCTGGAGGAGATCGGCTTCTTCGACGAGGATTTCTTCGCCTACTGCGAGGACTCCGACCTGGGGCTCAGGGGGCGGCTGGCAGGCTGGCAGGCCCTTTTGGCCCGCGACGCCGTGGTCTTCCACAAGTACTCGATGACCTCCGGCTCCTTTTCTCCCTTAAAGCTCTACCTGGTGGAGCGAAACCACTACTTCGTGGCGCTCAAGAACTTCCCCTGGCCGCTCCTCGTGCTGGTGCCGTTTTTCACGCTGCAGCGCTACCTCGTGCAGGCGGCGCTGGTGGTTTCCGGGAAGGGATCGGGCGGGGAGTTCCTGGAGAGCGGCTCGCAGCGGGCCTGCCTGCTGGCACTTTTAAGGGGGATGCGGGACGCGCTGTTATCCACCCCGGCCTGCCTAAAAAAGCGCAGCGAGGTCGCCCGCAGGCGCAGGACCGGCACGCTGGAGATGATGCGGCTGCTGCGCCGCTGGCGGCTTAGCTTCCGTGAACTGCTCGACAACGGCTAGCAGGGCCCCCATCCAGCCCCGAAGACCGGTTAGCGTCCCCCATCTCCCTTCGGCAGGCGGGACGGCAACGCACAGTAACTCCGGTAACCTTCCACAGCAGGCATCCCCCCCCGGCGCCCCGCCACTATATCTCACAGAAATAACCACTTAGGTCGCATCCTGTCGCATCGGCAGCTGCCAAGGGCCAAAGGTAACGTTTCGGTTTCAATCACATTAAAAACACATCCTTTTAATTGACAACACCTCAAAAACGATGGTAGTTATTCCGCCATTCCTCCCGGCACTCCCTTTCGCCAATCTCTAGCTGCCAATCTACTATCTGCCGCCGCTTTGCAGGGCGCCCCTTCGTTGCCCTAACAGCCCGACGCTGCAGTAACTGATCGTAAGAGGCACGGTCAGGAGTTCAGCATGCATCGTCTGCCGACCCACATCAACAAGATATCCCCCCCCGCCATGTCGGGGGTCTACCAGCGCACGAGGCTTTTCGAGCAGATGGACAAGGCCCTCGCGCGGCCGGTCGCCTGGATAGAGGGACCGGCCGGCTC
This sequence comes from Geomonas sp., assembly GCA_035255025.1. Taxonomy (GTDB): domain Bacteria; phylum Desulfobacterota; class Desulfuromonadia; order Geobacterales; family Geobacteraceae; genus Geomonas. The sequence continues at coordinate 1,175 of DATFAB010000028.1, forward strand.
CGGGAAATCCACCCTGGTGGCGAGCTACCTGGAATCCCGCGGCCTCCCGCACATCTGGTACCACCTCGACGAGGGGGACACCGACTGCGCGACCCTCTTCTACTACCTGGGGCTGGCCGCCCAGAAGGCGACCTCGGAAGAGGCCCCCTTCCTGCCGCTTCTTACCAAGGAATTCCAGCACAGCCTGGCGGTCTTTACCCGGCGCTACTTCGAAACCCTCTTCTCCAGGCTCCCCGAGCGGGCGGTGCTCGTTTTCGACGACTACCACGTGGTAACCGCCGACTCCCCCTTTCACCAGGTCATCCAGCAGGCGCTCGAGGAGATCCCCCCCGGCATCAACGTGGTGCTGATCAGCCGGGAGCCCCCGCCGCCCACCCTGTCCCGGCTCCGTTCCCGCCGCAGGCTGTCGAGCATCTTGTGGAAAGAGCTGCGCCTGGACGCCGAAGAGGTGGAGGGGGTGGCCGGGGTGCAGGGGGTGGGCTCCCTGGGTGCCGAGCGGGCGGAGAGGATCCTCGCACAGACCGGAGGCTGGTTCGCGGGGCTCGTCTTCATGCTGGAAGGGGGCGACCTCGGCCAAAAGCCCCCTGCCCCGCAGGAAGCCCAGGTGGTGTTCGACTACTTCGCCTGCGAGGTCTTCGAGAAGATCGAGCGGCCGGTGCAGGAATTCCTGGTCAAGACCTCCTTCATGCGGGAGTTCACCCCGCTGATGGCCACCCAGCTGACCGGCAACGAGGCCGCCGGCCCCATCCTCGCCACCTTGAACGCCCGCAACTACTTCACGGACAAGTACGTGGACGGCGACACCGTCTACCAGTACCACCCCCTGTTCCGGGAGTTCCTCATCCGGCGCGCGGCCGATTTCTTCCCGCCGGAGCAGCTCACCCGCATCAAGCTGGCCTCCGCCTCGCTGCTCGAGGTGAACGGGCGCACCACCCTGGCCGCCGAACTGTACACCGATACCTGCCACTGGACCGGGCTGTCCCGGCTGTTCCAGCAGGCCTCGCCCAGGCTGATCGCCCAGGGGCGCACCGCCACCATCGAGTACTGGATCGACCAGGTCCCCCGAAGGGAACTCGACCAGCTCCCCTGGCTCCTGTACGGCAAGGGGATCTGCCGCTTCCAGGAGGAGATCGACTGCTCGCGCGAGTTCTTCCAGGCCGCCCTGGCGCTGTTCAGGAAAGAGGGGGAAGCCTCCGGCATCTTCCTCTCCTGGGCGGGCATCGCCAACAGCTTCCGCCAGAGCATGGAGGACTGGCAGGAGCTCGAGTACTGGCTGGATGAACTGGACGCCATCATGGCCGAGCACCCGGTCTTCCCCTCGCTGCAGGTCGAGCTGCGCCTTACCATCAGCAAGTACACCTCGCTGGTGCTCCTCCAGCGGGACCACCAGCGCATTTCCCGATGCGAGGAGCGCCTGCTCTTTCTCCTGTCCAAGACCGGCAACGTCGCCCTGCACGCCAAGGCCGCCTACGCCATGCTGCACCACGAGCTCTGGCGCGGCAACTACGCGCGGATGCGGCTTTTGCTCGACGAAGCTAAGACGCACCTGGCCCGGCCCAATCCCCCCCCCTTCGCCACCCTGATACTGGACAGCGTGGAGGTCTTCTACCACTGGGTGACCGCCCGGCCGGAGCTCTGCCGCAAGGTGGTGGAGGAAGCCCTGCAGATCGCCGGGGAAACGGGCTTAAGCTTTTTGAACTCCCGGCTGGAGGTCTGCAGGCTGCAGGCCGACCTGCTCGACGACCGCCCCGAGGTGCTGCAGCGGGTCGCCCGGGAGCTGGAAGCGTACAAGCCAAGCGACAACAACCTGAGCGTCGCCAACTACTACTTCTGCTGGGCCATGCTCGCCCTGCGCCTGGACGACATCCCCCGGGCCGCCAACGCCATGGCCGCCGCCCAGCTCCCCGCCATCAAGATCGGCTCCCGCTTCCACCAAAGCCTCCTGCACCTGGGACAGGCCCGGGTGCTCACCGCGCAGGGACGCTACCAGGAGGCGCACGCGCAGATCAGGGAATCGCTGGTGGTCAGCCGCTTCATCGAGAGCCGCAACCTGGAATTCATGGGGCTCCTTATCACCGCCTGGCTCCGCTTCCGCGAACACGACGACCCAAAGGCCCGGGAGGCGCTCGGGGATGCGCTCGCCATAGGACGCGAGCACGACTACCTGTACTGCATGTGGTGGGACCCGCGCATGATCGCCTTTCTCTGCCTGAAGGCGCTGGAGGCCGGCATCGAGGAAGGCTACGTGCAGAAACTGATCCGCCATCACCGCCTGGAGCCGGAGGAACTCCCCCTGCACTGCTGCTCGTGGCCCTGGCCGGTGCAGATCTACGCCATGGGGGATTTCGAGATCGCCGTGGATGGAAGCCCGCTCAACTTTTCCGGCAAGGTGCAGAAAAAGCCGATCGAGCTTTTGAAGGCGCTGATCGCGCTGGGTGGTGCGGAAAAGAAGGAGGGGCAGATCGCCGACCTATTGTGGCCGGAGGCGGAAGGCGACACCGCCAAAAACTCGCTGAAGATCACCCTGCACCGCCTGCGCCAGCTCATTCGCCACGAGGATGCCGTGCAGCTTAAAAAGGGGAAGCTGGTCCTCAATCCGCGCGTGGTCTGGTCGGACGCCGCCGCCTTCGAATCCGCGCTGGCGGCAGCCCAGGCCGCGCGGGACGCCGGGCGAAGCGAGGAAGAGTGCCGCCTTTTGGAAGGTGCCCTGGCGCTTTTCCGCGGCCAGCTCCTGGCAGCCGACGGCGACAAGCCCTGGGCCGCCGCACCGAGGGCGCGCCTGCTCAAGAAATTCACGGCAGGCATCGCCGGCCTGGCCGATCTGCACCGCGGCAAGGGGAACCGGAAAAGGGCGGTCGAATGCTACCTGGGCGCCCTGGAGGCCTCGCCCCACAGCGAGGAGCTCTACCAGGGGCTCATGGAGTGCTACCTGTTAGGGGGCCTGAAGGCCGAGGCCCTCTCCGCCTACCGTTACTGCCGGCTCTCCCTGGCCGAGCTGGGGGCCACCCCTTCCCGCCAGACCGAAGCTATCTACCGCGCCGCGCTGGAAGAGTAACCCAACCTCAGCCCCTCCTCATAGCAATCCTCTTATCGATCGGTAACCGATCGGTAACCTGTCTGTATCCGCCCCCCGCGGGCGGCGACCGGCCCCGGTCCGTCAAACCGGACGCGGCTCCCCGAAAATCCAGGGCGGAGAGCGCCGCCCCCCCTTCCCGCCAGGCC
>DATFAB010000029.1:0-13702 GCA_035255025.1 Geomonas sp.
GGCACTGACGCTGATCCGGCGCCTGGTAGGCCGGCCGCGCCACGTTGCGGTCCACCCGGGGGGCATCGTCATAGACTGGCGGCCGCTTGACCAGGTACTGCCCCTTGAGTTGGCGCCGAAAGGCGTGGTCATCACCCAGTACGACCTGGTTGCCGTGGGGAAACTCGGGCTGGTAAAAATTGATCTGCTCGGCAACCGGTGCTTGAGCGAGATCGAGGAAGCTCTGACGCTGGCCGGTTGGATGGGGCCTTTGAGGCTGGAGGCGATTCCCGCTGAAGATCCCCCGACCCTGAAAATGATCGGCCGGGCGCAGACCATCGGCTGTTTCCAGTTGGAGAGCCCGGCGATGCGCTCTTTGCTGGCTCGTCTGCCCATCCGGCAGCAGAGCGACCTCATTGCAGCACTCGCCCTGATACGGCCCGGCGCGGCGGCGGGGGAGGTGAAGAATACCTTCGTCCGGCTGGCCCGCGGGGAGGAGAAGGGAGCCATGCCGTTTCCCGTGCTCGCCGACCGGCTTCACGAGACCCATGGTCTCCTCATCTACGAGGAGGACATCATGGTGCTGCTGGCCAGGACCGGCGGCATTACCCTGGGCGAGGCTGATGAATTGCGGCGGGGCATCGTGAAAAGCGGAGGTGACCAACTCGCCCTTTCCTCATTGCAGGCGCGGTTTCTGAAATGCGCAGGGTCGAGCTTTCCCAAAGATAACCGCGCGCTCGCCAGAGCGAGGAGAGCATGGTCGGTGGCAGCCAGATTTGCCGCCTACTCGTTCAACAAAGCCCACGCGGCAAGCTATGCCCTGCTCGCCTACTGTTCCGCGTATCTGAAGGCGCATCATCCGGTCGAGTTCGGTTGCGCTCTCCTCAATCACCACCAGGGACTCTATCCGTTGAGAACGGAGGTGGCGGAACTTGCCCGCATGGGCGTCAAGCTGCTGGGGCCGCAGGTGAACGAGTCGGTCTACCGCTCGCAATGTGTGGTTGCGGATACTGCCGCGGGAAAGGTGGTGCGGGTCGGGCTCGATAAGGTGAGGCATCTCTCCCGGCGTGCGGCCTTGCAAATGATAGAGGCGCGCGAAAAAGGAGGGCCATTTCTGTCTCTTGGCGACCTTGTACAGCGGGTCCGACTTGCAGTCAACGAGGTGGCTGCGCTGGTGCTGTCTGGTGCCTGTGACGGCATTCCCCCGCTTGACGGCGCTGCCTATCCATTTGTCCATGAGGCGGCGGTTGAACGGTTGCGGCAGAAGGCTGATGCGGGGGACCTCGATGGATTGCGAGTAGTCCCGCCCCAACCGGCCACCGGCGAAGATGCGGAGCGGATGCGGCTATATCAGGCGCTGGTGCGGGTGCGTAATGAGCTCGGCTACCTGGAAATGCATGTGTCGGCCCACCCGATGGCACTGCTGCGCGGGGAGGCTTCCCGTTATTCGTGTCTCTCCATTGAAGAAGCGACCCGCTCTCCGGGGGAGTCAACGGTAAGGATTGCGGCCATTGTTGCCGCCATGCGCAGGGTGCTCACGCGGCAGGGGCCGATGCAGTTCATTACCCTGGAAGACGAGACGGGAGTTTTGGAGGCGGTTGTCTTTCCGGTGGTTTACCGAAGGATCGGAGAGCGGGTGACGACACCGGGGCCGTTTCTCGTGGTGGGGAAACTGAAGGTGCAGGAGGGCGCGGAGCATCTCGAAGTAGGGAGGCTGGAGCCGTTTCATGACCGGAAAAGGCGTGGAAGCTCCTGATTGGCTGGACCGACAGATGCTGGCACTCTCTTCCCTGGAAGGGGAGGGGCGCGGTCAGGACCGCGGGCAGTGAGGCGGCGAAACGTCACAAGCAATCCCCCCTGTCCCCCCTTTATCAAGGGGGGGACGTGATATTGGAAATTTACTTGGAACTCTTCAGTACCACGGCGACCGCCCGCAGATCTTCGACAAAGCTGGCCATGGCGGCGTGCCGGTCTTGGTCGGTCGGGGCTCGCAATATGGAGGACGGGTGGACGGTCGCCAGGGCATAAGGGGCTTTGTCGTATGGAAGCAGCTTGCCGTGGTCCCGGGTGACCAGGATCTTTTTTCCCAGTAACGCCTGTGCTGCGGTGCTTCCCATGGCCACCAGCACCCGGGGGCGGATCAGGTCGATCTCCGCGTCCAGCCAGGGGAGGCAGGCGCCGATCTCCCGCGAGTTGGGCTTTTGGTGCAGGCGGCGCTTTCCCTGTGCAATCCATTTGAAGTGCTTCACAACATTGGTTACATAGGCGTCCGCACGTACTATTCCCGCCAGTTCCAACGCCTCATCCAGTACCCGTCCCGCAGGTCCCACAAACGGAAGTCCCTGTTTGTCTTCCTGGTCGCCCGGCTGTTCCCCAACCAGTATCAGGCGCGAGGTCGGCAGGCCATCGCCGAAAACGGTCTGGGTGCCGCTCATCCAGAGCGGGCAGGCCCGGCATCCCGCCGCCGCCTCCTTCAGTTCCTCAAGGGTGGCATTCACTGGTACGAGCGGCGCGGCGGTGGTGACTATTCCTCGTGGAGTCATGGTTGCCTCCCAGCGCGCTCACGTTCCCGGTTGTCAAAGGGGGACAGCGCAGCGTTATCCGGTCAGGAGCTTGCACAATCAGCTTTACCGATCTGTCTGAACTCTCTCTCTCCACACGGAGGAGGTGTGGGGTGAGGGTAGCCTTGCATCTTGGTGCAAAAACCCTCACCCCGTCCCTCTCCCGGAAGGAGAGGGGGAGCCCTCCAAGAGATTGGACCTCGCCGCTTTCTGCAGAATTCCGGAGAGCAACTGGATGGCCCCCTAGCATTATACGGAGGGGCCGTTGGGGCGCAACCCGGAACAAATCAGTTCGCGTAGTTGACCGATGTTGCTCCCTCGCTATAGACAGAAATTGCTCCACATCATTGACATGAAGAATCGTTTTGTGGTAGCAAAGAGATGCCGTAAGGAGTTAAGTAGTTGATTCTGGAGGTTTTTTCGTGTGAAAAATACAATGTTGTGTAGAAGGATGTTCCTCAAGTCGTCAGCACTTTTTGCCGCCACCTTTTTGGGCGCCAAGTCCGCTTTGGCGAAACTGACCGATGCCGATCACCTCGCCAATCAGCTTTCGGAAGATAAACTCAAACTTCCGGAAGGAAAACTCTCCTTATACAACATCAACAACCGTGAAAGACTGACTGTCACCTATCGCAACAGCCTCGGCGAATATTGCCAGGACGCCCTGCACTCCCTCAACTGGATCCTCCGCTGCCACAACACCAACGAAACGACCGAAATGGATCTGCGGGTCCTGGAGTACCTGAACCGTGTCGTCAACTGCTTTGGTGGTGACCACGAGGTCCACATCATCTCCGGTTACCGTTCTCCTGCCTACAACCGGATGTTGAGGTCGCACTCGCACGGAGTGGCGAAGGACAGCTATCACATGAAGGGAAGGGCGATCGATTTCTGCATCCCTGGCGTAGCTCTCGACAAGCTTCGGAAAACTGCCCTTGCCCTTGCCGCCGGCGGGGTAGGCTACTATCCGCATAATGGCTGGGTCCACATCGATTCCGGGCATTTCAGGACCTGGGGATAATAACAACAAAAAGGGGCACCTCAAACGGGTGTCCCTTTTTTCGTGTTAAAGCGGTGCTGCCACATGGAGCATCAGCTACCAACCTAACCCATTCTCACCCTGACCCTCCCCTTGCAGGGGAGGGGACGCAAGGGGACCGTCTACGCTGAACTGCTGGCCCTTACTCAGCCGCGGTTTCACAGAGGCGCGGGTCTTTGCAGATCGAGATGAGCGCCTCCAGGGCATTGGTGGTGGTCAGGATGCCGACCAGGTTCTTCTTCTCGTCCACCACCAGCACGCCGTTCAGTTTCCTGTCGTGCAGCAGGGCCGCAGCCTCGGTGAGATCGGTGTCCGGAGTGACCATGAAAGGCTTCGGGTTCATCGCCTTGGTGACCGGGGTCTTGGTGAGGATATAGTGCAGCTCCCAGGTGTCGAGCGTGGTCGCCTTGCTGGGAGTGAAATCCTTCACCATCGCCTCCGTCAAGATCCCCGCAATCTTTCCCTTCTTCATCACCGGCAGCCGCCTGATCTTACGCTCCTTCATGAGGTGCATCGCTTCAATGATGGTGGCGTCTGCTTCGATGGTGACCGGGTCCGTCGTCATCCATTTCCTTACTTTGGTCATGACTCCCTCCGAAAATTTGCAGCAGGGGTGGCCGGGGCTTCCTGCCTGAGAGTATAGCGTACGATCGTGTTCGCTCTTTCCTGGTGGGACTTAGGCGGCAGTTCCGGCGGCGGTTCCCCCTCCCTGCCCCTCCCCCGTTCGGGGGAGGGGAGCTAGGTCCAGGTAAGGAGAATGATTTACATGCCGAGGAAGGCCTTGCGGACGTGCGGGTCGTTCAGCAGGTCCTCTCCCTTGCCGGAGAGGACGACCCGGCCGGTCTCCAGGACGTAGCCCCGGTGCGCGATGCGCAACGACTGGTAGACGTTCTGCTCGACCAGCAGGATGGTCACTCCCTGGCGGTTGATCTCTTTGATGATCTCGAAGATGTTGCTGACCAGCAGCGGGGAAAGTCCCAGCGACGGCTCGTCCAGAAGGAGCAACTTGGGATTGGTCATCAGCCCGCGGGCGATGGCCAGCATCTGCTGCTCGCCGCCCGACATGGTGCCCCCCAGCTGCTTCTCGCGCTCTTTGAGACGCGGGAAGAGGTTGAAGACCCGCTCGATGTTGCTTTCCCTGCTGGCTTTCGCGCTTTTGATGAAGGATCCCATGCGCAGGTTTTCCCGCACCGTCATTTCCGGGAAGATCTTCCTCCCCTCGGGCACCTGCACGATGCCGCGCTCGACCACCTGGTGCGATTCCAGCCTGTTGATCTCCTCTCCCATGAAGCTGATGGAACCGGAGTTGGGACGGACCAGGCGGGAGATGTTCTTGAGGGTGGTCGATTTGCCGGCGCCGTTGGAGCCGACCACGGTGACGATCTCCCCCTCGTGCACTTCCAGATCGATGTCCCAGAGGACCTTGAGGTCGTCGTAACTGAAATTGAGCTTGTCTATCTTGAGCATAAATTTCCTTTAGATATGGCTTTCCCCGAGGTAGGCGTCGATCACCGCCTGGTTGCTCACCACTTCCTCCGGGGTCCCTTCCATGAGCTTCTCTCCGGAGGTCAGTACCACGATGCGGTCCGAAATCCTCATGATGGCCTTCATGTCGTGCTCGATCACCATCTGCGTGATGCCGCGCGCCTTGATGTCGAGGATCAGCTGGATGATCTCCTCGCTCTCGGACTGGTTAAGGCCACCCATCACCTCGTCCAGCAGCAGCAACTCCGGAGTCGTCGCCAGTACCCTGGCCATCTCCAGCTTCTTTCGCTCGCCGATCGGCAGTCCGCCGGCCAGGAAACTCGCCTTGCCCTCCATGCGCACCACCTTCAACTGCTCCATGGCGATCTCTCCGGCGAGCTTCAGGGAGTTGGTCCGGCAGAGCGCACCCACCATGACGTTGTCAAGCACGGTCATCTTGGCAAGCGGGCGAACCTTCTGCCAGGTGCGGGCCATGCCGAGCTTGCAGACCCGGTCCGGCTGCAGCCCGTTCATCCGGTTCCCCTTGAAGATGACGTCGCCGCGCGAGGGAGGATAGTAGCCGGTGATGCAGTTGAAGAGGGTGGTCTTGCCCGCGCCGTTGGGGCCGATCAGTCCCATGATGGAACCTTGCGCTACCTCGAAGGAGACATCGGAGTTGGCCGCCAGCCCCCCGAACAGCTTGCTTACATGTTTGATTTCCAGGATCGCCATTAGCCGCGTCCTCCCTTCCTCTTAACGATCAGCTTTCTGGCGAAACCGAGCACGCCGTCGGGCATGAAAAGAATGACTACCACCACCAGCACTCCGTAGATGAGTGCATGGGCATGGGCCAGGTTTTCTTTCAGGAAGGCACCGACGTTGGAGGTTTCGGAGACGAGGCCGGTCTTGAAGATGCTCTCGGCGATCAGGTTGCTCCTGAGGGCCTCGGAGAGCGGCACCAGCACCAGCGATCCCACCACCGGTCCATAGATGGTCCCGATTCCGCCGATGATGCAGATCAGCACGATCTGGACCGAGATGTCGAGCCCCAGCACGGTGGGGGGATCGACGAAGCCGACGTAGATCGCATAGAAACTTCCAGCCAGCGAGGTGAGCAGCGCGGAAAGGATCAGTGCCACGTTCTTGTGGAAGGAGAGGTTGATACCCAGCGAGTGCGCCGCGTCCTGGTCCTCCCTGATGGCCTGGAAGTAGTAGCCGAGCTTGGAGTGCTGGACGAGATAGGTGACCAGCACGGTGACGATAACCAGCCCCAGCCCGATGTAGTAGAAGGGGACCTTGCTTGAGAAATCGGTGATGGTCCTGCCGGCGATGGTCAAGGCCGGTAGCTCGGTGACCAGGATACCTTCGGCGCCGTTGGTGACGTCCTTCAGGTTCATGGCCGACAGGCGCAGGATCTCGGCCACGGCGATGGAGGCGAGCACGAAATAGGGGCCGCGCAGCCTGAAGCAGATGGAGCCGACGATGAGGGCCACCACCAGTGCCACACCCATGCCGGCGATCGCCCCGAACCAGGGTGCGATTTGCATCTGCTGCAAAAGGAGCATGGTGGTGTAGGCGCCCGCGCCGAAGTAGGCGGCGTGGCCGACTGAATACTGCCCGGCATAGCCGCCGATCAGGTTCCAGCTCTGCCCGTTGATGGTGCTCAGGAAAAGGAGGATCATGATGTGCAGGGTGTACGGGCTCGACACGAAGCCGGGAAAGAGCGCGAGGGCTCCTACCACGACCACGGCAATGATCAGTTCTGCAGAAAAGAAGGCCGCCTTGCCGCCAGCTTTCTTCTCGCTTCTTTCCATGACGATTTGACTGGTATCCATGACAGTTCAGGCTCCGCTACATGCGTGATTTGCCCAGCAGACCCGCGGGCTTGAATAGGAGGACCAGCAGGAAAAGCGCGAAGACCACCACGTCCTTCCAGCCGCTCGAGATGTAGACGGCACTCATCGACTCGGCGACGCCGATCAGGATGCCGCCCAGGGTCGCGCCGAGGATGCTCCCCATGCCGCCCAAAACGGTGATGACGAAGGCTTTCAGGGTGAAGGTGCTGCCGATCTGGGGGAAGATGTAGTAAGTCGGCGAGATCAGCGCTCCGGCGGTGCCGGCCAGCGAGGCCCCCAGGCCGAAAGCTATCATCGACATCCTCTTCACGTTGATCCCCATCAGCTGTGCCGCCTCGCGGTCCTGCGCCGTGGCGCGTATCGCCTGCCCGGTGTCGGTCTTCATGAAGAACCAGTAGAGCAGGGCGGTAATGGCCGCGGTAATCACGAAGGAGATGGCGAGCGGCTCGGAAACCGAGATCCCGAAAAGGTTGACGCTGCTCGACGAGTAATCGGTGGTGAGGATCTTGTAGTCGGAGGTGTAGATCAGCATCATGGTGTTGCTCATGATCAGGCCGAGACCGATGGTGAGCAGGATCTGGTTCTGGGGGAGTGCGTTCAGCACCCGGTTGATGAAGACCTTCTGCATGATCGCCCCGAACAGGAACATGATGGGTATGGTGATGGCGATGGAAACGAAGGGGTCGACGCCCGCCAGGGTGAAGAGCTCGTAGGTGAGGTACATGCCGATCATCATGATGTCGCCGTGGGCGAAGTTGATGATGCGCATGACGCCGAAGATGATGGTGAGACCGATGCCGATCAGGGCGTAGACTCCGCCGATCAGCACGCCGCTCAAAAGGGATTGGGAAAAGACGATCATAAAGATGCTCCGGTTGTGCTGCGAGTCGAAAAGTGTGCTGCTGCACTCCTCCCCCCGAAAGGGTGGAGGCCGGGAGGGGGGAGTGCCGCCGCAATCATCGGTGCTGTCTCGTTTGGGAAGCAGCGTTCCCCCTCCCTAGCCCTCCCCCGTTCGGGGGAGGGGATAGGGACTTCGAGGGTGATTACTTCCAGCCCGGGAACGGATAGATCATCTTTTTGGACGCCCACTTGGCGGGGTAGACGGTCTCGTACTTGCCGTTCACGACCTGCTCCACCAGCATCTGGTGATTGTTCTGGTTGGTAAAGCCGTTGTAGTCGGCGAACTTCACTTCGCCCATGATGCCGTTCCACTTGCCGGCCTTCAGCCCGGCGCGGGTCTTGTCGCGGTTGCCGGCGTTCTTGGCGGCGGTCTCGGCCATGATCATCATCGACTCGTAGGCGCAGGCCGCGTGGTAGGTCGGCTCCTTGCCGAACTTCGCCTTGTAGCGCTTGTCGAAGTCGCGGGCGCCCGGCCAGTTCACGTCATCGGTCCACTGGGTGCTGGAGAGCACGTAGTTGGAAATCACCTTCTCCCTGGCGAACTCGGCTGTGGTGAAGCCTGCGCCGCCGCCCAGGAAGGCCTGCGGTTTCAGGCCGATCTCGCGGGCCTGACGCATGAGCAGGATGGCGTCGGCCACGTAGGAGACCATGAAGACCAGGTCGGGGTTCTTGGCCCTGATCTTGGTGAGGGTGGAGCGGTAGTCGGGCGACCCTTTGGAGTAGGGCTCATCAGCGACTACGTGCAGCCCCTTCTTGGTCACGTACTCCTTGGCGCTCTTGGCGGTGGAGGTGCCGAAATCGGTGTTCTCGTAGATGAAGGCGACGGTCTTGGGATGGCCGGTCGCCAGCACCGCGTCGATGATCACCGAGGCATAGACGTCGGCGGGTGCATTCATGCGATAAACCCACTTGTAGCCCTGGCGGGTGATCTCTTCCTTGGCTGCGGCCGGAACCAGCAGGGGGACCTTGTACTTCTCGGCCAGCTTGGCTACCGCGTTGGAGCAGGCGGAGGTGTAGGGACCGACCACGCCCGCCACGTTGTCGCGGGTCGCCAGTTTCTCCATGGCGCTCATGGCGATCTGCGGTTTGCCGGTGTCATCCTCCCAGACCAGGTCCACGTTGACCCCTTTTTTCTTCAGGTCCTCCTGGGCCATCTTGATGCCGTTGGTGAGGTTCTCACCGATCGGCGCTTCCGGTCCGGTGATGGAGTTGATGACCCCGATCTTGACCGCGGATGCGAAGGCTGCCACCGGAGCCGTCATCAGCAGTGCCAGACCCAAAGCTACTAGACGTCTTTTCATACTTCCTCCTTGTCGATGATGATGTGAAGGTTCCCCCTGGTTGGAGGGCGCAGGTTGGGTGGAGTCAGTAGAACCCTGTTCTCTCTCTGATGTATACAGCAATATCGGTGCCGGGATTAAAAGAAGGTGTCGGTGAGGCTCAGGTGGATGGCGCGGTCGCAGCAAACAGGCAGTTTTGCAAGGGTTTGCGAAGGCAGCCGGTTTGGAGGTGTGCGAGAAGGGGCTGAGATGATTGGAATTTGCTGGCGAAAATTCGCCATAGCTGTGGGCGGTTTTTCGCCAGCAAAACCTTTTCTCGGAGGGGAAGGGAGGGGTTACAGGTCGTATTTTTCCATCTTATAACGGAGTGTGCCGCGAGGAACCTTGAGAATGGCCGCGGTCTGCAGGACGTTGCCTGCCGCCTGGCGCAGGGCAGCTTCGATGATCGCCTTTTCGTAGCTGCAAATTGCCTCATCCAGGCCGGTGCCGGGGGGGAGCGATACCGGTGAAGAGGCCAGTGGCTGATTTCCGCCAGCTGTGCTTGCTTGCTGGATTTCCAGCGGCAGATGCTCGGGGAGCAGCAGCGGTCCCCGGTGCATGATGCAGATTCTCTCGATCACGTTCTTCAGCTCACGGATGTTGCCGGGCCAGGCATAGTGCCGCATCAGCGCCACCGCTTCTCCCGAGACGGCACTGAACTCCCGGCTGAAAGCCCTGCTGAAATCGTCCAGGAAGTAGGCCGCCAAGGCATCGATGTCGTCAGTTCTCTCCCGAAGCGGCGGGATGTGGATGGGGAAGACGTTCAGCCGGTAGAAAAGGTCTTCCCGGAAGCTGCCGTCTTCGATGCGCTTTTGCAGGTTGCGGTTTGTGGCGGCGATGACCCTGACGTCGATGGGGATGTCCTTCACCCCGCCCACCCGGCGTACCGTCCGCTCCTGCAGGACCCGCAGCAGCTTGGCCTGCATCGCCATGTCCATTTCCCCGATCTCGTCCAGGAACACTGTTCCCTTGTCCGCCTCCTCGAAGAGCCCCTTCTTGCGGCCGGTGGCACCGGTGAAGGCTCCCTTCTCGTGCCCGAACAGCTCGCTCTCCAAAAGGGTGGCGGGAATGGAGGCGCAGTTGATGGCGATGAACGCCGAGTCCTTGCGGTCGGACAGGTCGTGGATGGCGCGGGCAAAGAGCTCCTTACCGGTGCCGGATTCGCCGGTGATCAGCGCGGTGGAGGGGATGCGGGAGATTTCGCGGACGCGTGCGGCAACCTGGTGGAAGGCATCGCTCCTGCCGATGATCGGCGAGCGGCCGGCAAGCATGCCGTCGGAGCGCTTGAGCTTTCTCACTTCCCGCTTGAGGGTCTGGGTTTTCAGGGCGAGCTTCACGATCAGCCTGAGCGCGTCCGCCTTGAACGGCTTTTTCATGTAGTGGAAGGCGCCGAGCTTGAGGGATTCCACCGCGCTTTCCACCGACCCGTAGCCGGTGATGATGATCACCAGCAGTTCCGGGTCCAGCTCTTTCAGCGATTTCAGGACGTCGATGCCGTCTTCGGTCCCCAGGTTCAAGTCGAGCAGGGCGAGGTCGATCTCCTCCGAGGCCACCACTTCGCGGGCCTCGTTGCCGGAGGCGGCACTGCAGACCTGGAAACCCTCGTCGCTCAGGATGCGCTGGACGTTTTCGCAGATGAAGGCTTCGTCGTCGATGATGAGTATCTTTTCCATGGGTTGCGTTCCTTGGCGTGATTATGCTGTCTCAAGCTTTTCTCCGACAGTCCCCTCCCGTGGACGGGGGAGGGCTAGGGAGGGGGAACCCGGGCGTCCATATGGAGGGGGCACCGTGCTTCCGGGCAGCGCTCCCCCCTCCCAACCTCCCCCCGTTCGGGGCGAGGATCGTTCGCCCCCGCCCTTTGGGCATTTTCTCCCCCTACGGCGCCCCCAGCGGCAGCTCGATGATGAAGGTGGTCCCTTCTCCCGGCAGGCTTTCCACCCGGATCATGCCGTGGTGCTCCTCGACGATGCGCTGCGTGATGGAAAGCCCCAGGCCGGTGCCTGCACCCTTTTTCGTGAAGAACGGCTCGAATATGAGGGGGAGATCCTCTGCCGCGATGCCGGGGCCGTTGTCGCTGATGCAGATGACTGCGCTGTCCCGCTTTACCGAGGTCGCCACTTCGATGCGTCCACCTGCAGAAAGGGCCTCCTGCGAGTTCCTGATGATGTTGATGACCGCCTGCTTTACCTTTTCCGGGTCGATGCGCAGCGGCGGGACTTCTCCTTCCACCATCGCCAGCTGGATCTGCTGCCGCTCACAGGGGCGGCGCATCAGCAGTACCGTGTCGTTGACCACCCGGTTCAGATCGCACTCCCTGAACTCGGCGCGGGGGGGTGACGAGTAGTTCAAGAGGGCATTGATCAACCGCTCGACCCGCTCGATCTCGGAGAGGGCCTTCTTTATCATCTGCTGGTCGCCGGAGCCCGTCGCCGCCTGGTCGTGGAGATCGTCCAGCAGCAGCGAGATGCCCGTCAGCGGGTTCCTCACTTCATGAGCAATACCGGCCGAAAGCTTGCCCAGGGAGGCCAACCGGTCAAGCCGCATCATTTCTTCCTGCAGCTTGGCTTTCTCCGTCTCGTTTCGCAGGATAACGGTGACGCCGTTTTCCGCTTCCACGCCGATCGGGAAGAAACCCAACTCGAAATGCATCATGCCGTCGCCGCGGTTGAACTGGAAAGGCTCGCGTCCGTAGCCGGAACGGTTGGCCAGCAGCAGTGAGACCCGCTCTCCGAGATTCCCCCATCCTGCAAAGACCTCGCCGCAGTGCATCCCCTGGACGATATGGTCCCCCAGGATGAGGTGACCCGTGCCGTTTATGGAAGTGAGCAGCCCTTCGGGGGAGAAGGTCAGGATGGCGCTGGAGATACTTTCCAGGATGCTTTTCTGGAAGTTGCGCTCGTCCATGATCTCCAGCCTGGACTTGCGCAGTTCGTCGAGGGTGGAGAGCACGCTCTGTTTGCGGGATTCCAGTTCGTCAGCCATGTAGTTGAAGGTCCCCGCCAGCACCCCGATCTCGTCAGCGGAATTGACCTGCACCCGGACGTGGCTGTCGCCTGCTGCCAGCTTGCTGGCCCCCTCGGTTAGCTGGCGAAGCGGAATGCTTATACTGCGCGAGAGCAGCCAGGCGGAGAGGGCGGAGAAAAGGGCGGTGACCATTATGATGAGCGCGCTGGCCTTTCTGTGCTCGCCCAACTGGCGGGCAATCAGGCGGCTTCCCTTTCTGGCCGCCTCGTGGAACTGGTCCACCTGGAAACCTATGGTTACTCCGCCGAACACGCCGTACTTCTTGTAATCGCCGGAGTCGTAGAGGATGGGCGCGTAGGCCATGATCTTCTTGGCCCCGCCGACGTTGGTGATGTCGACGTTGCCGATGCGCTGGCTGCGCACCTCCGAGGCGACCAGCGGGTAGCTCGGGTGGATGAAGCCGGCCTTGTCCAGATTGTAGGGGATGCGGCCGCTTTCGACGTCCGTTTTGCTGGAATGCTCGGTGTAAGGCGGCACCAGTTTTCCGCTGCTGTCCACGCCGCGGATGTCCCAGTATTTGGGGTGGGTGATGATCCACCCCTCGTCGTCGAAAAGGAAGGCGTAATTGCCGCTGCGATAGGACGGGAAAACCGTGGAGAAGCTCTTGCCCGGGTCCACGTGCTGGGTGAATTCCATCAGGTGCCGGTGGTCGAGCGACAAAACGACCATGCCGGCGAAGGCGCCCTTTCGGTCGAAGAGGGGAGAGCCGAAGCGGACCACTCCCTGGTAGCTTTTCCCGTTGTAGGCGTTTTCCGGGTCGCTGGCCCCGGCCAGTTGCTCGTCCTTCAGGATATGGAAGCCGGTGACATGGGAGACGTAGATCTCGCCACGATTCAAGGTGCGAATCTTTTGGAAGTAATCCTCGCCCTTGAACTCGGTGGCGGCCGGGTCGGCAATGTTGCGGAGCTGGGAGGCCGGCAGCAGCTTGCCGTCCCGGATGACCACCCGCTCCTGCCCGAGGCGGTCGATCAGGGCGATTGAGTGGTAAATCGGCACGAATTCATGGGACTCCTGGGGGGAGGCCGGGGTTCCGCTGCGCTGCCAGATCTCGCCGCGGCGGGTTTCGTAGAAATCCAAAAGCGCCGATCGGTCCAGGTGGGAGCGGGAGAGAAACAGGAGGTCGCTTTCGCACTGGTGCAGGAAATCGGAGATGCTGTCGGCGAGCTCCCGGGCTCTCATCTGGAGCATCTCCGAAGCCTGGCTGTCGTCGGATTCGGCGATCTCTGCCGAAAGCCTGGTCCCGGTGGTCTGCAGGTTGAAAAGCAGAATCACCGACGACACCAGCAGCGGCAGCAAAGACAAAAGCAGCGTGCTGAGCAGGATCTTTTTGAAGAGGGTGAATCGGGGCAAGAGGGCTTCCTTTCCCGGCCGGGTCGCAGATAGAACGGCATGTCGGACAAGTGAGACTACCATAAACCCATTGAAACGATAAACAAAATGTGCAGTGGGCAGGGGCGCGGGGACGTCAGCTGTCTCCTCGTCCGGCGTGCTTCCACGTCCTTGGAGGGCTCCTACCCCCGAAAGGGGGGAGGTTGGGAGGGGGGAGCGCTGCCGGCATCT
>DATFAB010000030.1:0-16602 GCA_035255025.1 Geomonas sp.
CCATGACCGCGATCACACCAGAACTCAGGCTGCACACTCATCAGCACCAAGACGGCACCCACATCAACAGTTTCATCATGAAGCACAAAGGGAACTGTTACCACATCCAAGCCTCGACCAAGGACACCATCTATATATTCAGCCAGCCGATAGCTCTCTACGTCCTTACCGTTAATAGAGAGCACGGAAAGATCGGTCTCAACGCTTACATGTCACCAGAGCCATTCCCTATCAACAGCTTCTATCTGCACTCACCCAAGCAGATCATCAGCATACTCGGCCCCAAGTGGGAAGAGCTACAGGCCATCGACATCACAATAAAGCTCTTTAACTATCTGATGTAAGGACGAATTATCAACCTTTCCACTCTGATTGTGGATAACGGGGCTGTGGTTGTGGATAATTAGTTTTAATGTGACGAAATATTGAATACTTTAGCTGCTTGCCTGTTTTCTGGGCAGTTTGCTAAGTGTTTGTAATTCCATGTCAATACCTTATTTTGTTAAGAAGTGAGTCGTCCGTCGTCTACCTAACTTATGACCCAACCGTAACCACATAAAGGAGGTGGAAAACTATCTAAAATTTAAAAGGAATCGAAAGAGCCAATATATGTTTAGAGCCAAACGACCAAGGGGGAAAAAACAATGAAATGTGAATACTGCGGCAGGATACTCAGGCAAAGTGACGCAATCCTTGGGATTAAGTATGGAACTCTTACGGCTACCGGATTCAAGGCAGCCCAGGACTCAGCGGTAACTGTGATCTGCGGATCATGCGGAGAGAAGGTCTATCAGTACGTGTACTCCTCGCTGGACACCAGAGCACTGGCATACCCAACTATCTTCAAGATGGTAACGGACCTGACCTCCTTCATGAAGAACGGATACAAGCTGATCCAGAGTATTGCAAGTCTACCAGCACCAGACCAGAGAGCGTTACTGCATTTGGTTACATCCTGCAAAACCTCCAAGTAAGACTTACCAGTTCAACCTGCCACAAACCACCCAGTTTTTGCTCTCGTCAGGCATGCAGTACTTATCCTCAGGAAGGGGTTCGCTAGAGCCGTTATAAATCCAATCGTCTCCAGTAGCGTTATGGAACTCACACCGCGTGAAGTACCCATAGCAGTAGTTCTGAATCATTGCATGGGCAGTGACCGGCATATTTGCCGCCATTTCACTGAGAAAGGGACATCTATCTACATGATCGCACTTTGTCACGGCAGACCTCATGTGTAGGGGGATAGCTTCAAGATTTTAAAGTAGTTTCTAATTCTGTCAACGCAGTCCACTGCGTGTAGTGCTTCATTGCAACCGCAACTCAAAATTCATCCAATAATATCCCTCCAAACTAAGCCCTCGCTAATCCCACTAGTTAAAACCATACCTTTACCTGTCCCTAAGTCTAAAGTCCCGTCAGATCGAAGACCTGGAAACCGTTTAGCCAAGTCCGTTACTCATTAAGCCTACTAGTCCAACTAACGTCCACCAAGGAGCCATCAAGCTACTATTTTTGTGTCCACCACAGGAGGTATCACCATGGCAGTCTACAAACGAGGAGCAAAAGCAGTCTGGTACATGAATTTCACAGTCAATGGGGTCCGAGTCAGCAGGAGTACCGGCAAGTTCTCCAAGAAGGAAGCTCGATTAGTTGAAGCCGTCGAGAAGAAGAGGATGATGGTAGAGGGATCACTATCACCGAGGGAGAGAGCAGCAAGGATGCTGTTGAGCGTTGCGATCCAGAAAACCTATGACGAGAGGTGGAAGGATAACAAGGATGGCCTCAAGGCCAGGAGGTTGGCTGGGAGAGCAATGGAGCTGATAGGAGACGTACCCCTTAGCAAGATAGACGACCAGATGATTAAGCGCATGGTTAAGAAGTTGGAGGAGTCTGGTGTCAAAGGAGCCACCATCAACAGATACCTTGCCACAATGAAAACATTACTTCGTCACCACATGCAGCCGTGGGAGCATATCAAGCTCAAGAAGGAGAGCAAGGGCAGGATACGTGTACTGACCAAGGAAGAGGAGCTAACCGTGGTCTCTCTGCTACGGGATACCGACCATCCCAACAAAAGGAGTCATTACCCTGAAGCTGCTGACTTGGTAGAGGTCTTAGTTGGCACCGGATGCCGGTTGTCTGAGGTCTTGAATCTCCAGTACGAGGACATCAACTGGAACAACAACCTCATCACTATCTGGATCAACAAAGCTGACAAACCCAGGAGCATCCCCATGACCGAGAGAGTAAGAACTATCCTGCAACGTAGAGGAGTAACCGAGCCAGTTAAGCCCTTCCGTCTAACCAGGGATCAAGCTGAGAACGCCTGGTCATGGGTCCGGAAGAGGATGATACTCGACGAAGACAAGGAGTTTGTCATGCACGCTCTCAGGCATACGACCGCTACCAGACTTCTTGACAGAGGTGTTGATTTGTATACGGTTAAGGAGTGGTTGGGTCACAGCACTATCCAAGTAACAGAGCGGTATGCTCACCTGAAACCGGATAAATTGGTTACAGCAGTGGCAGCATTGGAGAGGTAATTTAGACAAGAAGTGGTTGATCTTGTAGTGAAAATGAGTTACAAGACTGGTTACACATTTGGTTACACAACACCCACTAAAACGGGGTAAAAGGTCTTGTTGAGTACCTTCCGGTTCAGCTAGGTTTCTAGAAATATCAAGTGGTTGCATTGATTCCGGCATTCCAAGGTTCGAATCCTTGTACCCCAGCCAGCAATAGGAAAGGGCCAGCTTAAAAAAGCTGGCCCTTTCTGCGTTTGTTCCTGAAAAAATTCAACGAAGGCAGTGACGTCTCCTCCGCTCTCCCGAGGTTTTGCACCCGGATCAGGTCGAACGGCGGGCTGAACGGGTCAAGGTTGGGCTTCTACTGCTGATCCGCTAGAGGATCTTCAACCCGCGCAGCAAAATGATCCCGATCGACACCGGAGCTACGTATTTCACGAGGAAGAGAAAGACGCTGATCACCCAGCCGTTTTCCAGGGTGCCGTCGTTGGAAAGCGCTGCCTTTACCTTCTGCGGACCCCACACCCAGCCGGCAAAGAGGCAGATGAAGAAGCCGCCAATCGGCATCAAGAGGTTTGAGGTGAGGAAGTCGTACAGGTCGAAAAAGGTCATCCCAAACGGCTTCACTCCTGCCAGCACACTGTTGGAAAGCGCTGCTGTAGAACCGATCAGGGCAAGCAGGATTACGGTCAGTGCGGTGGCGTGCAGACGCGGCATGGAAAAGCGGTGATGCAGGTAGGCGACTGGCACCTCCATGATGGAAAGCATCGCTCCGGTCGCGGCGATGGCACCCAGCACGAAAAACAGCACCACGAAGACGTTACCGAAGGGAATCTGGGAGAAGACCGCCGGAATGGTGATGAAAAGGAGCGATGGCCCGGCCTCCGGTTTGAAGCCGTAGGTGAAGACCGCCGGGAAAATGGCAATGCCGGCCAGGATGGAGACGGTCAGATCGGCGAGCATGACGCGCAACGCGGTCACCGGGATGTTCTCTTCCTTCGTGAAGTAGCTGCCATAGGTGATCATGGTGCCCATGCCGACGGAGAGTTTGAAAAAGGCAAGCCCCATCGCGGTCAGGAGCACAGAGCCGGTGACCTTGGAGAAGTCGGGACGGAACAGGAAGTTAAGGCCCGCGCCGGCTCCCGGCAGCGTCAGGCTGCGCACCCCTATCATGACCAGGATCACGAAGAGCACGGGCATCAGCCGCTTGGTGGTTTTTTCGATCCCCTTGGAGACACCGGCGACGATGATGGCGCCGACAAAAAACAGCACAAAACACTGCCAGAACACGGCCTGGACCGGGTCGGCGATGAGTTTCTCGAAGACCGCCGAGGTTGCCTTGGGGTCGGAGGAGAGCACGCTACCGGACGCGGCCTTGAAGACGTAGGCGACCACCCAGCCGGCGACTTCGGTGTAGAAGGCGAGGATAAGGAAGGCTGCGAGGACCCCGGCCGCCCCGATCAGTCCCCAATGCTGCCGTTTCGGGTGCAGAACCCGGAAAGTGGTAAGCGCATCCGACCGGGAGCGGCGGCCGAGCATCAGTTCGGCGACCATGACCGGGACCCCTGCCATGAACGTGGAGAGAATGTAGACGATGATGAAGGCGGCTCCGCCGTTCAGTCCGGTCAGCGACGGGAACTTCCAGATATTGCCGAGCCCAACGGCCGAGCCAAGGGTGGCTGCAATGACGCCAAGGCCAGATGTGAAACTGTCACGGGATTTGACCGGCTTTACCTCATCCGCCGCAACGCAATCAGGTGTGCGGCCCTCAGAAGTGTTGCCAATCCATTCTTGCTCCTTCATGTGTAAATCCTTTTCTTTTCCTTTATTTTTTAGCAGCCTACGAAGATTCCTCGCCATCCTACCTGTGAAGCGCCGCTTTGTAAAAGGGAATTTCGGCCGTGCGCTGGCCTGATGCAAAGCGGCACCATGGTGGTGGCTGGACCGTCGTTGGCTGGTGTCGTGATAGGTGGGGGGCGGTGATTTTGGCCGAGGAGCCGGTCATCAGAAAGGAAAAGGAGAGGGAGGTCTGGTGTACAGCTAACCCCCTGTTTCTGCATCTAGATATCGATACAGGTGGATCGGCATCCGGCAACGCATGTGTCTGGTGGTAATGGAAGGTCAGCCAGGTTAGGGCTCGATAGGTCATTCCTCTTTGTCCTGCGGCCCCTTCGCTTCCTCTTCGGAACGATCGTGACCGCGGGCGATGGGGAAATGCCATCCGTGGCGGATGCCCATGAACCTGAGCCAGAAGCAAAGGCCAGCACCCGCCAGCGATGCCGCACTGGACGGCAAGCCAAGCTCCCCTCCTATCACCATGACCGCCGCGCCGGCCAAGGCGGCAACCGCATACAGCTCGGCTCGCAGGACGGTCGGGATCTCGGCCAGTAGCACGTCGCGCGCCATGCCTCCGCCGATCCCGGTCAGCATGCCAAGCAACGCCGCCATCACCGGATCCAGCCCGAAGGAGAGCGCCTTCTGGGTTCCGGAGACGGCGAATAGCGCCAAACCGGCAGCATCGAAGATCAGCACGGGGCTTTTCAATCTGGCGATGACGGCATGCCAGTAGAAGGTGAGGACGCCCGCCAAAAGGGACACCACCAGGTAGCGCCAGTTACTGAGCGCAGCCGGAGGCACCGCTCCGATCAGCAGGTCCCGGGTGATGCCGCCGAAGGTCGCCGCGGTGAAGGAGAGAACCAGGACGCCGAAGATGTCGAGGTGCCGTCTGACCGCCGCCATGGCACCGCTTAGGGCAAAGACAAAGGTGCCGGCCAGATCGAGCACCAGCACCAGCCGCTCAGCAGTCAGTTCATTCTTCAGCATGGCGAGCCCGGACTGGTCCATGGCTGTGGTTCACCTGGCCAGCCAGACACCGGCTGCGGTCAGCATGGTTTCTATGCCGGTTTGCAGGGTTGGATGCAGGACGGGCGCCCAAAAGGGCGAATGCGGGCCAGGGAGTTGCGCCACGGTCCCCTCGCGCACCGCCTGGTCGTACTTCTCTGGCGAAGAGCCGCCCACGAACCAGTAGGTATAGGGCGTCTGCCAGGCCTTCCCGAAACGGCCGAAATCCTCGCTCGCCCCCTGGGCCGGGACCTCACTGGCCCGCTCGCCAAACTGGCCGCGAAACGCCTCTGCGACTTTTCCGGTCACCTCGGCATCATTGACTGTCAGCGGATAATTGTTGATTTCCTGGAACTCCGGATCCTCCGGAGCGTTGGAAGCGCGGGCCTCGGCGATACAGACCCTCCTGATGGCAGCCAGCACCTGCTCCCGCACGGTTTCCTCGGTACTTCTCACATTGAGTTTTATATATGCCTCGGCCGGAATGATGTTTTCAGCCGTACCGGCGTGGAATTCCCCCACCGTCACCACGCACTGCGCCTGGGGGGAAATCTCGCGAGCGACGATGGTCTGCAGGCGCAGGACCGCTGCCGCCGCCATGACGATGGGATCGATGCCGTTTTGGGGCATGCCGCCATGCGCACCTTTGCCGAAAAAGCGCACCAGCAGGCTGTCTCCGGAGGTGAGCGCCTGCCCTGACCGCCAGCCAACGGTGCCGGCGCGATACTGCAACAGATGCTGCCCCATGATGACGTCAGGCCTGGGGAATCGGCTGGTGAGGCCGTCATCGAGCATGGCCTGCGACCCCTGGGCGGTTTCTTCGGCCGGCTGGAAAACGGTCATGACGGTGCCACACCAGGCCGCGCGTTTTGCGGCCAGCACCAGGGCCGCTCCCAGCAGCCAGGAGGTGTGCATGTCGTGCCCGCAGGAGTGCGCGACCGGCACGGTCTCGCCCTTGGCGTTTACGGCCTCCCTGGCACTTGCGTAAGGCACCTCGGTCGCTTCCCGCATGGGCAGAGCATCCATATCGGCACGCAACATCACGGTAGGGCCTTCGCCGTTTTTCATGATGCCGACCACCCCGGTCTGGCCGATCTTTTCAGTCACCTGATATCCCGCGCCGCGTAATTTCTCTGCGACGATGCCGGCGGTGCGGCTCTCCTGTAACGACAGTTCAGGATTTCGATGGAGATCCTTGTAGATCTCCTCGATGACCGGCAGGGTCTCTTTCATCTCCTCAACCAGTTGACTGACGAACTGCATCATATCCCCCTCCTGATTCACTTCACTGACTCTGGCTGCCAGACACTGATACAACTCATACCGTACCTCACCGATTCATTCTAACAGTGACTCATTGCTTTACAAATTGCCCAATGCTGAAAAGGCAATAGCATTCCTCTGAAAGCTTCAGAGCGCCGACTCAGACAGTACGGTGTTGTGTTACCGTCTGGTATTGACTGTAGTAATGCCGGTTACTCCTCTGCTGCCCCAGAAGTCGTTCCCGGTGAAGCGACGCTGTTTGCCAAGAAGCCGAAGATGTTAAACGTTGCAATAGGATAGGGAGCGTGCTATGTAACTTTCCATGAGCAAAACCAGGCAACAAATCCCCAACAAAAACCTCCTGTTTCGTCTCGCTGCCTTGACCCGCCGCTGGCGGCAGGTTCTCGACGCAGAGTTCCAGTCATCGGGACTTACCGATGCAACCTGGCGTCCACTCCTTCATCTGCATCATATGGGTGATGGGGTGCGGCAAAAGGATCTGGCTGCTTCGCTGGGACTGGAGGGGCCTTCACTGGTGCGGCTTCTGGACACCCTGATAGCAAAGCAGCTCGTGCTGAGAACTGAGGACGAAAGCGACCGTCGCGCCAAGCTGCTGGCCTTGACCGGGCAGGGGCGGGCACTGGTGGAAGTCATTCAAAAGAGGGTTGGCGCCCTGGAGAAGGAGGCGTTCAAGTCGTTTTCGGTGGCGGAACTGGCCCAGATGGCTGACTTTGTCGACCGACTGGAGCCGGCGGTAAATGAGGTCCGCAGCCGCCTTCGGCTCAAGGAATCCCGCTAGACTCGACGTTAATGCCCGAACAGTAGATGCACCATGTTGGTGGGGTTATCCGGATCCGGTTCTGCCACAAGGATCATGTACACCACGACGACCACCGCCAACGCAATCCCCGCATAGAGCATAATTCTCGAAGTTTCCATATTCAGATCCCCCTTTGCCTTCATGCCGCTGATGCTGTCCGCAGTCATCCGTTTGGCGCCGCCAGTTCCGGCAACCACCTCGGAGCATTCACCTCTGTTTCTGTCGATACCTGATGCAGTCCCAAATCATGAGATGATGCTTAGATAGCATCAAAACTAATTGCATGCAATTAAAAATGGCTTACCTGGATGCTGGCCACCGCGACCGTCTGCACGCACTTTCAAAAAAAGATTGCACAATAATAGATAGAATGCTATCTAAAATTCATGACTGTATCCGCCATGAAGATCGACCGCAGCAACCTGCTATTCCGTCTGGCTCTTCTGACCCGCCGCTGGCGCCAGATTTTGGACAACGAGTTCCAGGATGCCGGACTGACCGCGGCTACCTGGCGTCCTCTCCTGCATCTGCACCTGCTTGGGGAAGGTATCCGGCAGAAAGACCTGGCGGCCTCCATTGGTATCGAGGGCCCCTCCCTGGTACGTCTGCTCGACACGCTGATCGCCAAGGGGTGGATCGTGCGCTCGGAAGATGCCACCGACCGCCGCGCCAAGCTCCTTTGTCTCACCAGCCAGGGGCGCTCGGTGGTGGCCAGGATTCACGGCACGATGGTGGATCTGGAAAGCGAGCTGCTAAGCCCCTTCAATGACCGCGAATTCTCCCAGGTGGCGGGATTTGTCGAGCGCCTGGAAACCACCGTCAGCACCGTACGCCAGCGGGGTAGACAATGATGCCCCACGCAGTTCGCCTGCTCATCGTCCAGCAGAGGCTGAACCTTGTCTTTGCCCTGCGCGGCACCGTTGCCGTGCTGGCCGCGGTGGCGGTCGCCGCCTTTTTGAAGCTGGAGAATCCCTACTGGGCCGGGATGACTGCGCTCATCGTTATCCAGCCGACTCGCGGGTTGTTGCTGGAGAAGAGCTTCTACCGCCTGCTCGGTAGCGCTGCCGGTTCACTGGCGGGCCTGCTGCTGTGTCTCTCCATCCGCGACTACTCTGGCATCGCACTGGCTCTCTCGCTTTGGCTTGCCGCCTGCGTCGGCGTCGGCAACCTGCTGTACGGCCTGCGCTCCTATGCCAGCCTGATGGCCGGCTGTACCGGCGTGGTGGTCGCCATGAGTGTCTGTCAGAACCCTTCCCATCTCTACCAGATAGCCTTCGGCAGGACCGCCTGCATCATGGTCGGCATCATCGTCTCCACGGCGATCTCCTTCTTTTTCGTCTCCGGTCACTCCAGCCATTCCGGTGCTCAGCTGTCCGAGCGGTTGCGGAGGGTCGCCGCAGAGTCGGTTGACTGGCTTGCCTTGCTGCTCCGCCGGTGTCGCGAGAGCCAGCTGGCCGCCCGCGAGCAGGATATCCTGATCGAGCTCGCCGAGATCGAAGAGTTGGTGGATCTGGTCGGGGCGGGGTCGGTCAGCTTGAGGGACCGCAAGCGCCACCTGAGAAGCCTCATCCTTTCCCTGCTGTCCTTACTTGCCGTCGGCCGCCTGTCCAGGGAGCAGATCGCCAGCTCCCAAGGGGACGGGGACAGCTGCCGCTACTGGCGTGATCTCTTCGCTTGGCAGCTGGAAGAGGTGGCCTGCAAGCTGGAGAGCTCCTCTCCCGTCCACTGCACCAGGGAAATGGAGGCGGTTGCGGCCGAGGCCGCCGTGCACCTGCCGCAACTGGGAGAAATCCTGGGCGAGATGGTCGCCTCGCTGCAAACGGTCGTGGAGGAGTGCCATCTGGCAGGGGAGGGGGGCGATCAGCTGCGGCAGCGCCATTTCATACGCCACCGGGACTGGCAGCAGGCCGGTCGTGCCGCAACCCGTGCCGGCCTGGCGCTGGCTGCCGTTGGCCTGACCTGGTCCGCCACCGGCTGGAGCAAGGGGCCGCTGATGCTGATGGCCATGTCCATCATGCTGAGCGTCTTTTCCGTCAAGGAGCACCCGGCCTTCTTCGTGGGGCAGATCTTTGCCGGCGCAGCAGCAGGTTCCGCTACCGCCGCCCTCTGCAGGATCGCCCTCCTGGCGGGGGTGACCGATCCCTTTACCACCATAGCGGTCATCGCACCCTTCGTCCTGTTCGGCGTTTTCTGCATGTCACAGCGCCGCACCGCGATCGCCGCCACCGATGCGACGCTCTTCTACCTCTTCGTTACCCAGCCCGGGATGCCGGTCGCCGTGGTACCGGTCGATGTCATGCTCGGCGCCGTGGCCATGGTGATGGGGGTGGGGAGCGCCTGGCTTTCCTACCGGTTCCTGGTCCCCATCAACCCGGGCATCCGCCTCAACTCCTTCATGGCCTCCATTCTGCGGGAGGTGGAAAGCGTGGCAGGGGGAGCGTCGCCGGCGGCGATGGAGAAGGCGGCGGCCAGGCTGCGCCACAGGGTGCTCCGCCTGGTTGCCATGGCTGTGCGGCACGATTCCGGCCACCGCAGGCTGGTTGCAGCGGGGATTGCCGCCCTGGCGGTGACCGACAGCGTGAAGCGCCTGAAGGAGGCCCTCACCAAAGGGGATCTTTCCCCCTCCCAGATAGCGGTCATCAGGGACACCCTGCTGCTGCTCTCCGGCCTGAGCAGGCGGCACGGGGAGGTCACGCCGGTGCTGGAAAAAGCTGCCGCCGTCCTCTATCACATTTCAGAGCCGGTATCGGAAACGGCTCAGCACGCGGCCTCCGGTATCTCTGCCACCGGCAAGAGCTGCTGGAGTAGGGAGGGACTGCAATGCCCTATCTGAGGTTCAAGGGATTCGAGGAAGGTCTGTTGCGTCAGCAGCTCCCGGTGCTGGTCGAGGAGTTCGCCCGGGTCGCCGCGGTGCCGCTGGAAATAGTGAAGGTCGAGCTCCTCCCCATCATCCAGCTCACGGCCAGCCCGCGTTCGGTGGAGATATACATGTTTCCCCGGTCGCAGGAGCAGCACGACGGCATCGCTGAAAACATCAACGACCTCCTCGGCCATTTCGGTTACCGGGATGTCCACATCTTCTTCGTGCCGCTGTCGCCCTACCTTTACTACAAGGAAGGCGAGCCGCTGAAAGAGATAAGCTGGCTGCCGGGATTTCGGCCTCTGAAAGGGGAATGAAAACGCAGCACGAGGATGCTTTTTCGCAACTTCCATCACAAGCCTTATCCCGAGGTTAAAACAAAGAGAGGAATCATCATGGATCTACGAGGTAAAAACGTATTGGTTACCGGCGCCAACGGAGGCATCGGCGCGGCCCTGGTCACGGCGCTTCTCGACCGCGGGGCCGCCAAGGTGTACGCGGGTGCCCGAACCATCGCGGCCGTGACCCAGCTGTCCAATGGCAAGCAGGACCGGGTCGTGCCGTTCCGGCTGGACATCACCTATCCTTCCAGCGTCGCGCTGGCAGCGGAGCACCACCAGGATGTGGATGTGCTGATCAACAATGCAGGGGTGAACCGCTGCAGCTGCCTGCTGGAGCCTGCCGGCATGGAGAGCGCCGAGGCGGAGATGAAGGTGAACTTCTTCGGAACCCTGGCCATGTGCCGTGCCTTCGCGCCGGTGCTTGCCTCGCGGAAAGGAGTGCTGGTGAACGTCTGCTCCATCCTCGGCATGGTGAACCTCCCGGTCAACGGTACCTATTCCGCTTCCAAGGCGGCGGTGCATTCCCTGCTGCAGGGGGTGCGGGCCGAACTTGGGCCGGCCGGGGTGCGGGTGGTCGGTGTCTATCCCGGCCCGGTGGATACCAGGATGACGGCCGGCCAGGAGATGCCCAAGGCGACGCCGGATGAGGTCGCCGCGGCAATCCTGGACGGCCTCGAAGAAGGGAAAGAGGACATCTTCCCCGACGCCATGTCGCAGGAGGTCTACGGCCAGCTCGTTAAGGACGCCAAGGGGGTGGAAAGGGGCTTTGCCGGGTCGATTCCGGCCCCCGCTGCAGCCGCGGCAACGGCGGCCGGTGCTTAGCCCTGGTCCTATAACCGCCGGACGGTACTCGCTTGGCGAGCACAGGGGAAAGATGTGACGTTCGAGGTCGAGCAAACGGTCGCTTTTGCCCTGTCCAAGGCGAGTCAGAGCATCTGGGCTTTATTCCGAGAGGAGTTCCAGGCCTACGGAATCACCCCGCCGCAGTATATTCTGCTCGCCATCCTCTGGAAAAGCGACAGCATGTCGCGGGCCGAACTGGCCAAGAGGTGCCGGATGGACAGGACCACCCTGGGAGGCATCCTCGATCGCCTGGCAGGAGCCGGCTTTGTGGAGCGCGGGCCGTCGCCGGAAGCCCCGCGTGCCAACCGGGTACGTCTGAGCGAAAAGGGGAGGGCTCTTTTCGAGCAGGAGTTTAACCGGGCGGCGCAGCGCGTTCGCCGCCGGATCGAGCAGCGGCTGGTCCCTGCTGAATATAAACAGTTGACAGAATTGCTCAGTAAGCTATTGATGGCTGGCGAGCCGATGTCGGGCAGGCACACAAACCTGATCAGCCTCGTCTTCAACGAGTAAGGAGAATACGGCCCATGGCCTTGGAAATTGCCCGCTTCATTGCGGGTTTCAAGCGCTTCCAGAAGCAGTACTTCGACCCGCAGGAGTTCCGTTTCGGGAACCTGGGGCAGGAGCAGAACCCCAAGGTTCTCCTGATCGGCTGCAGCGACTCCCGGGTGGACCCCGCCATCCTGACCGGCTGCGCGCCGGGCGAGCTTTTCGTGGTCCGCAACGTGGCCAACCTGGTTCCCCCCTGCGAAAGCGACAGCCAGTACCACGGCGTGAGCGCAGCGCTCGAGTACGCGGTCTGCCACCTGGAGGTGGAGCACATCATCGTCCTGGGGCACTCGGGGTGCGGCGGTATCAGCGCGCTCATGAACGGGATCCCCGAAGGACGCCCGGGCGCTTTCATCGGTAAATGGGTGGAGATCGCAACGCGGGGCAAGGAGCAGGTGCTGACGGAACTCTCGGGGAAGGAGCCGGAGAAACAGTGCCGGGCCTGCGAGCAGGCCGCCATTCTGATCTCGCTGGAGAACCTATTGACCTTCTCCTGGATCGCCGAAAGGGTCGATTCCGGAAAGGTGCTTCTGCACGGCTGGTACTTCGACATCTCCAACGGACAGCTGCTGAGCTACCGGCCGGAGAGCGCTGCCTTCGTGCCGCTGGGCTGACGCTGCTGATCGACAACGACTGGCCGGTGGTGGTGCAGAGCCACAACGGCTGCAGCGCCCCGCCGGGGCAGGCAACGGTCGTTGCAGCTGCGCACCTTGGCGATGCCGGGACTTGACGCGCTGAACCATCAAGATTGACCAGGGCTGTACACTGGTGCGGCCCCTTTAGATGACAAACCCCGCTTTCTCCGAAGAAGCGGGGTTCTTTTTTTCTGCTGAAGGGTCTTTGACAAGCGCCTTGAGCGCCGGTGCCGCGAGCCCTAGGGTGCGCCTGCCTGGAAAAAAATTCTTTTTCTCTCAAAAAAAACGATTGACAACCAGTTCAAGGAGAGATAGTTTTATATCAAACGATATGACATCAAGTAAAGAGATCTGACATGGCTAAAAAAGATTCGACATACCGCGCCCTGAACACCTACACCAAGCTGATGAGGGCAGCCGAATCGGTGACCGGCCGGACCAGCCGGGTAATGGCTGCGGCCAACCTCACCCTGAGCCAGTTCGGCGTGCTGGAGGCCCTCTACCACAAGGGGCCGCTCTGCCAGCGGGATATCGCCGCCAAGATCCTGAAAAGCACCGGCAACATGACGCTGGTGATCGACAACCTGGAGAAAAGCGGCCTGGTTCGCCGGGTGCGCGACAACGAGGACCGGCGTTTCCTGACCATCCACCTGACCACGGCAGGGACCGACTTGATCGCCAAGGTATTCGCCGATGTCGAGGCGGCCATCGTCGCCGAAATGTCCACCCTCACCGAAGAGGAGCAGGAAACGCTGGGAGATTTGTGCAAGAAGCTGGGACTGAAAGGAGGAGTGAAAGGAGTAGACTGAACGCACGAAAATTTTTTACCTAGTAACTTCAATATCAAACTATTTACATCCAAACAAAAAGGAGTCTAACCATGAAACGCATCGTCGCATCCATAGCAACCCTGATAGCCCTGTCCATCCCTGGCCTGGCCCTGGCATCCACCTGGAACCTCGACCCCGACCACTCCAACGTCGGCTTCAAGGTCCGCCACCTGATGGTCTCCAACGTGAAGGGGAATTTCGACAAGTTCACCGGCGTCATCGACATCAATGACAAGGACATCACCAAGTCGAACGTCCAGGTGAGCATCGACACCAACTCCATCAACACCAACGTTCAAAAACGCGACGAGCACCTGAAAAGCGCCGACTTCTTCGACGTCGCCAAGTACCCGACCATGACCTTCGTCTCCAAGAAGGTGGCCAAAGCCGGCAAAAACAGGCTGAAAGTGACCGGCTACCTCACCCTGCACGGCGTGACCAAAGAGGTGGTCCTGGACGTGGAAGGCCCCTCCGCCGAGAGCAAGGACCCGTGGGGTAACATCCGCAAAGGCGCCACCGCAACCGCTAAGATCAACCGCAAGGACTTCGGCCTGGTCTGGAACAAAGCACTGGAGACCGGCGGGGTGGCGGTAGGCGACGAGGTCACCATAACCCTGGAAGCGGAAATGATCAGGAAGTAGCCTGACAGGAGGCGGCCGGGGGCCTCGGAGCCCCCGGCCCCTTGGCGGCAGGTGGCAAAACATCACGAAGTACAGCTTGCAGGACCCAGGCCATGAGAAAGGTGCACGAAATACAGAAGGCGCTGAGCAGCCAGCCGTTCCGGACCATTGATCCGGACAGCCGCTCGCAGGCGGCGGTGGCCCTCCTGCTGGAAGAGACTCCGGCAGGGCTGAACCTTCTCCTCATCGAGCGGGCCGCCAACGAAAACGACTATTGGTCCGGACAGATCGCCTTGCCGGGCGGAAGAAGGGAAAAGGCCGACGGCTCCCCGCAGGACACCGCGCAAAGAGAAACCCGGGAAGAGATAGGGCTCGACCTGGCAAAAGCCCGCTACCTCGGGCGCCTGAGCGACTTCGCTCCCGCCGGCCTCAAGATCGTGATCTCCACCTTCGTGTATGCCATCGACGGCCGCCCCGAACTGACCGCCGACCCGCAGGAAATCGCGGAAGCCTTCTGGTTTCCGGTCCAGGAGATCCGGAACCCGGCCCGTTTCTCCCAGGTACAGTGCCACTTCCGCAACCGGTTGATGATGTTTCCGGCGGTAAACGTCGGCAAAAGGCAACCGCTCTGGGGAATAACCTTCCGCCTGTTGCGAAACCTCGAGAAGGTGGTCGAAAGAAAGGGCACTCCGCCGCTAACGCTACCCCGGAAGGACGAAAGATCTTAGAAATCCGGTCTGACAACAACACCGAGAGAGAGTACCAGAAGGAGTAATTACCATGAATGCGCTTTACTGGGATGCCATACGAAATAGAAGAAGCCACTACGCGATGAGCGACGAGCAGGTGACCAACGACGGGCGAATCGAGGAGATCGTCAACGAGGCGGTGAAACACGTTCCCTCCCCGTTCAACTCGCAGAGCGCCCGGGTGGTGGTCCTTTTGGGCGAGCAGCACAGAAGGCTGTGGGACCTGACCAAGGAGGCGTTGAGAAAGATCGTGCCGGCCGACGCTTTCACGGCAACCGAAGAGAAGATCGATGGCGCCTTCCGCAGCGGCTACGGATCCATCCTCTACTTCGAAGACTGCACGGTAGTCGAGGGGTTGCAGCAACAGTTCCCCCTCTACAAGGACAACTTCCCGGTCTGGTCCCAGCAATCCTCCGGGATGTTGCAGTTCGCCATCTGGACGGCGCTGGAAGCGGAAGGCTGGGGCGCCTCGCTGCAGCATTACAACCCGGTGATCGACGACGCAGTCAAAGCGACCTGGGGGATAGACCCGAAATGGAAGCTGATCGCCCAGATGCCGTTCGGAAAACCGGTCGCCCAGCCCGCCCAGAAGGAGTATCTTCCCCTGGCTGCGCGGGTGAACCTGTTCAGATAAGGAAAACTTCCCGCCGGAATCGGGCGGGACGAGGAGAAACGGTATGTCGGCTAAATTTCCTGCACTCTTTGTGTCACATGGCGCGCCAAGTCTGATCATCGAGGACTGTCCGACCCGCGACTTCCTGCGGGAGCTGGGAAAGAAGACCGGCCGCCCCCGGGGTATCGTCTCGGTTTCGGCACACTGGACGACAGCCGAGCCGCGGGTGACCATCAACCCGCATCCTGCCACCATCTATGACTTCGGCGGCTTCGCTGACGAGCTCTATTCCCTGGTCTATCCCGCCCCGGGCGATCCCCTGCTGGCCGGAAAAGTGCTCTCCCTGCTCAATGCGCAGGGGATGGCGGGGGGCAAGGACAGTTCCAGGGGGTACGACCATGGTGCGTGGGCGCCGCTCATGCTGATGTATCCGGAGGCCGACATCCCGGTGATCCAGCTTTCGGTGCAGCCGCAGCTTGGCCCGGAGCATCACCTCGCCCTGGGGAAGGCGCTGGCGCCGTTACGGGAGGAAGGCATCCTCATCCTGGCCAGCGGAGCTGCGACCCATAACCTGCGGGATTTCTTCGGCAGGTCGCTCGACGCCCCCCCTCTCCCTTACGCGAAGGAGTTTGCCGACTGGCTCTCTGACGCGGTCACCAACAACCGCCGGGAGGAACTGCTGGACTACCAGCGGCGCGGCCCCCAGGCTCTCCGCAACCATCCCACCCCGGAGCACTTTCTGCCACTGTTCGTCGCCATGGGTGCCGGCCAAAGCGGACGCCTTCTCCACGATGGCTACACGTACGGCATCCTTTCCATGGCAGCCTTCGAGTGGACGTAGGACCCGCTTCTCCTTCATCTCGTGGCACGCTTCGCCCTCCTTTATACCGGGACGCTAAGGAGGATGCCCGTGGAGGCGGGAGCCACCATTGTCGCCCACCGAAGCAGACGAGACCGAGCTCTTTCTTATATGGCGTTATGGCTATTTCTCGGAAGGGACGGAGCATCGGAACGGACGTTGCCGGGCAGGTTCAGTAACTCTGAGTAACTTAACCTCCCTGCCAACGTCCCCTCCGCCACCCGTAGTCTGACATTGGATGCTGCCGGTTATTCGAT
>DATFAB010000031.1:0-50700 GCA_035255025.1 Geomonas sp.
CCAGCAGTCCTCCAAGGCCAACCTGGATACCACCCGCGTCATGAACGGCGTGGTGAGCAGCCTGACCCGCCAGGTCGCGCTGCTGGAGAAGGAAATGGCCGGGGTCAGGTACCAGCGGCAAGGTGAAAAGCCCGCCGAGCCATCGGCTTCCGAAGGTCCCTCCGCCGAGAGCTCACTCTCCTTGTCGGCCTCCTGACGCACCTTCCCCCAGGCAGGGGCGAACCCGATCTCCAACTCCCCGCCAACGCTCCCTCTCCCTGCTAGCTCCTTGTCGGCGACCAGCGAATGACAAATACCCCCGCCCCCAGCTCACCCTGCGGCTGGCAGCATGGGGAGCGAGCCGGTGGCGACAGCCGGCACCGGTTCCACGATCAGCACCGAAACGTTATCGGGCCCCCCCTTCCCGTTGGCGGCCGCCACCAGGGTATCCGCCGCCTCGGAAAGCTCCCGCCACCCGCTCCCCATGACCGTCCCGATCTCCGCATTGCTCAGTACGCCGGTCAGTCCATCGCTGCACATAAGCAGCAGGTCTGCCGGCTTCAGCTCGATGCGGCGGATTTCCGGTACCAGTTCGTCGGAAATCCCCACCACCTGGGTGAGGATGTGCCGATAGCCGGTGGCGATCTCTTCGGCAGGCACTTTCTCAAGCTCCGCCAGCACGGCTGCGTAATTGTCGTCTTTGGTCAGCTGCCGCAGTTCACCGGCACGGAACAGGTAGATCCTGCTGTCGCCCACATGACAGGTAAAGGCCAGCGCGCCATCCACCAGCACCATATCCAGCGTGGTCCCCATCCCTTCCAGCGACGGTTCAGCGAGGGCTTTCTTGGCGACCGCCGAGTGAGCGGCAGCCAGCGCCTCGGCCAGCAGGCGAAGGTGGTCCAGGTTTGCCTGGCCAGCTGGCACCCCGGCCAGCAGTTCATGCGCCGCCCGGACCGCCAGCTCGCTGGCGACCTCCCCCGCCGGCCCGCCCCCCATGCCGTCTGCCAGCAGGAAGATCCCCTTCGCCTCGTCCGCCAGCAGGAAATCCTCGTTATTCTCCCGCACCAATCCCCGGTCGCTTTTGCTGGTCGAGCGCATGTGATACTCCTTCGCCTGACTACCTGCCTTTTAAGGCCGAGCGGTCTTCCTCGTGTTGCCCCTTCCCTCGCCCCGCCCCTGGTAAAGAAGCCGCCCCGGCTCAGGGCGAAAGGGTGAAATCTCCCAGCACGACCCGCTCGAGGCCGCTCATCGATGACAGCGGAGTCAGGATCACCAGCGAATCCGCATCCGCCTCCTTGACCACCGCAAGGCCGCGGGTCTCGCCATGGTGGTTGAGCCCGACCACCAGCCCCGGCTCCGGAGGAGCGAACAGGGGATGCACCGGCATGCCGTGGTGGATGAACACAAGCCGCCGGGTAGACAGCAGCTTGTCCCTGGCCCCGGTGAAATACGCGGCCAGCCTGGCGTGGCGGTAACGGAAGCGGACCGCCGCCGAGCGGTGCTCGACCAGCGGGGAGGGGGCCAGGCGGAAGATGCGCTCTTCGGGGAGCGACTCAAGGATCGGCTCCAGTTCGTCTCCGGCAGTCACCGCCACCACCAGCTCGGGTTCGATGGCCCTGATCTTCGCGAGCTTCAGCGCCCGTCCGATGGGTCCGTCAACCAGCCCGGTAGTATCGACCAGGGTGACGGCGGCATCGCCGCGGCTGCGCAGCACGAAGCGGGCGGACTCGGCGGCCAGCAGCGACAGGATGCGCGCCGGTGAAACGGCGCCCAGAAAGGAAAGCTCCTCCCAGTGCAGGTCGCGATGGCTGGGCGGCTGGTGGAAGGTACGGCGGCTGACCGAGCCCGGGAGCCCCAGAAAGGACTGCCCCACGTCGGCATCGACCAGGGCGACCGCACTCCCTGCTGCCGCCACCTCTTGGAGAAGGTAGCGGACCAGCGTCGACTTCCCCGAATCGCTTCTTCCCAGGAAAAGGACCGAGCCGCGCAGCGCAGTGATCCGCCGCAGAAGCTCTTCCCATCCGGGAGCCGGCAGCGTGTTCATGCTTGCGCTCCTCCCCACCCGCCTACTTCGACAACCTGCATCAGTAACTATCTCCGGCTAAAAACGTCCCCCCCTCCTTCAAGGAGAGGGCAGGGGTGAGGATGGGGGCCAGCCAAAGCCGCCGGGCGCCACAGGAAGGGGCGCGAGCGGGCACTGGTGAGATTTATCTCCATTTGTCGTATACTTAGGCCATGGACCTGTCAGCAAACGCACTCAAGGTATTGACCGCCCGTTACCTCCTGAAAGACGAGAACGGGGAACTGGTAGAATCCCCCGAGGAGATGTTCCGCCGGATCGCCGGTACCATCGCCTCCGCCGAAAAGCTCTACGGGGGCAACCCTCTTCTCTGGGAGGAGCGCTTCTACGAGCTGATGACCTCGCTGAAGTTTCTCCCCAACTCCCCTACCCTCATGAACGCGGGGAAGCCGTCGGGGCAGCTGGCCGCCTGCTTTGTACTGCCGGTGGAAGACTCGATGAGGGGAATCTTCGACACCCTGACCAACGCCGCACTGATCCTGCAAAGCGGAGGCGGCACGGGTTTTTCCTTCTCGAGGCTGCGCCCCAAGGCCGACGTCGTCCGCTCCACCGGCGGGCTCGCCAGCGGCCCGGTCTCCTTCATGAAGATCTACAACACCGCCACCGACGTCATCAAGCAGGGAGGCGCCCGGCGCGGCGCCAGCATGGGCATCCTGCGGGTAGACCATCCCGACATCCTCGAGTTCGTCAAGGTCAAGCGGGACCTGCATGAGCTCGCCAACTTCAACATCTCGGTGGCGGTCACCGACCGGTTCATGGAAGCGCTGCGCACCGGCGGCGACTACCCAATCGTCAACCCCCGCTCGGGCAAGGTGGTGACCACCCTCAAGGCACGGCAGGTCTTCGACGAGATCGTGGCCAGCGCCTGGCAGACCGGGGACCCGGGCCTGGTCTTCATCGACAGGATCAACAGGGGCAACCCGACGCCGCAGATCGGCAGCTTCGAAAGCACCAACCCCTGCGGGGAACAGCCGCTGCTCCCCTACGAGGCATGCGTGCTCGGCTCCATGAACCTCTCCAAGTACGTGAAGCGCGGCGACCTCGACTTCCCCTCGCTCAAGCAGGACATCGCCACGGCGGTCCGCTTTCTCGACGACACCATCGACGCCAACAGCTACCCGCTGCCGGCCGTCGAGCAGATGCACAAGGGAAACCGCAAGATCGGCCTGGGGGTGATGGGTTGGGCGGACCTGCTGATCCTGCTCGGCCTCCCCTACGATCACCCCGCCTCCTTCGAGCTGGCGCGCAAGGTGATGAAGTTCATCACCGGCAGCTCGCGGGAAGCCTCGGCAGAGCTTGCCGCACAGCGCGGGGTTTTCCCGAACTTCACCGGCTCCATCTACGACGCAGCCGACATGCCGCGGGTCCGCAACGCCACCACCACGACCATCGCCCCCACCGGGACCCTCTCCACCATCGCGGACTGCTCGAGCGGTATCGAACCCGTCTTCGCCATAGCCTACAAACGGCTGGTGCTGGACACCGAGCTGACCGAGCTGAACCGCCTGTTCGTGGACATGGCCGTCGACCGCGGCTTCTATTCCGATGCCCTCATGAAAGAGGTGATCAGGCGGGGCAACCTGCAGGAGGTGGAGGGAATCCCGGCAGCTGTGAAACGTCTGTTCCGGACGGCGCTGGAGATCCCGCCGGAAAGCCACGTCGAAATGCAGGCGGCCTTCCAGGAGTTTACCGACAACGCGGTATCCAAGACCGTCAACCTCCCTGCCAGCGCCAGCAGGGACGAGGTGGCTCGCATCTTCCTTGCGGCCTACCAGAAAGGGGCCAAGGGGATCACCATCTTCCGGTACGGCGCCAAGAAAGGAACCCTGGTCAAAT
This sequence comes from Geomonas sp., assembly GCA_035255025.1. Lineage (GTDB taxonomy): Bacteria > Desulfobacterota > Desulfuromonadia > Geobacterales > Geobacteraceae > Geomonas. Next base: position 3,896 of record DATFAB010000031.1, read on the forward strand.
TCAGCGATACCGACTGACAGGGACTGACAGCATCACCACAGAGGACACAGAGGGCACAAAGGAAGAAGCCACCTTTCCTTGCGCGGCAGTGCCTGCACCGTTCACGCTCTTTGCCCTGAGTCCTCGCCCTGGATCCCTCCCTGTCCCCCGCGGTCAGGCTTTCGAGCCGTCTTTTTTCCTGGTCACCGACAGGCACAACCCCTCGACCGCAGTCACCTCCACCTGCTCTCCCCTCCCGATCGGCTCCCGGCTGGTCGCCTGCCACAGCTCCCCATGCAAGAGCACCATTCCCCGCGGCATGATATCGGTCTCGGCAGTCCCTACCGTGCCCAGCATCGCTTCGATCCCCGTCAGCGGTTTCTGGCGGTGTGCCTCGATCACCTTGGCGACCACCACCAGGAAAAAGAGCAGGGTGACCAGCACCGTGCCGGCAATGACCTGCCAGGACAGGCGCAGGTACGGTTCCTTGGAGGGGAACAAAAGCAGCGAACCGAACACCATGGCCACGCAGCCGCCGATGGCCAGGACGCCGTGGGAGACGATCTTCACCTCGGCGATGAACAGGATGATGGCGAGCAGGATCAGCAGGGCGCCGGCGTAATTGACGGGCAGGGTCTGGAAGGCGAAGAAGGCGAGGATGAGCGAGATGCCGCCGACCACGCCGGGGAGGATGACGCCAGGATTGGCAAGCTCGAAGAAGATCCCGAAAAAACCCATCAGCATCAGCAGGTAAGCGAGGTCTGGGTTGCTGATCGCGTTCAGGATGCGGTCCCTGGTCCCCATGGGATGGCTGACCAGGCGGGCTCCGGCGAGCTTTAGCACGCTGTCTTTGCCACCGCGCACGAGGTGCCGCCCGTCCAGCTTGGCGATAAGCGCCTGCCGGTCCTCGGCCACGAGGTCCGCCACCTTTCCGGCCACAGCCTTTTCGGCGCTCAGCGAGAGGCTTTCCCGCACCATCTTCCTGGCCAGCTCGACATTGCGGCCGCGTTTCAGCGCGATCCCTTCCAGGTAGGCCTCGGCATCGTTCAGGACCTTTTCCCCCATCACCTTGTCCGGCTGCTGTCCCAGGCTTACCGGGTGGGCGGCGCCGATGTTGGTGCCCGGGGCCAGGGCGCAAATATCCGCCGCCAGCGCGATGACCGCCCCCGCCGAAGCGGCGCGCGCCCCGGCAGGAGTGACGTAGACAGCCACCGGCACCGGGCTTGCGAAGATGGCCTGCACCGCCTGCCGCATGGCGCTGTCCAGCCCGCCCGGCGTGTCCAGCTCCACCAGCACCAGCCGGTCCCCCCGTGCAGCCGCCTGCTCCAGGTTCCGCTCAAGGTAATCGGCGGTCACCGGGTTGATGGCACCGCGTACGGAGAGTACGGCAACCTGCGGCGGCTCCGCGTACAGGCCAAAGGGGAATACCAGGACCAGCATGAGAAGTAATAGTCGCGCCATGAGGGAAAATATAGCAGGCAACATTGTCATAGCAACGGCACCCACAGTATCAGAGGCAGACAGCGAAGCCAAAGTAATGATAAAGGAATTGCAGAGTGCGCCGCATTTGCGTATAAAGAGCTACCGGGTAAACTCAGGGTGACGCTTCTTTAGAAAAAACCCATGATGCGAGCAAGGAGACAGCCATGAATAAGGTGGCCCGGTCGATAATGACAGTGACAGCTATTGCGAGTTGGCTGGCTCTGACAGTTTCTGCCAGAGGCTCGGGGGCCAATCCCGAGCCGGGCAGGACGGGGGCAGCCAACGACGGCGGGACCTCGGGGCCCGGCGGCAGCAACAGCGGTAACGGAAGTGCCGGACCGGGGTCCGGCTGCAGCAGATGAACAGCGTCAAGGGACGGGCAAGGTTGCCAGCCCGAGCCGGCAGGGCCCGGCCTGGGAGGTTGCCGTAGCCGTCCCGTCAGGAGAACAACGCATGCCGTCCAAGGGATTGAAGAGCAGCAACGCAACTAGTCTGAAGATGGAGGACATGTTCATACTGGACCAGTGTGCCCTCATCGAGACAAGGTGCGCCGAACTCTACAAACATTTCGCAAAGATAACGGCCGACACCGAGCTGGAAAGTCTTTGGAAGAAAACGGCGCTCGAAGAAGAGCACCATGCCCTGCAGTTCAAGATGCTGGCCCGGCTGAAGGAAGGGATCAAGATCAAGGCAGACGTCTTGAAGGTAAAGCTCGTCCTCCAGCAGTTAAACGACCTCTTTGCCCGCATCGAAAAGTCCAGGCTCAGCGCGATCGAGACACTGCAGGTAGGAATCAGGTTGGAAGGGTACCTCAGCCAATATCACTGCAACTCGATCGTGGTCTGCGACGACGCCGAGATGGCGAAGCTTCTGGAGGCCATGATGAAAATCGATATCGAACACACCGACATGCTGCGCAGGGTGCTGGAGAGGATGACCGATCCCCCGCCCCGCCACCCCAGTTGAGCAAGGCTCCCGGCGCGGCCAGCTCCCCCGCCGCGCGCGACCGTTTCAGCAGTCATCCAGCCAGACGGCGAAAAGCTGCCGGACCTTTTCCGGCAGCCCCGCATCCCCTTCCCCGCATAAGGCACCCCCTCCGGCCACGGTCCTGACAGCCGATCAGCTTCGCCATGGCCGCAGAGGGTGGCTGCAACGGCACGGCCAGCCAGCCTCGGCACAGAAGTACTTGACAAATAGAGACTTTTCCACCTAAATACAGGGCAGCGTTTGGGTAACAACGGGGGAGAATGCGGCTATGAGAGTGGTCTTGATGGTGGCGGCAGCGCTGCTGGTGTCGGTTAATGCGTGGGCGACGCCCTATTGGCTTTTCAACGTGGGGGGCAACGGGACCGCCGACCAGACCAGCATAGGTGTCGAGCTGGGGAGCACCGACCTGCTGGCGAAGAGGTTCCCGCTGGCGGCCGAACTCTCCATGAATTTCGACTTCGAGGACCCGCCCGACGACACCTTTTTCAACAACAACAAGTACACCGAGCCCTACACGGTCCATACCTCGCACTACGGTCCCGAGTTCGGCTACCTCTTCAAGTCGGGGGTCAACCTGGACGACTGGGTGAAGAACCTGACCCTGCAGGCGGGGGTAGGTTTTTCCATGCAGTCGACCGTACAGGTCGGCACCGGCCTGTGGACGGGGAGACACTGGGAGCAGGGGGACCGGGAGGTCGAGTTCAACCCCATGGGGTACGGGGGGCTCCTGTACCGGATCAACCGGCTTGCGCTGAGTCTCGGTTACAACAACCGGCGCGGCGTGGTGGGGGGGATCGGCAGCAGCTGGTAGCTAGCGGGTCAGCCGCCCGATCAGCTCCCGGTGCGCCGGGAACATCGCCGATAACTGCTGGCGGTCTGCCATCTCGAAGTCCTGGAAATCGAATCCGGGGGCAACGGTGCAGCCGACCAGGGCGAACTCCCCATCCCCCGCCAGCTCGGCGCCGAACCAGCAGCCGGCCGGCACCGTCGCCTGGAACGTTTCACCCGCCGCCAGGCCGGCTCCCAGCTTGAGCTCCAGCTGCAGCCCCTCCGGGGTGACGGCCTGGACGGCAAGCGGCGCGCCTGCATAGAAGTGCCAGGTCTCGTCGGACTTGATGCGGTGCAGCGCCGAGAAGTCCCCGCGCTCAAGCAGGAAGTAGATGGCAGTCCCGAACGGCCGCTGGCCGCCGAAGCGCCCGGGCAGCCCCTCGGCGGGTATGGTTTCCGTCGAACGGTAGGTCTCCCGGAACCACCCACCTTCGGGGTGGCGGGAAAGCTGCAATCTGGCGATCAGTTCCTCGGCGGCTGGTTGCGGCATATTCACCTCTCACATCAGTTATAGGTTCCAGCACCATCCCTACCACAACTCACCTCATTGTGAAAGCGCCGCGTGGACGCTCCCCGGAACCTGAGCGCGGAGGGAGCCACTCCGCACGTCAGCTCGATGGTCAACAACAGAACCCACCACAACAAATTCACTAAACTTTTCAAATTTATTCTGAACTCAGCGTTCCGGATTGCCGGACTGTAACAGTGGCGTCCCTTCTGCTACTGTCCGAAAACCCACCGATATCTCACAGCAATCTCTTCTTTTAAAACAATTACAGTGCTGACCAGTGTTGATGGTTGACATTGACATCGCGGAAGTGTAATTTGCAAAATATAATACTGTTCTACACGTTCCAGATAGAGAAGTGGAGACAGCCAGAGAGATCAGGTCGCCATCCCGGCAGTCGGTGACAAACGGGGCGGCCGGCATCGGCAGGAATTCCGCGCCCACGGAGACAGCAATGGCAAAGATACTGGTAGTCGACGACTCCCTGGTGGCCCGCATGTGCCACGTCTCCTGCATTCCGGAGAACGAGGGGCACGAGGTGGTGGAAGCCTCCGACGGCCCCAGCGCACTGGAGACTTTCCGCTGCCTGCACCCCGACGTCACCTTCCTTGACCTGACCATGCCCGGCATGAGCGGCATCGAGGTGCTGGCCGCCATCAAAAGCGAGTTTCCCGACGCAGTGGTGATCATCTGCACGGCGGACATCCAGAAGCAGACCATGGAGAAGGTGGCACAACTGGGGGCCTTCGCCGTGCTCAGCAAGCCGTGCGGCAGGGAGGTCCTGCAGGCCGAACTGCGCAGGGCCCTGGAAAAGGCGGAGAAATCCCATGCATGAGATAAGCTCCCTGATGACGCCGCTGGAAAAGGACGCCCTGCAGGAGATCATGAACATCTCCTTCGGGCAGGCCGCCGCCGGCCTCTCCGAGGTGATCAACCTGTACGTGACCCTGTCGGTCCCCTACATCGACGTGCTCGCCCACGACGACGTGCTGCGCTACATCCAGGCCAAGATCCCCGACACCAGGGAGATGAGCATGGTGATGCAGCTCTTCAGCGGCAACTTCAGCGGCTCCAGCATCCTGGTCTTCCCGCACGGCGAGGGGAAGAAGCTTTTGCAGATGTTCAGCCAGGGGGTGGACAGCGCGCGGGGCGGGCACGACATCGACGTCCTGGAGCGGGAATCGCTGATCGAGATCAGCAACATCATCATCGGCGCCTGCATCAGCAAGATCGCCGAGATGCTGGGCGACGTGGTGAGCTACTACCCTCCCCGCTTCTACGCCAGGGAACAGATCAACGACACCCTGAGGGAAACCTTCGCCGCCGAGGACTCCTGCGCCATCTTCTTCAAAACCCTCTTCCAGTTCGAGGAGTTCGACGCCCGCGGCTACCTCTTCCTGGTCAGTAACGGCACCGCCCTCGAATGGCTGAAGAAGGCGATCTGGGAATACCTGAGGAAGTATGCTGGAGCATGAGCAGATCTTTCAGAACATCGACCTGGGGCTGATGGTTCTGGAACGGGACCTGACGGTGAAGTCCTGGAACCGCTGGATGGAACTGCACAGCGGCATCAGCGCCCGGGACATCTGCGGCAAGTCCATCCTCGACTTCTACTCGCACCTCTCCGAGCCCGAGTACAGCCGCTTCTTCAAGAGCGTACTCTCCTTCGGCAACTACGCCTTCTTCTCCCAAAAGCTGCACCGCCAGCTGATCCCCATGAAGAACCCGCACCCCAGCGTGGTGCAGGTCCCTTTCATGCAGCAAAACTGCACCGCCGGCCCCATCCGGGACCAGCAGGGGCAGATCGTCAGCATCTTCATCACCGTGCAGGACGTCACCGAATACGTGATGTACGAGTACAAGCTGGTGGAACTGAGCCGGCTCGACCCCATGACCAAGCTTTTGAACCGCAGCCACCTGGACCTGGTCCTCCAGGAGGAGCTGGACCGCGCCCGGCGCTACGACAAGGCGCTCAGCGTGGTGATGATCGACATCGATTTCTTCAAGAGCGTGAACGACACCTACGGCCACGTCCGCGGCGACCAGGTGATCATGAAGATCGCTTCCCTGCTCAAGGACACGGTGCGGCGCATCGACGTGGTGGGACGTTACGGAGGGGAGGAGTTTTGCTGCGTGCTGCCGGAGACCACGGCGGAAAATGCCTGCCTGCTGGCGGAACGGCTGCGCGAAGTGGTCGCCGATACCGAACTGGAGGTGGAGGGAGAGCGGCTGAGGATCACCATCAGCCTGGGGGTGGCCGAGCAGGGGCCCGACTGCCAGACACTGGACAAGCTGATCCAGCTGGCGGACGATGCGCTCTACGCCTCCAAGCGAAACGGCCGCAACAGGGTGACCCTGGCCGGGGAGGCTGCCCCGGCTGCCGGAGTGCCGGGCGAAGGGGAAAGAGGGCCGCAGTGAGGGGAAGCCGGCTTCCATCCCTTTTCAGGCTGCGCCGGTAATACCGGCAGCACTCCCCCTCCCCGGCCTTCCCCCTACCTGAGCAGGCGCGCCAGCTCGATGACGGTCTCCACGGTAGCGCGGCAGACCCTGGCAGCGAACTCCAGGTTCAAGGTCTCCAGGGTATCGGTCGGCCGGTGGTAGTTGGGATTGCGGAAATTGCTGGTGTCGGTGACCATGATGGCGGGGTACCCCTGGTCCCAGAAGGGGGCATGATCGGAGCGGCGGCTGTCGGGGAGGAGTTCGCCGTTACCGGGCACCACCAGCGGCAGGCAGGGAAGGTCGAGCTTGAGCCGCCCGATGGCCCGCAGGAAGCTCTCCACCAGCTGCGGCGACCGCTCGTTGCCGATCACCGCGATGAAGTTGCCGTTGTCGGGCACCGGCACGGGAACGCCGGGCGGGGCACTTTGCACGACATGATCGCCGGCATAGCCAACCGACTCCAGCACCAGCACCGCGCCCAGCTGCCAGCCCTGCTCGCGGGCATGGGCGGCCAGGGCACGGCTCCCCCGGGTACCGGTGTCGGGCTCGTCATCGCTTCGGTTTTCCTCCAGGGAAACAGCGATGAACTGGACGCTCTTTTGGAAGCGAAATCCCGCCAGCAGGCGTGCCGCCTCCAGTAACACCGCCACGCCGCTCGCGTTGTCATCGGCCCCCGGCGACTGCGCCACCGTGTCGTAGTGAGCGAGCAGCGCGATCCGCTCGGTCTGCGGATCGCTTCCCGGGGCGCTGGCGAGCAGGTTGCGCTGGAGCTTTCCCTGGTCGAAAAAGCGCTGCTCGTCCAGGAGATAGCCGTAACTCTCCAGGGTGGCGGCGAGGTAGACGGCCGCCCGCTCCAGCTGATCGGGCGCGGCAACGGGATGCCGGACCCCTTGCAGCGCCCGGATGTGCCCGCAAAGCCGGTCCACCGACACCTCCCGGCAAAACGCATCACCAGCCATCCCTCCTCCTCCACCCATTTTTTCACTCACACGAACAGCTCCGCCTTCCCGCCATCCAGGTACGCCCCCAGCGCCAGGTAGCTCGCCAGCTGTTCCCTGCCGTGGCCGGGGTCCAGGAACCACTGCTCGCTCCCTTCCGTGGTCCCCACCAGGAAGCTCCCCGGCTCGCTACCGGGCAAAAAGAGCTTGATCTCCCTCGTGTAGGGACCGATGGTCAGGTCAAGCACCCCGTAAACCTCGTCGATCCTCCAGGTCCCGGAGAAGGAGGCGGTGTAGTCGGGGCGCCCTTCGACCCTGTTGTCCCGCGACCTCGCGAGGGTACCGTCCGGGTGAAAGGTCATGGCGCCGTAAGCCAGGGCGGGGTTGACCGAGAGCTCGTCGCCGGAGGCGAGGGCACAGCAGGGATAGGTGGCCCAGTAGACGGTGGCGCCGCTTACCAGCGGGACGGTGAAGCGCCCGGCCGGGGGGAGCGACCTGGAGTAGCCGAAGCAGGAGATCTGTGCGTGGGCAAGCCCCCTCTCGCCGAGATACCAGGCCTCCGCGAAGCCGGTCTCCAGGCGCATGACGGTGGCCAGACCGAAGGCGCACCGGGAGATGGGGGTGTAATTCTTAAGGCAGCCGGTTTCCATGGTGATCCGCAGCACCCCGTCCTCTCCAAGGGTCCAGCTGCCGCTTCGCTCCACCTCGGGGTCCAGCCCGTTAACGGTAACGATCGGCGACTCCCACAGCGAGCCGTCGGCGGCGAACACCCTTTTGTAGAAGGAGTTGGGAGAATCCCACAGGTAGGCAGGGTGAGAGGTCAGCTCCTCCGGCGACAGCGGCTGGGCCGCCGCCTTCCAGATCGCCCCCCGGAAGCGTGCCAGATCCTTGTCCCCCCCGATGCCGGTGACGAAAGGGACGAAGAGTATGGCGAACACGACGATGACGATCATGGAGAAGACGGTCATCTTCTCGTAGATGTTCCCCTCCACCCCTCGATAAAGGGTGCTGCAGCCGGTGAGGGCCGCGAGCAGGATGACCATGGCAATGGCCGTCGGGGCCATGTTCCTCTTCATGACTGACCTCCCAAGCGGTTCCCTGCAGGTAAGGACATCCCGGCGCCTGCCACGGTTACCGTTTAGCTCTGCGTGCCACCGTCGCCAGCATCCCGCTGGCTCTGCCGGTAGCCCCTGACCACGGCGGCGATGGACGGGAAGAAGCCATCCTCGCCGATCAGCTCGGTGAGCCGGGAGCGGTCGAACTCCGCCCGCACCTCCTCCACCAGCTGGCAGAAGACCAGCCGGATCCCCCTTTGCGCCAGGAACGCGTGCACCCTGCGGAGCGCCTCGGCGGCGGTGAAGTCGACGTCGTTGACGGCGGAGGCGTCGATGCAGAACCAGGCAAGGGGAGGCTGGGACTCCCTGGCCAGCCGCATGACCTCCTCGGTGAGGATCTGGGTGTTGGCGTAGTACATGTTGTGCATGAAGCGGTAGATCATGAGACCGGGAAGTACCTCTTCAGGCCTGGTGACCTTCTGCTGCCGCCAGATGTTCAGCTGGTCCGAGACCACCACCATGTTGTTGACCAGGTAGCCGTGGCGGGTATGCACCACCAGCGACAGCACGATTGCCAGCAGGATGCTCTGCTCGACCCCCAGCAGGACCACGGCGCAGGCGGTCAGCAGCGCCACCCAGAACTCCCAGGGGCGCTCGGCGAGGATCCTGCGCATCCCCTTCAGGTCGACCAGCTCAACGCCGATCAGGAAGACCACGCTGGAGAGCACCGGGCTCGGCAGGTAGGCGAGCGGGGCGGTCAAAAAAAGCAGCACCAGCAGCACGCAGAGGCTCGCGGTCAGCTGGGAGAGCTGGCTGTGCCCTCCGGCACTCTCCACCATCTGGGTCTTGGTCGGGCTGCCGTTCACCACGAAGGTGCCCGACAGTGCCGCCCCCAGGTTGGCCAGCGAGAGTCCCACCAGGTCCACGTTTTCGTTGAAAGGCTCGTTGTAGCGGACGGCGTAGGCCCGGGAGGTGGCGGCGCTCTGGGCGAGGATGACGATAAACATGGCGAAGGCGGTGGGGGCCAGGGTGCGGATGAGGCTGAAGTCGGTAATCCCGGCCGGCAGGGTGATGCCGGGGAGCCCCCCCGGCACCTCGCCCAGCACCCGCACCCCGTACCCCTGCAGGTCGAGCGACCAGCTGGCGACGATGGAGGCGACGATGGCGATCAGCGCGCCGGGGATCCTGCGCGAGAGGCAGCGCGAGCCGATCAGGACGGCGAGGATGGAGAGGGAGAGGAGCAGGGAGGCGGGGTTGGCCTCCTCGACCTGCCGCAGGGCTACGGCCAGCCTGCCGATGGTGCCGTGCCCTCCCCCCGGCAGCCCCAGCATGCCGGAGACCTCCCCGACCGCGACCTGGATCCCCACCCCGGTCAGGAAGCCGACCAGCACGGTGCGGGAGAGAAAATCGGCCAGAAAGCCCAGACGGGCCAGGCGGGCCAGGAACAAAAAGGAGGCGGCCATCAGCGCGAGGATGCCGGCCAGCGACAGCCACTGCGCGGAGCCCGGCGTGGCCATGGCCGAGATGCCGCCGGCCAGGATGGCGGCGGTGGCCGAGTCCGCGCCCACCACCAGGTGGCGGGAAGCGCCGAACAGGGCGTAGACGATCATGGGGATCAGGATGGTGTAAAGGCCGGTGACCACGGGGGTTCCCGAGATGCGGGTATAGCCCATCACCTCGGGGATGGCCAGGGCGGCCAGGGTGATGCCGGCTAGCACGTCGGAGCTGACCCGCGAGCGGTCGAAGGGAAGGACTCCCTGCAGGATGGGGAAGCGAAAACGCCGCTGCTCACTGACCATGGCCCCGCCTCACGCTATCTTGCAGGGAATCCAGGCGTCTTCGTCGAAGGAGTAGACCGCGCACATCCGGTGGTAGCCATCGGCCACCACCAGCTTGCGGTTGGCTCGGTCGCGCACCAGCAGGAGCGGGGAGAGCTCCTTGCCGCTCTTGATCTTCTTCTGGTCCTTCTGAAGGTGGGAGTTGCTGATGCCGAGCAGCGGCAGGCAGGAAGCGCGGAAGATATCCTTCGCCTTGAATTTGGTCATTTCTGCCCGGCGCAGCCTGGCAACGATCTGGTCGGCCTCCGAGACGTCATAGGTTAGGCAGAGATAGGAGAAAGCCGCCGGATAGTCCTGCTCTTCCGGCTCGGGTAACCATTTGATGCTGACATCGTTGCCCATCTGACACTCCTTTCGGGGCGTTGGTCAATCACTCTTCCTTGTATGCTACAGCATATCTTTCCTGCCGCAATGACACAGTGCCGCCTGACAGCCAGCGCTCTATCTGCTCATGCCGCACTTGGACCAGTCCCCCTCCCCTCTAAGACAGTGCCAGGTTCCCCACGGCAACCGCTGATCCAGTCTCTGCTGCACAATCTTGATGTTAACCTCGATCTCAATCAGCATTACACAGCTCAGCCTTCAGCCAGGCGTACAGGATGGGAGCGGCAATGACGCCGTGCAGGCCGAAGACCGCCTCCAGGGTCACCATGGCACACAGCAGCTCCCAGGCCCTGGCGTTCACCTCGTGACCGATGATTTTGGCGTTCAGGAAATACTCCAGCTTGTGCACGACCACCAGGAAGATGAGCGAGGCGACCGCGACCATCGGAGAGGTGCCCAGGCTCAGTATGACGATCGCGCTGTTGGAGATGAGATTGCCGATGACCGGTATCAGCCCCGCGACGAAAGTGACCACCACCAGCAGGGTAACCATGGGCAGGCGCACCCCGAAAAGGGGAAGGATCACGGCAAGGTAGCAGGCGGTCAGCGCGGTGTTGACCAGGGATATCTTCAGCTGGGCGAAGACCACCTTTTCGAAGGAGCCGGTCAGCATCCTGGCCCTGCCGTAGAGCCGGGCCAGGAAAGGGTGTCCGTCCTCGGCTATGGCCACCCTCGCTATCGAGGTCATGCCGCCGATCACCATGCCGATCAGGATGTGGGCAAAGGTAATCAGCCCCTCAGCCCCCGCCGAGGAGAGCCCTTTGCCGTGTTCCCGGAGGAAGGAGACCACGTTTTCCCGCAACTCGTCGGCCGAGCCGGGGAGGACAAGTGCGATGCTTTCCGGCAGTGACCGCCTGACCTTTTCCAGGGTCTCCGCCGAAGCCTCCATCAGGACGCTGAAGCCCTGGAAACCTTTCATCAGTGAATAGAGTGCAAAGCCGGCGGCGATGAAGGTTGCCACCACCGCCACGGCAAGCGCGATGACCGCGGCTTCCTGCGCGCCCCCTTCCCGTTTGATGGGAAGCCGCCTGGCGAGCCGGCAGGTCACCACGTGCACAGCCAGCCCGGCCAGCACGGTGGGGAGCAGGTGGAACCTGAGTACGACCACCGCCGCAAGTATAGAGAGCACGTAGCTCCAGACCAGATCCCTCTGCATGTCCACCCCTGTTGGCAGCTGTGATAAGCGGTGCGCGCAGGCCCCCTGGTAGCGGCAGCGCATCCGGCGCCGGCTGCAGTTGCCTCCGGGCCACGGTAGGTTAGGACATGCCAAGGTCAAAGTCAAAGGGTTTGAGGGAGCTGGACGAGAACGGGAGCCAGCAGGCAAAAAAATGCAGTACCCGCGCTGCGGCCGGCTTGAGGAAAAGGTGCGGCAGGGAGGAATTGCGGCATGGCCACCTCATATGAGGCATCGAATCACCTAAATAAGGCAGCCAGTTGCCGGCCGAGCCGCGGTCGAAAAAGGCCAACCCCAGTGTTTTCGGACTATGGCGGGAAGCGGAGAGTTTTGGCATGGAGGGTGCTATAGGGAAAGACATAGAAGTTAAAAAAATTACTCAGGAGTTTGAAATGAAAAAGATCGTTTCTTCCATCGTAGCTGCTATTGCTGCTGTTGCTTTTGCTGGTGTTGTTTTCGCTGCTGACGCTACCCCGGCTGCTCCGGCTGCCGACGCCACCGCTGCTGCTCCGGCTGCTGAAAAAGCTCCGGCTAAGAAAGCAAAGAAAGCCAAAAAAGCAAAGAAAGCCAAAAAAGCAAAGAAAGCTGCTAAGAAAGAAGCCGCTCCGGCTGCCCCGGCAGAAGCTGCTCCGGCTGCCCCGGCGAAGTAATTCGCTCTTAAACGAGTGCAAAAAAGGCCACACCCTCCGGTGTGGCCTTTTTTTTGTCCTGCTGACCTCACCCTGCACGCCAACTTCACCGCTACCGCCCCCCCTGCCGCTATTCCTGACCGAGGGGACAGGGGCCGCAAGTGCCTGCCCCCTCACGAGCCTCGATAGCCTCAAATCGCCGTTCGCTTTTACCCCCCCCACCAACCACTACGAGCCGAATGAAACGCACGAGAAAAGCCGGTCCCTGGACAAAAACCCCGCCGGTCCTTTCGGTTTGGCAGCAGCCACGATATACTAGGAACCTAGGGTTGATAAAAAACCTGGGCAGCGAAGGGGATATCGACGTGAAAACGAAGAGCATGCTGATCGGAATTTTTCTCGCCTCGGCCTTTACCTTGTCATTTGCTCATCAACTGCTGGCAGCGCCTTTTTGCACGGTATTCAGCTACGGCGTACAGTGCAGGTACTACACCTATGCACAATGCAAAGGCGCAGCCGGCACTGACGGATACTGTGTCGTCAATGCAGCGGAGATACACCAGAACGTGGTTGCCCCCTTCTGCGTCGTTCTCCCCTACGGCAACGCCAAGCAGTGCCAGTACCAGGACACCAAGGCCTGTAACGACGCCGCAACCGCCGCAGGCGGAGTCTGCCTGAGCACCAGGAAGGTGGCGACAGCTACCGGACAGGAGAAAAACCCGGCAGCAGTCGGCAACGAAGGGCAAACAGAGCAGGGCTACATCCCCACATCTCCGGTTGGTAACATGGGCACACCGGCCCCGCCACCGCCTATGCCTGGCGTTACCCTGCCCTTGTTCCGGTAGGACGTACTGCGCAATCAACCCAGTGCCAAAAAAAGGGGGCCACGGCATAAAAGCCGCGGCCCCCTTCATTTAGCTGCTGGAACTATTTCCTGCTTTCCACAGCCCGGCGCGTCTGCCGGACCACCTCAGTAATCACTGGTTCTTCTTGCCGGAAAGCTTCCGTTTCAAGGTTCGCCACAGGCCGATCTTGCCGATGCTCCTGTCGATCTGTTCCAGCCTGGCTTCCTGCTGGGAAAGCCGCGCATCCAGTTCGGCAAGGGCCCGGCTGACGTGCATGATGGTCCCGGTGCCGACCGTGTTGGTTTCCAGGTCCCTGCGCAGCAACCGGTTGCGGATTTGGCACTCGAGCGTGTGGTGGGCTCCCAGGCGGGCAACGACGGTATTGCCGAGCGAACTGGAGCTGATGGCGGGCCGCTGGTGCCAAAAGGCAAGCGGCTTGGCCACGACGTAGATGTCATGCTTCGCCATGAAGCGCAGGTTGAAGTCCCAATCCTCGAGCACCGAAAGAAGCTCGTCGAACTGCCCGATCTCGTCCGCCACCCGGCGGCTGAACAGGAAGGAGATGGGCGGAAACTGGTTGCGGGCAAGTAGGCTGAAATAGGAGATCATGTTTTTGAGATGCGCGTTGAATGGTTGCCGCGACAGTTCGCGCAGCTGGTCCCCCTGGATCTCCTCATAGATGATCGTGCTGTGGGTGATAACCCCGGCAACTTCACCCACCTCGTCGATCAGGCCGATACACTCCCGTAAAAAATCGGGATGCCAGCTGTCGTCGTCATCGTGCAGGGCCGCGAACTCGCTGTCACAGGCCTGCAAGCCAAGGTTGCAGGCGGCGCCAAGAGAGACAGGGGACTCCAGGTGCGAAACGATGATCCGCCCCCGGAAGCGATCGGCATATTTTTCCCGCAACGCATCGACCTCTGCGGCGTTGCCGCCGTTATTCACGATAACCATCACCCACTCTTCGAAAGATTGCCGAAGAAGACTGAGCATGGCCCGCTCCAGTAACAGCGGGCGGTTGTTGGTCCTGGTAATCACCGCGACCCTGGGCCTGTGCACCATTATTTCCCTCTCCTTTTTTCTGATTGCAGCCTAACCTCCATACCCGACGCGCCGGCAATAAGCAAGCGATTTCGTCAGCCCGGCTCATCCGGTCCAAGGAGACGGCAGGATCCCGGCCAGCTTCAAAGGACAAGGCCCGGAGCACCGGCCAGGCGAAAAAAAAGCCCCTGATTGGTCAACTGACCAGTCAGGGGCTTTCCGTACGGCCGTGGGCGACGCCCAGCAGGGCGTGCCTCAATCGAAGAGGGTCTTCTCAAACTCCAATCCTATTCCCGCGTCGGTAACCCTCACCACCTTTGCCTTCAGTCCGTATATCGGAGTATCGCAGATGGTGACTGCCACGGTCTCGTCTTTTTCCACGGGGTTCGCCCCGGTTATGAACATCCCCTTCATGCTCAGGTCTTCCACCTCACCCTCGATTACCCGGTCTCTTTTCCGGATGGTCACCTCTGCATGCATAGCCAATCGGGCGAAGACCCTCTTTTCCTGGAACATTGTCCACCTCGCACACACAGATTTTTCTGATCGGCCCATTCTTCCGGTTAAGGACTCCCCCTTTGGAAAGGGGGGGTGGGGAGGATTTCTTCAAGCCCTGCCGCCTGCTCCCCCTTCGTCAAAGGGGTAGTTACACAGGGGAAGATTGGCGCCAATCAGTCGGTTTTTTGGTAGGGGCACAAAATTATACCACGGCAAAAGGAGACGATCTTAGCCTGCTGGGACCTTATGCTTTGACTTCAGATGCGCTTCCAGCAACTCCCTCATAACGGATCTGCACAGTATCTTGCTGTCGAAGCCGATGATCCCCTCTCCCCTGATCGGGGTGGTGCCGATGCTGCCATGCTCGTCGAAAAACAGGGTCAACAGGGTGGTGCACTCGTCATTTTTGAGTTCCCTGGCGAAACTGATCATCCCCATCAGCGTTTCGGTGTGGTTGGTGATGTAATCGAAGGAAACCGTTACCCGGGTGCCATCGAAAAAGGTAAGAGAATGGTCGGAATCGAGCTGACATTGGAAGTTTTCTTCGAGATCGGAAAACTGGGCTGCGAAGTTGCCCACTATCTTCTGGTAACAGCTCTGCAGATCATGATAGGTCCTGACAGCAGCACGAATGCGGTTTTCGCCCATAACCAGTGATCGCTGGTCCATTTTCTGCCCCCCTTGCAGTGATTGCCGACATTGACTATGAAAGCATACAGTTGCAGGTTGCGCAAGATCAGCCCGGCAAATAAAGACGGCCCCACCGTTTGGAAAGGAATTTGGGCAACTTCGCTCACATGCACCGCGCTGCCGTCCACCCTGCAGGTACCACCCCATGAAAACCGCAGGCTCCGGAGAAAGAAGAACGCCCCTGCTGGCGGAGACTCAGCACAGGGGCGTTACGGTTATCGCAGAAAGTGTGTGTGCGGGGCAGGCTGGCCTACTGAGCCTTGAGGCCCGCAGCGAGCCTTCGTACCAGTCGCGAATAGACCAGCAGGGGCAGTTCCAGGAGCCCGGGCAGCGGGTCGTCGCGCACCAATACCGCCATCTCCAGCGGCCTCAAGAGAGGACGGAGGTAGTCGCTCAAAGAAAGCCTCCCCTGCACAATCTCCTTGAAGGCGACCGGGATGTCCAGGACCGGATACATCCAGCCGACGCCGGGACGCCCCACGAGGTCGGCAAACGGGTCGCCCTTCACCTGCCGCCATAGCAGATGGGAGAAGTCCACCCCCGCCCTGGCCCCCAGGGTATGCCAGCCCCACACCCGGGGATTGACGTCAATCAGCTTGAAGCGGCCGTCCCGGTGATCGAGCTTGAATTCGACCTCGATCAGCCCGGTGAAGTCCAGCCCGCGCAGCAGCTTTTCGGCCGCGCGGACCACCAGGGGCGCATCGACCGTCTCCACGTAGGTGCTCAGACGTCCGAAATCCATGGGAAACTGCCGCAGACGCTGTGCGGTCAGGGAGGCCAAAGGGGCACCGCGGCTGCAGAGGGCCGCGTAGGAGAACTGGCTATCGCCCCCGCCCGGCACCATTTCCTGGATCATGACCATTTCGGCCGGCATCTGGCTGCAGGCACGGTCATAGGCCTCCAGCAGGCTCTCCCGGTCGTCAGCACGCCAGGCCTTGTCGACGGCCAGCTTTCTGCTCTTCGGCTGCGCCCGCTCCCCATGCTCCCGGTTACTCCCCCCCGGGCGCTCCAGACGGTTGTTGATGGAATCATGCAGGGCCGGCTTGACCACGACCGGAAAAGTACAGGAGAGATCCTGCAGCTCGCTGCGCGAGGAGGGGCAGAAGGTGCGGGGCTGGTCGATCTCCAGCCGCTCGGCCAACTGGGAGAGCAGCCGTTTGTCGCAGGCCCAGCGCAACTGCTCCCAGGCGGGAGTGGAGAGGCGAAAGTGGCTCGACAGCCGGTCATGGTAGCGGGCGATGAAGCCGACCATGTCGTCGTCGCTGGGCAGGAGCAGCCACCCCTTCATGTTACGGGTTTCGGCCAGTTCGACCAGGAAGGCTAGGTACTCCTCATTCAGGTTGCCCATGGCACGGGGCAGGGAGTAGACCCGCTGAACGTAGCGCGAGAAGGAGCCCAGCAGGTGGTCGGGTTTGCGCAGCATGGCCACCGGTACGCCTTGGCGTCCCAGGCTGCGTGCCGCCCCCAGCGCACGGTAGTCCGCGCCGGTCACCAGCACCCCGGCAGGATCGAAGGTCTCCCCAGCGGACCCGGCTGTTGCTGTCACGGCAGGGAAGCCGTCCCCTGCAGGGGAAACGGAAGGGGTGCTACCGCCACCGCAACTCGCGCCGGCAGCTGCGGCAACGGCTGCCGGGACCGCCTTTCCTGCACCAGAGGTCCTCAGGACAACTTCACGGGCCATGTACCGCGCGAGGTTACGGGCCGTGAAGCCGGCACCGGCTACGAAACGCATCAATGGACCAAAGCTCCAGGCAGCCGGGGCCCCGATGAAATGAAGGCCCGGCACGGAGGATTCGAAACCGTCAGTGAGCTGCGGGTAGCCATCGGCCAGGCGAAGGGAGAAGAGGAGTTCAGGCGAGATGAAGGGGTGCTTGCGGATATCGATCCGGTAGCCCGTTCCCAGCAGGGCGTGGTCAACCTGTTTCTCGCTGCCGTCGTCGAGTTTCAGCCTGAGCCGGTCCCCTGCCGCCTCGGCGCCTACCACGAAGCGCCCGCAGGTCAGCCGCACATTTTCCAGGCGCGGCTTCAGCCAGGCGGCGCCGGCCGGCCTGATCGAGCGAGGGCCGAACCGGTCCTGCAGGCTGCGCGGCAGGAGGCGGAACAGGTCGGGATGGGCCACAAGGTGACTGAGCAGTGCCGGCCCGACATCGGGAGGAGCGTAGAGGAGCGGCCTGATCGGCCAGCTGTGCAGCCATCCCCTCTGCTGAAGATAACGCACCTCCGGCGAGCGGATGAGCAGCTCCACATACGCCCCCGCCTCGTGCAGCAGGGCAGCAGATTCCAGTGCGCTCTGCCCGGCGCCGATGACGGCTAGCTGTCTGCCGGCGAAGGCGCCCAGGTCGCGATGCGAGCAGGTATGGGACACAAGCTGGGCGGGAAGCCCGCGGAAGAGTTCGGGGTAACAGGCGAAGGCGCCGATGCCGGTGGCGACCACCACCCGGCGGGCGGCAAGGGCGGATCCGTCCGAGAGGCTGACCAGAAAGCCGCCCGGAGCGGCCGCGATCATGGACACCTCTCTTGGGTCCAGGTCGGGAACGGCCTGCCGCTGAAACCAGCGGCCGTAATGGATGAACTGTTTAAGCGGTACCGGCGCGGAAAAGTCGAGTCCCAGGGATCTCCGGAAGTGGTCGAGGGTGAGCGATCCGGAAGGATCGGAGAGATGCGACCCGGCCCAGGGAGAGCGGAGCAGCATTTCAGCCGGCATGTGCTCATCCCAAAACGACATCGCTTCGCCGAAAACAACGACCTCGACGCCTTCTATCTCCCGCAGATGTGCTGCAGCGGAAAGGCCGTATGGTCCCGCGCCAACTATGACAACATCTGTCTTTTGCATGGCCTGCTCCATAATTCCGGCCGGTCCTGCCGACATACAACCTACAAGCTCGAAACGTGGAGCACGTTTTACCGGGTTAGCCGGCAGGCTCTCGACCTTTTATATACAGCAAACGTTATCACGCCGACTTTGTTATTCAAGAGAGCGTGGACCGGTACATGGACAGCTCAATTGCGCTTTCTTAATACTGCTACATGGGCAGGCGCCAACCAGAAAAGAATCTGGCGCGAGTAAAGGCATGGAAATACACAGACCGGGAAGGATGATTACATTTTTATTACAGTTTATCGTGTGAAAGGACTGTTTCTATTATCGAAAAATAAAGTACTGTCCCGGCGAACGTCAGATAGGATAATCAAGTGTTGATCATGGGCCGACCGACAGCAACGGCCGGCACCCTTCTGCATTACCGGGTGAGGCAGGTGCTTTGCAGCACCGAAACAGCACGGCAAAATGGTGGCGGGACTGCGGAGGACGCTGGAGGCGGGCACGAAAAAGGCGCCCTTGCCGGGCGCCTTATGCTTGCTGCAATAAAAGGGGATTTTCGCCTATCTTTTATGACATTGGCGGCACTCGCTCGGCCCCTTTTCCTCCGCTTCATGGCAGGGGATGCAGAGATCGTGGGCGGTTGAGGGTCCCCACCCCTGGATCACGCCAACCTTTCCGGTGTGGCATTGGGCACAATCATTTTTGACGCGCTTCTGGTGCTCCCAGTGCTTGAAAGGCAGAATCATCCACCCCATCTTGATGTTGATGACTTCTCGCCCGCGGTCGGCTTTCGTTTCGGCGTGGACGACCGAAATTGCGAGCAAGCTGAGCAGAGCGGCAACGGCCAGCACAGTTTTCATGATAACTAATCCCTCCTTCAATTGATACGGTACCGGCCCCGTCTACTCCAGCTCCGGTTTCAGTTTTCCATTGCTGGTTTCATAGCATACCAAAGTCGGTAAAAACCACAAAATTCAGAAAAGCATCTGCTCATCTTTGGGAAAGCGACACCGCAATTCGCGCACCCCCTCCCACGTTTCGACCCGGACAGCTGTGCGAACCACTCTCTTTCTCGCCAGCAGTGCCCGCAGAGAACTTTCACTGCAGGCCAGCTGGCAGCCAGTACGGCTGACAGCGTGGCGATCAGGTTAAGGCGTCCGGCTGCGCGCTGCAAACAGAAAGGGCCAGTTATGGGTAAACCGACCCTTTCCGCATGCTGGCGTTATGGCAGTACTAGTAACCTCTTCGGTAACCGCCTCCCCGGTAGTAGTGATTCCGCTCAGCCCCCTCCCCGAGGATGTAACCGGTCAGGGCCCCTGCCGCGCCGCCCAGCACAGCCCCCACTGCCGGGCTGCCGCCGGAAACGGCACCGAGGAAGGCCCCGCCGCCGGCACCGATGGCTCCGCCGCTCAGGGTGCTTTGTTGCGTCGGGGTCATCCCGACGCACCCCGAGATGCCGAGCAAGAGCAGAACTATCGCTAAAAGTTTCCTGCACCTCATTTGCTGCCTCCTTGAGCCTGGCGGACCGTCATCATAAAGAGGCTGATCGCCACGGCTCGTCCCTGTGGACGAGGGCTCCGCTACTGCCCGGGCGCCGGCTGTGCGGGCGACGGGGCAAGCGGAGCATCTGCGATGCCGCTACTCAACTTCGGCTTCACGATCTGTCCCCAGATCACCCTCATCACCGGCAGGTCGACCTTGTCAGGGTTCTTCTGGTAGAAGGTGTCGATCTGCTGGACGATGCTGTTCATCGGCACCCCCCTCAACCCCTCGGCGAGTTTGGCGACGAAACCCTTGCGCGCAAGCTCGGGATGCCGCTTTTCCACGTGTTCCTCGATAGTCACCACGTGACCGATCCCCCAGACGAAGGTGATCTTGGCGTTTTGTTCCAGCGCCAGCCATTCGGTTCCCCGCAGGACCGGCATCTCCTGGGATTCCTTCCCGGTATCGGACGGTGTGGGCGGATCTGCAGCCCGGGCGGCTCTCCATCCCGAACAGATGGCCAGCGCCGCCAGCAGGCAGCATATCGCGGTCCCCTTGGCTGTTCTCATGCTCGTTCCTCCCCTTGCCAAGCCGCCGCGCGCATCCTGACCAGCCAAACAGTTAATGAACGCTGCGCGGCAACCTCTCTCATGATAGGTTAGCAAAACGGCAGCAAGAGTGGAAGAACCGTCAGCGCCCCCCGCAGGACCGGTTACCGGGCAGGGTCCTGAGACGCAACGAGCGGGGCCCCTGGTCCCGCTACGCCACATGCTGGTACTGCGATTGGACAAGGCCCGGTACAAAAGGGGCCGGCTCGAGCCCGAACCGGCCCCTTCCCTGTTCTCCCCGAGAGTGGCAAAGCGCAGGATAACGATTTCTGCGCCAGCTAGCCAACGCTCGACCGCTTTGCCTGAAATGGAAAAAGGACCTGGGCAGTCAAGCCCAGGTCCTTTTTTTATGGCGCGCCCGAAGAGATTCGAACTCCTGACCCCCAGATTCGTAGTCTGGTGCTCTATCCAGCTGAGCTACGGGCGCAAACTCTATAACTTGTGCGAGGCGGCGTGAGCAGCCGCTGCCTTCCATCGTGGGATAAAAAAGGGTTACGGCTAACGCCGTAACCCGTGACTTTTATGGCGTCCCCGAGACGATTCGAACGTCCGACCCCTTCCTTAGGAGGGAAGTGCTCTATCCTGCTGAGCTACGGGGACAGGCAGACGACCTTTATAACCCATGCTGTGCCGTTTGGCAAGAATTTTGTGCCTGCACTGCCTCGCGACAGGGAGCTCCCAGCCCCATCCTCACCCCTGCCCTCCCCTTTAAGGGTTTGAAGGAGCAAACAGTGCCTGGCGAAGCGGACTTCCCTCACCCCGTCCCTCTCACGGAGGGAGAGGGAGCAGTTGAACAAAAGGGAGGAAGGGGGTGTCCTGTGGCTTGCCAGACTAGAACTTCAGCAGGGAGAAGACTTTGCCTTCGGGGAGACGCTTGCTTCCTTCCAGGAATTCCAGCTCGGCCATGAAGCAGCACTCCACCAGGTCGGCACCCAGTTCATCGACCATGGCCACCACGGCAGACATGGTGCCGCCGGTGGCCAACAGGTCGTCGGCCACCAGCACGCGCTCGCCGGGTTTCAGGGCGTCGGTGTGGATCTCCAGGGTGTCGGTGCCGTACTCGAGGTCATAGCTCTTCTTGAAGGTCTCGGCGGGGAGCTTGCCGGGCTTTCTCACCAGCACGATGCCGGCACCCAGCTTGTAGGCGAGAGCTGCGCCGATGATGAAGCCGCGCGCCTCGACTCCCACCACCTTGTCGATCCGCTCTCCGATGTAACGGTGCGCAAGCAGGTCCACCATGCGCTGGAACGACTTGGCGTCGGCCAAAAGGGTGGTGATGTCCTTGAACAGTATCCCCTTTTTCGGGAAGTCGGGTATGTCCCTGATGATTTCCTTCAGTTTCTCCATGCCTCGGGCCGCTCCTTATTTCACTGTAGTTGCACTGACAGCTGCACTTTGTCCCATGATGTCGGTTGCTTCCAGGATCTTTCTCAGCTTGTCCAGCGACTTAGCCTCGATCTGCCTGATCCGCTCGCGGGTCACCCCGAAGCTTCTGCCGATGGTGTCCAGGGTCTGGGGATCCCGGTCATCCAGTCCGAAACGCAGGGTCAGGATCTTCTTCTCGCCATCGGAGAGGGTCTCGAACCACTCGGAGACCAGCTCGAACTTGTTCAGGTCCTCCAGCAGCACCGAAGGGGAGATGGTGGAGGTGTCCTCGATGGTGTCGATCAGGAAGTAGTCGTTGTTCTCCCCCATCGGGCGCTCGATGGAGTAGGTCTTTTTCAGGAGCACCATCAGCCTTCTGACGTAGGCCACGTTGACGTCGAGGGTGTCGGCAACTTCCTTGACGGTCGGCTCCCGGTTCATCCTCTGCACCAGCTCGCGGGTCACCCGCAGCATCTTGTTGATGTCGTCGGAGACGTGCACGGGGAGCCTGATGGTGCGCGACTGGTTGACCAGCGCCCGCTCGATGGACTGCCTGATCCACCAGGTGGCGTAGGTCGAGAAGCGGCACTCCTTGGAGAGCTTGAAGCGCTCCACCGCCTTGATGAGCCCCATGTTCCCCTCTTCGATCAGGTCGAGGAAGGGGAGCCCCCGGTTTATGTAACGTTTGGCGATCTTCACCACCAGCCTGAGGTTGGAGACGATCATCCGGTCGCGGGCGGCCTTGTCGCCCAGGTCGATCCTGGCAGCCAGCTCCTTCTCTTCGTCGGCGGTCAACAGCTTGGTCTTCTGGATCTCGCGCAGGTACAGCTTGATGGCGTCGTCGAAATGCTCGACCACCGCCGACTTGATCTCCACCTCTTCGCGTTCGACCGGCTCTTCGCCCTCTTCGTGCGACTCCCGTTCTTCCACATCGTCGAGCCCGATGGCGTCGGGCTCCTCGTGCTCGTCCAGAAAAATCGGTTCCTTCTCCTCCAGAAGCTCTTCAGGTTCCATGCAAGACTCCTATGGGCAACTCTCGGTTAGAAGGCTACGCGGTCGGTTCAGTTCTCCTCATTCCAGCCGTTTTTACCAATCAGCTTCACGAAGCGGCAATCCTCCGTCTCCAGCCTCTCGACGGTGCCGTCCAAGTTCTTTTTCACCAGTACCATGCGCTGGTCCTGCCGGTCTCCCACCGGGATCACCAGTTTCCCCCCGGGGGCCAGCTGGTCGACCAGGCACTGCGGGACGTGCGGCGCCCCCGCGGTGACCAGGATGGCGTCGAAGGGCGCCTCCTCCGGCCAGCCGTCGGTGCCGTCGCCGATCCTCAGGTTAACGTTCAAAAGCCTGAGGCTGTCCAGCGCTTTGCGGGCTTTTAAAGCCAGCGGGCGGATCCGCTCCACCGTGTAGACGCGGTTAGCCAGGGTGGCGAGCACCGCAGCCTGGTAGCCTGAGCCGGTGCCGAGCTCCAGCACCTTCTCTCGCCCGGTCAATTCCAGCATCTGGGTCATCCTGGCCACCGTGTACGGCTGCGAGATGGTCTGCTTCTCCCCGATGGGAAGCGAGCTGTCGCTGTAGGCCTGCGCGGCCATCGCCTCTTCCACGAAGATGTGTCTCGGTATCTCCTGCATGGCGCCGATCACCCGCTGGTCCGTGATGCCACGTTTCACCAGCTGGGCGACCATCCTTTTGCGTGCTACAGCTAAATCCATCTCCCCCCCTTATCCGGCGGGGAAATATAGCAAATGGCACCCTAAAAGTCCAGCTTCACCGAATTTGCCACCCCTTCAAAAGCTCGATGGAGGCGTGATTGGTGAGATCGATGTGCAGAGGTGTGATGGAGATGTGGCCCCTGGAGACGGCATCATAGTCGGAGCCGGGGATGTCCTTGAAACTTTGGTCCGCGGTGCCGATCCAGTAGTAGCTTCGGCCGCGCGGGTCGACCTTGTCCACGATGGTCCCCTCGTAGCTCCGCTTCCCCTGGCAGGTGATGAGCGGCGGCAGCAGGCGCTCCTCGGGCAGATCCGGCACGTTCACGTTCAGGAAGGTGTCCGGCGGCAGCCCTTTCTCGAAGACCAGGGTGGCCAGCCTGGCAGCCCAGGCGGCCGCGGCGTCGTAGTTCTCACCCGCCCCGTTGCGGGTGACCAGGGAGACCGCGATGGCCGGTATCCCCATCAGGGTGGCCTCCATGGCGGCGGCCACCGTTCCCGAGTAGGTGACGTCGTCGCACAGGTTGGCGCCGCGGTTGATGCCGGAGATGACCAGGTCCGGCCGGAAGGTCAGCAGGCTGTGGATACCGAGGTTGACGCAGTCGGTGGGTGTCCCCTCCACGGAGAAGAGGTTGTCGTCGATACGTGCGGCCCTTAGCGGGTGGTGCAGGGTCAGCGCGTGGGAAACCGCGCTTTGCTCCCGGTCGGGAGCCACCGTCACTACCTGGGCAACTTCGCAGACCCGGCGGATCAGGGCCGCCAGCCCCGGAGCGTGCACGCCATCGTCATTGGTAAGCAGGATTTTCAATGATCGCCCCTCGCTGACTTGCGCCGCTTGCCTCTCTCTTTCGGTTTGCGCGGCCATTACTTTAACACATTTAATTTGTTTTTATAAATTTTTTTATCACTGGAATAGCTCTCCGCTATGACAGTGGAGAAAAAACCCTTCTGACACAGCTTCACTCCACTGCCTGTAGGCAGGCGGCGGAGTCCTTTCTGTCGTAGCGAAGCTTCATGACGATCAGGGCTGCGTAGCAGCAGATTGAGAAAAGGTTGGCGGCGATCAGGGGGAGATCGCCCAGCAGGATGCCGTAGATGAGCCAAAGGAGCATGCCGATACAGAGCATAACCAGCTGCGACATGGACAAGTCGCGGGCGTGCTTGGTGCGCCAGGTCTGCAGTACCTGGGGAACCGCGGCCCCGCTGGTCAAAAGGCCTGCGAAGAAGCCTATGGCGTGGACGAGGTTCATGCCCCCTTTTTCCCTTTGAACTCGGCGCAGGCCCAGTCGATCTGGGAAAGCAGTCCGCGCAGCGAGGCGACCTCCCGCTCGTCGAGTTCGGCGCGCGAGAAGATCCGCCGCATGGTGCGCATCATGTGGTCCGGATTCTGCGGGTTCAGGTAGCCGATCTTCAGGAAAACCTTCTCCATGTGGGTGTAGAGCGGCTCCAGAAGGGCGGAGCCTGCCAGTTCCCTCGCCTGCTTCGCCGGTACCGGGGCAGCCCCCTTCAGGAACTCGTAGCAGAAGATCAGCACCGCCTGCGAGAGGTTCAAGGAGCCGAACTCGTCGGCGGTCGGGATGGTGGACTGCCACCTGCAGAGGGCGACCTCGTCGGTGGTGAGGCCGCTGTCCTCGCGTCCGAACACCAGCGACAGGCGGCTTCCCGGGGTGCAGCCGGCAAACCTCTCCACCACCTCCCCCGGCGTCCAGATCTCGTTTCGGTACTTGCCGTGGCGGCGGGTGGTGGCCACCGAGAACTCGGAGTCGGCGATGGCCTCCTCCAGCGAGGTGAATATCCTGGCCCGCTCCAGGAGATCCCTGGCGGAGACGGCGAACTTGATGGCGTCAAGGTGGTCGACCCGGCAGGGATTGACCAGGCGCAGGTCGTCAAGACCCATGTTCTTCATGGCACGGCAGACCATGCCGATGTTGCCGGGGCTCTGGGTACCCACCAGCACGATGGAGATTCTTTCTTTCAGATCCATGTCACTTCCTCAGGGTATGAACGATAAACGCTGCCGCGGCAGTGAGAACGGGGTCAGCGCAGCAGGGCATTAGAGCACAACAGGGAAGGACATTGCAATACCTCAAAGGGAAAAGGGGAAGGGACAAAAGTGGCGCCGGGGGGCAGAAAGGAGGGCGGTGAATCTGTTGGCGAGTTCGAAAAAGGACGGCCGACCCCGGGGAATTCCGTCAAGCCTGCAGCCGGGCTTTACGTTCCGGCTCGGGCGGCTCTAGGCCTTCAGGCGGCCGGAGCTCTTCCAGTCCTGCATCCGCTTTAGCCGTCTCCTGGCGTGCCTTTTGCGCCACCAGTGCGTGAGGAAGTGGCTGAGCCAGAGGCAGCCGGTCAGCCCCGCCAAGGTCAGCATCAGGTACGGCTCGTATTTCTCGACGTCGTCGACCATCAGCGAGGCTCCCTTGCCGAACAGGAAGCCGGCCAGCGAGAAGATGACGGCCCAGGACAGGGCGCTGCCGAGGTTCAGCACCAGGAAACGGCGGGAGGAGAGGTTGGTCATGCCGAGGATGATGGGGAGCACGATGCGGAAGCCGTAGGTGTAGCGGGAGATGAAGGCGACGAACGACCCGTAGCGCTCGATGAGGCGCAGCGCCTTGCGGAACTTTCTGGCGAAGGAGGTGAAGAGCTTCAGCAGGAACGGCCCCTTGAGGCGACCGAGGTGGAAATAGAACTGGTCACCGAGGAAGGAGCCGGCAAAGGCGGCGATAATGACCCCGTAGATGTTGAGATACCCCTCGCAGGCGAGAAACCCCGCGAAGATCAGGATGGCCTCTCCCTCGAGAAAGGTGCCGAGGAAAAGGACCCAGTAGCCGTGAACCTGCAGGTATTCCCTCAGAAACTCCTGCACTGGGACTCCCTGTTACAAGAGGTGGTTTTCGCTGGCGGCAGGCTTGAGCGCTACGCGTAGCACCTAAATAGTAGACGAAAACAGGACAAAAGCTAAGAGAAAAGGGTTACCGGTAGGTGGGTATTGCCCCCCTCACCTCTACCATGGGGGCATTGCGAACCAGGACCGCCCCCACCGCAGAGCCTTGGCCCCTGCCCGCCGGCTCCGACTCCGCCGGTTCCACTTCCTCCCCGGGGACCACCTCAGCATCGCCGGGTTTCGCCTCCTCCCCTTCGGTGGCAGCCATGGCCTCGCCGGTATCCTTCGTTGCCTGGGCGTAGCCCACCGGTTCTCCCCCAGCCCATGCGAAGAACCTTTCCGAATCGAGCAGCACCGGGTTGACCGGCACGCCATAGACCCGCTTCTGCATTCCCTCGTCGAAGAGGCCGACGCAGCCGTGGGAGGCGGGCTTGCCGGGCAGGTCGCGGGCGTGGATCCAGTAGGCGACGTTGTCGGGGCCGACGTGGAAGCGCATGGCGTTGTCCATCGGGTACTGGGAGCTTTGGTCCTCTGTCTTGTAGAGGGAGGATGCGTGGTTCTTGTCGCGCGCGTCGATCTGGAACAGCCCGGTCGGCGTCTCGTGGCCTTGGGCGCCGGTGGCGGCGGGGGCGGAGAAGGCGAGCTTGCCGTGCTCGTAGGCGCCCATCCACTGCTCCGTCAGGTCGATCAGGATGAACTTGGCGTAATTCCTGGCGGGAGCGTACTCCTGCGGGAGCGGACAGTAACTGCGGCAGGCGGCCATGTCGTCGGGCACCCGGATGGTCATGCCGGGGTAGACATGGCGGCGATCGATCCGGTTGAAGCGGGCGATGTAGGGCCAGTCATTGCCGAACAGCGACTCCAGGGTCTCCTCCGGCCTGACGAAGTGCTTGTGCCACTTGATGTTGGCAAGACTCGGGTAATCGTAACGGGAAAGGTCCTCGTGCGCGGGGTCGCGCGGGCTGGGACCGGGCTGGGAGGTGGCCAGCGGCTTGTAGACTACGATGGCAAAAACGATGACGGGGACCAACAATAACGACAGCTTGCGTAACATCCTGCTACTCTCCCA
The DNA here is from genome assembly GCA_035255025.1 of Geomonas sp. Classification (GTDB taxonomy): domain Bacteria; phylum Desulfobacterota; class Desulfuromonadia; order Geobacterales; family Geobacteraceae; genus Geomonas. Next base: position 31,143 of record DATFAB010000031.1, read on the forward strand.
ACCGGAAACTCGCGAAAAAACGAAGAAAGGGGCATGCGCCCCATCCGGTCCTAATTAGCACTATCGCGACGTCCGGTCAAGAAAAAGCGCGTTCTGCCTGTTCCAGGGCGGTGACCAGGTCGATGCTGCCGGCAGCCAGCGCCTCGACGATCTCGCGGTAGCGGCCGTTTTCCCGCAGGGGGCCCACCACCTTTTCCAACAGGCGCTCGCGCAGGGCCTCCTCGAACAGCCTCCCGGTATGCTGGCTGCTGCGCCGCTGCAGGGTCCCGGAGACCTTGAGATACTCCCGGTGCGCCTCCAGGGCAGAGATCAGCTCGTCGACCCCCTCCCCCCTGTCCCCCTGCGTCCTGATCACCCGCGCCGTCCAGCCGGAGGGAGCCGCCGGCCGCATCTCCAGCATGGCAGCCAGTTCGCGGGTGGTGCGCTCGGCGCCCGCGCGGTCGGCCTTGTTGACCACCAGCAGGTCGCCGATCTCGAGGAGCCCCCCCTTGATGGCCTGGACATCGTCCGCCGCCCCCGGCACGGTGACCACCAGCGTCGTCTGCGCGATGCTGGCGATCTCGAAGTCGCCGAGGCCGGCGCCGGCCGTCTCGATGATGACGACATCCATCCCCATGGCGTCCAGCACGCCGGCCACCTCTGCGGCCGCGCGGGAAACGCCCCCCTGGGCCCCGCGGGTGGCGAGGCTGCGGATGAAAACCCCGGCATCGTCGGCGTGGCGCCCCATCTGCATGCGGTCGCCGAGGATGGCGCCACCGGAGAAGGGGCTCGTGGGATCGATGGTTACCACTCCTACCAGGAGATCCTGCTGGCGGTAGGCGGCCACCATCCGGTCGATCAGCACCGATTTGCCGGCACCGGGAAGGCCGGTAACGCCGACCACAAAGGCGGTGCCCCGGTGCGCAGAGAGCAGCTTCAGCTCGCGGGAAGCGCTGTCGGAGCGGTCGTCGATATCCCGCATCAGGCGGGCTGCGGCCCGCCGGTCGCCGTCCAGGACACGCTGCGCAAGTGACAAAGCGGGGTGCCGCCCGGAGATCTCTTCCTGCCCCCCCTCCCCTGCCAGGGGAAAACCGGACAGCGGGCCATGACCGGGAGCCACCTTCTCCTTCACCCAGGAGACGATGCTATCGGTCGGGGTGCCGGGGAGGAATACCTCGCGCACCCCGGCCCGCTTGAGGGCGGGGATGTCGTCGTAAGGGATCACCCCGCCCGCCAGCAAGACGATGTCCTCCGCCTTCCGCTCCTTCAAAAGACGGCTCACCGCCGGCAGGTGGGTGTTGTGCCCTCCGGAGAGGATGGAGAGGGCGATCAGGTCGACGTCCTCCTCTATGGCCGAGGCAACGATCTGCTCGGGGGCCTGGTACAGGCCAAGGTAGATCACCTCGAAGCCGGCATCGCGGAAGGCGCCTGCGATCAGCCTGGCTCCTCGGTCATGGCCGTCCAGCCCCGGTTTCCCCACCAGCACGCGCAGTCGTCTCCCATCCATGCTCCACCCCGCCCGAAGGAATTGATTTCTACAGTTTACAGGCTTTCCTTGCTTTCACTACCTTTAGTGGTAAAAGCGAGCGGGATTCGGGAGCCTGCCGTTACTTCTCGATCCCCACCCGCGCCGGCACACCGGCCTTGTAATAATGCTTCACCTCCCGCATCTCGGTGACCAGGTCGGCAGCCTCGATCACGCGCTGGTCCGCGTTACGCCCGGTCAGCACCAGCTCCACGTTATGCGGCTTGTCGCGCATGAGTTCCAGCACCCCCTCCACGGGGACGAGTCCCATGGAGACCGCGCCATTGATCTCGTCCATGATGACCAGGTCGTAGAGCCCCCCCGTCACAGCCTGGCGTGCCAGTTCCAGGGCCTCGGCCGCCAGCTTCTTGTCGTCTTGGTGGGGGTTGTCCTTGTTCACCCAGCCGCGACGCCCGGTCTGCACGATGGTCAGCAAAGGGGCCAGCCGTTCGGCCGCCATCTGCTCGCCATAGGGGCCGCCCCCCTTCATGAACTGGATCATGCAGACCTTGAGTTCCCGCCCCACCGCCCGCAGGGCGAGCCCCAGCGATGCAGTGGTCTTCCCCTTGCCGTTGCCGGTGTACACCTGGATGAGTCCCTGTTCCAATTTCATATCACACCTCGCACGTGTAAACTGTCATAACCTGGCGTCATGCTGGACTTTTTTGCATCGGTCCACAAGCCGCCGCACTATAGCAACTGGCAATTGACAGTGTCAAGGCGAATCCCCCTGCCGGGACAGGCCACGGGCCGCCCGGGAAGAGCCCCGTTTGAAACAAGAGCTTGACATGAGAGAATCCATCTGATATTTACACAGGACATCGTTGGGGCGATTAACTCAGCGGGAGAGTGCTACCTTCACACGGTAGAAGTCACTGGTTCGATCCCAGTATCGCCCACCAAGCAAACCACAAAGGGCCAAGTCAGACGACTTGGCCCTTTTTTCTTCTCCGCTCGCCCCCCGATGCCGGCCCACACCAAGACCTGCCGCCCCCTCGACAGCCCCGTCGGCATCCTCACTCGATCCTCACCCGCCTTGCCCGCTTGGCATTTGCCGGGAGCGGTGTAACATTACCAACTGTTAATCGCCACCCTTCCCAGCCCTGAGTCTTCACATCCTGGCCCGCCACAAAAGACGATCGTTCGGCGGCCCGCCCAAAGGAGCTAGCCATGGGGGAAGAAGATGACCGGAAGGACCGCGTATCGGGGATGAACCAGGCCGGAGAGAGCGGCGAAGACGCCTCCGGGGTCTCCGGAGAGAGAACCCCGGAGGGGACCGCCGTCTGCATGGCGCTCTTCAAGAAGATCTACCACGGCATCGCCGCCGGCGATGCCTTCAGGTTTCCCGTCATCACCGGTTGCGACCAGTTGGGCCGTGCCTGGAGCGGCTCCTATGCGATCATCGCGGACGGGCCCAGGCTCTTCGAGGGGCGCCAACTGACCCGCGCGCGCGAGGTGATCACCCTGAAGGCGACTGGCGGCATCGCCGCCATCAGCATCAGCACCAAATACTTCGATCCCGAAGACAGCGGCGTCTACAAGATCCTGTTCAACTCCGGGGTGAGCTACCTCCCCATCCATCAGTGCTCCCTGCCAAGCTCCCCCAGGGTCGGCGACTCCGGCACGCTGGGGAGCTTCCAGGGTAGCGACGGCACCGTGGTGACCGTGAACTGGGCGCTGAAGGGTGGCTTGCACGGCTGCTCCGTCCTGGAGGTCTCCTCGGTGGTGAGCGGCGGCGGGGAACCCTCCTGCGAGATAGACAGCTACCGGCTCGATCCCACCGGCATCCCAGCCACCATCACCTTGCGGGCGACCAGCCTGGACACCACCGTCACCCTGAGCGGCGACCGGGTCGAGGAGTGCGAGGAGGGGCAGTAGATCAGCTCCCTTCGTTGCGACGAAACCACTCCAGCACCGCGTCCGCCGGCTGGGCGCCGGCCAGCTTGTTCACCACCCTCCCCTTTTTCACCAGGAACAGGGCCGGAATGCCGCTCACCCCGAAGCGCGAGGAGAGCCGGGGATTCTCCTCGGTGTTGACCTGCACGACCGCAGCCCGCCCCGCCAGTTTTTCAGCCACTGTCCGCACCGCCGGTGCGAATGAGACGCAGTGGGGTCACCAGGGGGCCCAGAATTCGGCCAGCACCGGCCCGTCGTAGCGGGCCAGGAAATCGTCGAAGGAAGCTTCCGTCAGCTGCTGGGGTTGCCAGTACATGGCCTGCAAGGTTCCATGACAGCTGCCGCATTTCCCCGCCACCCCCTCCTTGTCCGCCGGGACACGGTTGGCAGCTCCGCATGATCTGCACGTTACCAGGTACGATTTCATATCGCCGCCTCCTTTGCTCGGTCACCCTGCCCCATTGTAACCCGTTTCCCGGTCTCCCCCCCAGCACCATTTGCTGTAAAGGCAGAGCGGGCGCTGCCGTTACCAGCTGACTCTTCGCCCCCGCTTGCGATCTTGGCAAAAGTTAGCATCTTCGACACAATTCCCCGTATAAAATTGCACCGCTTTCTGGTAAGGTAGGAGGCTGCTCCCTGCCGGGAGTAACCTATTCAAGATGCACCCGGAGGTCTTACCCGACATGAAATGCCGTACCCTGCTCCTTATGTTAGTTGCCCTGCTGATGATGACCCTCAACGTCCAGGCCGGGCAGCCTGAAGTCAAAGCAAACCCGCCGGCCGCCAGCCAGGGCCTTTACGTGCCGATCCTGCTCTACCACCGTTTCGGCCCCACCGTGGCCGATGGCATGACCATCAAGACCACGGTCTTCGAGGAACACCTGAAGTACCTGAAGGACAACGGCTACCATGTGATCCCGCTGCAGAACCTGGTCAACTACTACCTGAAAAAAGGACCGGCGCCCGGCCCCAAATCGGTGGTGATCGTGGCCGACGATGGGCACAAGTCCGTGTACAGTGACATGCTCCCGCTCGCCAAAAAGTACAACGTGCCGGTCACCGTCTTCATCTATCCGTCGGCCATCTCCAACGCCAAGTACGCCATGACCTGGGACCAGCTGAAGATCCTCAAGAAAAACGGCTTCGACGTGCAGTCGCACACCTACTGGCATCCGAATTTCAAGAAGGACAGGAAAAAGATGACCCCGGCGGAGTTCGAGAAATCGGTCACCATGCAGCTGAAGAAATCCAGGGAGAGGCTGCAAGCCCAGCTGGGCGGCTCCATCGACATGCTGGCCTGGCCCTTCGGCATCTACGACGACTACCTCGTGAAGAAGGCGGCGGAAGCGGGCTACAAGGCGACCTTCACCATCGAGGCACACCACGCCACCACCAGGGACAACGTGATGAAACTCCCCCGCTACCTGCTCATCAACTCTGACCAGGGGAAATCGTTTGCCAAGATCGTGGAGGGGAGCGCCCCCAAGAGGAACATCGCCTTCTAGCTCTCCGTCGCCAGCAACCCTGCCAGCTTAAAGAAAAATCCCACCGGCCATCCCGGTGGGATTTTTCTTTGGGTGCGCGAGGTGGAACTGGGAAGCGCGGGGGGAGCCTGAAGCCAGACCGCCACGGGGAGGCAGCCGTGGGCGCGGTCAGCGGATTTTCCCCGTGAAGAGCCGCCGCAAAAAAGGGCGGGAGATCGCCGCGCAGCCGTGGATCCGGTCGCGCGGGATTCCCGCCCCTTTTTTTCATGCAAAGCCAGAGCACCCTTTCGCCTGCCGTCAGGCAGCCGGCCGGTGCCCCGTTTCTTTTAGTGAGTTGCCTCGCTCTTCAGGGAAAGCTCCTCCGCCCTGATGGCGTTTCTCGCCTGCTCCATCCCTTCCATCTCCTTGATCTTCTCACCCAGCCAGTAATGAAGCTCGCGTGCGGTCTGCAGGTTCACCACCACGCCGTTGATGACCTGGCGCACCAGGCTCTGCCCCAGGTCGGTGGGCTCCACACTGGTCTCGGTGCCGATGGTGCCGGCGGGGGTGATCTCGTGGCTGATGGCGTTGGGAAGCGGCTGACGCTCGAGATAGAAGTTCATCACCAGTTCGCCGCGCGGGGAGACACCGCCGTGAGCGCCGTTGACATAGACCGGGCTGTAATCATAGGTGAAGATGTATTTAAAGGTCATTTCAGGGTTTTTTGCCATGGGTTCGCTCTCCTTAAGGTTTAGTGTCCCGTATAGCTACAGGTGCAATTCAGCTTTATAACACGGAGGTTTCCCCAAGGCAAACAAGAATGAAGTTACCGCTCATTACTGTTAAGTTAAAAAAGTGTGGCAGGTACAGTTTCATCCAGCGGCCGCACCAGGTCTGCCCCGTTGTTCCTTACGCTGTTCACCAGGGGAGATACCGGATACATCTGCATGAGCTCCGCGGGGTACGGCCGGCAAAGATCCAGCAGAAAACCGGCCTCGGCCCGCTGCGGGTCGAGCCAGCTTCGGGCATGCTCCGGATCCAGGATGACCGGCATCCGGTCGTGAACGGGATTGAGCAGGCTGTTGGCGGCGGTGGTCACAATGGTGCAGGAATCCACCAGCTCCCCCTCCGGAGATCTCCAGCAGTCCCACAACCCGGCCAACAACAGGGGAGCCCTGCTCCGCAAGGTGATGTAGAGGGGCATTTTCCTCTTTCCCTCGCTCCGCCATTCGAAAAACCCCGATGCCGGCACCACGCAGCGCCTCGCGTTCAGCAACCGTCGAAAGGCCGGCTTTTCCCCTGCAGTCTCGCAGCGGGCGTTGATCATCCTGCTGCCGATCGCACGGTCCTTCGCCCAGGAAGGGATCAGCCCCCACTGCAGGAGATCGAGCCGGTTTCCTCCGGCAGGGGCGGGCCGGACCACCGCTACCAGCTGGGTGGGCGCCACGTTGAAGCTGGCAGTCACCGGGAATTGAGCGGTCAGGCCGAACAGTTCGATCAGCATGTCGATACTGAGATCGAAAGCGAAGCGTCCACACATACAAGCGTCTCTCTTTTGCGACGGAAGTTCCGCCATGGTAGCATCGGCGGCCCCCTCATTTCAATGCCATTGGCGGCGGCTGCCGCTCGAGCATCTGCCGGCCGCGAGATTTCCGGACGGCGATCCCGGCGGGTGGTTGACGCAGCCCCAAGCGGCACGTAGAATTACCATTTTCCAATCTGCTTCAGCCAAAGCGACCACCGAAAACATGACGGGATCAGCCGGGGCTGCAGGAGGGGCGATGAGCGACGACTACTTTCAAGAGATGATGTCGGCGGTTTTGGAAGAAATGGCCTTGAACCTGTTAGCGTTAGGGCTGGAGGATTGGGAGGAGAAGAGCTTCGAGGCGTGCCGTTCGGGGGAGCTTATCCACTTGCGGGTCAGAAACTGCGAGGGAGAGGTGGTTCTCAAGGTAGCCGGCAGCGGCGTCGACGATCTCGCTGAGCAACTGGTGCTGGCCTGCCTGCACAACGTCAGCACCGAACAGCTGGGCGCCCTGCATAGGCGCCCGCTCAACCGCGGCCTGCAGGTGCAAAAACGCAAGCAGTAAAAGGCCGGGCGGTGGGCGCCGCCACACACTGCGGGCCACCGGCTGATACGGGTGAAAAAGGCATCGGCACCAACTTCTGTCGCCCGCCTGTTCCAGCCGGAGCCAGGCTTCGCCATCAATGGCCTTCAGATACAGGATTTCGCTGGAACACCCGCAGTATCCGTTCCGATACCAGCTCCAGCAACTGCAAAGAGGCTTGCAAAACTCCGGTGGGATGAGGCCCCTCACTGCCCCTCCAGCGGAAGGTGGCAGCAGATGCGGAATTGATCCTGCGGGGCTCCGCAATCAGCCCTCCCTTGCCCCTCAGGTTTTTATGGCAGATGAGGCAGAGCTGATCTCCGCTCCTGATCAGGTGCGGTGCCGGTTTGGTCAGGTCGTGACAGGACAGGCAGGTGATCTTGCCGTCTTCGAGTACGCAGCCCGCCTGTTCTATCTCGGTCCTGCTGGCGTAGTCGTTGACCTTGGCCGCCGGCGGGTAGGGATGCATCATGGAATGGTTTCTCAGGTACAGGCAGTCGTTGCCGAGGCAGACGGTGATCATTTTTCCGGTGGTCCCATCGTGACACTTCAGGCATTCCGCCATGGTCAGTATGCCGCTGGCCTCGGATTCATGGTAGATGTTTCCGGCGGCGGTGCGTAACAGTGACAGTACCGCGACAAGGGCAATCACGACCAGCAGGCCGACCAGCGGTCTGATATGCGAATTGTTCATGCAAACCTCCAGCCAGCCGACAGCCTTACGGACAATTCCACATATTCACAATGCGATCATAGCCACAACGCAGATTTTCCGAGAACGGGGGGTACGGTCAGCCAGGCTGGCCGAACCCCATGGGAAACAGTAACAGCGCCCCCTCTCTGTCACAAGAGCCCTTTCGTTTAAAAATCACTGACATAAGTCCCCACCCCTTTGGGTGAGCTAGCGTCCCCGGAACCAATAGTACCAACCAGCAGTTGGCATTACCCGCAAGGCTCTGGAGCAGTGACTTCGAGCGGAGGCCGCTCACTGTCAGTAACCGGAAAAAAAAACTTAGTTGACATTACATTTGTTTCATGTAATTAAAACATATCAATATTTCTACTACTACGAGGTGACAACATGGCTACTCTGGTTGAGATGGCGCTGGAAATGGTGATCGCTCGGGCAAAGAGTACCCCTCTTACGGCAGAAGACATGCTGCAGGAACTGAAGAAGTTCCACGTCGAACTCAAAAAACTGGATACGGGGGTAGTCGCCGAAACGGAAGAGTCGCAGCAAGAGACGCAGCTTGCCGCTTCTCTTACCCAGAAAGAAGCTTTCAAAAGGAACGAAGTCTGCTGCATGATCTGCGGCAAGGGTGGGTTCAAGATACTCACCAGCCACCTGAGGGTCGCACACGACCTGAAACCGCGCCAGTACAAGGAGATGTTCGGCATTGCCCGCAAGCAGTCCCTCACCGCTAAAACCTATTCCGATTCCCGCAGCAAAAAGGCGATCGAGAGCGGCATGTCGGAAAGGCTGAGGGCCAGGAAGGAAGCGGTCAAGACTGCCAAGGATTCAAGGCAGGCGAAAACGGCGGGCAAGGTGAAGTCCTCGGCCGGCAAGGCGTCGGCCCAAGCGGCTCCGACGGGGGCCGCTGCGACTGTCTCCCCCATCCCCAAGAGAAAGCGGGGCCGCCCGTCCCTCTCGGTAGTGCTGCCCACCGGCGAGTAACCGGCGGCACTCCGCGCAAGTTCGGTCGCAGGGGAAAACCGTCATCCCCCCACTACCTGGACGGTGATTCCTCTGCGGCCGATTTTTTTTCGAGAAGGTGCCCTCTTTCCCATACCGGTCCCGCGCTCTGCGAAGGTACCCACGCTTCGCCGCCCCCCGTCGCTGCACTCCCCCGTCTTTTCCCCCTGCCTGCAGGGCTCTTGAAAATCTTGGGACGCCAAGCGGGTCAACAGCCCGCCCTGCCGGCAAATACCTGTTATAATTGGGACCATGAGGTTTTCAATGTCCGAGGGGAGCGGGAAGTTTATGAAACGCAATTACCATTGTCCCAAGTGCGGCAATCGCGACGCAGGAAATCTTTTCCTCACCAACCAGAAAGGAAAGACCCTCTCCCTGCTGTTGTCGTCCCAGGCGACCGTTCGCAAATCGTCAGGCGAAATCAGTTGCGCGAAGTGCAAACACGTCGGCCTGCTCAGAGAATTCAACCGGCACTAGGAGTGTTCCCTCCTTCTGCTCACGTTTTAGCCTTTCGGTTTACCACTAAAGAGGGTCAGCCTCGTCCTCTTCAAGGAACTTGCGGTTTCGCAGGGGAGGCGCCCTCCCCCATGACTCAGGAAGCACACGGGGTCGCGCGCCCCCTGCTGCAATGATCGGCTTTCCCTCCCCCCTGCATGGTGTCCTGCCCCGCTCTGCTCTGCCCCCGACGGCATCTCGTCCTCCAGCTGACAGCCGCGCCCACCCAGCCGCATGGAGCCTGGTTCCTCCTCAAACGAGCGATAACTCCGCATCCTGGTCAAGTTTTCAGCTTGGCGGCCAGAGCCCTCTTTTGCCGTAACCTCCCGGCACCGGACAGGCTTATAATGAGACGAGATACGGACCGTAGGCCAAAGGAGGTGCCAGGCATGCGGAAAGAGAAAGGAGAAAACATTTCGGAAGCCGAAATCGCCGTCCACTGGCAGGAAGAGGAGTATATCCATCCGCCAGAGGAATTCATCCGCCAGGCCAACCTGACCGACGGCGGGATCTACCAGCGCTTCGCCCCCCAGCGGTTTCCCGACTGCTACGTCGAGTATGCCGAACTTCTCACCTGGTACCGGCGCTGGGACACCGTGCTCGACAGCAGCCGCCCCCCCTTCTGGCGCTGGTTCGTCGGCGGCAGGCTGAACGCCAGCGTCAACTGCGTCGACCGCCATCTCCCCGCCTTCAGGAACAAGGCCGCCATCCACTTCGTCCCGGAACCGGAGGACGAACCGGTCCGGCATCTCACCTACCAGGAACTGCTGGTCAAGGTCAACGAACTGGCCGCCCTGCTGCGCGACTTCGCCGGCCTCAAGAAGGGTGACCGGGTCACCCTGCACATGCCGATGGTGCCGGAACTTCCTATCACCATGCTCGCCTGTGCCCGCCTCGGGGTGATCCATTCCCAGGTCTTCAGCGGCTACAGCCCGAAGAGCGTGGCCGAGCGGATGGCCGACGCCGAAAGCCGGGTGCTGATCACCACCGATGCCTACTTCCGGGGCGGCAGCATGCTCGACCACAAGGAAAGGGCCGACCAGTCGGTGGCCATGGCGGCTGCGGCGGGATTCACCGTGGACAAGGTGCTCATCTGGGAACGCTATCCCGGCTGCTACGCGAGCCCCACACCGCTCGTTAAGGGGAGGGATTTCCTGCTGAACGACCTGCTCAAGGAGTATCGCGGCCGGCGGGTCGCCCCCGAGGAGATGCTCGCCGAGGATCCCCTCTTCCTGATGTACACGAGCGGCACCACCGGGAGGCCGAAAGGGTGCCAGCACAGCACAGGCGGCTACCTCTCCTACGTGGCGGGGACCGCGCGCAACGTGGAGGACATCCACCCGCAGGACGTCTACTGGTGCATGGCCGATATCGGCTGGATCACCGGACACTCCTACATCGTCTACGGCCCGCTGGCCCTGGGCGCCTCGGTGGTGATCTACGAAGGGCTTCCCACCTGGCCGGACGCCGGACGCCCGTGGCGGATCGCGCAGGAACTCGACGTGAACATCTTCCACACCTCCCCTACCGCCATCCGGGGGCTGCGGAGGGCCGGGCCCGACGAGCCGTCCAGGTACGACTACCATTTCAAGCTGATGACCACCGTGGGAGAGGCGATCGAACCGGAGGTCTGGCGCTGGTACTACAACGTGGTCGGCAAGCAAGAGGCGGTCATCGTCGACACCTGGTGGCAGACCGAGACCGGCGGATTCCTTACCTCGACCATGCCGGCCCTGCAGGACATGAAGCCCGGCAGCAGCGGCCCCGCCATGCCCGGCATCTACCCGGTCATCCTGGACGACGGGGGGCAGGAGATCCCGGAGCGATCCAACCGGGCTGGCAACATCTGCATCCGCAACCCCTGGCCGGGAGGTTTCCAGACCATCTGGAAAGATCCCCGGCGCTTCGTCGAGCAGTACTACGCCCGCTACTGCAAGAACCCGGACAGCCGCGACTGGCGGGACTGGCCGTACCTGACCGGAGACGGCGCCACCCAGGGGGCCGACGGCTACTACCGTATCCTGGGAAGGATCGACGACGTGATCAACGTGGCGGGACACCGGCTCGGCTCCAAGGAGATCGAATCCGCGGCACTCACCATCGCCGAGGTCGCCGAGGCCGCCGTGGTGCCGGTCGCCGACGAGATCAAGGGGAAGGTCCCCGAAATCTACATCGCCCTGAAACCGGGGCTGCAGGCGAAAAGCGCCCTCAGGCAGCAGATCTCGGAGGCGATCGCCAGGGAAATCGGCCCGATCGCCAAGCCCAGGAGGGTGATCGTCGTCCCGGACATGCCCAAGACCCGCTCCGGCAAGATCATGCGCCGGGTCCTCGCCGCCCTTTCCAACGGTGAACCGGTGGGGGACGTGACCACCCTGGCCAACCCCGAGGTGGTGGACGAAATCAAGCGGCTGCTGGGGTGAAACCGTAACCGAGCAAGGGAGCAAACGCAGCAAAGGCACCAAAGCAGGTGGAGAGTTCTCGCCCGCTTTGGTGCCTTTTCGTGCTTTTTCGTGCCTATTGGTACTTTTCGCGCTTCCCGCGGTTACCCCGCGAAGACCTCTTCCAGCGCCTTGACCAGGAAGGGTTCAACCTCCCGGTTGACCGGGTGTTCCCGCCAAAGGCGCGCAATTTTTTCCCGGTGAGGTTCGACCAGCTCCGGGCGCACCTTCTTCATCAGCCGCAGCGTTTGGGCGTACAGCATCCACACCGTCGGATTTTCCGGCTGATCGGCACACAGGCGCAGAACTCCGTCCAGGATCTCGCGTTCCCCGTACAAGTCCCCTCCCTCCAGGTAGTCGAGCGTCTGGCAGGAAACCGTGAGTTGCTGCTCCAGGCGCAAAAGGTAGTCGGCCACGTAGTTGCCGGCGGGCAACTGGTACCAGGAGGGGGCAGATGTCATGCTGACCCCGGTATGGGCGGTTAAAAGCCTGCTCAGGCCGGCGCACATCTTGTAGATCGCCGGCCCGGGATTCTCGGGGTCCAATGCGATGCTGGTCTCAGCCAGCCGCTCACCGTCCACGCGCCGGATCAGCCGGGTCAGCACCTGCCATCCGGACGAGCCGGTGTCGAGGGTGACGCCGATCAGGTAATCCGGGGCATCGTCGCCGCTGCCGGATATCATGCAGAGGGCGTCATCTTCATAGGGGCGACTGAACAGCGCAAAGCCCTCCCCCTGGACCCACGGGATGAGCGCCACGCCGACGGCCTCCGAGGCGATCTGGATCGCTTCCGCCATCAGCAGCGGGAGGGAACGGCTGAGCCGCCCCGGCGGATCGCTCAGCTGCCGGCCGGCCTGCTCGGTTTTTTCCCCGATCACCGTGCTGCCGAAGATCATGAAACGCGGGGCAGCAACGCCTTTGGCAGGGACCAGCGCCGAACAGGGCGACCCGTGCCGCATCCAGATGGGCCCCTCGATGGAGAGGACGGTGATGGCCGGTTCCTCCGGCTGCCTATCCGGTTTGCTGGCTACCTCAGCCTTGGCCAGCTCGCTTTCCCAGAAGGCGAGCGTGTTATTCCAGTCGGGTCGGTCCAGGGCATACAGCCGTTGCAGCAGGCGGCGCGTCTCCTTGAGTCGCCCCAGTTCGAGGTTGGCCTTCAGGAAGTTGTTGGCCGCCTCGATGCCGTGGATGACCGGGTCATAGTAGGCCCCCGCCAGGCGAACGATCTCCTCCAGGTGACCGGCATTGCCGAGATCGCCACTTAGCTGCATCAAGAGGTCGGGCGGCACCGGATCGCCCCCGTTCTCCAGCGCGGTCCGGTACTCCGCTTGCGCCCCGGCCAGGTCGTTGTCTTGCAGAGCCTGACGCGCCAGCCACAGATGCGCCCTCCAGCTGCCGGGAAGTTCGGCAACCTCTCTGAATAACTCCCATTGGGCAACTTCGCCGCCGCGCTCGCAGTGGATGGAGGCGAGCCAGAGGAGCGCGTTATCCTGGTTGGGGTCAAGTTCCAGGGCCCGCCAGAGCAGCTCCTCCGCGCGGGCCTCTTCCCCGCGCTGGCTGTAAACCTTGGCCAGGTTGGTCAGAATCGCCCCCTCCTCGCCGTGCAGGTCGAGGTACTCTTCCAGCACCTGCTCGGCCTCGTCCAGCCGCTGGCTTTGGAGGTAGACGCTGGCGAGAATGGAGGGGCCGCGCCAAGCGACGGGATCGATGCGGGAGAGGTGCTCGGCATAGGGGAGCACCTCGGCGGCAAAGCCGTCCTTGAGGGCGCCGGCCAGCAGGCCGTACAGGGCGTCCGGGTCTTCGCGATGCTTTTCCAGGTTCCCCAGCAGGACGTTATCCAGCCACTGCTGCCTGGAGATGAGCAGCTCCCGCCCGAACTCGTCGAGCACCTTGATCAGGTTGGGATCTTCGGACGCCCTCCCCTTTTCCGCGGCGGGTGCGGAAGGAGCGACGGACGAGGAAGCGGCGGGTGGTGCAGAAGCTGCAGCGGAGGAGTCAGCTGAGGATGGCGGGGGAGGTGTTTCCTTCTTGCCGAAGAGTTTTCTGAATAAGCCCATGCCAGATGCTTCCTTATCTTTCAAGCTCCACTAACAGGAGCTTTCTTTCGGTGATTTTTGTCTCTTTGCTGGTCCGGGTTTGCTAAGCGCGCTGAATATACGAGCTTTTAAGAGCATTTTCAACAAAGAAGGTGAATATACAAACCTTCCTGGGAGTGCCAGTGCTTGACTAAGGGCGCAGGTAGACTACCATTATACGTGCCCCGCAAGACCACTACGCATCCTCGCATCACAAGATTCCGCTGTACCCGGTTCAGTTTTGTTTCTTGACCTGGCTTCCGCGCGCCCAACGGCCGGCGTGCATCATCCCGGCACCTGTTTTTTATTCGTTCAATGCGAAATTCCGGGAAAACGACTGGCAAGGAGGGAATATGACGAGGGGAGCAGTATTACTGTTACTGCTGGTTTTCTTTCCCGGGGCGGCAATTGCCGGTGACAGTACCTGGATCTACGCTACTGCCAATAAATTCGCCACCGCATATTACCTGGACAAGGTGAAATGCCTGGAAGGGGACCAGGTGAATGTCTGGTTGAAAGTTGACCTGACCAGGAAAGGGATCAGCCACTTCAAGAAACATCACGCCACCAGCACCGCCAACTTCAAATACTTCGTCGACAACAAAACCTACGACTGCAGAAAGAGAAGATCAGCGACCTACCAGCTCACAACCTACACAAGAGAGGGCGAGGTCCTTGAAGAAGCGGTCTGGAAAGAGAGCGACGTAAAGTGGAGCAAGGTCCCCGATGACAGTAACGACGACTTCATCATGGAGGAACTGTGCATGGTCTGTTCGAAATGAGCATCGGGCCGTGAGGAGACTAGGACTGATGCTCATCTTTGCCCGCCGAAAAAAAGAGCCAAGTCGCTTTCGACTTGGCTCTTTCCTTTTTGCCAGCCTGCCCTCAGCCGCTTCTCACTTCTTCCAGAATTGCACGGCGTGTTTCACCTTGCTGAGCTTGTCCAACAGGGGATACATCACCTCGTTCTTAAAAGCGTAATCCTTCAGCGGGCTCTGGTCCCAAAGGCCGCCGATGCGGGCGTAATGGAAGAAATTGAGGGCGATGTTCAGGCCGTGCGACTCCACGTAATGCCAGCTTCCCGCCGGGATGAAGAGCGCCTCCCCAGGCTTGAGAACCCCCTCGAATCCGGTTGCCTTGCTTACCGTGCGAAGGTATTTTTTCTGCACATGGACAGGATTCACCCTGCTGTCCATGGTTCGTCCCTGGCGTAACCCCTTTATGTCGAAGACGCCGAACTGGTGGAGATAACGCGTCTGTGACGGGTGGTAGACCGCGAACCGTTTCTCTCCGCAGAAGACCGCCAGAAAACTGTGCCAGGCGTCGTAATGGAGCAGGGTCCGGTTGCCCCCCGGCCCGATCCACAGGTTGCAGTTCACGATGAGCTCTTTGGGGAGAAAGTCCGGCAGCGGGATGTCGCCGGCCAGCCCCTTCAATTCGCACTCCTCCCGGACTTCGCCCCTCTCCCCCATGATCGGATCCGCGCTCAAATAGAGATCCTTGGTGGTGCTCAGGGATCGCACGAATTCCGCCACCGGGATGTACCGGAAGGACAGGAAGTGGTAGACGCCAAACTCCTTGGGTACCTGCACCTTGACCCTGCCGACCCGCTGGGCGATGTACTCCATGTTCCACTTCCGATGGCAGGGCCAACTGTCAACCACCCCGGTCACGATGGCCGGCCGGTTGGGCAGGATCAGCTTCTCCATCATCTCTTCCGGGGAGGGATTGTGCAGCCGTTCAATCGGTGAGAGGTTAGATACTTCGAATATGCTGTCCTTCTCTTGCGCGCCGGTCGCTTCGCCTGCGTCCTTCATCGCTGGATCCATACGCCCTCCTCCCTTCTCATGATTAGCCATCAGTTAATTTGAAATAGTTAATCATACTTTGGGTAAAAGGGAAGAAGCGCCGGTTAGCTCCACCTCGAAAAGAGTCAGAACCATGCACACGGATCGCACGGAGCTGGATTAGACACTCCCCCCTTTGACAAAGGGGGGGCGGGGGGGATTTGGCCGTGGCACTGGAGAGACTTCAGATCCCGCTGAATCCCCCTTCTTCAGGGGACTTTCTAGAGCGGAACATTGACGTGGCCATCAATCCCTGCCTGGCCTGCTTCGACGGTGAAGTAGCAAGCAGGAGGCAAGTATGGCGAGAGTGATCCCTGTTGCAGCCCATCCCGCTACACGCGGCTTGGTTGTTCCGAACCAGACCTGGATGTCATGCACCCCGGCAGGGATGGTAACCGCGATCAGACCGTTTCTGTCCGGGGAAACGGGCAGTTCGCTATTGTCGCAGCGTGCCTTCCATCCGGGGAAGTAGAGCCAGGGGCCGACGAGATCCGCGCCCTGCTGCAAGGCCACCCGGCAGGAAAGCGTGGAACCTGCCGTCCGGTAATTGGTGAGCGGCACTGCCATCTGGCCGTTTGACAGCATCGGGAACTCGACCACGTCCCCCCTGGAGAGGCTGGAGTCGGCCGGCATGAAGTCGCTGTCGGACCACATGCGGAAAATGGGATAACTGTTTTTGCCGAAGGCCACCGGATTGGGCGGGAAAGAGGGTAACTCTCCCTCTACCTTACGCAGACCGCCCGAGAGCGGTATGCACAGCAGGATGATCAGGCAACAGACGCCCCAGCAAGCCTTCCGGTGTCCCGCCAGCAGTTTGGAGCCGGGAACGAACGCACAGAAAGCCGACAGGAACAAGGTGGCGGGGCCGAGAAAGCGGTAGGGGAATTGGAGGTATTGAAGTGCAGGGATTGCCTGATAAAGAGGTGTGGAGATGGAAAGGGTCAAGACCACGCTCGCCAGGCAGCAGAGCATGGCAAGGACGCCGAATCCTTTTTCGCTTTCCTTGGACAGCAGGGCGGTAATCGAGAGCGCCACGCAGACAAAGACCAGTACATACATGGGGCTCAGTGCAAAGACACTGAACTCCCCGGAGCGGAAAAACTCCGGGATGCTCATGAAATGCCGGGAATAATGCAGACTCTTGGTGATCGCCACGCCAGTCCCCAGCAGGTCCTTTCTCTCCAAGAGCACCGGAATCCAGTAAAAAGACGACAAACCCGCACCAAGCAAGGGACCGAGACTGGCAAGCAGCCCCTTGCGCCAGGTTGCCTGGTAGTGGAAAAAGCACCATACGAAATAGCAGACGGCAAAGGGAAGGATGGTGACCACGGTCAGGTTATGTGTCAGTACGATGGCAGCAGAGGCCACCCCTGTCCAGACAATGCCTCGCAGGGAACGTTCGCTCGAGAAGCAGAGGTCCATTGCGTGAAACAGGAGGGGTAAAATCGAAAGAGCCACGAATTCCGGCAGGGCTCCGCGCAGGTAGATATCGACAAGATGATAGGGAGCAAAGATATAGATGGCGGCTGCCAGCATGGCCCCCATTTCGCCGCAGTATTTTCTCGTCCAGAGGTACATCCCCCATCCGCCGACCAAGAAGGAGGCGGCACAAACCAGGGTCATCGCGGCCACGATATGGATCCCGACGGCGTTCAGGTAGCCAACCATCAGGTAAAAGGCAGGAGAATAGAAGTTAAGAGTGGGGAGCCCCTTCCCGAAGCAAGCCTGGGTCAGGAAGCGCGGATAAAAATCACCCGCGCTGATTTCATAGCAGACGTCATTGGATCTGATCAGGTGGATGATGCAGTCATCGCCCTTGAACCAGGAATGGAAAGAGAGCGGCGAAGAGGCGATGACAGCCAGAACAATGAGACAGAAAAAAACAAGATACCTCTTTCGTTTTTCAAACTGCGAATAAAGTTCCATATCCCCTCTTCCCAAAAACCTTGCAATGCCCTAAACAACGTCCGCGAACATGGCCGTTCAGCCACCGCGGTTTCACCCCCGCTTGTCCTTGGCTTGTCTCGTTTTCTGTGCCAATTCAGGGTAATTAACCCGCAAAAACGCCCATATCTATAGCAGACCCGCCTGATGGCAGTCAATGCTATTGAACTTGCGGAGTTGGCAAGGAAATGCAGTCGGCGTTGCGTGGAAAACGGACGGCAACGGGGTAAGCAGCCACAAATTTACAAAGCCTGCTTCTCATATACAATTTAGGCTGCAATGACAAAGCAGAAGAAAAATGCGCTAACCATCTTGGAGAAACGGCTGATAGTGACGCCGAATTCAGCACACCGCCCGGCCATTTCCGTCGGGGCATCTCTACCTTTGGCACCCCGTCGTTGATAACTCCGTACCAGCTGCTCTCCGGGAGAATCCCGGGATCCATCTCCCGAAAAAGGAGCCGTCTATATGAAGGACGAAATCGAAGCGCCCACCATGGGCAACGCCCAGGAACACCCAGCCGCCGTCGGCAGGACGAACCGGGAGTGGTGGCCGGAGCAGCTGAACCTTAGGATTCTGCAGCAGCCGTCCCCACGTTGCAACCCGATGGGAGAGGCTTTTAGGTACGCGGAAGAGTTCAAAAAGCTGGATCTTGAGGCGGTGAGAAAGGACATCTTTTCCCTGATGACCACCTCCCAGGAATGGTGGCCGGCGGATTACGGTCACTACGGCCCCCTGTTTATCAGGATGGCATGGCACAGCGCAGGCACCTACCGCATCGGTGACGGCCGCGGCGGCGCAGGGTCAGGAAATCAGCGGTTTGCCCCGCTCAACAGCTGGCCCGATAACGCCAACCTCGACAAGGCACGCCGTCTGCTCTGGCCGGTCAAGCAGAAGTGCGGCAGGAAAATCTCCTGGGCCGACCTGATAATCCTGGCCGGCAACTGCGCGCTCGAGTCGATGGGATTCAAGACCTTCGGGTTTGGCGGCGGGCGCGAGGACAGCTGGGAGGCGGACGATACCTACTGGGGGGCCGAGGACATCTGGCTGGGGGACAAACGCTACACCGGCGACCGGGAGTTGGAAAATCCTCTGGCTGCGGTACAGATGGGGCTCATCTATGTCAATCCGGAAGGCCCGAACGGCGACCCGGACCCGCTGGCCGCCGCCAAAGACATCCGGGAGACCTTCGCGCGCATGGCAATGAACGACGAGGAGACCGTTGCCCTCATCGTCGGCGGACACACCTTCGGCAAATGCCATGGCGCCGGCCCCGCCTCGCACGTGGGGCCCGAGCCGGAGGCAGCCGGCATCGAGGAACAGGGGCTCGGCTGGAAAAACAGCTTCGGCACGGGGAAAGGAGCTCATACCATTACCAGCGGCCTGGAAGGCGCCTGGACGAAGCAGCCGGTGCAGTGGGACAATGGCTACCTCGATGTCCTTTTCGGCTATGACTGGGAACTCACCAAGAGTCCTGCCGGAGCACACCAGTGGAGGCCGAAGGACCCCTCTGCGGCGGGCACCGTGCCGGACGCTCACGATCCGGCCAAACGGCACGCACCCATGATGCTCACCACCGACCTTGCCTTGAAGATGGACCCGGTCTACGCGCCGATCTCCAAGCGCTTCCATGAAAACCCTGCCGAGCTCGCCGACGCCTTTGCCCGCGCCTGGTTCAAGCTGACCCACCGCGACATGGGTCCCCGCTCCCGCTATCTCGGCCCGGAGGTCCCGGAGGAGGAGCTGATCTGGCAGGATCCCATACCCGCCGTGGATCACATGCTGATCGACGGGAAAGACATCACCGCCCTCAAGGCCAAAATCCTCGCCTCGGGCCTGTCGATCCCGCAGCTGGTCTCGACCGCCTGGGCCTCGGCATCCACCTTCCGCGGCTCCGACAAGCGCGGCGGGGCGAATGGTGCCCGCATCCGTCTGGCACCGCAGAAAGACTGGGAGGTCAACGAGCCTGTCAGGCTTGCGAAGGTGCTCAAGACCCTGGAAGGCATCCAAAGCGAGTTCAATAAAGCCCAGGCTGGAGGCAAGAGGGTGTCGCTTGCCGACCTGATCGTTCTAAGCGGTTGCGCTGGCGTCGAGA
>DATFAB010000032.1:0-6389 GCA_035255025.1 Geomonas sp.
CCCGTTCCCATCCCGAACACGGAAGTTAAGCCTCTCAGGGCCGATGGTACTGCACGGGAAACTGTGTGGGAGAGTAGGTCGCCGCAGGGAATTTATTGAAAAAGCCCCATCCACTCCGGATGGGGCTTTTTTGCGTTCACGCCCCTCCGAGCCGGCGTATTGTCGTTGCCTCCTCACTTGGAGTATTGTAGAAATAGCCTGTATGGCTATTGTTTTCCTGCCTCCACCGGAGCGCGGAGTCAGGAAAATCGAGGAGCTTGCCATGAAACGAAATACTCTCAGGATCTTGCTGATACTCGTGACCCTGATGATAGGCACCGGCACACTGACTGGATGCCACTGGTGGTCACCCCCGGCACCTCCTGGTCTACCTAAGCCGCCGCCTATTCCTGTTCCCTGACTTTCCCAACTGATTGGAGTGTGAGCATGACAAAGACCGACGCCATCGATGGATTGAAACCTGAATTGTTCTGGCGCTGCTTCGCCGAGATTTCGCGCATTCCCCGTCCCTCCGGACACGAGGAGGGCATCGCCCGGTTCATCCTGGGACGCGCCGCACAACTCGGACTGGAGGCTGGCCAGGATGAGTGCGGCAATGTCCTGGTAAGAAAGCCGGCCTCTCCCGGCCGGGAGGGCGCTCCCCCCGTCTGCCTGCAGTCCCATCTCGATATGGTTTGTGAGAAGAACGCCGGCAAGGTTCACGACTTCATGGTCGACCCCATCGAACTGGTCCGGGATGGTAACGTCGTGACGGCAAACGGCACTACCCTGGGGGCAGACAATGGCGCCGGTGTCGCCACCAGTCTGGCTATCATGGAAGATCGCTCACTGGAGCACGGACAGCTTGAAATGCTGTTCACCCTCGAGGAGGAAACGGGGTTGAAGGGAGCCCTGGGCCTGGACGGCAATCTCATCCAGAGCAGGATCCTGCTGAACCTCGATTCCGAGGATGAAGGGGTGGTCTTCATTGGCTGCGCTGGCGGGAAGGACACCTTGGGGAAATGGCAGCTTGCCTGCGACGATGCTTCTGCTGACATGATCCCCGTCGACATCACCGTGAAGGGGCTTAAAGGTGGGCATTCCGGCCTGGAGATTGACAAGGAACTGGGTAACGCCATCAAGATCCTCAACCGTGCCTTGCTCAGGCTCTCCGAGATAGGCGGCAGGATCTCTACCATCGAGGGCGGCAATATGCGTAATGCCATCCCCCGTGAGTGCAGCGCGGTCGTCTACCTGCCCAAGGCCAAGCTGGACGAGGCCAGGAGCCTGGTTTCTTCGCTGAACGCCATCTTCCAGGCTGAGCTCTCCGCCGTCGATCCTGGCTTCCTGCTCGCCATGTCGCAGTCGAAGGCAGGCAATGGCAAGCTCTTCCAGGCTGCACTCCAGCAGAGGATCCTGCTCACCATCGCCGCGCTCCCTACCGGCGTCCAGCACATGAGCATGGATATCCGGGGACTGGTCGAGACTTCCACCAACGTTTCGGTGATCAGCACACGCGGCGATCAGCTAGTGCTCATCACCAGCCAACGCAGCTCGGTCGCCACGCGTCTCTCCGAAGTCGTCGAAAGTGTCGAATCAATTTTCCGGCTGGGAGGCGCTGCTGTCGAAGGAAGCTCCGGGTATCCGGGGTGGAAGCCGGACATCAACTCCGGCATCCTCGGCGTCGCCAAACGCTGCTACCAATCTCTGTTCGGCAAGGAGGTGGAGGTGACGGCTGTTCACGCCGGTCTTGAGTGCGGCATCATAGGTGAGCGGGTGCCCGGGATGGATATGATCTCTTTCGGCCCGAGCCTGCACGGAGTTCACTCCCCCGACGAGGTCATCTACATCGACAGCGTGCAGCGGTATTGGGATTTCCTGCTGGAGATACTCAGCTCTGTCCGGTAGGGGCCATGAGGTCGCAGACGAAGTAGATACGTATCGGTAAAATAGCGTTGGTGCCGGTGATCATGACCCTCTGCGTCATGACCCGGCACTGGCGCCCGGTCAGACACTCCAGCGAGACGTCGTGAAGACCGGCGCTGCACTGAAAGACGCGGAGGGTATCGCCGCTCCTGTTTTCCCCGAGATAGCTCCCATCAATGGATACCCTTCCCCTGCGCAGGCAGGAAACAGTAAAGAATTCCATATCCCTCCCTTAGCCACTGCCTGTCCGAGTCAGCTGACGGTCACCTGCTTGCTCGCGGCCAGTCCAACTTGGCTCACCAGGGTCAGGCTCCCGGTGCCGGCAGGTCCCGGCACGATGCTGACCGCCAGCTCCGTCTGGCTTTTGCGGTTCACCTGGTCAGCCCCGATGGCCAAACTGTTTTCGCCAGGATCCTTCCACGTTCCCGTAATTACGCCTGAGAAGTTTTTCCCCTTCACGGTAAGCTCAACCGGCGATTCGCCGTGGGCCAAGTCGCTGACCGACTCGATCACCGGCGCATTGTTGGGAAAACCGATCGCTGCCACCTGGCCATCCCGGTTGGTGAGCGTGAGGGTATGGCTGCCGCCCAGGTATGCTTCGGCATCCTTCAAAACGATCTCGATCTCGTTGTTAAAGGAGGGATCAGGAGCCTGGGGGTGGGGCTTCTTGCCGGTTATGGCATAGCTCGTCTGCTCGAGCATCTTCTCATCGACGATGATGGTGCCGTTTTCGGAGAGGTTTTCCCCTTTCAAGAGCATGGTCATGGTGGCTGGGTTCGAGGCCGATGCCTGGGTAACGGCGACCACGGTGAGGTTCCTGATGACCGGGCCCGGCTTTCGTATCACCTTGCCGGCCAGGTAACCGGCCGAGCTGATTCCCATCAGGTAGAGAAAGTTGGCCGGGATGTCCGGCAACTCGGACAAGGTTGCCGGGTCGGTCATCAGCATCATGGTCAGAAACTGGAAGGTCCCTACCAGGGTCCAGACGAAGAACTGGAACCGCTCCCCCACCACCAGCCCGCCGGTGGAGACGAAGTCCGCGGCGGACGGATAGACCGGGCCCGAGCCCTTGGAGCCGCGTGTTTCGGTGACCCCTGCCGAGATCACGGTAGCGCCGGCGCTGATGGCCAGCATGGTGGGAAGATTTTGCGGTACCGGCGGCAGTCCCAGCTTCCATTGGATGAGAGCCCGGCAGAGGAAGAGGTACAGATAGCTGAAGACGAACACCGAGGTCCACAGCAGGAGCTGGAACTTGGAAAGGCTGTAGGTGTTGGTTTCCTTGTCGAGGAAAAAGGCCGTCCAGGGGCTGAATTGCCTGGTGCCGATGGTGTGCCGGCCGATCCCCCGTGAAACCAGCAGTACCACGATGGCCATGATGACCACGAAGACCAGCAAGGCGGTGGTCAGCGCGGCCGCCTGGGAAACCCTGGAAAAGGTCAGTGGCAGGGCATTGGACAGGTTGCTGCCGACCTGCAGCTGGATGTGGATGGGCCCGTCGTACCTGCCGTGAGGGAAATTGACCACATGCACCTTCCTGGTTTCCATGCCAGGCTCCACGAAGAGGCAGGTCTTGGTGAAGTGTCCGGTCCGCTTCATCTCATCGCATTCCTTGGCATCTCCGACGCTGACTGGACCGCGATCCACCACGATCAGGCGGTTGTCCTGGGGAACGGCGGCAAGGTTCTGGCCGGAAATGTCGAAGTCGTTGCCCGGCTTGCCGGAGGGATAGGCGGTCAGCGGATAAATGGCATCCAGGTGGACTGGTGCCAGAGAATCGGGAAGCACGCGCAGGTCACCAGGAACCTGGTACTCCTTGCCAGCCATCCGGACGCTCACCAGGTACCTGCCGGCCGGGAGCTGGTCGTTGGTGTTGGGCAAGGTGAATGAGAAGGCGTTGGCATCCACCCGTTTGGCGGGAAGCATGATGCGCTCCTCAGGCTTGCCGCTATTAAGGATCACCTGGTAGCCCCCCTTTTCGTCGGGTGGGGGGAACTCTTTGCCATGCACCACAACTTCCTGCCCACGGGTTAGCGAGGGAAGGGCGGGCTCCGGAGAAATGACTGGTTCGGCGAAAACAGCATGGGGGATGATGATCAGGCAGACAACGAGCAGGAGGTGAAATGAGAATCTCATGACGCGCCCCCTTTGCATTAAATATATTAAATTTGACCAATCATTAGTATTGCTGGTGATCTGTCGTGTGCAAGGGGAAATATCGTTTCGCCGCGAGAGGACAACGTGGTGGGGAAAGGGCAGGTCAGGCTAGTTCATGCAGAGGTCCGGAGGCGGGTACCCAGCCGGCAAGGAGCCGAGGGGGGCAGCGGGGAAATGCTGTACGAGCCGGCAAAGCGGGCCCCGCTACCATCTGAAGGAACCCAATGAGTAGGGGGGCGAGGCGCTGCGGAAGATGGATATGCTTTAGGCTAAAGAAGCCCCACTCGGAGCCCCTCTCCAGGTGCGGAGCGGTAGATGAAGGTGATTTCGGTAGGGCCGACCCGCCACGGTTTTGTGCGATAGTCCCTGGCAAAGTGCCGCCGGTAGTATCGGATCCTTTCTCCAGCTCTGGGCACAGGAAGATCCACGGCCCCTTCTTTGCCGGTGGCCTTGGCGGCTGAGTCGAAAAAGGACGGGGCATTCCCGCCGGGATAGCCGGTCAGGCAAAAGTCGAAGCTCAGGGCGTCGCGGAAAGCCTCCAACTCTCCTTCCTCAAGGCGGGAGGCGGCGAAGCGCCAGATGGCTTCGAAGAGGGCTGCCAGGGAAAGATTCATTCCCACACTTTGCGTCTCGAAGAAATCGGCCGCCGCCGCGAACAGTTCGGAAAGGGGGGCCTGGTCGCCTAAAACTTCCAGAGAGGCAGGGAACCTGCCGCTGTTATAGACGAGCTCCAACAGCCGGCTGATATTCTCGATCTTGCGGATCTCGAGGAAGGTGAGCCACGGTGTGCGGAGCACCTTGTAGGGGGCTGTTTCCGAGTAGGCGTAGAGGTGCGTCCGCGCGATACCGCGCATGGCGGTTCCCTTCATGACCTTGAGCGGCTCCACCTGTATGTGGTCGGGGCGCAGTTCGAAGAGCCGCTGCAGGGAGGCGAGAAAGCCGTCCATCGATTCGGCGGGGAGCCCGGCCACCAGGTCGAGGTGGATGGTGACCGCTGTCTCTGCTTTAAGGCGCCGCACGTTGTCAAATACGCGCGCAAGGCTCGAGGTGCGCTCGACCTGGGCCAGGGTTTCCTCTCCGCCGGACTGCACGCCGATCTCGAACCGGAACAGGTCGGCGGGAACCTGGGCGAGCAAGGCGAGGTTCTCTTCCGTCAGCAGGTCCGCGGCGATTTCGAAGTGGAACTTGCTGCTCCGGTTGTTCTCCAGGATGAAGCGCCAGATCTCGTTGGCCCTCTTTGCATCGAAGTTGTAGGTCCGGTCCACCAGCTTGACGGTCCGCACTTCGCGTTCCATGAGCAATCCCAGGTCCTGCCGGATCCGCTCCATGGAAAAGGAGCGTACGCCGCTTTCCACGGAAGAGAGGCAGAAGGCGCAGGAAAACGGGCAGCCGCGGGATGTTTCGTAGTAGACCAGGGGCTTGCCGAGGTCCGCGAGCCCCGCGGCGAACGGGGAGGGGATGGCGTCGAGCCGGGAAAGGGGGGGGCGGTCGGGATTGGCGATGACGTCTTTTCCTTCCCGGAAGGTGAGTGCGGCAATCTCGTCCAGCGGGAGTTGATCGCGCAAAGCCAGCAGCAGCTCATGGCAGGTCGCCTCCCCCTCGCCGCGCACGATGGCGTCGAGCGCGGGGTTGTTGACCATCATCTCGAAGGAGCCAAAGGAGACCTCGGGCCCGCCGAGCACGATAAAGGTGGCGGGCTCCAGTTGCTTCAGGTCCGAGGCAAGCTTCAGGGTAAGCCCGGTGTTCCAGATGTAGCAGGAAAAGAGAACCACATCCGCGCGGGAGTCGTACAGGCGGGCCAGCAACTGGTCCTGCTGCTCGTTCACCGTGAGCTCGAGGATCTCGAATTCGATCCCTTGCAGATCTGCGCAGAAAGAGACGAGGTAGGGGAGAGCGAGCGAGGAGTGAACGTACTTGGCGTGCAGCGTGGCGAGCAGGATTTTCATGGGCGGGATTGTAGCACAAAAAGCATAGAGGCTTAACCACGAAAGGTAGGAGAGACACGAAAATAGGAAGGCGATTATCACGACTTTCCGCGGAGAGGGAATCGCCCTTGGATAAAGGGGGATTTAGGCGATTTGTCTCCTCCTTGTCAAACCGTCACCCCGTTCGTGCTTTTGGGTGCCTTTCCTGGTTGAGGACGTGGTCTTCTTGTTTCTTGCCCCGTCTGCCGAATTTTGTTACTGTAGCAGGTTGCGACGCCGCGCTTGTGAAGAACTCTGCGGCTCTAAGGACTGATTATGAAAAGTAAAAGACTCCCCAAGCTTCTCTATGCGGACAGCAAGGGAAACATCTACGATCACCCCTATTTGAACATGGCCGGCATGAGC
>DATFAB010000033.1:0-52605 GCA_035255025.1 Geomonas sp.
GACGAGAAGCAGACCCTGGAGACCATCGCCTCCTTCTACAAGGAAACCAACTACCTGCTCGACCCTCACACCGCCGTCGGTGTGCGCGGCGCCCTGGAGTGCGCCAAAGGCCATGAGCGGGTGGTCTGCCTGGCGACCGCCCACCCTGCCAAGTTCGGCGATGCCGTCGAGCGCGCCATCGGCTTCCCGCCTCCCCTGCCGCCGCAGCTTGCCGTGCTGGAGGGGAAAGAGACCCGCTGCGAGATCATGGAAGCCGACCGCGAGCAGGTGAAGCGCTTCCTGCAGGAAAAGGCGTAAACCGTTGGCCACCGAGAAAATCTGAGAAATTCGGAGAAATCTTTTTAGTAAAGTCAAAAGCAACATCATGTCCCGAAAGTACGTCCCCCCTTTGATAAAGGGGGGACAGGGGTGATTGCTTTCGTAGTAACAAAGTCTAGAAGATCTTGCCTTTATCCTTGCTTTCTCAGATTCTCTCCGATTTTCTCCGTGGCAAAGTATTTCTCAGATTCTGCAGTTGCCCAAAGGTTTTATGAAGATCGACTGGACTCTCATCGACACCGTCCTTTTGGACATGGACGGCACCCTTCTCGACCGGCACTTCGACGACCACTTCTGGCTCGAACACGTCCCCCTGCGCTTCGCGGAGAAACACGGCATCTCCCTCGGGGACGCCAAGATCCGCTGCCACGCCATGTTCCGCTCCCAGGAGAACACCCTCAACTGGACCGATCTCGACTACTGGTCGGACCAGCTGGGCCTGGACATCCCCGTCCTGAAGGAAGAGGTCAACCACCTGATCGCGGTGCATCCCTTCGTGGTGGAATTCCTCCTCTATCTCCGCCAGCACTGCAAGGGGATCCACCTGGTCACCAACGCGCACGGAAAGACGCTCGATCTCAAGATGCGCAGAACCAAGATCGGCCCCTATTTCGACGGCATCATCTCCGCCCATGATCTGGGGCTCCCCAAGGAAGACCCCGCCTTTTGGAAGAAGCTGCAGGAGAAGGTTCACTATCTCCCCGAGCGAACCATGCTCGGCGAAGACAGCGAGACCAACCTCGGCACCGCCCATCTCTTCGGCATCAAGTACCTGATCCACGTCGGCCGCTTCAGCTCGACCGCTCCCCCCGCGCACTCCGAGCGTTTCACCACCATCCACTACTTCAGCGAACTCATTCCCCGCGACGGCAGCAGCAGTGTCGAGATATAATCACCTCTGCCCAGTCCGTTAACTCCACTCGCCCTTCGGGAGGGGGTGGCCGAAGCGGGTGAGGGAGCTTGGCCTCTCTTCATCTGCCGAACTCCCGAGCCCTGCCAACCCCACCCGTTCTTGATACTCGTCCCCTTCCTGATCCTTTCCAGAGGGGAGAGCGCCTCCTCCTTCACCCTGTACAGATACCGGCACCACGCTCACGGCCCGGCCCAAATGCGCGGGAGCTGCATTTAACCCTGTTTGACATTGTCTTGCGGGAAGAGGCAATATAGGATGTCCCCTCAAGAGTAAGGAACTTTCTGCGGTGATATCGAAAGCAAGTTTTAACATCACGGAGAAAGAGTATAAGAAGTACCGGCGGGGTTCAGGAAAATAACCGGTAAAAGGAATAAGACATGGCGGTTGGATGGTCGCGAGATGGGGCGGTGCAGGAACAAATCGATGCCACCGTAGCATCAGCAATCGAATTAGCCAAAAAGCGATTGCCTAAAGGTGAAAGCCTGACTCATTGCGAAGAGTGTGAGGTCCCTATTCCAGAAGCGCGTCGCAAGGCAATGCCGGGAGTTCGTTACTGTGTTGCATGCCAAACTGAATTGGAAAAGAAGCAGAAAGCAGAAGCGCTCTACAACAGGAAAGGCAGTAAAGACAGTCAACTGAAGTGAAATGACTCTGCCCCACCCTTTCTTGACACTCATCCCCCCTTCGATTACTATCGAGAGATTCTGTAATTTCAATAACAATGATTGTCAGGAGTCCATATGACCAGCGACCTCACCTGGGACACTATCCCTCTCTACCCCTCCCCCACCTCCGAGGAGCTCAACCGCGATTTCGAAGAAAGTACCGCCAAGGTAACCGCTTTCCGTGAGAAATACCGCAGCAAGGTGTCCGGCCTGTCTGCGGAGGCGCTTCTTGAGGCGCTGTTCGCATACGAAGCGCTCCAGGAGTCGCTGGCCAAACCGCAACTCTACGCCCATCTGCTCTTCGCCGCCGACAGCGAAAGCGACGTCAACAAACGCCTCTCCCAGAAGGCCTCCGAGTTCGGCAACCTGATGGGCAGGGAGCTCCTCTTCTTCGACCTGGAGCTGATCGAGATGGACGACGAGCCCTTCAAAGCGCTGGCCGAGGACAGCCTGCTCGCCAACTACCGCCATTTCCTGCAAGCGCTGCGCAAGTTCAAGCCACACACCCTGTCGGAGCGGGAGGAAAGCCTCCTCTCCCAAAAGGGGCTGACCGGCGTCCAGGCGTTCAGCCGGCTCTTCGACGAAGTCTCGGCGTCGCTGCGTTACACACTGGAGATCGAGGGCGAGCAGCGGGAAATGAGCGGCGAGGAGGTGCTGGCCCTCCTGCACCACCCGGATGCCGCCGTCAGGGAAAAAGCTTTTGGCACCTTCCTGAACAAGCACCAGGAACACCAGATCCTGTTTTCAGCAGTCTTCAACAATGCGGCGCTCGATCACTCGCAGGAACTGGAATTGAGGAACTACGGCCACCCCATGGAACCGACCAACCTCGGCAACGAGATACCCACCGAGGTGGTGGAAAACCTCATGCAGGTCTCCGAGAACAACTACCCGCTCGCCCAGGAATACTTCAGGCTGAAGGCCAAGTTGCTCGGCATGCCACGCCTGAAAAACTGCGACGTCTACGCGCCCCTCACTGATAGCGGCAAACAGTACAGCTTCGAGGAAGCGCGCACCATGACCGTCCAGGCCTACCGCGGCTTCTCGGAAGAGTTCGCCCAGATGGCCGATTCCTTCTTCACCGACAAGCGCGTCGACGCCCTGCCCCGCCCCGGCAAAAGCGGTGGCGCCTTCTGCATGGGAATGACCCCTTCGCTGAACCCGTATCTCCTTTTAAACTTCACCGGCAACCTGCGCGACGTCTCCACCATGGCGCACGAGGTGGGCCACGGAATCCATTTCATGCTGGCCCAAAAACAGAGCATGCTGAACTACCACATGCCGCTCCCGCTGGCCGAAACGGCCTCCGTCTTCGGCGAAATGCTGCTGACTCGGCAGCTCCTGGAGAACGAGACGGACAAGGAGGTCAAAAAATCCCTCCTGTGCGCCAAGATCGAGGACATCATCGCCACCACCTTCCGTCAGAACGTGCTGACCCGCTTCGAGGAGAAGATGCACCTGGGCCGCAAGGACGGGCTGCTGACCGCCAACGAACTGTGCGACATCTGGTGGAATGAAAACGGCAAGCTGTACGGCGACTCCGTGGAAATGATCGAGCCGTACCGCTTCGGCTGGAGCTATATCTCCCACTTCATCCACGCCCGCTTCTACTGCTACTCCTACACCTTTGCGGAGCTCCTGGTGCTCTCCCTCTACCAGATGTACCTCAAGGAGCGCGAGGCCTTCCTCCCGATCTACCGGGACATCCTGGCCGACGGCGGCTCCCGCACCCCCGCAGACACCCTCGCCCCTGCCGGCATCGTGATGACCGACCCCGGCTTCTGGCAAAACGGCTACGACCTGCTCAGGGATCTGATCGAGGAGTTGAAGAAGCTGATCTAAACTTGCAAGATAGCTGCTTCTGAGTACCTACTCGAAGGCCCGACGACTTAAAAGTCTCGGGCCTTTGTGGTAGCTCTCCCGACAACCTCGGGCTAATCCGCGACTCCATACCCGGAATACGCCCCGGCTCTTTGCGCCATAAAAAAAGCAGGCACTGCCCCTGCTCCCCATGACCGTATCATCATCCATGGCTCCGCGCATCACCATCCTCGCCGCATGTATCGTCTGCCCACTCTCCCGTTTTTTCATATCGCGACGACAGTTTTTTCCGACGTTTTCGCCGGATGCACTTGACAAACAAGTGATATGGACGGAAATTTAACCAGCTACCCTTCATCCGCCCTGCTCCATCCGGTATTTCCTGAGTGCTGCCGCTCTTCGTCAGCAGACGCAACCCGAATCCTCAGCCACTCCGACCAACCGAAGCTGGAGAAGATCGAGTGATGACTCAACGAACCGGCCTGCCAATAATAGTTGTTGAAGACGACATCGACGTACTGTCGCTGATTGCCTCGTTGCTGCGCGCGCATCATTTTCATAGAGTAGTGACCTTTGAGGATAGCAGCCTCGCTCTCCACTTCCTCGAGAAATCGGAGGCGGCGGCCGTCGTCCTTGACCTGTCCATGCCCGGCCTGAGCGGCATGGACCTGTTAAACTACCTCTCCTTGGAAAAGCCGCATATTCCCGCCGTTGTCGTCACTGGAGAGCATCAGATCGAAACCGCCGTCCATTGCATGAAGACCGGGGCGATCGATTACCTCACCAAGCCGATACAGGTCGACAAGCTGATCGACAGCGTCACCCGAGCCGTCGAGATGGGACGCGGCGGGGACAAGAAGCAGGGGACCGACAACCCTGCCAATGCTGGCCACAGCCTCATCCCCGCGGAAGTTCCGGAGCGGCTCTGCAAGGCCGCGACCTACATGGAAGAGCACCTCTCCGAGAAACTGTACCTGGAGAGCATCGCCGAACAGGCCTGCATGAGCAAATTTCATTTTTCCAGGGAGTTCAGGAAGTGCTTCGGAGTAAGTCCCATGCAATACATGCTCAGACTGCGCATCACCCGCGCCACTTCCTTGCTGCTGTCCCAGGATACACCCGTTTCCCGGGTCGCAGGTGAGTGCGGCTTCAGCGACCAGAGCGAATTCACCAAGTGTTTCAAAAAGTCTATCGGGGTAACTCCGTCCAGGTTCCGGCATTCCCTGTACCAGGGTAAAAACAAGCGCCTTCCACACTGACGGCAAGGACCGCACGCTGGACCAAAATGGCGAAGGGTCCTTTTTGCCGATCAGTACAGGGCGAGCGAGGCGGATTTCGCCAGCGGCGCCCGGTGCAGGACGGCCGAGCGTCCAGGAAGTCCTTCCTGTAACCTGGACAGCGCAGAGACCGTTGACAGTGCATCGACATCGGGACGGTCGCCACGGTCCCAGGCATGCACCACAACCAGTATCATCTGGATGTTGAGGGGTAAGTGCATCGGTTGCTCACCAAACTCGTTGCACAGGCAGGCGATGATCTCCATCGCCCGTTGCGGCTACCGTTTCCCCGCTTCGTGCTCGTCCAGCAAATGGTCGAGCCTGTCGGTGAAGGTCGTCACTAGGTCTGTCTGGGGCATGTCTCTCACCTCAAAGCGTGCTGGAATGTCATCCGCTTCACACCTCGCCACACTGCTGTCCACCGCCAGTCTCGTCCTGTCCCGCAGCTGATTCAGCAAGCCTGGACATCACCATGCGCGCGTATTCGTCGCCGTGATACCGTCTCAGAAAACTCGTGGACGACATCGCAAGAGCATTTTCGATAAGAAAGTCGAAGTAGCTTTCCTCGCTCACCCCCGGCAAGAAAAGGAGATACACTTGGGACTTCAGGCAGTAATCCCTCTCCTCAAGGTGACATTCGGGGTATTTTCTGACAAGGACAGCCAGTTGCTCAGACTTCGCGTAGATCATATCGACTATCGCGCTCAAGTAGACGTCCTCCTGGCCAACTGATAACGATGAACTGCGGAGTTTTTCCCCCAAACCTGAAGCGATACAAATATAGCAAGGGTTTTCAAAGTATCTGGTGTTTATTTGCCCTTATTTAGGGAAATTGTGCTGACTTTTCCCTGAGTGCTGGTGGGGTCCTATTGTTTTTATTTGACCTTCACATTTTTACCAGTTTAATTCTAATTTTAAACACGCAAAGACCAGCCACCACCGGCGAATTTCTTGCTGGTGAATAAAGACCGCAGTGAGGTGGAAATGCCGTGCTCGAAACTCAAGATTCTGCTGATCGAGGACAGTGTCCCCGTGGCGACTGCTATAAAGAAAATGCTGTCCGAGGCACCATGCCGTGAATTTTCGCTGCAGCACGTTCAGGGGCTGGCGCATGGGCTGGGCCTGTTGCAGAGCACGATTTTCCATGCGGTTCTGGTGGACCTTGAACTGCCGGGCAGCAAAGGACTTCAGGCGGCCCTAGCGGTGCGCGAGAGATCGGCAGAGGTCCCGATTCTGGCGCTGACGGCAGATGACGACGATGAACTGGCCCTTGCAGCATTACAGGCGGGTCTCCAGGACTACCTCGTGAAAAGCCGGATCTCCGGTCCTCAGCTCGCCCGTGCGATCGTCTTTTCGATACGGCGGAAACTCGACAGCGATCTGCTGCGAAAGGACAATGAAGGACTCGAACTCCAACTAGTCCAGTTGGAGGAACAAAATCTGGAGCTGCGAAGGGCACAGGTCGAGGCCGAGATGCTGGAAGAGGTTTACCATAATCTCTACCATTTTGCCCCAGTGGGTTACCTCACAATCGACAAACGTGGCAGGATATCTGAAGGCAACGAGGTCGCCGCCCGATTGCTGGGATGTGAAAAGGCAAAGCTACCTGACCAGTCACTAGTCTCGTTCCTGGACGTCGGGTCAATGATGAGCTTCATAGAATTTGCCAGAGATATTTTCGTATCCAAATCGCGGCAATGCTGTGAGGTCAAACTGTTACAAGGTTTCAGAGCCCAATGGCTGCTGCTGGAAGGCATACTGGCTCCCTGCGGAGCCATGGAACGGCAAACGTACCATATCGCGCTGATCGACATCACGGAGCGCAAACGGGCTGAAGAAAGGATAGTTCGCCTGAACGAAGCCTTGTCCGAGCAGGCAACCAAGCTGGAAGAGGCCAACAAGGAGTTGGAGGCATTCAACTATACGGTGGCCCACGATCTACGCCAACCCCTCAATCTCATCTCCATAAGTTGCCAGGCGATCAAGACCCGCTGCGGCGACCTCCACGACGAGGAGTGCCTGTCCTATCTGATCAGCGCTAACCGGGGTGTGGCTCGGATGAACGACCTGATCGAGACTCTGCTCAACTTCTCCCTGGCAGGCAAGGTCGGATTGAAAGGGGAGACGGTTGACCTTTCCGAGCTTTCGGGGCTGATCGCGTCCGGTCTGAAAGCGACAGCGCCTGAGCGCAGGGCCATCTTTGACATAACCAATGGTCTACGTGTGCAGGGAGATTCCGGGTTGTTGCGGGTTGGCCTGGAGAACCTGTTGGGTAACGCCTGGAAGTTCACTGAATCGCGGGAAGAGGCGTTGATCGCCTTCGGCATTACCGACGAGGGCGGCAAAGAAGTGTACTTTGTGCGAGACAACGGTATAGGATTCGACATGGCCGAGGCAGGAGGGATCTTTTCCCCCTTTGCTAAGTTACCGTCGAAGCGTCACAAGGGGTTCGGCATCGGCCTGGCCACCGTCGAACGGATCATCGTGCGGCATGGCGGCAGGGTATGGGCCGAAGGAGAACCAGGAAAAGGCGCAACCTTTTACTTCACGCTTCCCGGGACTGAGAGTCGACGAAATCCTTCCAAATCGCCGGTTGGCAAGGACGGGCTTCGCAAGCCGTAATTCCGCAACCCTTAAGAAAGGAACCCGTTTATGCGCCAAAGACCATACTTCGAGACATCGGCCCCCAAATATCCTTAGCTTTTTCCCTGCCAAAGCCAATTCGTCCTCTTCCCTCTGCGAAACGCCCCACTTTTCATTCCTGTTTTCGTACTGCTTTATCCATGATTCGAACTCAAGGTCGCATTCACGCACGACCGGTGCAAGCGTTCGCCTCGACCCTACAGAGTACAGCCAACATCACTGCACCAGATCAGCAAGATTCCCCCAAAAGTCAGCACATTCGCACAAGCGGGCGTTACTGAACATTGCTATATTTGTTGCCACTACCGAGTCCACGCCATGGCAGGCCAACAGAGAGGAAGGCGTTTTGACTATGATCATCGACACCATTTACGCGGACCCAAAACAACTCTCAGCTCTTATCGAGAAATACCCCGCCTGCCACCTCGAAGAACAGCGCTCACCCACTGGTCCAAATCATTATCTCTTGATGATTTCCGACGAAAACGAGGTCGGCTATTTGGATTTTCTCCTCGACAGCGCGCTGGCCATGTCATCAATGTTTTTCTTGCGCAGGCTTGACAGTAATGCCGCGTTCACAAGGGATGGCGGGTCGTCGACCAGCGCCAATCGACGAAACTCCTTGCCAAATTAACTGCTCGGCGGAAGTCCTGGAATGGGACGATTAGGCATAGGTAATGCGGGCAAAGCAAAGAGCCGATCATTACCAGCACGGCCACCTCGACTTCAGTGACTTCGGTCGGCAGATCGGTAAAGTGGTGCATAAGCTGATCCCACATCCGGCTCGCCCCGCATTTCCCAAAGCCGAACAACAATGAGACCTCCCTCCCCCACCGTTTCCCCTTCCCCATCGGTTGGCATAGCCTTGCAAGCAGCTTGGACTGCTAATCAGTTACCCTTTCATAGGAGTCGTACATGGAACCGGAAGAGAGAAAGAAACCATATTACCTGGACGAGCAGGAGGAACCCGACCTCAGCTGCTTGGCGGAAGGGAACATGGTGAAGGATTCGCAGTGGACAAAAGAGGAGGAGATCAAGCCGGCGGCTGTCGAGCATTACGACGACGCCATCAAGCTGTACCTGCGCGAGATCCAGAAGACCAAGCTTTTGACCGCCGAGGAGGAGAAGGAACTGGCGGCGAGGATCGATCTGGGAGACAAGGCCGCCCGCGACCGCATGATCGTCTCAAACCTCAGGCTGGTGGTGAATATCGCCAAACGCTATCTGCATCGGGGGCTCCCTTTCCTTGACCTGATCGAAGAGGGGAACATGGGGCTCATCAAGGCGGTCGATCGCTTTAAAATATCCAAGGAGTGCCGCTTCTCGACCTACGCCACCTGGTGGATCAGGCAGTGTATAGAGCGGGCGATTGTCAACCAGTCGCGTACCATACGGCTGCCGGTGCATGTCTGTGATGACATCAACAAAATGATGCGGGTAACACGGGATTTTGTTCAGAAGATGAACCGCGAGCCGAGCACCAAGGAGGTAGCGGACGTCCTCGAGGTCAATGCTGCCTACATCAGGCGGTTAATGGTACTGCAGAAAAAGACCTTTTCCATGGAGCAGCCGATAGGGGAGCACAACTTTTTGCTGATCGACACTATCGAGGACACCTCTACCATCTCGCCCTCGCTTCTTCTGGAAAATCTGAACAAATTGGAGATGATCTCACAGTGGTTGGAAACCCTCAGCGAGGGGGAGAAGAAAATCCTCACCCTGCGCTTTGGCTTGGACGACGAGGATCCCCAAACCCTGGAGACCATCGGCAAAAGTTTCGGAGTGACACGCGAGCGCATCAGGCAGATCGAGACGAAGTCGCTGAACAAACTGAAGAAGATCCTGGAAAATACGGAAGTCATCGGACGAAAGGCAGCTAATGCGCCACTACTGTGAAAATTAGAGGCACGCCCGTGGGCGGGAGGTTTTCCCGGCTGGATCAGATGTTGTTCAGATCGATCATCTCCTCCCCCATCACATACTCCGTTTTGGCGTCGCGGGAGGCTGCCGCCAGGCGGGCCACTACCTGGCGGATCTTGTCGAATTCGACCTTGAGTTCCGACAGGTGCGCACGGGCATTCTCGTTCCCCCCGTCCAGCTCCCTGGACACAGCGTGAAGATGCCACAGGATTGCCGTCAGAGGGTTATTCAGTTCATGGCTGACGGCAACCGCCATCTCCCGCAGCAGTTTCAGCCGTTCAAGCTCGACAGCCAACTGCTTCCCTCTTCTTAAGGCTAAATGAAGAGATACGCGCGCCAGGAGTTCTTCAGCGTAGAAGGGCTTCACGATGTAGTCATCCGCCCCCGACTCAAACCCCTTCACCTTTTCAGCGCCTGTGTCGCAGCCGGTGAGGAAGATGACCGGTATCTCCCGGGTCCTGGAATCCCCTTTCAACTCTCGGCAAATGTCATAACCGTTCATCCCGGGAAGGTTCACATCCAGCAGGATCAGATCGGGAGCGGTTTCCAGCGCGATGGCCATTGCCGAGGCGCCGTTTTCCTCCACAGTTACCTGGTACTTGCCTTCGAGAATGTCCAGAAGCTGGGCCTGCGAAACCTTGCCGTCTTCAACGGCGAGTATCTTTTTCATGGGGTCACTCGTAGGGTGATTTGGTGAGGCTGCTTGAGGGAGCGGCCATGGCAGCAAGGAACAGCGGGACAGAAGCCCCCCGGTGACAAGACCGATAGTGGCGGCCATCAACCCGTGGCGAACCAGTTGGCAAAACTGTTCCTCAGCCGGGGTTAATATAGGTTCTTTTCTGGGGATTTTCAATGATAAGGTCAACGAAAAGAAAGGTTGAGTGGGCCGCTTCGTCTACTCTCAGCGCCCCGCCCCCCCTGTCCCTCCCCTTAAGGGGAGGGAGCGAGATGGAGGCACTACGGTTAGTCGGTACGGCCTTTACGCCCGGACTGAATCTTGCCGTGGTGGGTGATGATATGGACATTGTGATTTGGTTCGCGCCTCATCTGCAGATCGTGCTTGCTAACTCCGACAGAAGTTTTACTAGTACGTTCCACCATATTTTTCCGTGGTGGCATCGGCTGAGTTTTAGGTTCTTTCATGATTGATGGTCACCTCCTCTCTACATTAAAATTATAGCACCTTTTAAGAGTACGCCGCCTTGTCTATCAGGTAAGCTTATATCAGTTGGAATGTGGCCTGGCCTGCCCCGAACATCCCTCCGGTTACAGGTGCTGGGCCCGTTGCAGAACTCTCAACGCCTATTTATCACCACCCGCAGCGCTCCTCCTGCGGCTCAACCGTGGAGACTCGCCATGAGTAACGAACCGATCATCAAGACCGATAACGTCTTAGTCAGGATAATGGTGCTGGGAAAGGACGCTTCGACTGCCTGGCATTACCATAGCAGGGTGGGAGACTTCTTCGTGTGCTTGACAGGGATCATCCAGTTGGAGACTCGCAACCCTGACGACTTGGTGGTCTTGCTACCCGGACAGCGAGCTCAAGCGAAAGCACAACAAGTGCACCGGGTAACCAACATCAACAAAGGACAGTCGGAATACCTGTTGGTTCAAGGCGTGGGCGAATATGACTTTGTGAAGGTCGAGACTCCGGTTGGTTAGCAGGTTCACAATAACCCGGGAATCTTTTGGCAGAACCAGATGCGGGCCGGCAGTAGGCCGGCAGGCCGAAGCGGGAAAGAAGAATTTTTTTACGGGTGATGACGGGTGCAGATAGCCCGATTGTGAATCCGGGCCAAATCGTTGATCTGCGGAAAAGCTTATAGGATGACGCCGACCTGAGAAGGCCAGCGGTCAACGCCTCCATTTCCAAGGAGAACAATGAAGTTGGCAAGATAGAAATGGTTGCAAATCTCGAGGCCGACCTCCTAAAGGTCGTCCTTGAAACTTATCTGAAGCTCGACCTTGTCGATGTCGCCCTCGATCCTGAAATCTGAAGCCACCTCCCCTGCCCTTAAGATCTGGCTAAGGGTAATGCAAAAAGGCCCGCCGGTTTCCCGGCGGGCCTTTTTGCTGATCTGCTGGTGATACTGATTACATCTCGTCGAACTGCAGGTACTTGTAGACGTTGGCCTTGTTGGGCTCAACCTTCTCTTTGTACACGGCCAGGTACTCGGCCGGGGTCGGCAGCTTGCCAAGGTTGACGGTAACCGCGCCGAGTTCGGCGGAGCCGAGGAACACCTTGGCACCATTGCCGATCCTGTCGTCGAAGTTACGGGTCGAGGTGGAGAACATGTTCACACCGTCGGGCACGCGTGCCTGGTTGCCCATGCAGAGCGAGCAGCCGGCGATTTCCACGCGGGCACCCATGGCGCTGTAGACGGAGAAGTAAGCTTCGTCTTTCAGCTTGGCCTGATCCATGCGGGTCGGGGGGCAGATCCAGGTGCGGACGTTCGGGTTGAACTTCTGTCCCCTCCAGATCTCGCCGGCGGCGCGGAAGTGACCGATGTTGGTCATGCAGGAGCCGAGGAAGACGTCCTGGATCGGGGTGCCGGCAACCTCGGAGAGGAGCTTGACGTCGTCCGGGTCGTTCGGACAGGCGAGGATCGGCTCGGTGATCTCGGCCAGATCGATCTCGATGACGGCTGCGTACTCGGCATTGGCGTCGGCGGCAAGCAGCTTCGGATTCTTCAGCCACTCGTTGACGGCGTCGATCCTGTTCTGCAGGGTGTTGGCATCCTGGTAGCCGTCGGCGATCATCTGCTTCATGAGCGCAACGTTGGAGCGGAGGTAGGTGGCTACCGACTCCTCGGAGAGCTTGATGCAGCCGGCGGCGGCGGAGCGCTCGGCGGCGGCGTCGGTCAGTTCGAAAGCCTGCTCCACGGAGAGGTTGGGAAGCCCTTCCATCTCCAGGATGCGGCCGTTGAAGATGTTGACCTTGTTCTTCTTGGGCACGGTCAAAAGACCCTGCTTGATGGCCCAGTAGGGGATGGCGTTCACGGCGTCACGCAGGGTGATGCCCGGGTTGAACTGCCCCTTGAAGCGGACCAGCACGGACTCAGGCATGTCGAGCGGCATGAAGCCCAGGGCGCCGGCGAAGGCGACCAGGCCGGAACCAGCCGGGAAGGAGATGCCGATCGGGAAACGGGTGTGGGAGTCGCCGCCGGTGCCGACGGTATCCGGAACCAGCAGGCGGTTCAGCCAGGAGTGGATGACGCCGTCGCCGGGCTTAAGGGGCACGCCGCCACGCTCGATGATGAACTGCGGCAGGGTCTTGTGCATCTTGACGTCGGCCGGTTTCGGGTAAGCGGCGGTGTGGCAGAAGGACTGCATGAACATCGGCGCCAGGAACTTGAGGCAGGCGAGTTCCTTCAGCTCGTCGGCGGTCATCGGACCGGTGGTGTCCTGGGAACCGACGGTGGTCATCTTCGGCTCGCATGCGGTGCCCGGCAGGACGCCCTGCACGCCGCAGGCCTGGCCGACCATCTTCTGGGCCAGCGAGTAGCCCTGGCCTGCCTTCGGTACCGGGTTGACCGGCAGGGTGAAGACGTCGGTGGGTCCCATGCCGAGGGCCTTGCGGGCGCGGTCGGTGAGGGCGCGGCCGATGATCAGCGGGATGCGGCCGCCGGCGCGGTACTCGTCGAACAGGGTGTTGGGAGCCACGGTGAAGGTGGAGAGAACTTCGCCGGCTTCGGTCTTCACCTCGCCCTTCTTGGAGTCGATGATCACGACGTCGCCGGTCTTCAGCTTGGTCACGTCGGTCTTGATCGGGAACGCGCCGGAGTCCTGGGCGGTGTTGAAGAAGATCGGGGCGATGACGCCGCCGATGATGATGCCGTTACGACGCTTGTTGGGGACGGCCGGGATGTCCTCGCCGATGTGCCAGAGCACGCTGTTGCAGGCGGACTTCCTGGAGGAGCCGGTACCGACCACGTCGCCCACGAAAGCGACCTGGAAACCGTCTTCCCTGAACTTGGCGATGGTGGCGTTGCCGTCGGGGAAGCGGGTCTTGCCCATGGCCAGAGCGTGCAGCGGGATGTCCGGACGGCTCCAGGCATCGCCTGCCGGGGAGAAGTCGTCGGTGTTGATCTCGCCGTCGACCTTGTAGACCTTCACCTTCACGGTCTCGGCCAGGCCCGGCTTGGAGGTGAACCACTCTGCGTTGGCCCAGGACTCCACGATCTTCTTGGCGGAGGCGTTGGTCTTGGAGAGGGCAAGGACTTCGTCGAAGGCGTCGTAGACGAGGGTGGTGCCGGAAAGGGCCTTGACGGCCTCTTCTGCCAGTTCGGCGTCTTTGAGAGCTGCAACCAGCGGGCCGACGTTGTAGCCGCCCAGCATGGTGCCCAGGATCTGCACGGCCTCTTTCTTGGAGACCAGCGGGGATTTTTTGGTGCCGGCGACGATCTCGCCGAGGAAAGCGGCTTTCACTTCAGCGGCCGGGTCAACGCCCGGGGAGACCCTCTCCTTGAGGAGGTTAAGCAGGAATGCCTCCTGCCCTGCGGGCGGGGCCTCCAGAAGTTTGCAAAGACCGGCGGTCTGCTCCGGGTCG
Source organism: Geomonas sp. (assembly GCA_035255025.1). Taxonomy (GTDB): domain Bacteria; phylum Desulfobacterota; class Desulfuromonadia; order Geobacterales; family Geobacteraceae; genus Geomonas. The sequence continues at coordinate 14,110 of DATFAB010000033.1, forward strand.
AGCGGTTTGGCAGGAATGCCGAGTGCTTTTCTTTCTGCTTCTTGTTTCAAGTAAGCTTCGATCATGATCCCTCCTCAGATTTTTTCCAGCTATTTACGGCGTTTATCGGAATGATACAGGCGAGACATCCTTCATTTGAACGGATACTGTATACAGTTTTTACCCCCTTTTGTCAATTGCTGAAATGCAGGAAACAGGGGATTTGGCAGGACGGAGGCGGTTGTTTTTTTCGGGGGGAATGCGCTGAATGGCGGCAGAAAAAAGGTAAAGGTATGGCTCCCCCCGCCAGATCGGCAAACCCGGCGCGGGTACTTAATTAAAGGAGTGTGTCTGCTGTGGGGAGCTGCCCCCCCCTGGCTCCCCTCCCCTTCAAAGGGAGGAGGGTCAGGGGGGGCTGTGTCTGTGAGGGCAACGGGGAGCTGAACCGGCCGCTCAGCCGCCACTGCCGAACAGCAGTTGCGGGTTCGCGTAGACGTTGAAGTTTGCGCTCCGCAGGTAGCCGACAAGGGTGATCCCGGCCTCCTGGCAGATCCGGATTGCCATGTCGGTCGGGGAGGTACGGGAAGCGATCAGCACGATGCCGAGGGAGGCGGCCTTGGCGGCCATCTCAGCGGAGACCCTGCCCGAGGTTACCAGCAGCTTCCCGGCCAGGTCGACTCCGCGCAGCAGCGCTTCACCAGCCAGCCGGTCAACGGTGTTGTGGCGGCCGATGTCCTCGGCATACAGGAGAAGGTCGCCATCATTATCGCCTACCGCAGCGGAATGCACGCCGCCATGGCTTTTGTACTTCTCCGCCTTGCGCGCCAGCTGCGCCATGAGGGCGAACACCGCCTCGGGCGTGACATTTTCCGCAGGAGTGTTCACCTTGCTGATGGTTCCGGAGCCGGGCAGGGAAAAGGTGATCCCGGTGCCGCAACCGGAGGTGAGGATCGGTTTCAGGTTGGCGCTCACCTCGCCCCTGATCCGGACGTTGGCAATGCCGAAGTCGTTGCAGACGCTCAGCATCAAAAAGTCATCCATGCTGCTGACGAACCCCTGCACACGGAGGAAACCGGCCACCAGGAATCTGAGGTCATGGGGTGAGGCGATCAGGGTCACCAGTTCCTTGTCGTTGACCCTCAGCAACAGGGGGAATTCCTGCACAACTTCGGCGTCCTGCCGGGTGAAGGTGCCGTTGGAAAAGTGATGTACTTCCTTCATAACGCGTGGATCCTCGATGTGAAACGAAATCCCATCCTCACCCTTTCCCTTCCCTTGAATGAGGAAAAGCTGGGGGAATGCGACGGTGAGGGGAGTCCTACTTGATGCCGCCCATGCACATGTATTTGACTACCAGGAAATCGTCCATGCCGTATTTCGAGCCTTCGCGGCCAAGGCCGGACTCCTTGACGCCGCCGAAGGGGGCGACGGTGGTGGAGATGAGACCGGTGTTGATGCCGACGATGCCGTATTCGATGGCCTCGGCGACCCTCCAGACCCGGGAGATGTCCTGGCAGTAGAAATAGGCGGCCAGGCCGAACTCGGTGTCGTTGGCCATCCTGATCGCCTCCGCTTCAGTCTTGAACCGGAACAGGGGTGCCACCGGGCCGAAGGTCTCCTCGCGTGCGATCAGCATCTGCGGTGTCACGTCGGCCAGCACGGTCGGCTCGAAGAAGCTGCCGCCCAGCACGTGGCGCTTGCCGCCGGTCACCACGCGCGCCCCCTTGTCCAGAGCGTCCGTGATATGCTCCTCCACCTTCTCCACGGCGGCCATGTCGATCAGCGGTCCCTGCTGGGTCTCGCCCTTCAGACCGTCTCCCACCTTCATCCTGCTCACCGCCTCGGCCAGCTTTTCGGAGAACTTGTTGTAGATCCCGTCCTGCACCAGGAACCTGTTGGTGCAGACGCAGGTCTGGCCGGTGTTGCGGTACTTGGAAATGATGGCCCCTTCCACGGCCGCATCGAGGTCGGCATCGTCAAAGACGATGAAGGGAGCGTTACCCCCCAGTTCCAGGGAGACCTTTTTTACGGTGCCGGCGCACTGGGCCATCAGCTTCTTGCCGATTTCGGTGGAACCGGTGAAGGTAAGCTTGCGGACCACTGGATTGCCGGTCATCTCTGCGCCGATGGCACCGGAGGAGCCGGTGACCACGGAGAAGACCCCCTCGGGCACTCCTGCCCTGTGGGCAAGCTCGGCCAGGGCGAGTGCGGAATAGGGAGTCGCGGTGGCCGGCTTCACCACCATGGTGCATCCCGCTGCCAGCGCCGGCCCCGCCTTCCTGGTGATCATGGCGGAAGGGAAGTTCCAGGGGGTGATGGCGGCGCAGACACCGATGGGCTCCTTGATCACCACGATCCGCTTGTCGGCCTGGTGCGGGGGAATGACGTCGCCGTAGACCCGCCTCGCCTCTTCCGCGAACCACTCGATGAAGGAGGCTGCATAAACTATCTCACCCTTCGACTCCGCCAGCGGCTTCCCCTGCTCGGCGGTCATCAGGATCGCCAGGTCTTCCTGGTGTTCCAGCATGAGATCGGACCATTTCCTCAGGATCAGCGAGCGCTCCTGCGCGGTCTTGGCCCGCCACTGCGGAAACGCCCGGTTGGCTGCATCTATGGCGCGCTTGGTTTCGGCGGCGCCCATCTTGGGGATGGTGCCGATCTTTTCGCCGGTCGCCGGATTGGTGACCTCGATGGTCTCACCGCTGTCCGCCGCGGTCCAGGCGCCGTCGATGTAGCAAAGCTGCTGAAACAGATTACCATCGCGTAAAGTGGGCATGTCTCCTCCTTGCTGGATGCTTTCCGAAGTATGAATGAGCCTGCCTAAAAAGACACTTTGAGAGGGCTAAAGGTGGGACAGAAGGTCTGTATACCTTATCCAACATCGCGCGGCAACAGAAAAAAAGAGTACCTCCCTCCTGCCTCTAAAGGCCCCAGAGTTCTGCCGCGACCATCCCCGCTCCGGCACATGCGGCACTCCCGGTGCGGAGGAAAGAAAAGGTCACTCGGCGGAAAACCGGGGCTGCGCTCCCCCCGGCTGTGCCGGGAGACGCAGCCTTCGCCGGAAGCTCTAATCACTGCTTTTGCTGGGCCGCCTGCTTCTTGGGCGCCTGCTCGCCCCTTTTGATCAGGTAGTTGGCGGTATAGATGTAATCGTCCAGGTAGTCGCGCTTGCCGTCGCCGTTCAGGTCGAATTTGGGCGCAGAGGCGGTCCCCCGCTCTTTCAGGAAGAACCGGAAATCGGATTCATCGGCAGCCCCCTTTTTCCTCGGTGCGATATCCGCCTTCGGCGTCACGGTCAACGGCAGCTCCTGCGTCCCCCCCTTGGAAAACAACTTCACCGTCGCCTTTACCGCTCCCTTTTCCGGCCTAACCTCGAGTTCCCACTCCCGGTCCCCGACCCGCTCCATGGCCACGTACTGGGCCGAACTCAGGGAAAAGGCAGGGGGCTGGTCGCCGGAAAGGTTGGAAACGACCACCTTCACGGTTGAGGCGCCGTCGGCCAGGGCGATGGCCGGCAACTGGGTAAAGGACGCTGCTGGGTCGTGCTCGAACAGCGCGCTGAGATTCTTGACGTTCTTTTCGCCCTGGAAGAGACGGAAGCGCTCCAGAACGCTTTCCACCGGCTTTTGGGGAGCGGCGCTCACCTTCCGTGCGGGTGCCTCGGCCTCGCTGGCATCGGGAACCGGGGCTGTTTTTTCCGCAACGGCCACCTTGGGATCGGTCGCAGCCGGTGGTGGCTGGCTTTCCTGCTCCGCTGCCGGTGCGTTGGCGACTCTGTTCTCCTGCCCGGTTGCGCCGGGATCGGCGGGGGGCAGGCTTACGCTACCGCCCAGCACGGGAGCGGCGCTCCGGGGGATGGTGGCGGTAGTGACGGCGGTGCTGTTGGTCCCGGAACCGTCGGCTGTGCCCGAGGCAAGGTTGCCGCTTCCCCCTGCATCCCCGCTGGCAACGGTGCCGGCCGGGTTCCAGGAGATGCTCCCGCCGGCGCTGGCCGGATCACCGCTTGTCACCGACCCGCTGGTGGAACCGGGGCTTGCGGCCGGATCGGCCGAGGCCGCCGCAGAACCGGCGTTGTTGTAGTAAGCGATCCGCACCGGCTTGTAATTGATGTCGATGGCGCTGGCCGAGAAAGCGGTGATACCTCCTGACGAAGTGCTGGCGGTATCGAAGGTAATGGTGGCGACGGTGCCGCTGGCGGTCACCGCTGAACCGCTGACAGCCGCTAGCTGGATGGGATTGCTGGTGGCGTTGGGAACGGCTATCATCCCGTGCCCGGTGATGAGGTCGCCTGAGGTGATACGGGGGTTGCTTAGCAGCGTGCCGTCGTAGGTGATGGCAATCTGAAGACCTGCGACAGCTTCCAGCTTGCCGGTCACGGCAAACACCCCGCCGCCGGAGGGGGAGATGGTCAGCTGCGAGGCGGCGAAAGCGGGAAGCGGCAAAAGGGAGATTGCCAGCAGAAAAAGGGCTCGACGCAGCAAGGCCAGGTGGGTCATCCATTACCTCGAGGTGCACGTGATTGAGAACTGACTTCCAGCGAATCTTTACCGGAAGGTCCGGCCGCGGTCAAGAGCTTTGAGCGGGGCTGCAACCGCGGGAGCGGGAGCAAATCGAAAAGGTGTATGAAAAGGGGAACCGGCCTTCCGGTCTCATAAAAAAGCGGAAGGAGACCTGGCGATCGCCTTCCGCTTTTTCTTCGATCATAAACAGCCCTGGATCAGGCTTTGCCGATGGCCTTCAAAAGATCCCACCCCTTCAGCAGGTCGAGCGCGCGCAGGATCTGGGAGTCGCCTTTGACGGCCTCGTCAGTCTTGTAAGGGGCCGGCTTGGCCTTCTTGTCATCCGCGCCATCCTTCTTGTCGTTCTCGAAGTGGTTCTCGAGGTCCTTCTCCCGGATGTGCATGCCGTCCTTCTTCTCGGGAGTGGCGGCGATCTCCACCTTCTCGGCCACGATGTCGGGGGTGATCCCCTTGGCCTGGATGGAGCGGCCGCTGGGGGTGTAGTAGCGGGCGGTGGTGAGCCTCAGCCCGGAGTTGTCGGAGAGCGGGATGATGGTCTGCACGCTACCCTTGCCGAAGCTCTGGGTCCCCATCACCACGGCGCGCTTGTGGTCCTGCAGGCAGCCGGCCACGATCTCGGAGGCCGAGGCGGAACCGGAGTTGATCAGCACCACGATCGGGTATTCGGCCTCTTTGCCCCCTTTTTTGGAGGTGAAGCGCATCTGGGAGTCCTTCTCGCGCCCTTCGGTGTAGACGATCAGCTTCCCTTCCTGAATGAAGTGATCGCAGACCCTGACCGCCTGGTCAAGCAGCCCGCCCGGGTCGTTCCGGAGATCCAGCACCAAGCCTTTGAGCGGCTTGTTGTCCGGCTCCAGGGCCCTCAGGGCCTTGTCGAGATCGTCGTCGGTCTTCTCCTGGAACTGCGAGATCCGGATGTAGCCGTAGCCGTCGTCCAGCACCTTGTACTTGACGCTCTTCACCTGGATGATGTCGCGCTCCAGAACGAAGTCCTTGGTCTTCTCGAACCCTTCACGCATGATGGTCAGGGTGACCTTGGTCCCCTTGACACCGCGCATCCTCTTCACCGCGTCGGTGATGGTCAGGTCCTTGGTGAACTTGTCGTCTATCTTCAGGATCTGGTCGCCGGCCTTGATCCCGGCCCGGAAGGCAGGGGTGTCCTCGATCGGCGAGATGACGGTCAGGATGCCGTCCTTCACGGTGATCTCGATGCCGAGGCCGCCGAAGGCACCTTTGGTGTCGATCTTCATCTCCTTGTAGGTATCGGGGGGCATGAAGGAGCTGTGGGGGTCGAGCGAGGTGAGCATGCCGTTGATGGCCCCGTAGATGAGCTTCTTGGTGTCGACCTCCTCCACGTAGCTCTTCTTGACGATGGCCAAAACGTCGGTGAACAGCTCGATGGACTCGTAATCATTGCCGCCTGCCTGTGCCGCGCATCTGCGCTGCACGCCGAACCCGATCACCAGCGTCAGCAAGGAAACGGTGGTGACGAACAGGGTCGCCTTCTTCAATTTACTGCCCTTGAACATTCTGCCTCCCTGGGTTTGTTGCGTGGACTCCCCTGTTATCGGAACCAGGGCGCGGGGTCGACCGGCTTGCCCTGGTATCGTATCTCAAAATAAAGCATCGGCCCCTTGCTGGAGTCAAGGTCGCCGACGCTGGCCAGTACTTCGTTCCTGGCCACTTTGGAACCCACTTTCTTTGCCACGGAGGAGGCGTGCGCGTAGAGGCTGAAGAAGCCGCCGCCGTGGTCAACGATAACCATATTACCATACCCTTTGAAATAATTCGCGAAAATCACTTCGCCGTCGTATACCGCGCGGATGGGGGTGCCGGCGGGGGCTGCCACCGAGATGCCGTTGGATACCGTGAAGGCGTTGAATTCTGCCGACTTGTGCCTGCCGAAGTGATCAACGACGGTCCCCTTGACCGGCATGGAGAGCCTTCCCTTCTGGCTTCCCAGTCCGTAATCGGGCACCGGAGGCGAGGGTGGCAAGGCGGCCTGCGCCGCTGACTTGCCGTTTGACTTTGAACTATACGCTTTTCTATTGCGGGCTTCAAGGGCCTTTCTGGCCTCCAGGGCGGCCTTGCGGTTTCTCGCCTCCAGCCGGGCGAACATCGCCTGCAGCCGGCTGGCGTTGGCCTGCAGCTCCTTGATGGAGGCCTGGTAGCTCTGCTTGTCCTGGCGCACCTTGACCAGGTAGTTGGCCTTTCTGCTCTTCTCCTGCTCGATCTCCTGCTTCTTGACCTCGATGGAACGCCGGATGCCTTCCTTGCGGGCCGCCTCCTGCTCCAGGCGCCCCTTGAGCTCCTTCAAGCGGTCCATGTTCTGGTTGTACTGGGCGAACAGTTTCTTGTCGTTCTCCAGCACCCCCCGCATGTAGCGCAGGTTCTCGGACATCTGGGGGAGCGACTCGGAGGAGAAGAAAACGCGCAGGTTGCCGGTATCGCCGGCCTTGTAGAGGGCAGCCACCCGCCGGTTGATCTGCTGGCGCTTTCTCTCGGCCTCCTGGCGCTCCCGCTCGATGTCCTGCATGGTCTTGTCGACGCTCTGCCCGACCGCGGCCAGGTCGCGCCCGAGCGTGCTGAGGCTCGCCTGCTTTTCCGCCAGTGACTTCTGGATCTGCTGCAGTTCCCCGGAGACCTTGCTTTCCACCTTCTTGGTCTTGGTAAGGAGCGCGTTTTTCTCCTTGATCTGCTTCTTCACCCCCTGCAGGTCCTCCCTGACCCCTCCCCTGCAGGGAGCCGGTAGCAAGAAGAAAAGGGCGAGGCAGGCTATGGCGTAGTGGCATCTCATGCTAGACGTTCACGAACCTGCGCAGCGAAGTGAGGCTGCCGATGAAACCGAGCAGCACCCCGCCCAAAAGCAGGGCCGCCAGGTGAGTGGCCGGCAGGAAGGAGAGCCCCGCGGCGGCGGGGTTCACGCCCAGGAAGTTGCCGGCGTTCTTCAGGAAGGCGTAGTAGCAGACCAGCAGGGCCAGCTGGGAAAGGAGCGCACCTAGGGCCCCCTGCAGCACACCCTCGATGAGGAAGGGGGCCTTGATGAAGAGGCGGGTCGCCCCCACCAGCCCCAAAAGCTCCAGCTCTTCCTTTCTGGCGTAGATGGTCAGCTTGATGGTGTTGGAGACGATGAAAAGCACGGTGATGGCCAGGAAACTTCCCAAAAGGAGCCCCATCAGCCGGAACAGGTTCATGAAGGTGGAAAACCGCCTCACCCACTCCTCGCCGTACTGCACCTCGCCGATGCCGTCGATCCTCTTCAGGGCAGCCACGTAGGCAGCCACCGAGGCGCTGTCGCGGTGCTCCCGGTCAAGGCCGATCTCCAGCGAGGCGGGAAGCACCTCGGGGGTGATCCCCTCCAGAAGCGACTCCTGCCCCTTCAGGCGGCTCTTCAGCCGCTGCTCGGCCTCCAGCTGGGTGACGAAAACCACCTTGGAGGTCCCCGGGATCGCCTTCACCCTCCCCTTCAGGGCGGCTACCGCCAGGGGGGCCGGCTCTTTGTCGAAGTAGGCGGTCACCTGCACCTTGTCGCTCCATCCCTCCGCCATCCCCTCCAGGTTCACGTAGACCAGCAGGAACAGCGAGGCGATCAGCAGGGCGAGCGCGATGGTCCCCACGGTGACCGCGGAGACGAACAGGTTCTGCCGGAGGTTGGCCAGGGCGCGCTCGGAGAAGTAGCGCAGCCGCCCGAAAAACCCCTCCTGGGCCAGCTTGGGACGCACCCCTTTGCTATTTTTGGACATCTTGATCCTCCAGCATCCTCCCCTTCTCCAGCCTGATCACCCGGCGGTGGGAGTTGGCGATCACCCGCTTGTCGTGGGTGGCCACCACCACGGTGGTCCCCCGGATGTTGGCCTCCTTGAAGATGGAGAGGATCTGCTCCTTGTTCTCGTCGTCCAGGTTGCCGGTCGGCTCGTCCGCGATCAGGATCTTGGGATCGTTGACCAGGGCCCGGGCCAGGGCCACCCTCTGCTGCTGCCCGCCGGAGAGCTTCAAGGGAGTGGCGTTGATCTTGTCCTCCATGCCGAGCTGCTTGAGGATGTGGTAGACCTTCTTGCCGATGTCCCGCTTCCCCCAGCCCAGCACCTCCAGGGTGATGGCCACGTTCTCCAGCACGGTGCGGTTGGGGAGCAGCTTGTAATCCTGGAAGACCACCCCGATCGAGCGGCGCAGCATGGGGATCTGGGAACGGGTCAGCCTGGTCAGGTTGACCCCGTCGATCAGCACCTGCCCGCGGGTAGGCGTCAGCTCCGCGTAGAGGAGCTTCAACAGGGTCGACTTGCCCGCCCCCGACTGCCCGGTCAAAAAAACAAAATCCCCTTTGGGGATCTTGAGGTTGACGTCGGTAAGCGCCGTGGTTTCGCCCTGGTAGGACATGGATACGTTGTGCAGTTGAATCATCTTGAGCCTCGTTGCTGCCCGGCTGCGGGCCTCGCTACCATTCCGCGTACGCCTTGCCGTCGGAGCCCACCAGTGTGGAGCCGCTGTGCACATCGTACACGTTGCCGGTCGGGGCCTGCCCTTCGGCGGGGGTGGGCGGGGGATCGGTCTTCCAGGTATCGCTGGCCTTGGTAAAGGGGTCCTTGGGCACTTCCTTCAGGTATTTGTTCTTGTCCTCCACCAGCGTCTGCAGCGTGTCCGGGTACTTCCCCTGGTCGGCGTAGTACTGGTCGATGGCGGAGCGGATCATGTAGAGGTCCTCGCGCAGCACCGACTCGCGGGCCCGGATGATCCCCCACTGGTAGTTGGGCGCCGCGATCGAGGCCAGGATGCCGATGATGGTGACCACGATCATGAGCTCGATCAGCGTGAAGCCCCGTTCTTGTTTGACAAGCCTCTGCAACCTCTTTGACATCTCACCAGTCCTTGTAATTGGTACCGTCGATGGCGGTCTCCTCGCACAAAGAGGAGACATCGAAGACGTCCTCGCCCCCCCAGGAGGTGGAATCGGGATCGTCTTCGAAGGAGCGCATCCTCCAGCGCGGCTCGTCGCCGGTCACCTTGTGGAAAGGATCCATGGGGATCCTGCGCAGGAACTTGATCTTGTAGTTGACCAGGCCCCCGAAGTCGTAGCCGTCCACCAGCTCCTGCAGGGTCTTGGGGTAGCCCGACTCGTTCAGGACACTCTGCAGCTTGCCGTCCTGGACCGCCTTGTCGTAGTACTTCTTGTAGTTGTCGATCGCGGTCCTGATCTCCCGCAGATCCTGCTTGAGCTCGATCTCCTTGGCCCGCTTGTTGGCCAGATGCAGGGAGGGAAGCACCATGGATCCCAGGATCCCCAGGATAACCATGGTCACCACCAGCTCGATGAGGGTCAGACCGCGGTTGTTGTTTAGCAAGCTGGACATGTTCAGAAGCCCTTCAGGCTACTTTACCTCCACTACGGAACGGAAGGGGGTCACCGGGAGCTGCTTGCCGTCCTTGGTGGTGAAGGTGATGTTGGCGAGACCGATGCCGGTGGACCCCTTGCTCACCCCCCGGAAGGTCACGGTAGCCAGCGAACCGTCGCCGGTGATGCCGGTATTGCTTTCCAGCCTGGACTGGGAGAACCAGACCATCCCCTTCTTGTGGTCGTCGAAGGCCTGGAAGGTGGTGGGAGCGCCGTCCAGCTTCAGGAAGGGGCCGTCCACCTGGTTCATGACCACCAGCGCCTGCGGATCGTAGCTGACCGCAAAGATGGCGTTGTACAGGTCCTGGGCCCCGGTGGCCCGGACCTCCACGTTGAAGTCCTGGTTGGCCGGGACGCTGGGAGGAAGCGCCAGCGAGAGGGCCACCTTTCCTGCGGCGCGTGCGGCCGGAGCGGCGGTCGGAGCCGGAACCGGAAGCGGAGTGACGGCCGGTGCAGGAACCGGAACCGGCGCGGCGGCGGGAGCCGGGGCCGGGGCCGGAGCGGGAACCGGCGGCGCCGGCAGGGCAGCGGCCCCTTGGGCTGCGGCACCCTGACCGGCCTGGGCACTACCCGCGGCGGCTTTGGCAACCGGGGCGGCCACGGCGGGAGTCCCGGCTACCGGGGCAGCCACCGCAGGGGGTGCTGCAGCGGCAGCAGGCTGAGCGGCGGCGGGCGGTGCAGCCGGCGGGGCAGCCGGTGCAGCAGGCGCAGCCACAGCAGGGGCGGCAGCCTTGCCGGCAGTAGCGGAGGCTGCGGCAGCGCCGCGGGCGCGCGGATCGGGAGCCGTTGCCGGTCCCTGGTCGCTCGCGTTTTCGGACTCGTCGTTGAAGGCCGAGTAGGGCTTGTTGACCGAGGGCTCGTCTTCCTTGCCCGACCAGAAGGCAGAGACGTCACCCTCCGGCATGCTCATGCCCCGCACGATCCTCGGGGTGATGGCCAGCATCAGTTCCGACTTGCTGTTGGAATTGTTGTTGTTGGTGAAGAGGTTGCCTATCAGCGGGATGTCTCCCAGCAGCCAGATCTTTTGCTTGCTGTCCGTCTTCTGTTTCTGGATCAGGCCGCCGATGATGCTGGTCTCCCCGTCCTTCAGGGAGAGCACGGTGTCCAGGTTCCTGGTGCCGATGGTGACCACGGTGGTGGCCTGATCGGTGCCGATGGTGTCCTTCTGCAGGATCGAGCTGACCTCCAGGCCGAGCTTGATGGACACCTCGTTGTTGAGCTGGATGACCGGCTCGGCGTTGACCTTGACCCCGACGTCCACGTACTGGACGTTGACGCTCACCCCGCCCCCGGAGGGGGAGGAGGTGGTGGTGATCGGGACCCTAGTTCCCACGTTGAACTTGGCCTTTTCACGGTTCTTGACCCTGATCTTCGGGTTGGCGAGCGTCTCGCCGTTGGAGAGGGTCTTGCCGAAGTTGAAGGTGGCGTTGGGCACCGTCAGGTAGCCATTGTACCCCTTGTAGAAGAAGAAGTTCAACAGGTTGGAAGGGGTCGCCTGGGTGGTGGTGGTGTTGGTATTGGAGGTGGTCACCGAGCTGAGCGAATCGGCAAAGAAGGTGCCGCTCCCCGGCGGGGTCGCCACTGCGGTGATGCCGTACTTGGAGAGCGCCATGCCGAAGGTCTCGGCGTCGTTTTTGGAGAGCTCGAACACCTCCACCTCCAGGAGCACCTCCGGGTCCGGCACGTCGTTGGCCTCCAGGATCTTGCGGGCCACCTCGATCACCTCGGGGGTGTCGCGGATGACCAGCGCGTTCAGCTCGTCGTTCACGTAGATCTTCTTGACCTGCAGCATGGTCCTGATCAGGTTGACCGCCTTCTTGGCCTCCAGCTTGTTGAGGTAGAAGGTCTGCACGAAGAGCTCTTCGTACTGCTTGGTCTTGTCGGGAGTGCGCGGGTAGATGATGATAGTGCTCTCGTTCAAAACCTTCCTGTCCAGCTTGTGCATGCCGGTGATGATTTCCATGGCCTGCTGGAAGGTGGCGTTCTCCAGGTACAAGGTGATGTTGGTATCCTTCACCGCCTCGTCGAAGACGAAGTTGATGCCGGAGAGCTGGGTAAGGATGGCGAAGACGTCCTTGATCTTGGCGTCCTTGAACTTCAGGGTGATCGGCTTGGTGGACTTCAGGTTCAGCTCGTAGCCGTCCAGCTTCTGGTGCTTGGTGGCTGCCAGGCGCTCCATGGCCTCCTTGGCTTCCTTGTTGTCCGGCTGGAACTCCAGCGCGTGCCTGAGCGAGAGCATCGCCTCGCGCGGCTTGTGGTTCTTCTCGAATTCCAGACCTTCCTGCAGGTAGGTCTGCGCGTTTCTCAGCTTCAGCACCAGGTCTGCCTGCTGCTTGGCCAGCACTTTGGTGGGGTTGATGGCGTAGGCGGTCTGGTACTCGCTGAGGGCGGCATCGTAGTTCTTGTGTGCGAAGAAGGCGTCGCCCTTTTTCATATGGGCGTTGGCCGCGGCATCGGCGGCATCCAGCAGCTTCACCCGGTACTCAGAAACCTCCGGGTGGGCGGAGGCCACCTGGGCGTACTTGACCAGGGCGCCGTCCAGGTTCCCCTCTCGCTCCAGCGCGACACCCTTGTCGAACACGGAACGCCCGGCGGTGCAGCCGGACAGTGCCAGGGTCGCCAGCATGAGTATGCAGATCGGTCTTTTACTAGTCATGCAGTTGCTCCTTAACGGGTCTTACCAGCTTGGCGGGGAAGCGCCTTGTTGTCCACCAGCGGTATCACGACCTCGTTCCCTCCGTTGGCCGGTCTCAAGGTGATGGCCTCATCGGTGATATCCTTCACCACGAATTTGTTCAAAAGGGTGGCTCCCTTCCTGGCCAGCAGTATCTGGTCGTTGAAGGAGAGGAAGACCGTCTTGTTGCCGTTTTTCTTCAGGAAGCCGAGCACGGTCAGCTTCCTCATCTCGTTCTCCGCCTGCTGCTCCGGGGTGGGGGGCGGCGGCGGGGGAGGCGCCTGCATGGGGGGAGCCGGCGGCAGGTTCAGCGTGCGGGGCGGCTTGGGCGGCGGCAGCGGCGGCAGCGGCTTGAAGGGGGGAAGCTTCACCTCCTCCTTGAAGACCGGGCTGAAGATGTCGCGGCGCGGCGCCGCGAAGCGCGGCGGTTCCCGGTCCAAAAGCGCGAGCTCCACCTTGCCCGGCTGGCCGGCCGGGGGGGCGCTTTGCACGCTTTTGCCCGCTGCCGGCTGCTGGCGCCTAAGTTCCTGCGGCGTCGCCTCCCGCTGCCGTGGCGAGCGGATGATCGCGTAGAGCACGGAACAGGCGAGCACGATCACTAATACGGCCAGGGTGGCCTTCTGGCGATTCATGTCCCCTCCGTCTTGAGATAGGCGGTGAGCTGCACCCGGAGGTCGACCAGTTCGCTGGTGTGGCTGTGGTTTTCCAGGATCAGGGAGTCCAGGGTGACCGCCTCCGGAAAGCGTCCCAGGTCGGCGATGAACCGCTTGATGACCGGGTAGCCGCCCGAAACCGTGAAGCCGAGCTGGTAGCGGACCAGCCCGGCCTGCTCCTTGACCGGCGCGGGCTGGTAGCTCACACCCTTGATGGCCAGCTTTTCACCCTTGGCGGTGTCGAACAGCTTGCTCAAGAAGGAGGCGAAATCCCGCTTGGGGATCAGCCGTTTCTGGAACAGCGCCAGGTCCCGCTCGGTTTCCTGGTAGCGCCCCGCCACCGCCGGGTTCTGGCCGGCCGCCTGGGCCTCGCGCCGGGCGAACCAGTCGTTTTGCACCCTGTCCAGCTCGGGGCGCTGCCAGCCGGAGAGGTAGGCATAGAGCACCAAGTTCAGCAGGGCGAGAAAGCCGAGCAGCAGGAAGGCCTTTCGTCTGGCGGCCACTATTTCGCGCAGCATCTCGTAGTTCATCAGTAGAGTACCTTGCAGTTGATGGAGAAGGTGATCCCCTGCTGGGTCTGCCCCACCTTGGTTTCCGCCTCGTTCATCAGGTAGACGTCGGAGAAGTTCCTGGAGCGCTCCATGTTCTCCAAAAGCTCGCGCAGGTTGGAGAAGCCGCGGGCGGCGCCGGTCATGGAGATCTTCTGGGGGTCCTTACCGTCGGGGTGCAGCCCGCTGATGGCCACTCCCGCCGGCACCACCTCCTCCAGGCGGTCCAAAAGCCCCAGCCAGTTCATGCTCTTTCTCTCGATCACCGAGTTGGCGAAAGCGACCCGGCCGGCCTGGGCCTTGAGCTGCGCCTCGCTGACCTGGGCGCCGTGCGCACGGGGCGCGGTGGCGATCTGGGTCTTCAGGCGGGCAAGCTCCGCCTGGTTGTAGGCGGTCTCCCGCACCCGGAGGATCAGAAGGAGCACCAGCACCAGCAGGCAGAGCGCCAGGGCGGCATCGATCCGGCGCAGGTTCAGGTAGCGGCGGGTGGCGAGGTTGATGGTGAATTTCATCTCACAGGCTCCTTAGCGCGGCGCCCAGCGCGGCCGACAGCCCCTGCAGGGAGGCACGGTCGACGCCCCCCGCCTCCAGGTTCACCAGGCGCTCCGGGTCGAGCAGCACCGGCTCCAGGCCGGTCGCCTCCGCCACCACCGCCCGGAACACCTCGGCGTCCGCGGGGGGGGCCATGCAGAAGACCTCCTCCACCAGCTGCCCGGGATGACGGTCGTGGTACACCAGAAGCGAGCTGTTCACCTCGCGGTACAGGTTGGAAGCCTCCTTGGAGGTCTCCTTGGTCCGGTAGAAGGAGAGCACGCCGCCGAAGAAAACCAGCACGGTGAGGGAGCCGCGGTAGAAGGTGACCAGGGCGCCGTTTTCGGACATCTCCAGGCGCTGCTCGAACAGGCGGTACAGGTTGAAGGAGGTGAAGTCGATCAGGCGCGCCTCCAGCCCGGCGGCCGCCACCAGTTCCTCGTACTGGGCCACCACGGGCCGGGAGATCAGGGAGACCAGCAGGGAGACGGCGCCGTTTTCGCGCTCTTCCAGGGTCTGGTAGTCGAGATGGACGGTGCCGATGTCGAAGGGAAGGCTTTTCTTGAGCTTCCAGCGGATGATGTCGAGACCCTCTTCGCGGTTTCTGAAGCGGGCCTCCAGGTCGAGCAGCACCACCCGCCCGCAGGCGTCCGGCAGCGATACCGATACCGCCCGCTCCTTGCTCAAAAGGCGCAGGTGAGCTTCTCTGAGCGCGGTGACGAACTGCTGGGTGTGCAGCACGTTGGGCTCGCGGCGGGAAAGCTGCAGGGTACCGGCCGGCAGCGGGACGCTCAGTCCCCCTTCCACGGTGATCTTCTTACCCCGCGAAACCTGCGCGAAGCCTACTCCCTCGCTGGAGATCTCCAGCCCGAGGGCCCTCCTGGACATCAGCATAGCAAGCTACTCCACAAAGGTGACACGGTTGATTTCTTTGAGGGTGGTTTCCCCGGCCAGTACCTTGGCCACCGCCGATTCCCTCAGGAAGGAGGTGCCGGCCTCCTTGGCCGCCTTCTTCAGGGCGGCGATGGGGGCCTTGGTGATGATCAGCTCCCTGATCTCGTCGTTTAGGTCCAAAAGCTCGACGATGGCGGAGCGCCCCCGGTAGCCGGTGCCGTTGCAGTCGTCGCACCCCACCGCCTCGTAGAAGGTGACCCCCTGCGCCCGCTCCACGTCGATGGCCGACTCCCTGAGATCGGTCTCGGAGATCTGCACCGGCCGCTTGCAGGAGGGGCAGATCTTCCTGACCAGCCGCTGGGCCATGACGCAGTTGAGGCAGGCCACGAAGTTGTAGGGATCGATCCCCATGTGGGTGAAGCGGCCGATCACGTCGAAGACGTTGTTGGCGTGCACGGTGGTGAACACCAGGTGGCCGGTGAGCGCCGACTGCACGGCGATCTGGGCGGTCTCCGAGTCGCGGATCTCGCCCACCATGATCTTGTCCGGGTCGTGGCGCAGGATCGAGCGCAAGCCGCGGGCAAAGGTGAGCCCCTTCTTCTCGTTGACCGGGATCTGGGTGATGCCGGAGAGCACGTACTCCACCGGGTCCTCGATGGTGATGATCTTCTCCAGGCCGGTGTGGATCTCGGTGAGCGCACCGTACAGGGTGGTGGTCTTGCCGCTGCCGGTAGGGCCGGTGACCAGCACCATGCCGTAGGGCTCCCGGATCATCTTCCTGAAGCGCTTGATCTCGTGCGGGGCCATGCCCAGGGTTTCCAGGGTGAGCCCGCGCAGGTCCGAGGCGATAGATTCCTTGTCGAGGATACGGATGACGGCGTCCTCGCCGAAGGCGCTTGGCATGATGGAGACGCGGAAGTCGATGGACTTGCCGGCGATCCGCACCTTGAAGCGGCCGTCCTGCGGGATGCGCCGCTCGGAGATGTCCAGCTCGCTCATGACCTTCAGCCTGGAGATGAGCGGTCCCTGGAAGTGGCTGTCGATCGGGTCGGTGGCCCGGTAGAGCACCCCGTCGATGCGGTACTTGATGATCACCCCTTCGGCGGTGGTCTCGATATGGATATCCGAGGTGCGCCTGGTGAGTGCGTCCAGGATGGTGGAGTTGACCAGCTTGATGATGGGGCTGGTGTCGGCGGTGACGTTCTCGACCGAGAGGACTTCCTCCCCCTTCTCGGTCTCGGTCACCAGCTGGATCATGAAATCCTCGGAGACTTCCTTCAAGACCCGGCTGGTCCCCTCCCCCCGCTTCAGGTAGGAGGCGATCTCGGACTCCTCGGCGATCTTGAAGAGCAGCGGCCGCTCCAGAAGAAGCGACACCTCGTCGAGCTGGACCACGGCGGTCGGGTCGGCGATGGCCACCACCAGCAGGTCGCCGCGCAGCTCCAGCGGGATGAAGTGGTAGCGGAACATCAGATCCGGGGCCACCGAGTTGAAGACGCTCTCTTCCGGGCGGAACCCCTTCAGGTCGACGTACTCCATGGCAAACTGCTCGGCCAGCGCCTTGGCGAGCGCGGTCTCCGAGATCAGCCCGTCGGAGAGGCAGATCGCCCCCAGCCGCTCGCCGGTCGCCTGCTGGCGGTCCAGGGCGTAGGCCAGCTGGTCGGGGGTGAGCTCCTCCATGTCCAAGAGGATGTCGCCCAGTTTTTTCCTGCGAAACTCTTTCAGCATATGGTTTAACCTACCGTGCCGGCGATCTTGAAGATCGGCAGATACATGGTGATGATGATGGTGCCGATCACCACCCCCATCACGATCATGATGGCGGGTTCGATGGCGGTGGTCAGCACCTGCAGGTTCCGCTCGATCTCGTCCTCGAAATAGTCCGAGATGTCGGAGAGCATCTCCTCCATGGAACCCGTGGTTTCCCCCACCGAGAGCATGCGCAGGGCCAAAGGGGGCATCAGCTTGATGCTCTCCAGGGCGGCGGAGAGCTTGCTCCCCTCCTCGACCCGGATCACCGCGCTCAAGAGCCCCCGCTCCAGAAGCCGGTTGTTGAGGGTCCCCACCGACATCCTGAGCGCCTCCACGATGGGAATGCCGCTGCCGAGCACGGTGGAGAGGGTGCGGGTGAAACCGGCCACAGCATAGCGGGTGGCGATCGGCCCGATGAAGGGGGCCTTCACCTTCAGCCGGTCCACCGCGAAGCGTCCCGACTCGGTTTCCTTGTAGCGCCTGAAGGCGGCCGCCAGGGCGAAGCCGATGGCGACGAAGACCAGCAGGTAGCGCTTCAGGAAGCCGGTAAAGCTGATCAGCATCTGGGTCGGCACCGGCAGGGCCGCCCCCGATTCCGAGTAGATCTGGCTGAAGGTCGGCACCACGTAGACCAGCAAAAGGGTGATGGCTACCGCGGCCACCGTGATCAGGATGGCGGGGTAGAAAAGGGCCGCGATGATCTTGCCGCGGAAACCCTCGGTCCTCTTCAGAAAGGCGATGTAGCGGCGGATAGTCTGCGGCAGGTCGCCGGTCCGCTCGCCCGCCTGGATGGAGGCGATGTAGAGATGCGGAAAGACGCGGGGATGGCGCTCGAAGGCTACCGACAGCGGCATGCCCCCCTTGACGTCCTCGCGCACCATGCTCAGCACCTCGTTGAGCTTGCCCCCTTCCGATTCCAGGATGGTGTCCAGCGCCTGCAGGATGGGGAGCCCCGCCTTGAGCAGCACGAGCAGCTCCTGGTTGAACAGCAGCAGGTCCTTGGCGCTGATCCGGCGCCGGCGCGTGCCCTTCTCCAGCAGGAACTGCAGGGGCTTCTTCCGGAGCTCGAATACCGTGTACCCCTGCTCTTCCAGGCTCTGTCTGAGCAGCTCGGCATTGACGGCGTCGTACTCCTTGGCGACGATCCTGCCGTCGGAGGTACCTATCTTACAGGTGAAGATCGACATAAGCCACTATGAGTACCACAAATGCTAAAGAATTAAAACAGATAAAACATTGCGGGTAGCGGCGCGAAACGGCGCGGGGAGGGAGGCGGCGGGAGGGGCCAGGCGGCAGGGATTGTCGCTGAGAGGCCGGCTGCGAAGGGGCAGCGAGCCCCGGTAGCCCTGTCGCCCCCCGCGCTCAGCTGTTGGCCATCCCGATCATCCAGGCCAGGAAACAGGCCACTACGGCGCCCCCCCAGGCCAAGGCCTTGCCCCGCAGGAAAAGGTCGCGGGAGGGAAAGGCCTGCAGGATGAAGCCGGTGGTGCAGGCAACGCCCCCCCACAAACCGGCCAGGGCCAGCATGCTCCAGGAAACGGACATCAGCGCTTCCTCCCCAAAAGCGGTCGCAAAAGCGAGCCCAGCTTGAGCTTCCAGACCATCAGCACCGCCTCGCGCACGATCTTCTTGGACATCTTGGAGGTGCCGGCGTGCCGGTCGATGAAGATGATTGGGACCTCGGCCACCTTGAAGCCGCGCTCGACCGCCCGGTAGTTCATCTCGATCTGGAAGGAGTAGCCGTCGGAGCGCACCTGGGAGAGGTCGATCCCCTTGAGCGCCTCTGCGCGGAAGCACTTGAAGCCGCTGGTGCAGTCCATGATGGTGAGCCCGGTGATGACACGGGTGTAGACGGAGGCGAAGTAGCTCAGCATAAGCCGGCGCAGCGGCCAGTTCACCACGCTGATGCCGTTCAGGTAGCGGGAGCCGACCACCACGTCGCACTCCTTGATCTTCTCGAAAAAGACCGGCAGCACGCTGGGGTCGTGGGAGAAGTCGGCGTCCATCTGCACGATCAGCTCGGCCCCCAGCTCGAGGGCGCGGGCGAACCCCTCCCGGTAGGCGGAGCCAAGCCCGAGCTTCCCCGAGCGGTGCAGCACGCTGACCCGCCCGGTCTCGGCGGCCAGCCGGTCGGCAAGCTGGCCGGTGCCGTCGGGGGAGTTGTCGTCAACCACCAGCAGATGGATGGCCGGGTCCTGGGAAAGGATCTCCCTGGCCAACCGTTCCAGGTTGTCCCTCTCGTTGTAGGTCGGGATTACCACGATTGCTTTGAAGGGTTTCAAGGTGACTCGCTTTGATTTGAGGTCCGCCGGCCAGCCGGCTCAATCGCCGCCGGTCGGGACCTGCGGCCAATCGGTGAGAGGATAAACGATTTGACGCCGTTAAGTCAACGATGAAACGGGGACCATGTGCGGGGAACCGGGGCGGACCGGCCGCAAAAGAAAAAGGCCGCCTGGTGGGCGGCCCTTTCTTGGGTAATGGCGGGGTTGACGGGGCTCGAACCCGCGACTTCCAGCGTGACAGGCTGGCACTCTAACCGACTGAGCTACAACCCCCGATTGTGAAGCATTCCCGCGCCGGGGCGCAGGCCTGCTTGCTATTCAGTTTTGTCGAAAAACGGCTGCAGTTTCATAATGGTGGGCGAAGAGGGGATCGAACCCCCGACATCCAGCTTGTAAGGCTGGCGCTCTCCCAGCTGAGCTATTCGCCCTTATGAATGGCGGGGTTGACGGGGCTCGAACCCGCGACTTCCAGCGTGACAGGCTGGCACTCTAACCGACTGAGCTACAACCCCGCATCTGCACCGAAGTTCCGAAGAACTTCCTACCCGTTGATCAGAGCCTTCAGGGTGTTGCCAGGCTTGAACTTGGGAGCGGCGGAGGCCGGGATCTCGATGGCCTTGCCGGTCTGCGGGTTCTTACCGGTACGCGCTGCGCGCTGTGCAACGCTGAAAGTACCGAAACCGACCAGGGTCACCTTGTCGCCACCGGCCAGGCAGTCGGTCAGTGCGTCCACGATCCCCTTCAGGGCCTTCTCGGCTTCTACCTTAGTGATCTGTGCCCCATCGGCGATGGCGCTCACCAGTTCTTGCTTGTTCATTACCGCCTCCCGGACTGCATCGCAAAGTGAAGCAACCTTATACCAGACTCCTGTCGAGCCTGTCAATGCTTTTTGTTTTTTTCTTTGCCGCTTTTTAACGCGATCAGGCCAAGGGCCTGGCTGCACGCCGTTTGGCGGCAGGCAAGGATCAGTGCGGCACCACCGGCTGGCCGTCCGCTGCCAGGGCGGCCTCGCCGTAGAGAGCCGGCTGGGACAGGGGGATTTCGCCCAAAAGCGCGTAGCCCAGCACCTCGTCCATGTGGGAGACCGGATGGATGTCCAGGCCGGCGGTGATCTCGGCGGGGATCTCCGCCAGATCCTTCTCGTTGTCCTTGGGTATCAGCACGGTACGGATCCCTCCCCGCCCGGCCGCCAGCAGCTTCTCCTTCAGCCCGCCGATGGGGAGCACGGTGCCGCGCAGGGTGACCTCGCCGGTCATGGCGATGTCGCGGCGGACCGGGCGCCGGGTGAGCGCCGAGGTGAGCGCGCAGGCCATGGTGATGCCGGCCGAGGGGCCGTCCTTTGGGATGGCGCCTTCCGGCACATGGATGTGGATGTCCAGGTGCTGGTAGAAGTCCTTGGCGAACCCCAGGAGCTCGCCGCGCGAGCGGACGTAGCTCAGTGCGGCCTGGGCCGACTCCTGCATGACCTCGCCCAGCTTGCCGGTCACGGTCAGTTTCCCCTTGCCCGGCAGGGTGACCACCTCGATGTTCAGCAGGTCGCCCCCCACCTCGGTCCAGGCCAGGCCGGTCACCAGCCCGACCGCATCCTCGCCGGGAGCCTCGCCGTACTTGAAGCGGGGCGGCCCCAGGTAGCCCGCCACCTGCCTGGGCTGCACGCTGCGCCGCATCTTACCACCTTCCACCACGCTGAAGGCGATCTTGCGGCAGATGCTGCCGATCTCCCGCTCCAGGTTGCGCACCCCGGCCTCCCGGGTGTAGCGGCGGATGATCTCCAGAAGCGCCGGCTCGGCGATGGTGATCCCCTTCCCTGCCAGGCCGTTGTTGCGCGCCTGCTTGGGGACCAGGTACTGCCGCGCGATGGCAAGCTTCTCGTGCTCGGTGTAGCCGTCCAGCCTGACCAGCTCCATGCGGTCCAGAAGCGGCCTGGGGATGGCGTGGCTGGAGTTGGCGGTGGTGATGAACATGACCCGGGAGAGGTCGTAGTCGAGGTCGAGGAAGTGGTCGTTGAAGCAGAAGTTCTGCTCCGGGTCGAGCACCTCCAGGAGCGCCGAGGCGGGGTCGCCACGGAAATCGGCGGTCATCTTGTCGATCTCGTCCAGCAAAAAGACCGGGTTGGACGAGCCGCACTTCTTCAGGGACTGCACGATCTTGCCGGGCATCGCTCCCACGTAGGTGCGCCGGTGCCCCCTGATCTCCGCCTCGTCCCGCACCCCCCCCAGGGAGATCTTCACGAAGTCGCGGCCGGTGGCCTTTGCCACCGAGCGGGCCAGCGAGGTCTTACCGACCCCCGGAGGGCCGACCAGGCAGAGGATGGGCCCCTTCATGCCGGGAACCAGCGTGTTCACCGCCAGGTACTCGAGGATCCTGAGCTTCACCTTCTCCAGCCCGTAGTGGTCCGCCTCCAGGCAGCTGCGGGCGGCCGCGATGTCGGCCTTCTCCTCGCTGAACACCCCCCAGGGTAGCGCCAGGAGCCACTCCACGTAGTTCCTGACCACGGCGGCCTCGGAGGACATGGGGGACATGAACTTGAGCTTTTTCAGCTCGTTTTGCACCTTCTCCCTGGCCTCTTCGGAAAGCTTCAGCTTGGCGGCCTTGGCCTCCAGCGCCTGCAGTTCCTGCTTGAACTCGTCCTTGCCCCCCAGCTCCTTCTGGATGGCGCGGATCTGCTCGTTCAGGTAGTAATCCTTCTGGGTCTTCTCCATCTGCTTCTTGACCCGGGCCTGGATCTTCTTCTCGATCTGCAGGATCTCGATCTCGGCCATCATGAGCGACAAAAGCCGCTCCATCCTTTTCACCGGGGAAGCGAGCGCCAAAAGCTCCTGCTTCTGCGAGACTTTCAGGTTCAGGTGCGGCGCGACGGTGTCCGCCAGCCGGGAGGGGTCCGTGATGCCGGTCACCGACTGCAGGACCTCGGCGGGGATGGAGCTGTTCAGTCCCAGGTAGCTCTCGAAGCCGGTCACCACGCCGCGCTTCAAGGCCTCGACCTCGCTCCCCTTGCTGGCGGTTTCCGGCAGGTTCCGCACGTCGACCTCGAAATAGGAGCGGTTGTCGTGCCAGGCGACCACCGAGGCGCGCCTTTTGCCTTCCACCAGCACCTTGACGGTGCCGTCCGGCAGCTTCAGGAGCTGGATGATATGGCAGACGGTCCCCACCGTGTAGATGTCGTCGGCGGCCGGGTCCTCAGTCTTGGCGTTCTTCTGGGTCGCCAGCAGGATCAGCTTGTCGTGCTCGGCCATGGCGGCTTCCAGCGCCTGCACCGACTTCTCCCGGCCCACGAAGAGGGGAACCACCATATGGGGGAAGATGACGATGTCCCTTAAAGGAAAGAGAGGGAACCTTTCCGGATTCCCTCTCTTTCTGGTTCTGCTGCCCGTTTTGACGTTCTCTTCTGTCATGTTCTCCCGTCCGTCAGGCGCTTTCCGCCACGTTCTCGTAGACCACGATGGGCTTTTCCTTGTTGTAGATGACCTCTTCGCTGATCACCACTTCTTTCACCATGTGCTGGGAAGGGATCTCGTACATGATGTCCAGCATGGCGTTTTCCAGGATGGACCTGAGGCCGCGGGCACCGGTCTTTCTCTTCAGGGCCTCGCGGGCGATGGCGATCAGGGAGCCGTCGGTGAACTTCAGCTTGACGTGCTCCATCTCGAAGAGTTTCTGGTACTGCTTGATGAGGGCGTTCTTGGGCTCCTTCAGGATCTGCACCATGGCGTCCTCGTCCAGTTCGGCGAGCGAGGCGAGCACCGGCAGGCGGCCGACGAACTCAGGGATGAAGCCGAACTTCAAGAGGTCTTCGGGAGTCACCCCGGCAAGCAGCTCGCCGGCACGCTTCTCGACCTTCTTCTTCACGTCGGCGCCGAACCCCAGGGTCTTGATGCCGATCCGCTGCTGGATGATGTTGTCGAGCCCGGGGAAGGCACCGCCCACGATGAAGAGGATGTTGGTGGTGTCGACCTTCAAAAACTCCTGCTGCGGGTGCTTCCTGCCACCCTTGGGGGGGACGGAGGCGATGGTCCCCTCGATGATCTTCAAAAGCGCCTGCTGCACCCCTTCCCCGGAGACGTCGCGGGTGATGGAGGGGGAATCGGACTTCCTGGCGATCTTGTCGATCTCGTCGATGTAGATGATACCCTTCTGGGCCTTCTCCACGTCGTAGTCGGCCGCCTGCAAGAGGGTCAGGATGATGTTCTCCACGTCCTCGCCGACGTAGCCCGCCTCGGTGAGGTTGGTGGCGTCCGCCATGGCGAAGGGGACCTTGAGGATGCGGGCAAGGGTCTGGGCAAGGAGAGTCTTGCCGCTGCCGGTGGGACCCAGGAGCAGGATGTTGGACTTCTGCATCTCCACGTCGCCCGGCTTGGTGGCAGCCTCCACCCTCTTGTAGTGGTTGTAGACCGCCACCGCCAGCACCTTCTTGGCCCGGTCCTGGCCGATCACGTACTCGTCGAGGACCTCCTTGATCTCCTGCGGCTTGGGGAGCTTCCTCACATCGGTACCGGAGGCGTCCTCCAGCTTGGACTCCTCGGCGATGATGTCGTTGCAGAGTTCGATGCACTCGTCGCAGATGTAGACCGTCGGCCCCGCAATCAGTTTCTTCACCTCTTCCTGGCTCTTTCCGCAAAAAGAACAGATCAGCGTATCTGAACGGTCATCTCTTCTGCTCACTTGGCACCTCCCGTGATGACGTTTCTGGTCACTATAGCGTCTATGATACCATAGCTCCTGGCCTCTTCTCCCGACATAAAGTAGTCACGCTCGGTGTCGGCGGTGACTTTCTCCACGCTCTGGCCGGTGTGCTCGGCGAGCAACTGGTTCAGCTGATCCTTCATGCGCAGGATCTCCTTGGCGTGGATGTGGATGTCGGTGGCCTGCCCCTGGAAGCCACCCAGCGGCTGGTGGATCATGATCCGGGAGTTGACCAGGGAGAAGCGTTTCCCCTTCTCGCCGCCCGACAGCAGGAAAGCCCCCATGGAGGCCGCCTGCCCGATGCAGATGGTGGAGACCGGCGCCTTGATGTAGCGCATGGTATCGTAGATCGCCATGCCGGCGGTGACCACCCCGCCCGGGGAGTTGATGTACAGGTGGATATCCTTGTCCGGGTCCTCGGCCTCGAGGAAGAGGAGCTGGGCAATCACCAGGTTGGCGACGTTGTCGTCGATGCCGCCGCCCAGGAAGATGATGCGGTCCTTGAGGAGGCGCGAGTAGATGTCGTAGGACCTCTCCCCCCGGCCTGTCTGCTCAACTACGATCGGTACCAGCATGTATGGCTCCTAGTCTTGCTCTTTGATTTGGTCCTTGGGCACTTCGGTCACCTGGGCCTTCTCCAGCACGAAGCTGAGGGTCTTGTCCTCCCTCATCTGGGCGATCAGGCTCTCCTTGGCCTGCGGATTGGACTGGTACATGTTGAGAAGCTTCTCCGGATCCTGGCCGGCGCTGGCGGCGATCGCCTGTACCCTCTCGACCATCTCTTCCTCGCCGATCTGGATCCCTTCCTTGTCGGCGACGGCGTCCAGGATCAGGGAACCCTTGACCTGGTTGCGGGCCACGCCGCGGAACTGGGCCTTGTACCCCTCGTCGTTGGTCCCCATCATCTCCAGGGTCAGCCGCTGGGCGGCCAGCCTCTGCTTGGAGTTGTCGAGCAGCATCTGCAGCTGGCGGTCGACGAGCACCTCGGGGACCTCCAGGTCGTTCTTCTCGACCAGCACGTTGATCAGGCGCTCGCGCACCTGGGTACCGATCCTCTGCTCCTCCTGGCCGCGGGCCACCTCGGCCAGCTTCTGCTTCAGCTCGTCCAGGGTCTCGAACTCGCCGAACTCCTTGGCGAACTCATCGTTGAGCTCGGGGAGCTCCTTGATCTTGATGTCCTTCACGGTGATGGCGAAGTCCGCAGGCTTGCCGGCCAGCTCGGCGTTGTGGTAGTCCTCCGGGAAGTTGACCGTGATGGTGGTCTCGGTGCCGGCGGTAAGGCCGACCAGCTGCTCCTCGAAGCCCGGGATGAAGCGGCCGCTCCCCAGCTCCAACTGGAAGTCCTGCGCCTCGCCCCCCTCGAAGGGGACCCCTTCGATGGAGCCCTTGAAGTCGAAGGTCACGAAGTCACCGTTTTCGGCCGCGCGCCCTTCGGGTGCGGGGGAAAGCTGCGCCAGGTTTTCCCTGAGCTGCTGCAGGCGCCCCTCCACGGCGGCAGCCTCGTCCAGTTCCAGCTTCTCCTTCTCGACCGGCAGCCCGAGGTATTCCTTCAGCTCGACCACGGGGAAGACGTCGAAGGTGGCGGTGAACTTGAACGGTTGGCCCACGGTGAGGGGATCGGTTTCGATCATCGGGTAGGAGACCGGGTTGAGGTTGTGCTCGGCAAGCGCCTTGAAGTAGCTGTCGTTGACCAGATTCTTCACTACGTCCTCGGCCATCTGGGCGCCGAACTGCTTCTCGATCACCGACTGGGGAACCTTGCCCTTGCGGAACCCCTTGATGGCGGCGTTCTTCCTTATGGCGGCATAAGCCTTGTCGACCTCTGCGGCGACTTTTTCTGCCGGGATCTCGAAGCTTACCTTCTGCTTGATGCTGCTGAGTTTCTCAACGTTGGTCTGCATTGTCATCCTCTCTTTAGTTCACTTTATATGGCAGGCCGGCTGCCGCAATGCCTTGCATGATGTAGGGCGGGGAAACGGTGACGGGTTGTTCGGGGCATTCGTTGGCGAGCTGCAACCCGAGAGCGAGCGGGAGTACCGGCGCTTTTCGATACGGCGTGCGACAAAGGCGTAAAATAACAAAGGGGGCGTGACCTTGTCAACCTAGAATCGGGGTTGGGGTTGGCGGCTGCCGTCGGGGGAGTACCGGGAAGTCCAGCCTTTGCCGGCCCCCTTCCCCCCGTTTGAGGAGGAAGGGGGCCTAAGGAGCGGCCCACACGGCATCGGAGGTGGGAAAAAGGAGGGATCAGTAGGCCTCGTGGTCGGCGACGACCGCCTCGGCGGTAACCCTTCCCCTGAAAATCCGGTACACCCAGATTTTGTACAGTATCACGATCGGTACGAAAATGAAAGCTACCACCGTCATCACCTTCAACGTATACGGGGACGAGGAGCTGTTGAAGCAGGTGAGGCTGTAGTTGGGGTCCAGGGTGGAGGGGATCAGGTTAGGAAACAGCCCGATCACGCCGGTCGCCACCACCGTCAGGATGGTGAGGCAGGAGGCGATGAAGGCCTTGCCGGGAGCCTCTTTGGCCAGGAACCCCCTGATCGACAGCAGCGCCGCCACCGCGAGAGCCGGCACCGCGAGGAGCGCCGGGTGGGCGAAGTAGTTGTCGTAGAGCTTGGTGGCAAAGTTGGTCATGGCCAAAAAGGCCACCGCCACCAGCACCAGCGGGACCCAGACCGCGCGCGCCGCGTCTTCGGCGGACTTGGCGAGGGGACCGGTGGTCTTCAGCGAGAGATAGAGCGCGCCGTGCTCGAGGAAGAGCAGCACGAAGAGGGCGCCAGTTACCAGGCCGTACGGGTTCAAAAGGGAGATCAGCGAGCCGTGGTAGCCGGCCTGGTCCATGGGGAGGCCGGCAAAGATGTTGCCGAAGGCCACCCCGAAGAGAAGTGCCGGCAAAAAGCTGGAGATGACGATGGCCCAGTCCCAGGCCCCCCGCCAGGTGGCGCCCTCCTCCTTGCTGCGGAACTCGAGGGAGACCCCCCTGACGATCAGCGAGAAGAGCAGCAGCAAAAGAGCGGTGTAGAGATAGCTGAACATGCTCGCGTAGGCGTTCGGGAAAGCGGCGAAGGTGGCGCCGCCGGCGGTCAGGAGCCAGACCTCGTTACCGTCCCAGAAGGGGCCGAAGGTGTTGATGATCACGCGCCGGTCGAGGTCCGTTTTGCCCAGCGCGCGGTGCAGCATGCTGGCGCCCAGCACGAAGCCGTCCAGCATGAAATAGACTCCCCAAAGTACTCCCCAAAGAACAAACCAGGTGATATGCAGTTCCATTTCTCCCCTCCCTTAGTTCGCGGCAACGCGCGCAGCATCGTAGGCCAGTTCATCCTTGACGGCAGAGCCGACCGGCTCGCCCCCCTCAGGCCCCTTGCGGGCGAACTTGGCAAGCAGGTAGATGTCCACGAAGCCCAGCAGCCCGTAGAGGAGGGTGAAGCCGACCAGCGAGCCGATCACCTGCGGCATGGTGACCGCCTTGGAGACCCCGTCGGAGGTCTTCATCACGCCGTAGACGATCCAGGGCTGCCGGCCCACCTCGGCGACGATCCAGCCGAGCTGGTTGGCGATGTAGGGAAGCGGGATGGCGTAGACCAGAAAGCGCAGGAACAGCGGGTACTTCTCGATGAGCCCCTTCTTGGAGAGGACGACCCCCGCCAGGGAGAGCAGGATGAACAGGGTACCCAGCCCGACCATCAGGCGGAAGCTCAGGAAGACAGGTACGACCGGCGGACGCTCGTCCTTGGGGAAGGAGTTGAGGCCGCGGATGGTGGCCTTCGGGTCATGGAAGGCGAGGATGCTCAGCAGGCTCGGCACCGGGAACTCGGAGACCAGGTTGCACTGGTTCTTGGTGTCCGGGAAGGCGATCAGGTGCAGCGGGGCCGCGGAGCAGGAATCCCAGACGGACTCCATGGCGGCGAACTTGGCCGGCTGGGTCTTGGCGACATCGGCTGCGTGGAAGTCACCGATCACGGCCACCATGATGGTGGCGAAGAGAGCGAAGGCTGCGGCCATCCCGAAGGATGCCTTGAAGAAGTCGCGGTTCCTGCCGCGCAGAAGGTGCCAGGCGGAGACACCCATCACGAAGAAGCCCGCCACCGTGTAGCCGGAGACGATCTGGTGCCCGAACTTCAAGAGGCCGAAGGGATTGGTGACCAGGGCCATGAAGTCGACCATTTCGGCACGGCCGTTGCGCAGCACGTAGCCGACCGGATGCTGCATCCAGCCGTTGGCCAAAAGGATCCAGAGGCCGGAGAGGTTGGTGGCGACCGCGACCATCCAGATGGAAAGGGCGTGCACCGGCTTGGACACCTTCTTCCAGCCGAACACCCAGACACCGATGAATACCGACTCCATGAAGAAGGCGACCGTCGCCTCGATGGCCAGGGGAGCCCCGAAGATGTCGCCCACGTAGCGCGAGTACTCGGCCCAGTTCATGCCGAACTGGAACTCCATGGTAATGCCGGTCACCACGCCGAGGGCGAAGTTGATCAGGAACAGTTTGCCCCAGAACTTGGCCATCCTGAGGTAGAGCCCGTTGCCGGAAAGCACGTAGCGGGTCTCCATCATGGCGGTGAGCACGGAGAGCCCCAGGGTGAGCGGCACGAAGATGAAGTGAAACATACAGGTGACGGCAAACTGAAGCCTGCTTAGGGTCAGTACATCCATCGATCGAATTCCTCCTTTTCGAAAGTTGCGGTGAGTGGTAGACGAAGTGTCGTTTGTTAGAGCGGCCGAAACGGCATCATTAGAATCATAGACACCCGCCACACATGAGAAGTGTAGCAGGGGCATTGCAGACAAAGGGGACCCTTTTACTCCTATTTGCGGACAAAAAAAAGGCGGCTCTTACCCCTCACGGCCGCGGGCCAGGGTATCGATGGTGACGCTGTCGAGGATCTCGACCACCCCGCTCTGCACCTGGCGCCAGACGTCGTGCACCCGGCAGGGGCCTCCCCTTTCGCAGGCGCTTCCCAAAAGGCAGCGGTTGGGAACGATGGGACCTTCGACGGCTTCCACCACTTCGCGCAAGGTGATGGCGGAAGCGGGTCTCCCCAGCACGAAGCCGCCGCCCGTGCCGCGCGAGGAGGTGACCAGCCCGAGCTTGGCGAAGCTCTGGAAGATCTTGGCGAGAAAAGTCTGCGGGACCTCGGCAGCTGCGGCGATCTCGCTGATCAGCGAGACCCGCCCCGGAGGCTGCTGGGCCAGATAGATGATGCCGCGTATTGCGTATTCACCCTTGCGGGTCAGTTCCATCATAAAAGCACCTTTAGGACCAATTTGATCCTTTTATAACCAATGACTGTCGCCCTGTCAAGGCAAAAAAAGAAAATATTCAGAATGCGGTAACCCGCATGCCTGCCGGCCTCTTTCGCTGATCCAGCGGCCGAACACAAAAAAAGGGACCGCAGCCGCGGTCCCTTCCTTGCTAACTTCATTCCGGCTGCGCTCAGCCGAGCAGGCTTTGGAAGTTCCTTGCCCTGTTCGCCAGTATGGTCGGGTCCAGGACCTCACCGCAGCAGGTGCACTTCCAAGCGTCGAATGACCGGACGAAGTCGTAGTACTTCTCGGCGAACATCCTGCCTTTGCACTTTGGACATTTCATCGCTGACCTCCCATGAGAAGTGAATTGTAGGGTTTCGTACGGGGAGGGTGCGATTCACCGACTGTGCCAAAACGGCGGTAAACAGGGGGCTGCCGGCCGGCCAGTCCGACCGCCGGGGCGCGAAGCCTGTAATGAGAAGGCTCCAGGCTCATTTAAAATATCTCCTGAGGGGCGCCAGCTTCCCCTCCCCCACTCCCGTCACCCGCAGGAGCCCCTCCAGCGAGCCGAAGGCGCCATTATTCTGACGATCGGCGGCGATCCTGGCGGAGAGCACCGGCCCGATGCCGGGAAGCGACTCCCACTCGTCGGCGCGCAGCAGGTCGACATCGAGCGGGATATCAAGCAGCATCAGCTCCTTGGCGGGCATCCTGCCCACCGTGTAAAGGAGCCGGCGGCCACTGCCACGGGAGAGCGTCACCAAGTCGCCGCAGGCAAGCCGCCCCGCCCCGCCGCCTGCCATAGCCGCGGCAGGCGGGCTCTTCGGGAGCGTCATTTTAATGGCGTCCACCACCGTGGTCCCCTCCCGGAACTGGTAGACGCCGGGGCGCGGCAGGTCGCCGGCCAGCCGGACCGTGACGGTGCCGGGCCGCAAACGGGAAAAGGCCGCGCCCCCGGCTGCCTTAGCGGGAACGCGGCCTTTATGCCAAAGGGGAAGGGTGAAGAGCAGGGCGAGGCACCAGATGGCGAATCGCTGCCCCGCCGGCATAGCGCTACTTGGCCCCTTCCTCTTCCTTGTGCAGTTTGTACTCGATGGAGTCGATCAGCGCCTGGTAGGAGGCCTCGATCACGTTGGAGGAGACCCCCACCGTCCCCCAGCGCCCTTCCTTGTCGCCGGACTCGATCAGCACGCGGATGGAGGATGCGGTCCCCTGCCCGGCCGGCAGCACGCGCACCTTGTAGTCGTGCAGCTTGACGTCCTTGAGCTTGGGGTAGAACTTCTCCAGGGCCTTTCTGAGCGCATTGTCCAGGGCATTCACCGGGCCGGTCCCCTCGGCGGCGGTGTGCTCGATCTTGCCGCCCACCTTGAGCTTGATGGTCGCCTCCGAGATGGGGAGCTCGTCCTCGTGGCGCTTTTCGTCGATGACCCGGAAGCCGATCAGCGAGAAGAACTTGCGGTGGGTCCCCAGCGCGCGTTTCATGAGGAGCTCGAAGGAGGCCTCGGCCCCCTCGAACTGGTAGCCGCGGTTCTCCATGGACTTGATGTTCTCCAGGATCTCCAGGGTGACCGGGTCCTTGGAATCGAGGTTGATGTTGAACTGGCTGGCCTTGGCGAGGATGTTGGCGCGCCCGGAGAGGTCGGAGACCAGCACGCGGGTGGTGTTGCCTACCAGCTCGGGGCGCATGTGCTCGTAGGTTTCGGGGTGGCGCTGGATGGCGGAGACGTGCACGCCACCCTTGTGGGCGAAGGCGGAGTTGCCCACGTAGGCCTGGTGCTTGTCGGGGGCGAGGTTGGCGAGCTCGTAGACGAAGCGGGAGAGGTCGCGCATCTGGCGAAGCTGCTGGTCGGTCACGCAATTGTTCCCCATCTTCACCTTGAGGGCGGGGATGATGGAGCAGAGGTTGGCGTTGCCGCAGCGCTCGCCGAAGCCGTTGATGGTCCCCTGCACCTGCACGATCCCCTGCTCGACCGCCACGATTGAGTTGGCGACCGCGCATTCGCTGTCGTTGTGGGTGTGGATGCCGAGCGGGGTGGAGATGGACTGCTTCACCTTCTTGATGATGTCGGCGATCTCGTAGGGCATGGTGCCGCCATTGGTGTCGCACAGCACGATGCAGTCGACCCCTGCCTGTTCCGCCGCCTTCAGGGTCTTGATGGCGTACTCGGGATTGGCCTTGTAGCCGTCGAAGAAGTGCTCGGCGTCGTAGAAGACCTCCGGCATGCGGGCCTTCAGGTACTCCAGCGAGTCGAAGATCAGCTCGAGGTTCTCCTCCAGCGGGATCCTTAACGCCTCGTGGACCTGAAAGTCCCAGCTCTTGCCGAAGATGGCGACCGCGTCGGCCTCCGACTGCACGAGCTTCTTGATGTTGTCATCCTTGTCCGGTGTTATCTTGGCGCGGCGGGTCGAACCGAAGGCCGAGATCTTGGCGTGGGAGAGCTGCTCCTTCTTGATGTCCTTGAAGAAGGCGACGTCCTTGGGATTGCTGCCCGGCCAGCCCCCCTCGATGTAGTGGATGCCGCTTTCGTCCAGCTTGTGGGCGATGCGGATCTTGTCTTCGACCAGGAAGGAGATGTCCTCCGCCTGTGTTCCGTCCCTAAGCGTAGTATCGTAAAGTTTTATCAGGCTCATATCCCCCCACCCTTTCACTGAAAACCGCACTGACCGGTTCCGTTCTCTACCTAGGTTCCGCCATCACCCCATGACAGGGCTCCGGCTCGACACCCTACGCCTGCGCTCCGGCCCGCGAGTCTTGGCAAAGCGCCGCTTCCCGAAACGGTGAAGCGGCGCCTTGACGTGCAGCAGGAAACGAAGAGCGTAGAACTTCTGTTCGCTGTTTATTTGCCGGAGAGGCCGAAGGCGTCGTGCAGCACCCGGACGGCAAGCTCGGTGTACTTGGCGTCGATGACGACCGAGATCTTGATCTCGGAGGTGGAGATCATCTGGATGTTGATCCCCTCGGCGGCCAGGGTCTGGAACATGGTGGTGGCGACGCCGGCGTGGCTCCTCATCCCCAGGCCGACGATGGAGATCTTGCTGACGTTCTCGTCGGAGAGGACTTCCTTGGCGGAGACGGTCTCGGCGGCCTCCTTGGTGATGGCCAGCGCCTTCTTGAAGTCGGCCTTGGTCACGGTGAAGGTGAAGTCGGTGGAGCCGGCCTCGGAGACGTTCTGCACGATCATGTCCACCGAGATGTTGGCGTCGGAGAGCGGCGAGAGGAGCTGGGCGGCGATGCCCGGCTTGTCCGGGACCTGCATGACTGCTATTTTCACTTCATCTTTGGCATATGCAATACCGGAGACGAGCACTGCTTCCATATCTTTATCCTCCTTGGTAACCATGGTTCCGAGATTTTCGTTGAAACTCGAGCGAACGTGAACGTCCACGTTGTATTTCATAGCAAATTCGACGGAGCGGATCTGGAGCACCTTGGCGCCCAGACTGGCGAGTTCCAGCATCTCCTCGTAGGAGATTTTCTCGATCTTCCTGGCATCCTTGCAGATGTTGGGGTCGGTGGTGTAGACGCCGTCCACGTCGGTGTAGATCTCGCAGACGTCGGCTTTCAGGGCTGCCGCCATGGCGACGGCGGAGGTGTCGGAGCCGCCGCGGCCTAAGGTGGTGATGCTGCCGGTAGCGTCGATCCCCTGGAAGCCGGCCACGATGATGATGGTGCCGTCTTTGAGGTCGGCCCTCACCTTGTGGTCCGGGATCTCCTCGATGCGCGCCTTGCTGTAGGCGCTGTCGGTGACGATGGGGATCTGGAAGCCGAGGTAGGACTTGGCCTTGTACCCCATGGACTTCAGGCACATGGCCAGAAGTGCGATGGAAACCTGCTCGCCTGCCGCAACCAGCACGTCGTATTCGCGCGCATCCGGGAACTCGCAGACCTCGTTGGCCAGGGCGACCAGCTTGTTGGTCTCACCGGACATTGCGGAGACGACCACCACCATATCGTTGCCCGCGTCATAGGTCTTTGCCACCCTCTTCGCGACGTTGCGTATCCTTTCGACAGAGCCCATCGAGGTTCCGCCGTATTTTTGGACCACCAAAGCCATGTCAGTCCTCCTTATTCTCAACTGTAGATCCGCCGTGGTTGGCACCGGGCCGGCGGTTGGAACACCTTTATTACCAAGAATAAACCAGCGGGTCAAAACATTTTTTTACTATGCCAAGCGGTCTTTACGGAACGGCATGCCGCAGCGCGGCCAGCCGCACAGGAAGGGGAAAAGCGAAGGTTACGGATTGTGTAAACAAAAGCGCAATAAAACAACCCCTTGAAGTTGCCGCTCCTCGCGGGAGAGCGTTTCAGGCAGGACCGGCAGACCCGGCCGGCGGCCGTTTGGAAAAGAGCTGTTCGAGGATCGCCTCCCCCCTGCTGCCGGAGGGGGTGAAGCAGATGGAGCGTTCGTCGCCTCCGGCATGGGCAAAGGAGACGATCAGCGCCTGCGAGGGGACCTCGTCTCCCAGCCGCTCGGCCCACTCCACCAAACAGGCACCGTCCCCGGAGAAATACTCCTCGAAACCGAGGTCCTCGGCCTCCTCCGCCCCCTCCAGGCGGTAAAGGTCGAAGTGGTAGAGCGGCAGCCTTCCTTGGTAGATGTTGAGGATGGTGTAGGTCGGGCTGGTGACCGGGGTGTCGGCGTCCACGTCGAGGCCGACCGCCACCCCCTTGGCGAACTGGGTCTTGCCGGCCCCCAGTTCGCCGACCAGGGCCACGAAATCTCCCGGCCGCAGCAGCCGGCCCAGCCTCTCACCGAGCTGTACGGTCTCGGCACCGCTTCTGGTAAGCACGCTGACCATCCCCGCTAACCGATCATGGTCCTGATCAGGTCGATGCGGGCGACCACCCCCACCACCCGGTTGCCATCGACCACCGGCACCGCGTGCACCCTGCGGGTGCTCATGATATCGGCGATCTCGCTGATGGGGGTCTCGGGACCGACGCTGAAGACCTCCGGCGCGTAGATGTCTCCCACCGTCTGGCCGGTCATCTTTTGCAGCTCCTTCTCAAAGCGCTTGCCGCTCTCCAGGTAGATGACCCAGTCGAAGATGGAGACCACCGTGGGGATATGCAGGTTCTTGTCCTGCTCGACCAGGTCCGTCTCGGAAACGATGCCGATCAGGTTGCCAGCGTCGTCGACCACCGGGACGCTGCTTATGTGACGCTCGGCGAACAGTTTCGCGATTTCCCTCACCGACGTCTCGCGACGCACGGTGATCACATCCGTTGTCATGACATCTTTTGCCTTCAGCATGGTAGTTCCCCCCTGCGCACTTGTCTTTAACTTTTGCTTGCCTGTTTTTCCTGCCCCAGCTCCCCTTCACTCCGCAAGGGGAAATCCGTCTTTTTTGCTTCCATCTAAAAGTATACAGGCAACGGCCCGACCCCAAGAGCGATCAGGCCAATAATTCTCACTGCTTCTGCGATCCTATCAGCCTGAGCGCCTGCGGAAGCATCTCCTGGACGTCGGTCGCCCGCATCCCCTGGTTCCCCAGTTCACCGAGCAACAGGTCGGCCGCATACCCGTGCAGGAAAGCGCCCAGACAGCAGGCCTCGAAGGGGTCGTAGCCCTGCCCGATGAGAGAGGCCACGATGCCGGTGAGGACGTCGCCCATGCCGCCGCTTGCCATGCCGGGATTGCCGCTGCTGTTGATGGCGATGGCGCCGTCGGGCGCGGCGACGATGCTGCGGGCGCCCTTGAGGATCAGATGCACTTGGTAGTTGGTGGCAAATTCGCGCGCACAGCCGATGCGGTCCGCCTCCACCTGCGGCACGCTGAGACCGGCCAAGCGGGCCATCTCGCCAGGGTGCGGGGTGAGCAAGGTCACCCTTCCCCGCCTTTTGAGCAGGACCTCCGGTGCGGCCGCCACCGCGTTGAGGCCGTCGGCGTCGATCACCAGCGCGCCGGGCAGGGCCGCCAGCAGTGAATGCACCAGGAAAACCGTGGAGGGATGGGTGCCGATACCCGGCCCCAGCGCCACGACATCTTTCCCCTTCGTCGCGGCGAGCAGGCGGGAGAGCGCCCCGGCCTGCAAGTGCCGTGAGCCCGGCCTTCCCACCGGAATGGTCATCGCCTCAGTGCTCTTCACCTCCAGGATCGGATTCAGGCCGGTCGGCACGGCCAGGGTCACCAGGCCGGAACCGGTACGCACCGCGCTGTTGGCCGCCATGGCTGCGGCGCCCGTCTTTCCGGCGGCGCCCGCGATCAGCAGGCAGTGGCCGTTACTCCCCTTGTGGGCGGCCAGCGGGCGGGGCCGGAACAACTGGGACGCCCGCTGCAGATCGACAAATTCCACCCCTTCCGCCTCGGCCACAACGGCGTCCGGCATGCCGATTCCCTGCACCAGCAGCCGTCCGCCCAGCTCGCCGCCGGGGTACAGGATGTTGCCGAGCTTGGCAAGGGCGAAGGTCACGGTCAGCTCGGCCCGCACCGCCCTCCCCAGGATCCTGCCGCTGGCAGCGTCCACACCGGACGGGATATCGACGGCAACTACCGGCACGCCGGCTGCGTTGATCAGGTCGATAGCCTCGCCGTAGCTCCCGGTCACCTCGCTCTTCACCCCGGTCCCCAGCAGCGCATCGACGATGATGGTGGCGGTCTTGAACAGTTCGGCGTAGCGTGCCGGCCGTTCGGGCGAGGCGATCACCCGCCCCGGCTCCAGCCGCGCCAGGTTGGCCGCCGCATCACCGGTCACGGTTTCAGAAGCTGCCACCAGCAGCACCAGGGCGTCCCAGCCGCGCTCCAAGAGCAGGCGCGCGATCACGAAGCCGTCACCGCCGTTGTTCCCCTTGCCGGCGACGATCAACGCCCGCTTGCCATCGCCGGGGCCATACGCCTCGCAGATGGCGTCGGCACAACCTTTGCCGGCGTTCTCCATCAGGGTGAGCCCCGGGACGCCGAACTCCCGGATGGCCCGCTGATCCATAAGCTGCATGACCTGCCCGCTGACGACCTTCATCTAGCGCTCCAGTACCACCATGGCGACGGCGCAGCCCGCGTCGTGTGAAAGGGAAACAAAGCAGGAGACGAGCCCCGCTTTCCGGAACATCTCCTGGGCCCGCCCGTACAGTTTCAGCTCGGGTTTACCCAACTCGTCGTTCACAACCTCGACATCGTGCCAGCTCAGCCCGTCGCGCAAGCCCGTGCCAAGCGCCTTCAGAAACGACTCCTTGGCCGCGAAACGAAGGGCGTAGTGCTGGGCGCTCTGCTTCTTCGGTGCGCAGTAGGCGATCTCCGCCTCCGTGAACAGCCTGTGGAACAGCGCATCGTTTCCCTGCTCCTGGAAGCGCTGGAATCTTGCTATCTCGACGATGTCGACACCGGTGCCGTAAATCATTCCTATTCCTATCCTCGCTGAGCCTATTTCCTGACCGGCGCCCATCACCCGCTGTGGAAAGTCCGGGGATTTAGGGGGATTTTGAGCTGTTTGCCGGCTTACTCACCCCCCCCTTCGCAAAGGGGGGAGTGTCAAAACCCTATTCTTTGGGCCCCGACGCAGCCTGTTGTTCTCCCTTTTTCAGCGACTCCCGCCATTCGGCCATCACGGCCGCCAGGTCCAGGGAGTAGTCGGCCAAAGCCTTGGAGACCGCCGTCTCGATGCTCCCCATTTCTCCGAGGTTCTTCAGGATGGACTGGATTGAATACCAGCCATAGCGGTTGACCATGAAATTCGCCATCGAGAAGCTCTGCTGATAGGCACGGCCTGCCTCGGCGGCGCCCATCGAGAGGAAGGGGCCGGAAAGGGTTGTCAGCGGGATCAAGGCCCCTTCCCTGGTCGTGTCGGCAAGCCCGACTGCAGGATGACCGATCTCCTTGCGCTCCTCTACCTGGGCAAGCCCTTCGTTCAGCCAGGTGGGGACATTGCCGTGGGTAATCTCACCGATGACGACGTGGGTGTATTCATGAAAGATGATGGCACGCAGCTGCTTGTTGAGGTTGCTGATGCCGGCGACCGGCAGCCTGATCTTGCCGTCGTAGAGGCCTCCCGACCAGTCCGGACCGGCGGTTACGCTGCTGTAATCACCCTTGGTGTAGAGAAGCACCGGGATCCTGGTGGTCGGAAAAACCCCGAGATCGGCGCCCACGCTGTTATAGGCGCTCTCCAGGGCATCGAGAACCTCGGCTGAAAGCCCCGGCGGCAGCTCGGCATCGAAGCTCAAGTCGAACATCGAGCTGTACCCCTTGTCCATCTTGGACTCCACCGGCAGCTCCAGTTCAGCCTTTTTGATCAGCACCTGGATTTCTTTGTTCTCAGGCTCCCGTTCAAGCGCCTTCCGCCAGTAGTCAAGCGCGGCAGGCAGATCTCCCGTGTTGTAGCTGATCTTCCCCAGGTAGGTCAGCGGTCCGCTCTCAGCTCCTGCCTGCTCGAACTCGGCGCGCGCCGGGTCGTACTTCTTATCATTGAAGAGGGCAATGCCGCGCAGATAACCATAGTCGCGATGGTCCGGGTACAGTTCGTGGGCCTGGCCGTAATACTCCGCAGCCCTGGTGTAGCGGCTCATGTTGAGGTCAAGGTCGGCGATGGACAGGTAGGCATCGGCAAGCTTACGCCGTAGCGTCTCGTCGTAGGGGTAGAGCGAGAAAAAGCTCCGCAGCTCCTCGAGGGCCTTCTCGTCGTCGCTGTCTTTGATCGATTGGTTTGCCTGCGAGGTGTAGCTGAAAGATTCAGCGGCGCTGACGGGTGCGGCGAACAGGGCGAGCGCCAGGAGAAGATGTACGGTGAAGCGTGCAGTTGTGGTCATCTGTCCGCCTAAAATCGTGAAGTCGGGGCACGGGGAGAGAACTGCAAAAGATCATACCACAGTACACAGTGTCCGATGGACCAGGGCCCTCGTGGTGACCAGGCCGCAGCAGTACGGCAACCTGCGTCTTTTCCCTGCTCGATTCACCATCACCAGGCTTCCCCCTCGCCCTTCGGGAGAGGGTCGGGGTGAGGGAAGCCCGCGTGGTGAAACTGTTATCTATAGGCAGAATCCCCTCACCCTAGCCCTCTCCCGGGGGGAGAGGGGACTTTCGGACGAGGGTTCAGGGTTCAGGGGCACAGGGCTCAGGAGCCTTCGCTGATGGTCGGGGTGATGGCGCTGGCGGTCCCGCAGCTCAGGTCCCGCAGCTCAGGTCTCGCTGCTCAGTTCCCTGCTCGGATCCAGAGTTCGAGCAGCGGAGGATTATGAAACGGCCTTACCCGTTCGCGGCGCCCCTTGCCTTTTTGATGCTGTTCACGATGCCGGGGACGTCAAGGCCGTAGGCCGCCTTCAGTTCGGCCTGCTCACCCTGCTCCACGTAGCTGTCCGGGTAACCCAGCCGGACCACCTTGACGCCGATGATCCCTTCTTCCTC
>DATFAB010000034.1:0-26921 GCA_035255025.1 Geomonas sp.
TAGATTTTCACTGCGATTCTCCCAAGGTCGATATTGGTCCTTCCTTGAGTATCACCATATGCCTTGAGGCCTAAAGAGGGTGTCAAAATGGGGGCGGAAGAGGTAAAGAAGTCGTAAAGATGAGAGAAAGGTGAGTGCGCAACAAACTGAGGTCGGCATTGGCATTGACGCGGGCTACCCTCACCCTGCCCTCTCCCGGAGGGCGAGGGTTCGATCCTCCCCCTTTGCGAAGGGGGGCCGGGGGGGGATTTGCCGTTGGGTTCGCCGGATGATATAGGCAAAGTCCCCCTTTGCCAAAGGGGGACTTTGAACTGCTTAACAACAAAAGTGCCCGCCTCTCCGAAAGGGAGAGGGGGCGAGCGGAGGGGGTACGGCCGAAGGGCAAAGGGGAGTAGTTGGAAGACGCGGGTTATTGCGGGAAATCTACCCTGATCTGTGAGGTGAAGGTATTCTCCCCGGCGACCGACTTACTGTTCCAGATGTCGTAACCGATAGTCAAGGCGATGTACTTGTTGAACCTCCAGGCAAAGCCGAGGTTCACCGAACCGTCACGGTTATGGCCTTCCATGTAGTCGACACCAAACCAAAGCTTGTCGGAGATTTCACTGATGGTCCGATCCCAGGAAAGGAGCAGGCCGCTGTTTACCTTCCTGGCCAAAAGGGGACTGTTGCTGGAAACCAGTGCCCGGCGGGCACCGACATAGTAGCCGGCCGAGAATCGTCCCAAGGGGGGCAGCCACCCCATGGCCGGCACCGTCTTGGAGGCCAGGCCGTAGACGATGTTCTGCCCGGAATAGACCATGGGCGCATCTTTGGGTTCGATATCGGCGGTAGCCCGTGCGTTGTAAAGACCGACCGCCAAGGCAGGAGAACCGTCAAACATCGAGCTTTCAGGGGTTGCGAGCTTGGCATTGCCGCTCCAGGGGTGCTGGTCGTTGGGGTCCTGGGCCATGAGCAGGAGATCGAATCCTACCTCCATCTGCACCTTCTCGAAAGGAAGTATCCCCAACTCGAAGCCGACGTCGATGATGTTGGGATCCCGTCCATCCTCGGAGTTGCTTGCTCCACGTACATAGTTATCGAAGCCCAAGTGCCCCACCATGAAAGGCTGGACGTCCGTCGATGGGATCCAAATGATCTTGGACGGCGTGGCAATGGCAGTCATAGCGGACAGAAGAATAAAGAGGACCACTGAACAAGTCGCAACGCCAGCTCTCATAAGCCCCTCCACATGAAGTCTTCATCGCACACAGTGACATACAATATCATGGGCCATTTATCCGTCAAGACACCGACACTTTGTTAAAAGCCGGGCGACTTCACCGCTAAACGTTCTCGCCATCAGCTTGCTGACACAAGCGCTGCGCCTTGTCCCTCGCGCAAGACAGAGGCTGAAAGCTTTGAGCTGATCAGGACAGCAGCTGTCTCATAAGAGATGCTCTGAGAGATCGGCCTTCATTTTCATGACCACACTAGTTGAGAAATGCCTGCAAACGAATAAGGCTGAAAAGCCCCCTATGTTATGAAAAAGATAATTAACCGGGCGCTTTGCCTATCTACTGCCGTTCTGTTAGACTGGGGGCATAAATGCATCCATGCACGATGGAGACACCGATGAAAAAGATCATGTTAGCCCTACCAGTTCTACTTGTGCTCGGTTTCGGACTGGTACACCACGCCTGGGCACAACCCGGCGACACCTACTACGAATACCCCAGCTATCCGGACCAGCCGGCTGACTCCGAGCTTCTGTCCTGGCAGGAGTTGGACGACCTGCTCGCACCGATCGCGCTCTACCCTGACCCGCTGATTGCCCAGATCCTCCCAGCTTCCACCTTCGTCGACCAGATCGACCAGGCTGCACGCTTCCTCAGGCAGTACGGAGTGAACGTCAACGTGGACGGTATGCCTTGGGACGTGAGCGTAAAGGCGGTTGCCCACTACCCGGATGTCCTCTACATGATGGACCAGCGATACGAGTGGACGGTGTCCCTCGGGCAGGCATACATCGAGCAGCCCCAGGACGTGATGGACGCCATACAGAGACTCAGGGCGGACGCAATGGCACAGGGAAACCTGTATTCGACGCCACAGTGGCAGGTGATAATCGACAACGGCCTCATCAGCATCGTCCCAGCCACCCCACAATACGTGTACGTCCCGGTCTATGACCCGAACGTGGTCTACATCCAGCCATACGATCCGGGCTTCCCCTTCATAACCTTTGGGGCAGGCTTCGTGATCGGGGCATGGCTGGACCGCGACTGCGACTGGCACCATCACCGGGTCTATTACCACGGCTGGCGCGGCAGAGGCTGGATCGCCCGCTCGCGCCCGCACATTCGCGACCGGCGCGGCGTCTACATCAACCCTCGCCTGGCGACGGTCAACGTGAATCGCGATGTAACCCGCCACGACACCAGCGACTTCCGGCAGCAACTGCGCGAAGATGCCTTCAGACGCCGCGAAGGCCGCCCGGTGAACCGGCCGCCCCGTCCTGGCGCCGTGCGCACTCCGGAGGCAGGACGCCCAGGCGCACCTGCACGCCGTCCTGGCGCTCCCACACCTGCGCCCTCCCGTGCTCCCGAGGGCACACGTCCCGGCACACCCGGAGCGGGACGCGAACGCATGCCTGAGACGGGACAGCAGCGCCCACCGGAGGGGGTGAGAAGACCCTCTGCGCCCTCAGCGCTGCCGGTGCCTGCCGGTCAACCGGCTACCAGCCGTCCGGCCGCACAACCGCCTGCAGCAACCGGCAGCCGGCCGGCTCCGTCAGGTGGCCATCGTGCCGCTCCCGCTACGGTGACACCGGCAACACCAGCTACACCGGTCGCCCCGCCCACCGCAGGGCAGGCAGCCACTCCGGCCCGGCACGCACCGGTCATGCGTCCGCCAGGCAGCTCACGCCCCGAGGCCCCGGCCAATAGTGACGTCTACCGCGGACGGGACGTGCAGAGGACGCAGCCGGCATCCCAGTCCGGCTTCGGCGGTTACGGAACCAGCCGGGACGCAACCATCTACCGCGAGCGCGGACAGTCGAGCCGGCAGAACATGCAGCAACCGGCCGTCACCACCCCCGCGCCAAAACCGTCCTTCTCGGCACCGCGGCCAGCGGCCCCGGCGGCCAGACCCGCCCCGGTTGCCCCGCGGGCAGCCCCAGCGGCAGCACCACGACCAGCCCCGGCTGCTTCGAGGCCGGCACCGGTCGCCCCCCGGGCGGCTCCTGCTGCGCCGGCAGGCCAGCCCATGCGCCGCTGACGGGGAGAGTGTGACATGGCAAAGACGAGCGATACCAACGTGCAAAAGGAACCTCAACACATGAGATCAATCAGCAAGATCATCTACCATAGAGTCGGATTCCTGCTCAGCCTGGCATTACTGCTGCTGGCGGCAGCCCTTTCCGGTGAGGCGCTGGCAGCCAAAGGCCAGCCTTCCCAGACGACCTTCGCATCTCCGGAGGAAGCGCGCCAGGCACTGGTCAGTGCTGTCCAGCACAAGGATCAGCAAAGGCTGGACGCCCTGTTTGGGCCGGTAACAAAGGACCTGAAACCAGGGGATCCGGTGGAAGAGGCGGCCGAGTTCGATCATTTCGCCGGTCATGTCGCGGAAGGGGTGGAACTGGTCAAGGAGGGTGAGAACAGGGCCATCCTCGCCATCGGCGCGGAAAAGTGGCCGTTCCCGATACCGCTCGTGAAGCGCGGCGACCGCTGGCTTTTCGATACCGCTGCCGGGCGGGAGGAGATCCTGAACCGCAGGATCGGGCGTAACGAGATACTTGCCATCAACGTCTGCCGCGCTTACGTCCAGGCCCAGCACGAGTATTACGACATGATGGTGGCTGACGGGGACCAGATACCGAAATACGCGCAGCACCTGATCAGCAGGCCCGGCAAGAAAGACGGCCTCTACTGGCCGAGCGCCCCCGGAGAGGCAGCAAGTCCGCTGGGGCCGCTGGTGGCCAAGGCCAAGGAAGAAGGTTACATGGCGCCGCGCAAGGCAGGCGAGCATGGCCGGAGGCCATTCCACGGCTACTTCTTCAGAATCCTGAAGGAACAGGAGAAAAGCGCGCCGGGGGGCAAGTACAAATACGTGATCAACGGCAACATGGTGGCAGGGCACGCCTTCATTGCGTATCCAAGCCGCTGGGGTGTGTCGGGCGTGATGACCTTCATCGTGAACCAAAGCGGCAGGGTCTATCAGAAGAACCTGGGACCGAAAACCAGCCAGATCGCCAAAAAGATCAAGTCGTACAACCCGGACCAGAGCTGGAAGCTGGTGCCGGCCATGAAGAGAGATTAGCCTTCCCCCCTCGCCCTCCGGGGCGAGGGGATACCCAACCTACCCTTTCCCCACCGGTACCAGCAAGAGCGGCACGCGCGACTGGCTGCAGATCCGGTGCGCCACGCTTCCCGACCAGAAAGCGTCCATACCGGTCTTGCCGTGGGTCCCCAGCACCACCATGTCTATCTCCGGCAACTGTGCGGCCTCAACGATGACGCTGGCTGGATCCCCCCTCAGCACATGAGCGCTTGCCTGGAACCCCTCACTCCGCAATCCCTCCTCGAGCTCTGCGAAATATCTCTCCGCATCCTGGGTGCTAAGCTCCAGCGCCCTCTTGGTGGTGCCCGGCAGCATCCTGCTCGCCAGCGCCCTCTCTCCCGACAGCGTACCCAGGTCAGGAACCACGAAGGCAAGGTGCAGCGTGGCACCGCAGGCCCTGGCGATTTCCTTGGAGAACGGCAGCGACTGGGCGTGATCGGGGTGGTCGTCAAGCGGCACCAGGATATGCCGGCACAAGAAAGCGGGCGCTTTGCCTTCCGCGTCGGGGTGGGTTATCAGCACCGGCGTCGAGCCGCCGGCGATCACCTTCTGGGCAATGGAGCCGAGAAAGAGGTGCAAGGCGGCTCCCCGCCCGTGGGAACACATCACCACCAGGTCCAGCGACAGTTCCTGGGCGTGCTCGATGATGCTGGCCGCCACGTCGTCGACCTCGTTGGTGTGGACATGACACTCGACCTCGATCTGCTTCGAGAATGCCCGTTTGGCGACCTCTCGCAGGTAGTTCTCGGCATCCTGGGGATGCTTCAGGTGAGGCTGGCCGTGCACTGCGTCAGGTGCATCCCTCTCCACCACGTGAATCAGGGTAACGCGGGCCTTGAGCTTTTCTGCCAGCAGTGCGGCAGCCGGCAGGGCAGCTTCCGCCATTAACGAACCATCGATCGGGACCAGAATACTTTTCAACATGGAAATCACCCGCTTATTGTCTTGTAAATCAGATACAGGTTGAGCAGCACGATGATGGCCGCGATAAGGGACGCGATTGCGGTGGTGGCCCGCCGGTTGACCAGTTCGCCCATGATCTCCTGCCGGCTGGTGAAGATGACCAGCGGAATGACCGCGAAGGGAAGCCCGAAGCTCAAGATGACCTGGCTCAGCACCAGGGTCCTGGTCGGGTCGAGACCGGCGCCTATTACCACCAGCGAGGGAACCATGGTGATCAGGCGCCGTATCCAGATCGGTATATGGCGCTCCAGGAAGCCCTGCATGATGACCTGCCCTGCCCCGGTCCCCACCGTCGATGAGGACAGGCCGGAAACGAGCAGCGACAACCCGAAGATCCAGCGGGCCGCCGAGCCGAGCAGCGGCTGCAGCGTGCGATAGGCCTCTTCGATGGTGGCGATGGAGGTGTGCCCGGTCCGGTAGAAGGTGGCGGCAGCCATGATCAGCATGGCGGCGTTGACGGAGCTAGCCACCCCCATGGCCACCACAACGTCGGCCA
The DNA here is from genome assembly GCA_035255025.1 of Geomonas sp. Taxonomy (GTDB): domain Bacteria; phylum Desulfobacterota; class Desulfuromonadia; order Geobacterales; family Geobacteraceae; genus Geomonas. Next base: position 5,780 of record DATFAB010000034.1, read on the forward strand.
GTTCAAAGCGGTACAGGCTCTTCAGGCGCTCCTTGTCACGCACCACGATGCGCCCCTGCATGAGGGCGGAATGCAGGAAGATGGCGTGCGGCATGACGGTGGCGCCCAGGATGCCGCAGGCGAGAAAAACACTGTCGCCGCCTGCAAAGCGCGGCACGAAGGTATTGCTAAGGACGAGCCCCCAGTCCGGCATCACGATCAGGGTTTCCGCCAGGTAGCAGAGGGCGATCAGGGCCACCATCGAGGAGATCACCGCCTCCAGAGGGCGAAACCCGTAGCGCTCCATGCCAAGGATCAGCATGGTGGCAAGGCCGGTCAAAATAGCGCCCACCAGCAAGGGGATGCCCAAAAGGAGCTGGAAACCGAGCGCAGCGCCAAGGAATTCGGCGAGGTCGGTGGACATGGCCACCACCTCCATCAGCGCCCACAACAGGTAGACCACCGGCTTGGGGAAGTGCTCCCGGCAGTGCTCCGCCAGGTTCAGGCCGGTGACCAGCCCGAGCTTTGCCGAGAGGGCCTGGATCAGCATGGCCATCAGGTTGCTGACCACGATGACCCAGATCAGCAGGTAGCCGAACTGGGCGCCCCCCTGGATATTGGTGGCGAAATTGCCGGGATCGACGTAGGCAACGCTGGCGATGAAGGCAGGGCCCATGAAAGGGAGCAGGCGGGCGATGAGGTTCCGGCTCTTCTTCTTGCCGAGGATGTTGAGGGCGTTCTCTACCGTCTTGGCATCGGTGGATGATCGCTGGCTGCCGGTTCTGGCTTCGTGCATGTAGATTTCCTGTCTCGGTAGGCGCCGGCAAAGCAGCCCGTGATTTCTCGTAAATTGGCAGTTCGATTCTAACACATAATTGAAATCATTAGGAGTTCTTAGCTGAACAAAAGAACCCCTTAGCTGCCGGAAGGATAAAGGCGGCCGATCCCGAGCCATCGCCGCCGAGATCATCTTTTCACGGACAAGACGGGAAGGAGGGATTAACTGCCGGAAGCCGGTGTTTTCATTAAACGACTAAAGTTCCCTTCCAAGCTGCCGATACAGCCCCCAATCCCCGTTCACTGAACACTCCACGCGCACATCTACCTTCAAGGATGGACCATGAAAAACATGAAGATCGCAACCAAATTATTGATCGGATTCGGGATCGGGTCGCTGTTGCTGATTGCCTGCGCAGCCGCGGGGATTTTCGCCCTGTCCGGAAGCTCCGCTGACCTCAAAGCACTGCGCGCAGTCAACAGCACACGAAACGATGTCGCCTGCATTCTTACCTACGCGGCCAGCATCAGCGACACGGTCAAGGCCATCGCCTTGACCGACGATGCCGGACAGCGGCAGAAGTACCTCGACGAAATAGGTGCACTGAGAAAGTCATACAAGGAAAAGCTGGACATCATCGAACAAAATACCGGCACAGAGCCGGGCAAAAACTGCCTGGCCAGGCTGAAGGAGGCGCTGACCACCGGCAAGGCGACCAACCAGAAACTGGTCGAAGCCGGCATGAGGGGCGACCGCCAGGGATTCATAGCGCTCTATCAAGGGGAAGGAAAGGTTGCTTTCGAGCGGGTCCGGGAGGCAGGGAAGGAACTGGACAGCTACTACCACAGCCAGGCCAACTCCCGCGCCGACCAGGCGGCCAGCAGCGCGAATGGCTATAAACTGCTCCTGCTGCTGATCGGCACGGCGGCGTTGCTGGTGAACATCGCCATCGCGTTGCTCTTCTCGGCCGCCATCACCCGTCCCCTTCACTCTCTAAGAAAGGTGGCTAACCGGATATCGGAAGGCGACCTCACCGTGGAGATCAATAGCGAGGGGCAGGATGAAATCTCGCTGCTCATGCACGCCATGAACAACATGGTCAGCCAGATGCAGGAGACCATCGGCGCCCTGGCCAGGGCCTCGCGTGAGCTTGCCTCGGCGGCGGGACAACTTCACACCACGTCCGGCGAGATGGTGGAGGGAGCAGACGAGGTAGTTACCCAATCGCACATGGTGGCTACCGCTGGCGAACAGATGGCGGCCACCTCGAGCGAAATCGCCAACAGCTGCCACCTCACCGCCCACAACGCGGAAGAGGCCAACGTCACTGCCCTGGAAGGGGCCAGGGTTGTCACGGGGAGCATAGCGGTGATGGGAACTATTGCCGAGCGGGTGAAATCGGCGGCCAAAACTGTGGACAACCTGGGAGGAAAATCGGAACAGATAGGCGAGATCATCGGCACCATCGAGGACATTGCCGATCAGACTAACCTGCTTGCCCTAAACGCCGCCATTGAGGCGGCCCGGGCCGGGGACCAGGGACGGGGTTTTGCCGTGGTAGCCGACGAAGTGCGGGCGCTGGCGGAACGGACCACCAGGGCGACCAGGGAAATCGGCGAGATGATCAAGGCGATCCAGGTGGAAACGAGGGCGGCAGTCGGCGCCATGGACGAAGGGGTCAACGAGGTTGAGAAGGGAACCGCGGAAGTAGCAAAGTCAGGCGAGGCGCTGGAGGCGATCCTCCGGCAGATAGGCGAAGTAACCCTGCAGGCAAACCAGATCGCCAGCGCAGTGGAAGAGCAGACCGCGACCACCAGCGAGATCAGCGACAACATGCAGCGGATCACCAATGTCGTGCAACGCTCGGCGAGGGGCGCGCAAGAAACCGATCAGGCAGCCAGCAGACTGACCACCCTGGCAGAGGAGTTGGAAAGAAACGTCCGCCGCTTCAAGCTCGTAGCATGAAACGGCGGGACAAGCGCTGATATCGCCCTGCACCGTCAATAACTCGCGACCCTGCGGCTCCAAACTCAGCACAATCGACATCCCACGACAGACAGCCCCGCCTCATTCCCCCCCTTTAAGGGTGGCCAGGGGGGATTTGCCTTTGCTCTAGAGCCCTGCGTATTACCGGGGCAAACGAAAAGCGAATCCCCCGCGATCCCCCTTTGCTAAAGGGGGAGGGATAAAAGCTATCTCCCCAGCAACTCCAGCACCGCCGAGACCATCGACAGCACACCTCCACGCAGGGTCGGTTCGGGAACCGGCGCGAAATGGGGCGAGTGCAGGGAAGGCATCTTCTCTCCCGCCCCCCTTCTCTCCTCGATCAGGGCGGGATCCGCACCCCCCAGCCAGAACATGCAGGTCGGGATCTCGCCGCCCAGCCCCCAGGCACCGAAATCTTCGCTGACCATGACCGGCGTGGTCCTGATCACCCTCGCCTCCCCCAGGGTCCGCTTCATCCCGGCGGCGATGCGCTCGGTAAGCTCGGGGTCGTTGTAGTTGGGCGGCTGAAAGTTGGTAACCCTAACCGAGGGGGCCTTCTCCTCAGGGACCCCGGCTGCAAGCGCGATCCCCTTCGCCATCCGTTCCACCGAGGCAACGATCCTGTCCCTGAGTTCATCGTCGTAGGTCCTGATGCTGAGCATCAGCCGCACCTCTTCCGGGATCACGTTGCTGGCGGAACCGCCGTGAATGGTGCCGACAGTAAGGACGGCGGGCTGGAAGGCATCCTTCTCCCGGCTGACCACCGTCTGCAAGGCCAGCACCAGTTGGGCCGCCATCACGATGGGATCCTTGCCGAGTTCCGGTGCCGAACCGTGAGATCCAACGCCGCGGACGATGACCTCCACCTCAGTGAGGCTCGACATGAAGTCGCCGGGGACATAGCCCACGCTCCCAGCCGGGAGTTGCAAGGTGGCGTGCAGGGCCAGCGCATAATCAGGCCTCGGGCAGTGCCGGTAGGCACCGTCCTCCAGCATGGCAACGGCCCCGCCGGTCCCTTCTTCTGCCGGCTGCCCCACCACCACAAGCGTACCTTTCCAGGAATCCTTCAATCCCGCCAAAACCCGGGCGACGCCGATCAAGGCAGTCACGTGGACATCGTGTCCGCAGGCATGCATGACCGGCACCTCGGCCCCCTGCCGGTTGATCCCCCGCGCCTTGCTGGCATAGGGAAGCCCCGTTTTCTCCTCGACCGGCAGCGCGTCCATGTCGCCCCTGACCAGCACGGTCGGCCCTTCCCCGTTTTCCAGGACCCCTATAACGCCGTAGCCGGGCCAGTTCTCGTGCTGATAGCGTCCGATCCCTTCGGTCACCCGGCACCCGCACCGCTTGAGTTCGTCGGCAAGCAGCCTGGAGGTGTTGGCCTCCTGGCCGGCCAGTTCGGGATTGGCGTGCAGGTGCCGGTAGGTCTGTACCAGGGAAGGGAGTTCTTTGCCGATGACAGCTTGGAGGGTGGCGGCGATTGAATCTAAGAGCGAGGCAGGACGGGGTCGTTCGGACGAGTTCTTATTCATTGCGCTAATCCTATGGCAGACATTGTGTCGACAAACGGGTCAGGACCATGCAGGACGGATACCAACAGGTCGCGGCTTCGGGAGACCGGCAGCCCCAAGAGGATCCAGAGTGGCCGAAATTCTACGGTCAGCACCTCCCATCCCCCTCTACCCCATCCTCACCCCGGCCCTCCCCTTGAAAGGGAGGGGGAGTCTGCATTAGGGAGGGATTGTCTCTGACCGGGAAAGGCAGAACCTTTTTCCGCCAGAGATTACTATGGATCGCGCCGCTTATCAACCTCACATCCGCGGCTGGGTGCTTCAGCACGATGCAGCAGTGGTTACTTAATGGGCACTATTCAGCAGCTTGTGAGGCACAAGGTAAACCCAACAGCGTGGCAGGGCAGGATTTAGACCGCGGGCCGCGACTGGCACGCTCCGTGTAACTACCAGGTGGCAACCAGGAGGTAACGACCATGACGGTGATAATCGACGGAAGCGAATTTGTTTCCACTGACGAGGTAGCGGCCCAACTGGGAACCACCGAGTTGAAGGTGCTCATGCTGCTCAGGCAAAAAGCGCTCTGCGGCGAGCAGATCGATGGAAGCTGGTTCGTAACGGCAGCCTCGCTTGCCTGCTACGACGCAGATGCGGCGGTGCCAGCCATTCCTTCCTGCCGGAGCATCTGCACCAGTTCAGGCTGCGGTTGCAGGTAGCACCCCGGAGGTAGCCATGGGACTCAGCATCAAACCGTCCGATCTCAAATTCAAGTATCCGAAGGTGTTCGAGACGCGCTACGACCAGAAACTGACCGGGCCGGATGATCCAGCGCCTTTCAACAGGGACGACCTCTTCGACATTATTGCCATGCTGGAAGCTGTGATGGACGACCTGGGACGTGACGACGCACGGGCTCTGCACCTCTTGGAAGACCTCATGAACGAGGAGATGCCCCGCATTATTAAAAGCCGGGGCGAAGTCTTCCGCTTCCTGACCGGTTGCGCCAGGGAGATCATCGGGAACGAATAGAGGGACGGCCAATCGGGAATCACAATGACAGTGAACTCAAAGGAGAGACACCATGAACAATCTGGCGGTAAGCAGGGAAAACGACGACTTCAGCACAGGCTTCAACAACGCAGGCTTCGAAATAAAGAAAATTGATGGGCGGCTCAATGGGTACCGCCTGGTTATCAAAGGCTTTCTGGCTCCGGGATGGATCGGGCGACTGACCGCGGGGCTCGCCAAAAACCGTATCGACATCGTCAGCGCACAGGCGGAAAAGGTCACCACCACCGTCTGGCACTCCACCTTCGAGCTCAAGACGGCCCCCTTCGCACTGGATCCCCGGCAGATAGATTTTGTGGCACTGGCCGGGACCGAAACCAGCACCGGAGCTAGCGCAAGCAAGATCGAGCTCCTCAAATACACCATGGAACCTTGCGGAACCCATGACGGCAGCCTGTACGTCGAGGTGAGAGGCATCGACCGTCTCGGCTTCCTGGGCGACCTGCTGGACTACTTCAGCATGAGGTGCCTGTTCCCGGTCAAGATGACCATCGACACCATCGGCAATACCGCGGTCGACCGCTTCTGGCTAAGAGGCGTGGGCGGCTCGCGCCCCTCCGATTCCATCACCGAAGCGGTCAGGGAGAACCTGGAGAAACTCCTGATCCCCAACGCCTGATCCCCGTTTACTGCACCCGCCCTCCCCTGTCGCGCCTCCCTGCCCTGTCTTCCCTCCCCTGCCAGATCATGGTCGGGCCGGGCGGATAAGGGTGGGGCGGCAGTATTTGTTGCCACCTTTCATGAGTTGGAGTATATTCAGCCGCATTTGGATCGAGAACGGCGACTCAATCTCCATCTATGCAGGGAAAAGGCATCGATGCTTAAGAAAGCTCTGGCCCCAGTAATTACCGCGTTGCTGGTTCTGTTACCAGGACTCGCCCTGGCACATGCGGGTCTCAGCGAACTCGACGATACGGGCGCCCTCTTACTGCTGGTATCGGTAGCAGTGGGTATGGCCGCGGTGCCATTCAGCATTCACGGCACCTGGGACTTCGACTGGTACTTCGTCTTCCTTCAAATTCCCTTCATCATTTGCATGGTGGGCCTGGTAGCAAGATCGCTGAAAAGGAAGCGAGCAAGCACCCTCGCCTACATCCTCTTGCTGCCGCTGGTCTACGGCGGGCTGACCTTGGCTACCAACTTCGCAGGGGTGGTCTGCTTCCGGGCAGATCATTCGGACTACTTCAGGAAGGAAAAAGAGATGGAAAGCTTCTTCATCCGGCATTCGGAAAAACCTGCCGAGACTGAGATTGTGGAAGCTTTGGGCGAGCCGTTTGCGGCTGAACTCTTTCCCATCACCAGCAGCGCGCTCCCCAGGCCCGTTACGGATTCCATGAGCAACTCTAAACTGGAGGCAGCCTACATTCTTTCCTACATCGAAAAATGCCGCGGGCGCAAGGGGATGGAAGAAAGGACCTACTATATCATTCTCGACCCTACCACACATCGCTATGTCACCAGGACTGGCATCTACGACGAAGCTGTGTTCAAGGAGAAATGGCCACGTGTCAGTGTACAGTAGAGCCAGCATGGTCATTTGAAGTCATAATGCTGTCACAGCGCCCCAGTCTTCCCTTGTTCATATCACAATCCCTGTCACACTCCTTACAACCCGGCTCACTATGACAATCCTCGTTGAGATCGATCTTCAAAAATAATCAGTCAGGTTGAAAATATGTCATCCTTCGTTAAAGTATTGCATACCTCTTACTGAAGGATCCTGCCAATGATCATCCACATAGTGCGTCACGCCGAGGCGGTCGATCGATCCGAAGACATCCCTGAAGAGCACCGGTATCTCACCCCACGAGGAAGGAATCGTTTCAGGAAAGCAGCCAAGGCCCTGCGAAAGACAGGGGCTGCCCCCGATGTCATCCTCACCAGCCCGCTTGTGCGTGCGGTGCAGACCGCCGACCTCCTGGCTGAGGCGCTCCGCTACAAGGGTGAGTTGCTGGTCGCCCCCCTGCTCTCCCCAGGCTTTCGTCCCCAAAAGCTGGACCGGCTCCTGAAACTCTACCCAGATGCCAAGGAGTTAGTCCTGGTTGGGCATGAGCCGGATCTCGGCATCGTTGTCGGCCGGTTGGTGGCTGCCGAGGCGAGTTGCAGCCTCAAAAAAGGGGCTATCGTCTCCCTGGAAAAAGCTGCGGGAAACGGCGGGGAAGCAGGCTTCGTACAGATGGTTTCCGGTGGCGGCAAAACAACCAAGTCAAAGAAGAAGGCACTGGCCAAACTGCAAGGGGACCAGCAGTAGGCGCAATCGGACGGTCGACTTTAATGTCATAACTGGAAAGGGGAATTGCAAAATGGTGCACACGGCTGAAGACCTTCAGCAATTGAAAGGAGTCGGCAGGATCCTGGCGAAGCGGCTCTATGACGCCGGGTTTGACAGTTTCCAGAAGATCGCGGACGCAGGCGAGGAAGGACTGCAGAGGGTTCGCGGCATATCGCCACGCTCGATCGCCTCGATCCTGGAACAGGCCCGGCAACTGGCGGAGGCGCAGCATCCGGATCACCCGGAACGGGAAGAGGCTCTCAAGCGACTGGTGGCCGAGGTGAGGGAAAAGATCGAATCGCTGGCCAAAAACGCCCGGGACCGCTTCCAGCAGAAACTGGAGGGGAAAACCGGCAAGAAGATGACTTCGGACCTGGTGCGGATCGAGGACGCCCTTCAGCAGATGGGAGCCGGCGGGAAAAAACGGGCCAAGCGGACCAGCAAGGCACTGACCAAGGCAGGCAAGCGGGTGGCCGGCCTGGAAGAGGCAAGCCTGAAAAAGATACGGAAAAGCCTGAAAAGGGCAAGAAAGGCGGTCGCCAGGGCGGTTTAAGGTGCACGGCGAGCTTTCCCCTCCTCCCTTTTCGCAAGGGAGCCCTCCACCATCTACAAAGACGGGTAATATGCGCCTTGCTGCCATAGACATCGGAACCAACTCCATACGCAGTCTCGTTATCGAGCCCCTTCCCCACGGCAAATACCGGATCCTGGACGACGAAAAGGCGCTGGTGCGCCTGGGGGTAGGACTGAACCAGACGGGGAAGATTTCCCCCCTTGCCTGGGAGCGCGCGATGGAGGCCCTGATCCGCCAGAAGAAGATCATCGACGGCTACAAGGTCGATTCCATCGTGGCGGTTGCCACCAGCGCGGTCCGCAAGGCAGCCAACGGAGCGGAGCTGATCAGCGACATCAAGGAGCGGACCGGACTGGATGTCAAAGTGATCAGCGGCGAGGACGAAGCGGCACTGGCCGCGCTCAGCGCCTTCCACAACTTCGACCTGGAAGGGGTCCGCTACCTGATCTTCGATATCGGCGGCGGCAGCCTGGAACTGGTCACCGCACTGGGCACCCACATGGAGGAGCTGGTCTCCCTGGAACTGGGTGCCGTCTTCCTCACGGAAACCTTCCTCAAGCAGGACCCCGTCAACCCGGAAGAACTTCTGAAACTTCGCAAGTATGTCCGGAAAACCCTGAAGGCCTGCTATACCGGCGAGCGCACCGGCATGCACTGCCTGGTCGGCTCCGGCGGTGCCATCAGTTCCATCGCCTCCATGATCACCGCCGCCCGCCGTGAGCGCTACGACTCGCTGCAGGGGCACGAACTGCTCCGCTCCGAGGTGGTGCACCTGCTTGCCATGCTGGGAAGGAAAACCGACAAGGAGCGCCGCGCCACCCCCGGGCTGAATCCCGACCGTTCCGACATCATCGTCGCCGGCGTCGCGGTGGTCGACGAACTGATGGATTTCTTCAAGGTAAACGTCCTGAAGGTGAACGAGCGGGGAATCCGGGAAGGACTGATCCTGCAGGGGCTGCGCAAACAGGGGCTTCTCGCGGAGAAGACGGCAAGGAACTGGCGCGGCTCGGTGATGGAATTCGCACATTCCTGCCACTACGAGCCCGAGCACTCGCAGCAGGTCGGCAAGCTCGCCCTGGAGGTCTTCCAGGCACTGGCGAAGCGATACAAGTTCACCGCCAAAGACGCCCGTCTATTGGAGGCGGCAGCCCTCATGCACGACGTCGGATATTTCATCAGCTACGCGAGCCATCACAAGCACTCCTACCACCTGATCAGGCACGCCGACCTGTTCGGCTTCACGCCGCGCGAACGGGAACTGATGGCAAACATCGCCCGCTACCACAGAAAGGCGCTCCCCAAGAAAAAGCACGACGAGTTCGTGCGGCTGGCGGCCGGCGACCGTGCCCTGGTCTCCAAACTGGGCGGCATCCTCCGGCTTTGCGACGGCCTCGACCGTCGCCGCAACAGCGTGGTGGAGAAGCTGGAGTGCACACTCACCAGTACAACCTTGCAGATCCGGACCGTGGGGCATGACGACATGTCGGTTGAGGTGCACGGTGCACAGGCTAAGAGCGACCTTTTCGAGGCAGCCTTCAACATCAAGGTGGTAGTCGAAGCCAATCCGGCGCTTCCTGCCGTGGAGACGACGCCGGAAGTCCGGCCTCCCGTATCCAAGGTGGGTGCCGGTAAGCCCTCAGGACCAAAGCGGGCCTAAAGTGAGCGGCACCTGAAAAGGAACGGGGACCCAGGCTGATGCCGGGTCCCCGTTTTTGTTTACCTGCTCAAACCGGCAGCTGGCTGGATGCCGGTGACCTGCCCCGACCTCAGGACTGTTTAACCGGCTTCAAGTGCCAGATCTCGTCGTTGTACTCCTTGATGGTCCGGTCGGTGGAGAATTTACCGCTGTTGGCGCTGTTGATGATGCTCATGCGCGTCCAGCTGTCGCGGTCCCGGTAGGCGCTGGCCACCCGTTTCTGGGCGTTCACGAAGCTGCGGAAATCGGCGGCCACCATCCAGAGGTCGTGCGGGTTCATGATGGCCGCGATGATGGGATCGAAGATCCCCGACTCGAACATGTTGAAGTGCCCGCTGGCCAATAACTGCATCACCCTCCCCAGATCGGGGTCACCCGCCACGATGGAGGCAGGGTCGTAGTGCCTGCGCAACTCTTCCACCTCGCTCGCGGTCAGGCCGAACATGAAGAAGTTCTCGTCCCCCACCTCCTCCCTGATCTCGATATTGGCCCCGTCCAGGGTACCGATGGTGACCGCGCCGTTCATCATGAACTTCATGTTGCCGGTGCCGGAGGCCTCCTTGCCGGCGGTGGAGATCTGCTCGGAAAGGTCGGTACCGGGACAGACGATCTCCATGGCTGTGACGCGGTAGTTGGGGAGAAAGGCCACCTTCAGCAGGTCTCCTACCGCAGGATCCTCGTTAATGACCTTGGCGACGTTACTGATCAGCTTGATGATGAGCTTGGCCATGAAATAGCCGGGAGCCGCCTTGCCGCCGATCAGCACGCAACGGTTGGTCCACACCTCGGTGTCCCCCCGCTTGATCCGGTCGTAGAGATGGATCACGTGGAGGATGTTCAACAGCTGCCGCTTGTACTCGTGGATCCGTTTCACCTGCACGTCGAACAGGCTCTCCGGGTTGAAGGTCACGCCGCACTGATCCTTCACCAGGGCTGCCAGACGCACCTTGTTGGCCTGCTTGACCTCGTGCCAGCGCCTCCGGAAGTCGGCGTCGTCGGCCAGGGGGGCGATCTCCTTTATCCTTCCCAGATCGGAGATGAAGTCGGTGCCAATCTTTTCGGCGATCAGGCTGCTCAAGCGCGAGTTGCACCACGCCAGCCACCGGCGCGGAGTGACCCCGTTGGTTTTGTTGTTGAATTTCTCAGGCCACAGCTCGTAAAAGTCGCGGAAAAGCCCCTCGACCAGCAACTGGGAATGCAGTGCCGCCACGCCGTTGACGGAGAAGCTCCCCACGATGCCGAGATAGGCCATGCGCACCTGCGGATTGGGGCCTTCTTCGATAATGGACATGCGCCTGAGACGGTCGCTGTCCCCGGGCCAGCGGGTGGAGACCTCGGCCAGGAAGCGCGCGTTGATCTCGTAGATGATGTCCAGCAGGCGCGGCAAAAGCTGCTTGAAGAGCGCCACGGACCATTTTTCCAGCGCCTCGGGCAGCAGTGTGTGGTTGGTGTAGGCCATGGTGTGGGAGGTGATCTCCCAGGCCTGATCCCATCCCATGCCGTGCTCGTCCATCAAAAGCCGCATCAGTTCCGGAACCGCACAGGTGGGATGGGTGTCGTTCAACTGGAAGACGTTTTTCTCTCCGAACTGCGCCAGGTTCCCTTGCTGGCGCGACCGCCAGCGGGCGATCACGTCCTGCAGGCTGGCCGAGGCGAGAAAGTACTGCTGGCGTAGCCTGAGTTCCTTGCCGCTTTCGCTGGCGTCGTTAGGGTAGAGCACCATGGTGATGTTTTCCGCGGCGTTCTTCATGGCCACCGATTCCGTGTAACTGCCGGCGTTGAACTCGTCGAGGTCGAACTCGTCGGTGGCGGCCGACTTCCAGAGCCGGAGCGTGTTGACGGTGCCGTTGCGGTAGCCGGGAATGGGAAAATCGTAAGGGATGGCCAGGACGTCGTGGGTATCGACCCAGCGGTAGCTGTAGCCACCGGCATCATTGCGCGCGTACTCGCAGCGGCCGCCGAAGCGCACCAGCTGGGTGTATTCCGGCCGCTCCAGTTCCCATGGGTTGCCATCCCGCAGCCAGTGGTCGGGCTCTTCCATCTGGCGGCCGCCCTCGATGCGCTGACGGAACATGCCGTACTCGTAACGGATGCCGTAGCCCATCACCGGGAGTTGAAGGGTGGCGCAGCTGTCCAGGAAGCAGGCGGCCAGCCGGCCGAGACCGCCGTTGCCAAGACCTGCGTCAATCTCCTCGTCGGCCACCTCCTCCATTGCCAGTCCGATCCGGTGCAGGGCTTCGGTTGCCGAATCCGTGATACCGAGGTTCAGCATCGCGTTACCCAGGGCACGCCCCATCAGGAATTCCAGGGAGAGGTAATAGCCGGTCTTGGTGTTGGCGGCGATGTAGGCGTAGCGGGTGTTGTTCCAGCGCTCAAGGAGCCTCTCCCTGATGGTGAAGGCAAGTGCGTGGTAGTGGTAGCGCAGGGATCGGCAGAACTTGTCGCGCCCCAGGTGATGGGTGTAGTGGTGGATGAAGTCGTGGACCAGGGCTGCGGGATCCATCGGCAAGGGGGGTAAGTCGCTGATGCCCAGCGGCTTGGAAATCTTGTTGTTTCTGCTCTGCATATCTCTGCTCCTTTTGCCGTCCGGTCAGGTCCGGAGCTGGATGAACTGTTCTATTGTACCCATTTTTGTCGCATGCAAAACCCGAAGCAATCGGCAGTGTCGGCTCAGCCAGACACCTGCGGGGGGTGAAGGTCTGAACCAGCTCAGCGGGGGGGGGCGTGCGCATCACCTTCCAGCGCTCCGAACACCCCACGCCGCACCAGGTATTTCACCCCTTCCAGTACCGGCGCAACCGAGCAGGCGGCAAGTAGGATGACTCCCCACTCGTCCAGTCCCATGGCCGAGGTGCCGAAGGCTTCCTGCAGCACCGGCAGGTAGACGATGGCGAGGATCAGCATGACCTCCCAGAGGATGGCCAGGTTCAGCCACCGGTTGGCGAAGGGGCGCCGCAGCGCCGAATGACGGTCCGAACGGAAGTTGTACGCCTTGAAAAACTGGATCAGCACAAGCGACACGAAGGTCATCATCATGGCCTCCTGGTCGCTTTTGCCGGAGTGCCTGGCCCAGGCGAAGAGGGAGAGATTCACCAGGGTGGACCAGATCCCGCCGACCAGTATCAGGCTCACCACCGGGTAGGTGAAGATGCCGCGGGCAGCCTTCCGAGGCGGACGCCGCATCAGGTCGGGATCGGCAGGATCGACTGCCAGCGCCAGCGCCGGCAGCCCGTCGGTGGCGAGGTTCACGTAGAGGATCTGGACAGCGGTAACCGGCAACGGCAGCCCAAGCAGCAAGGCCCCCGCCATCAGCCCGATCTCCCCGATGTTGGAGGAAAGCAGGTACATCAGGTACTTCTTGATGTTGTCGAAGATGGCGCGCCCTTCCTCCACCGCGGCGACGATGGAGGCGAAATTGTCATCGGTCAGGGTCATGGCCGCGGCCTCCCTGCTGACGGCGGTGCCGGTGATCCCCATGGCGATACCGATGTCGGCCTTTTTCAGCGCCGGGGCGTCATTGACGCCGTCGCCGGTCATGGCGACAACCTCCCCTCTTCCCTGCAGCGCGCTGACCACCCGCAGCTTGTGCGCCGGCGAGACCCGGGCATAGACCTGGATGGAGGACACCCTGCCGGCGAGATCGGCCTCGTCCATCCGGTCCAACTCGGCTCCCGTCACCACGCTGCCACCGGTCAAAAGGCCAAGTTCGACGGCGACTGCGCGAGCGGTGGCCGGGTGGTCGCCGGTTATCATGACCGGAAGGATGCCGGCCTCCCGGCAGGTGGCTATGGCCTGGGCCGCCTCCGGCCTGGGGGGATCGAACATCCCTACCAGCCCGACCAGGGCCATCTCGCGCTCGCACTCATCCCTGCCGGCGCCCGGTTTGGAGGCTACCGCCAAGACCCGCAGGGCGGAGGCTGCCATGTCGCGGGCCGTCTCGGCGATTTCCGAGCGCCTGGACTCATCGAGCGGCAGCACCCCGGAGCGGGTCACGATCTTGTCGCAGGCAGCAAGGATGACCTCCGGCGCTCCCTTGGCATAGGCCAGGATCCGCTCGCCGTCGGCATGCAGGGTAGTCATCCGCTTCGTCTCCGAGGTGAAGGGTATCTCCCCTACCCGCGGATAACAGAGCTGCAGCTCGGCCCGTTCCAGTCCTGCTTTGGCGGCAGCCACCACCAGGGCAGCTTCGGTGGCGTCTCCTTTCACCTGGTAACGCCCTTCTTCCTGGTTGAAAAACAGTTCGGCATCGCTGCAAAGAACTGCCGCCTGCAACAGCGCCTTCAATTCAGGCGTGGGGGTGACGGGGGTTCCCGCCAGCGAGAACTCGCCCTCCGGCTGGTAGCCCGCCCCTGAGACCTCCAGGCAGTCGCCTGCGACCACTACACGGCGCACGGTCATCTCGTCGCGGGTCAGGGTGCCGGTCTTGTCGGAGCAGATGACGGTGGTGCTCCCCAGGGTCTCGACTGCGGCCAGCCTGCGCATGAGGGCGTGGCGCTTGACCATGCGCTGCACGCCGAGTGCGAGTGAGATGGTGACCACCGCGGGCAAGGCCTCCGGCACCACGGCGACCGCCAGCGCGATGCCGAACAGGAACATCTTCAAAAAAGGCTCGCCGCGCAAGAGCCCGAGAGCAACGATAACGGCCACCCCCACCACGGCGGCACGGGCGAGCAGGGTGCCGACCTTGTCCAGGTTTTCCTGCAGCGGCGTTCTGCCGCGCTGGATTCCGGAGAGCATCCCCGCGATGCGGCCGAACTCCGTCTGCATGCCGGTGGCGACGGCCACCCCTCTTCCCCTCCCGTAGCTCACTGCAGTGCCGGCATAGGCCATGTTAGAGCGCTCAGCCAGAGGGAGTTCCGGGTTGGCAAGAGGCGGGGTCCCTTTTTCAACCCCCGCCGATTCACCGGTCAGGGAGGACTCTTCCACTTTGAGTGAAACCGTCCCGGTGAGCCGAAGGTCGGCAGGGACCCGGTCGCCGGCATGCAGCAGCACCACATCGCCCGGCACCAGTTCCCGGGCCGGGATGACCTTTTCCGCTCCGTCCCTTATCACCGTGGCAGTGGGAGCAGCCAGGGTGGCGAGCATCTCCACCGCCCGCTCAGCCCGCCACTCCTGGGCAAAGCCCAGAAGGGCCGCGAAAAGCACGATGACACCGATGGTAACCGCCTCCACAGCCTGACCCAGCAGCAGGGAAAGCAGGCAGGCAATCACCAGGATCACGATCAGCACGTTCTTGAACTGGGCAATGAAGAGGGTCCAGGGTGAACTGCGAGGTGCCGACTGCAGCTCGTTGGGGCCGAACCTGGCTAGGCTGTCAGCGGCAGCTTCTTCGGAGAGCCCGCTTGGACGGGACCCGAGCAGAGCGCAGGCAGTCTCGCCGTCCAGGGTGTGCCACTGAACATGATCGGAAGGGTCCATCGACGCTGCCCCCAAGTATCTATTGCGCCAGTTGCTTCAGCACCTGCTGCAGCTTGCGCAGTTCCTCACCGTAACCGGCCCAGTCTCCCTGTCGCTGCAGATTGCTGGCACGCTCGAAGATCGCCATGGCCTGCCGGGCAAGTTCCCGGGTCGAGCTCTTCGCCTGGGGGGCCGCAGCGGCACCGGCGGCTGACGGCGCGACGGCAGCCTCGCCCCCCTTCCCTCCCCCGAAAATCCTCTGCAGGGCAAGCTCCAGGGTCTGTTCCATGACCACCTCATCCCCATAGGCAACGATCACCCGCCGCAGTTCGGGAAGCCCTCCCTTTTCGGCCGCCAGGTAAAGCGGCTGCACGTACAGAAGCGACTTCTCGATGGGTATGACCAGCATGCTGCCGCGGATCACCTCCGAGCCGCGCTGGTTCCAGAGCGTCAGCTGCTGGGAGATGAAGGCGTCCTGGTTGATGCGTGCATCGATCTGCTTGGGGCCGTAGATCAGCCGGTCGCGGGGAAAGGTATAAGCGCGGACCTTGCCGTAGTTGTCCCCGTCGCAACGGGCGGTCAGCCAGGCTGCCAGGTTGTCTCGTTTGGAGGGGGTGAAGGGCAGGAGCAGGATGTACTCCTCCTTCGGCTCGCCGGGAAGTTTCATGACGGTGTAGTACGGCTCCATCGGCTTCTCGCCCAAAGCGGGGATCTCCCAAAGGTTCTCCTTGTTGTAGAAGACCTTGGGATCGGTCATGTGGTAGGCGGCGTAGATGGAGGCCTGCAACCCGAGGAACTGGTGCGGGTAGCGGAGGTGGCCGCGGAGATCTTCCGGCATGGCCGAGACCGGCTTGAATAACCCGGGGTAGATCCTGGAATAGACCTTGGCCATGACGTCGGCGGGATCGACCAGGTAGAAGACGACCGTGCCGTGGTAGGCATCGACGGTAACCTTCACCGAGTTCCTCATGTAGTTGATGCCACCCTTGAGCGGCCTCGAGTAGGGAAGCCGGTCCGAATAGGTATAGGCGTCGATGATCCAGGTCAGCCCGCCGTCCTTTCTCACCACCAGGTAGGGGTCGCTGTCGAAGTGAAGAAACGGCGCCAGGGTGCGTACCCGCTCCCCGATATTGCGGTAGTAGAGGATGCGGCTTTTATCGGTGATGTCCGAGGAGAGCAGGATCTTGTCGGAGCCGAAGCGGGCGGCGAAGAGCGCCTTGCCAGCCAGGGAGCGGATGGGTACGCCCCCTTTTCCTGCATAGGCGGAGTTGATGTTGCCGTTGGCAGTGGGATAGCCGAACTCGGGAACCTTGGTGCCGACCAGGACGTAGTCGTTGGACAGCTCGCCGTAGTAGATGTCTGGCTGGCTCACCTTGATGTCGGCGAGGCTCACCGGCGGGATGTCTTTCAGGAAGAATTCGGGCAGACCCTCCTTGCTGATCCGGCTCACCGGGCCCATGGTGAGGCCGTTTCCGTGGGTGAAGATCAGCCGCTCGTTGATCCAGTTGCGGCTGGGGAGGTCGCCGTAGGAGAGCTCGCGCGGGGAAAGCATGACCTGGGTGTAACGGCCGTTCACCAGGTAGCGGTCGTTGTCGACATCGAAGAACTTGTAGTAGGTCCTGATCTGCTGCAATTGGCTGTAGGTCTTCAAAAGCGGCTCGGTGTCCCACAGGCGGATGTTCTTGATAGTCGCATCGTTTCTGGCGATGTCGGCGGCGGTCAGTTTCAGATCGACGTCGAAGGGTATGCTTTCGATCTTTTCCAGGTCATACCCCATCCTGGTGAACTTGATGCTGTTCTTGATGTACGGAGTCTCGAGGTCGAGCTCGTTGGGGGCCACCTTGAACTTCTGCAGAAGAGCCGGGTAGATCACGCAACCGGCACCGTAAACCGCAAAAAGCACGACGACCGGAAGCACGGTGCGACGCCAGAGCCCCTTCCAGAGGCCGGCACACGCCAGCGCTCCGGAAAGCGGAGCAAGCACGGCAAGAAGCCGCCAGGTGGCGAGCCTCGCATGGACATCGGCATAGCCTGCCCCCTGGAAGCTGCCGGTTCCTCCCAACAGCAGCCGGAATCCTTCCAGGTAGAACCCTGCTCCGAGGGAAAGGGAAAACAGGAAGCCAAGGAGAGCTACATGCCTCCTGAGCTTTACATCTATGTCAATACCTCGGGGGGAGATGACAATGCCGCCATTGAGATAATAGAGAGCGGCAACCATCACCGCGGTAATGAAAAAGAGAAAACCGGCAAAGACATTGGCCTGCTCCAGTAACGGCAGGTTGAAAAGGTAAAAGCCGATATCCGTACCGAGGACGGGGTCAGCGGTGCCCACCGTGAGGCCGTTGGTGAAAAGGAGCGCGTTTTGCCAGTGGGCGGCGCCCCAGCTGCCGACCATCACGGACAGCAGGATGGCGATGCCGATACTGAGCGGCTTGACCAGGTGCCCCGCCTGCTCCCTTTTCAGCTGGTAGATGTTCCCCTTTTCCAGCCGGATGCGGGTGGCAGAGGACGAGGCGTGGTAGGCGAAATGGAGGTTGGCAAGCACGAACACGAGAAAGGCGCCCCCGAAGGCGAGGCCGGAGACTACCTGGGCCGCGAGGGTGGTTTTCAGGACTGAAAGAAAGCCGCATTCAATGAAGAAGAGCCATTCGGTGTAGAAGTGGATGAGCCTGGAAAGGAAGGAAAGTATGACAAGGAGGCCGAACAGTAAAAGAAGGACAAGCTTTTTATTCTTCTGCATCAGGATTCCCCACCTTTCATAGCACGACACAGTGGTCATTGCATGTTACTTCTGCCTTGTTACAGCGATGAAGAGAGGGCATGATCTGGCAGTAACCGCATGTCCCACCGTTCAACATGCCCCTTCAGAGAGAACAGGAGAATTTTATCAGCAATACTATGTCATAAAGTTACCTTTAAGGAAATCAATTGTGAACTTTACGACCGCAAAAGCACCATAGGTTCCGGTCAAATTGCAGGCCATGGACACCGCGGGATTTTTTACTTTCCAGGCCAGCGGAATCAGGAAGAAGGACATGGCGGCATAAAAGAAGAGCGTAAGGAGCAGAAAGGACAGAGTGCCGGCAATCAGCAGATTGTCAGCCATGGTGAGAAAGACCGCGATGCCGGCGGCCCATGACAGCATCCCTTTCCAGCCGCGCCTGATACCGAGCCAGAAGGAGCCAACCCACGCAACGGTTTTAACGAACATGATGAGATAAACCATGGCAAGCCTCCCTTGACTAACCGCCCTGATTCACCACCCGTTCTATCCTACCACCTCCCGATCAAACTTTCGAACCAGCCTGTTCAAAGAAATCTCCTGGTTTACCTCCGCTGTTCCAGATGGAGGAGCGACTGACTGCCGCTAGGGTAGATACCTCGCGCGGTCCACCAGTGTGCGGTAGGCGAGGATGTAGAGGGCGGCGTTCCAGGACTGCCGCACCATCCCCATCGGTTCGCCGGTCTCCCCGTGCAGCCATTCGTTGAACTCCCAGTCGCGCAGGCGGCTGACCAGGGCGAACTGCTCCAGTTCGGCCCAGGCGTCCTTAACCTGGCCGAGCCTCGCCAGCAGGATCACCCAGAAGCCGCCAACGAAGGGCCAGATCCCGCCGTTATGGTACTGCCAGGGAAGGTTCTGCCGGTGACGTTGCATGTAGACCCGCCACAGCGGGTGGTCGGGACCAATGGGATGCGCCACCACCCGGATCGGGTACGGCTGGTTCACCTTCAGCCTCATCGAGCTGGCGACGGCCTGGCAGGCGCCTGAGGCGTTACCGAGCCCGGCCAGGAAGGCGAGGATATTGCCGAAGATATCGACCTCTTCGCCCCAGGTGGCGAAATTGACGAAGCTCAGGAAAAAGGGGGAAGGCTTGCAGCGGTTGCGGATGTAATGCATGAGCAGCCGCGCCCGCCGGTGCTCGGGGACCACGCGCCCGAACGGCCAGAAAAGGAGGTTGGCGTAATCGCGGGTAAAGGTTGCGCTCTCGATGCCGTAGAGCTTCTTGGTCCAGTACCAGAGCGCATTGGTGTAGAGAACAAAGCCCGAGCGGGGCATGATGTCCGCCCAGTCGCTGGCCTCCCCCTGCTGCAGCAGGTACCAGATCTGGTGTTCCTGGCATTGCAGCCAGCGAAGGGCGAGCTCGACCCGGCCGGCCAACTGTTTGCCAAGCTTCCCCCCAGGCTCCAGCCGGTCCATGAACTTGATGGCGATCAGCCACCAGAGCGTCGCGTCGATACACCCCGCATACCAGAAATCGACCTCTCCCGACTCCGGTTTCACGAATTTGGGGATCTGGCCATTGGGCGCCTGGTGATGGGCGAGGGTGAAGAGGCTTTTGCGCGCGCTCTCGACCAGTTCGGGGTTGCCCGACACCGCCATGCCGAGGGCGCAGATGGAGGCATCGCGACCGAAGATGCTGGCATAGTGCCGGCCGATCGACTTCTTGTTGCTGGCCGAGGCGAGGACTCCAGCCTCGGTTGAGTTCTCACGCAAAAGCAGCAGCGACTGCCGGTAGCACTCATCTATCAGTGGGATATCAAAGCCGGGCAAGGAATCCTCATGTGCGCTGGCGGGAGTGGTTACACATTAAACTGTACCACAAAGGAAAGGAGCGACCGTCCGTGCGGTTGGGCAACGCAGCAGCCGGGCGACCGCGGCGGTCAGGGAGAATCGAGGCTGGTTCCCCTAAGCGAGCGATGATGAGATAAGGCGAGCCGGGCCCGGGCGTACTCGACCTGGGAGAACAGAAGGGGTGTATTGCCGAGGAAGGAACAGGTGTGGGGATCGACCTCCTCTGCGAAAATTCCCAGCTCCCCCGCCACCTCCCGGCAGCGGTCCAGGATCGCCCGGGCCTGGTCGAACTTGCCTGCCTTGACGTAGGTGGTGGCCAGCCAGAAAGTGCTGGGCAAAAAGGCCCCTTCGTAACTTCCGAGATGGAAACCGCTGGGGACTCCGGGGGTCGTCTCGGGCCGGAACCGGTGCACGAAGCCGTTGATCACCAGCTCCCGCTCGATGCGCGCCACCGTGGCGGCCACTTTCGGGTGGTCGGCGGGCAGGAACTCCATTACCGGAATGAGCAGCAGCGCGGCGTCCACTTCATCGTTTCCGTAATGCTGGCGGAAGGATTGGGCCGATTCGCTCCATCCCTTTTCCAGCACGTCGGCAAAGATCTCGTCCCGAACCGGCTGCCACCGTTGAGCCTCGCCGGCGCGGCCGACTATCCCGGCGATCTTGATCGCCCGGTCCAGCACCACCCAGCTCATCACCTTGCTCACCACCCAGTGAACGTGATCGGGCAACTCCCAGATGCCGCAGTCCGGCTCACGCCAGATGCCGGCGCTGTATTCGGCACATCTGCGGATCAGGTCCCAGTATTCATCCTGCCACTGGCCGCCGTTTTCCAGGTAGATCAGGGTGCAGTCGGCAAGATAGCCGACGCTGCCGTGCTGCCTTTGAAGATAGGCGCGGTTGCCGAAGCGCACCGGACGGGAGCCGCGATAACCGCTTAACCTGGGCTCCTCATGGTCTTTTAGTTCAGGGCGGCCGTCCGGGTGGTACATGACCTGGAGAGGCGCGTCGATCAAGGTGTCCCGGTGGCTTAACCAGTCGAGGTATTTGCCAACCTCATCGCTTTTGCCCAGCAAGGCGAGGAGTCCCAGGGAAAGGGAGGTGTCTCTCACCCAGGCGAAACGGTAATCCCAGTTGAGGTCACCGCCGATCCGTTCGGGTAGGGAGCTGGTGACGGCGGCCACTGCCGACCCCGCCGAAGCGTAGGTAAGCAGTTGGACGGTAACGGCGGAGCGCTCTATCTGCGTGCGCTCGTAGCCGGACACCGACAGCCCACCGAACCAGTTCTCCCAGTAGAAGATGGTTTCTTCC
>DATFAB010000035.1:0-119764 GCA_035255025.1 Geomonas sp.
GGCGAAAACGGGGCTGACGAAAGGTTGACCTTCTAGCCGGAGAAAATTTCCAGCGCATCGGCCATGGCATCTACCAGCGCCTTCTTGCCGACGATCCCGACGACCCCATCGGACGTTGCGGCGTCATCACGGACGATGATCGCCGCTTCCACTTCCCGGTTCCCCATGCGGGCTATCAGATCGACGAGGGTTGCCTCCTCCCGGGCGAAGATGAAATTCTGCGGCTGCCCCCCCGCCTGGCGCTTGGCGGTGGGGGAGAACTCTGCGGCTTGCGGCTCGCTTCGGTCTGTTATCCATTCCACCCGCCCCTCCTCCGACCAAACGATCCACCGGCTCTCCGTCCGCTCCGCGAGGGTGGGCGATGAGGCCGGCAGAACCACGAATCGCCTGTCCATTATATCCCTGGCCCGCCTCAGCTCGTGCACCCCTGAGTAAAGCGCCTCCGGGATGTAGTGGCCACGTCTGGCGAGCTTCAGGGTGTAGATGCTTTGCCGGGTGATGAAACGCCGGACGCCGTAGCTCATGGCGACCGTAAAGGTGAGCGGGATGACTACGCTGTAGTCGAAGGTCATCTCCATGATCATGACGATGGCGGTCACCGTTGCACCGGTCGCACCGCCCACGAGTCCCGCCATGCCGGCCACTGCGAAGGCGGCGGGGTCGATGGGAAGCCCTGGGAACAACTGGTGCAGGAATACGCCGAAAGCGCCGCCAAAGGTGGCACCCACGTAGAGTCCCGGCGAGAAAATGCCCCCCGAGGCACCGGATCCCAGGGCCAGCGAGGTGGCAAGGATTTTCAGCAGGAACAGCAGGATGAGGAAGGACCCGACTTGCAGCGAACCGGTCAGGATCTGCTGGACCGTGGCGTAACCCACCCCTTCCACATGATAGGCGCCGGTAAGGAGGAAGAGGGTGTACATGAGCGCGCCCGACGCCAGCATCCCCACTGCATGGCGCAGGTAGTAACTGCGGGGCACTACCCGCTCGAAAAAGTCCTCGAAGGCGTAAATCGACTTTATGTAGATGGCCGAGGCGACGCCAAGCAGCGCCCCGAGGAGCAGGAAAGCGAGCAGCACCTCGGGGTTGGTGAGAACGAAGTCAGGCTTCTGGAAGGCCGGGATGACGAAGGCGGGGTGGGCGCCAAAAAAGAAGCGGCCGAAATAGGCTGCGGTTACCGTGGCGATGGTGACCGGCAGCACGGTCCTGACGCTGATCTCGTGCAGCAGCAGTTCGATGGCGAAGAGGAGGCCGCCGACCGGTGTATTGAAGGTCGCCGCGATGCCGCCGCCGGCCCCTGCCGCGATCAGCGTCAGCCTTTGCCAGGTGGGGAGCTTCAATAAGCCGCCAACGGTGGAACCGAAGGCCGAGCCGATCTGGACGATGGGCCCCTCGCGGCCGACCGAGGCGCCGCTGCCAATGGAAAGTGCGGAGGCCAGCGATTTTATCAGTACCACTACCGGGCGGATGACCCCCTTTTTGTAATAAATGGCGTCCATCACCTCCGGCACGCCGTGTCCCTTGGTCTCAGGGGCGAAATGCTGCACGAGGAAAGCAACCCCCATCCCCCCTACGACCGGCACCAGTACGACGCCGGCTCCCCAGGGGCTTGCCGGGGTGTGGATGCTGGCATCGTAGTAAGGCGAGAGTTGCCCGAGGAAGAATGCATTGTGGAAAAGCCCGATCAGGACCCGGAAAAAAAGGGCGCCCAGGCTGGCGACTGCCCCGATCAGGAGCGCCAGAAGATACAGCCGAAGCGGGCCAAGCGGCCGGATACTTGCCGTGGTGGTGGAGATCTCTGCATCAGCCATCCCTTCCTCCTTGGTAGCGGGTGCGCCGGGAGCGAATACAGAAGATGGTACATCAGATTGCTTGGGAGGGAATTATGGCGCAAGAAAGGTGCGGAAATAATGATCCCTTCGGAGGGGAGGCGGGGACCGGCAAAGGAGGTGCGTGCGACGAGCACCAAAGGGGAGGGGCAAAGGGATGAAGCGTGAAAGAGTAAGTGCCGGCTCTTACCCCTGCAGGGAGTGTTGCAGAGGCTGGGGAACCAGGGCTTCCGCGCCGAGGATGCGCACCATCTGCTTCATCCCTGCCGCGACTACCTCCAGGTCAGCATCGGGCAGCGCTTCCAGCCCCTTGAGCAGCATGACCTGGGTGACCTTGGGGGCCCTGTCGACCAGCTCCCGCCCCTGCCGGGTCAGGTCGAGATCCACCGCCCTGCGGTCAGCCGTCGAGCGTGTGCGGCTCACCAGCTGCTTCGCTTCCAGCCTGTCCACAATCCCCACCACGGTGGCCGCGCTAAGATACATCTGGTTCGCCAGTTCCGAAACCCGTATCGGTGCAGCTGTGTCGAGGATCTGCAGCGCCCACAGCTGCGGGCCGGTCAGTCCCGACTCCCGTTCTGCCTCGCGGGAGTGCTGGCTGATCGCCTGGAAGATACGCCGGAGGTCGTTGATCACTTCTTCAATTTCCTGGTGTTTCCCCATTTCCCACTCCTCGGCCAAAAACGTTCTTGACAATGTAATTTGCATCGCTAATAATTTGTGTTACGAATTATATAAAAAGCTGACCGATCAGTCAAGTTTAACTGCCCGGTCAGCTAACCACAGAGGGAATTTGTACACTAAGGGGGCAGTAATGAGAAAGCAGATTGTGGCGTTGTTTTTTGCAGTGGGGTGTGTCGGGCTGGCCGCTAGCGGTTGTGCGAAGCACGAAACGGTCAAGGCTGAGGAACCGGTGGCACCGTCCGCCACCGTCGCCAAACCGGTGAAGACAGAGGCGGCGGCACCGGCAGCTACCCAGGCGGTCGCGCCGGAACCGGTACGGGAGCAGACCGCGTCGCCGCGGCCGGAACCGGTTTCCGAGGCTGCAGAGTTGAAGGCCTCCCTGGAGAAGATCTACTTCGATTTCGACGACTCCACGCTGTCCAAGGACGCACGCGACCGGCTGACCCACAACGCGGAGATGATGAAGAAGGACTCCCGGGTCAACGTCCGGATAGAAGGGAACTGCGATGAGCGGGGCTCCGACGAGTACAACCTGGCGTTGGGTGAAAAGCGCGCCCAGGCCGCCAAGAAGTACCTCACCTCGCTCGGTGTTCCGGCAGAACGTCTCAGCGTGATCAGTTACGGCAAGGAGAAGCCGGCCGACCCTGGGCACGACGCCGCCGCCTGGGCAAAGAACAGACGTGACGAGTTCACGGTGTCCGGAAAATAAAGGGTGGGAATCCGTCGAAAAACGTTGGTGCAGTTGACGGTTTGGACCGCGGCAGCTCTGGTGGGAGGTGCCGCGGTCCTTTATGCGCGCCTGATCTCCATCCTGCAGAAGTACTATTTCCTCATCGTTCACGCCCACCCCTACCTCTCCACCCTCGCCACACCGCTCCTTTTCGTGGCAGCCACCCTCATCGTGCAGCGGTTTGCTCCCGACGCCCGCGGCAGCGGCATTCCGCAGGTGCTCGAGGCGATAGATGCGGCTGCCAGCGGCAAGGATGAAGAGCTTCCCTGGCTCAGTTCGCTGGTCTCCCTGCGGACGGCGGTGGTGAAGGTGATCTCCAGTTCAGTCGGGATACTGGCCGGTGCATCGATCGGTCGCGAGGGCCCCACCGTACAGATCGCCGCTTCCCTCTTTGCCTTCTTCGGGCGGGTTACCCGCAAAAGGCTCCCCGAGGTCGATTTCAAGAGCTTCCTGACGGCTGGTGCTGCGGCGGGAGTCGCGGCAGCTTTCAACGCCCCCCTGGCAGGCATCGCCTTCGCGATAGAGGAAGTTACCGAAGGGGTCCTGGGGCAGTTCCGGGAGATGATCATGCTTGCCGTCATCCTTTCCGGTATTGCTGCCATGGCGCTGTCCGGAAACTACCTGTACTTCGGCCACCCCACCGTTTCCAGTTCTGCCTTCCTCCTGGTGCCGGAGACCTTGCTGATGGGAATCATCGGCGGCCTGGCGGGGGGCGCCTTCGCCAGGCTGTTGGCGTTTCCGGGCCTCTTCACTCTACCGGCCCAGCCGTGGCGAAAGGCTCTTTACTGCGGCATTCTCTGTGGGGCGCTCTCCTTATCCACCGGCGGGGCAGTTGCCGGCTCGGGCTACGAGATAACACGCAGTTTCCTGGAAAGCTCCTCCCTCGACCAGTGGCCAATGCTTTTCGCCCCCGGCAAGTTCGCGACCACCGTGCTCTCCTACCTGTCGGGCATGGCGGGGGGCATCTTCTCACCCTCCCTGTCGATCGGCGCCGGCCTCGGTTTCACGGTGGCGAAGATCTGCCATTTCGGCAACTTCAAGGTGTGCGCCCTGCTGGGCATGGTCGGGTTCTTCTCCGGCGCAATCCAGGCGCCTTTGACCGGAGTGATCATCATCATGGAGATGACGGACGAACATGCCCTCATTATTCCTTTCCTGGTAGCTGCCTTCCTGGCACGCCTCATCGGCAGGCTGTTCATGCCTGCCCCCCTCTACAGCTATCTCGCCAGCAGGAACGAGCAAGGCTGACCTCTTCAACCACGCTTCAACGTCGGGCAAGGGCTAACCTCTGGAAAAATCGGGGTAAATCGGCGGGATGCTTTGCGGTTGAGTGCGCCCGGTTGTATACTTGGTTACGGTAAATCCAGCTTTAAAGGGGGCTGACATGAAAAGAGCCGCTATTATCCTGCTTCTTGTTCCGCTGCTGAATTTCGCCGGACCGGTAGCCGGGCCGTTCGGCCAGCCCGCCTTTGCCCAGCCGGGACATGGCGGCGGGGGGCCTGGCCCTGGCGGTGGTGGCGGTGGTGGTGGTGGTGGCGGTCCGGTTCGTCCTCCCGGTGGCCCCGGCATGGGGCACGCCCCGGGAGGACCTGGCGGCCCCGGTGGACCCGGCGGACCCGGTGGGGGAGGTCGCCCGCCAGGAGGCCCGGGCTGGGGGGGGCCACCTCCCGGCGGCGGCTCCTTCGATGTCTACATCGGCGGCCCCCTGTATCCCTTTTACTACCCGTACTACCCGTACTACGCCTATCCGTACTCCACCCCCTCGGTGGTTGTCGAACAGCCGCAAGAGTACATCGCTCCGGCGCCTCAGGCTGAGCAGTACTGGTACTTCTGCAAGGACGCCAAGGGATATTATCCCTACGTCAAGCGCTGTCCCGGCGGGTGGATGAAGGTCGTTCCCAGTACCACTCCTCCCGACGATCTGGACCGCTGACCAGTGGCAACGGGTGGCTGGCCGGGCGCTGATCTCAGCTGGCCTGACCATCCCCCACTGCTGCAGGAGGATTGAGCAATGACCGGTAAAGTGATCGCATTCATGGTGTTAATGACGGTAACCGGTTGTGCGACCCTGCCGACCGGGCCCAGCGTAAGGGTGCTGCCGGGTGACGGAAAGCCCTTCGAGGAGTTTGTGAAGGAGGATGCCGTCTGCAAACAGTGGGCAGCACGCGCCATCGGCATGACTCCCGAGGAAACGGCCAGGCAGAGCACCATCTCCGGTGCGACCATCGGGACGCTGCTGGGGGCCGGCGCCGGCGCGGCCATAGGCGCGGGAACCGGAAGTGCTGCCGCAGGTGCCGCCATCGGGGCCGGCAGCGGGCTGCTGGTCGGTACCGCTTCCGGCGCCGAGTCCGGGCGGCTGTACGGGGACGAGGCTCAGCGTCGCTACGACAACACCTACGTGCAGTGCATGTACGCCAAGGGAAACCTGGTCCCCGGCATGCGGGTCAGGTACCGCTACCAGCAATACACGGCGCCGCCCGACTACGCGCCCGAACAGTAGTAAGCGCCGCTTCCCTCCGGCAGTTGAGCCTGAAAACGGGGGCGCGGCGGCCAAGGGTGGCAGGTGAAATCAGCAGTCAAGGGGCGCTTCCGGGCGCCTCTTGCCGTTTCTCGCCCGGTAACTGGGGGAGATTGTGTTGTTTGCGGCGATGAGATTGAGTTGATTAAGCGGATGTGGTATCGTGCTCGGCGCCGAAGCCCTGGGCCCGCGGCAGGCTTCCTGGCGGCCGGGCCCACCATATCAGCAGACGGAGAGGATTCCCTTGCCACTGAACAAAGCATCGATACTGCCGTGGGCTGCCGCCGTTTTGGGCGGCTGCCTGCTGTTTCTTGGTTACGTCGGGTTCGACCAGTTCTACCTGGAGTGGCTGTTCCTGGTCCCCGTTCTCTGGGCCATCCGGGACCAGCGGCCGGGCCGCGCCTTCCTGATCGGCTGGCTGGCCGGCATTGTCGGCCACACCGGGGGCTTCTACTGGATCGTGGAGATGTTCCGGCAGTTTGCCGGGGCGCCCTGGCCGATCGGGGTGCTGGCCCTGCTGCTGCTTGCTGCCGCCAACGGCGTCATCTTCGCGGTGTGGGCCTGGGGGACGCGGCTGGTGGTCGCCGAAACGGGATGGAGCGTGGTCTGGGTAGCACCAGTGCTCTGGACGGCCCTGGAGAAGCTCTGGCCGGAACTCTTTCCCAACTACCTGGGGGCGAGCCAGTACAAGCTCCCCCTGCTCACCCAGGTTGCCGACCTTACCGGCGTCCTCGGGGTCAGTTTCCTGGTCGTCTACCTGAACGCCACCATCTACGCGTCAGCGGCCTCCTGGTTGACGGCCCGCCGCCTTCCCTGGCGCACCATTGCCGTCTTCGTCCTTGCCATGGCCGCCGTCCTGGCCTACGGCGGGGTCCGGATCCGCGCCGTCGAGCGCGAGGTGGCGGCCGCCGGCAAGATGACGGTCGGACTCATCCAGACCAACCGCGGCGCCGCCGACAACTATCTCGACCCGGAGGCGAAGCTGCGCGAGTACCAGGAGATGTCGCGGACGGTGGCGGCCAAGCGCTCGCCCGACCTGATCGTCTGGCCGGAGGGTGTCTGCCTGCTCGGCATCACTTCCCGGGAGGGCAGGCTGCCTCAGGCTCTCACCGGGGAGATCGGGACGCCGATGCTGATGGGTGCCTGTCTGCAGCAGAGTTCTCCCCAGGGATCGACCCTCTCCAACAGCGCCCTGCTCACCGACGCTTCCGGCCGCATCCTCGGCAGCTACGACAAGAGCGTGCTGGTCCCCTTCGGCGAATACATCCCCTTTGGCGATCTCTTCCCCATCCTCTACTCCTGGTCGCCCTATACCAGCAGGTTCCGTCCCGGTGCCAGCGTCGAGCCGCTCACCCTCGGCAGCCACCCGCTCTCGGTCAGCATCTGCTATGAGGACATCTTCCCCGCCCAGATCCGCAAGCTGATGAAGGGGGGCGGCGACCGGCACATCCCGGAGGCGATGTTCAACCTGACCAACGACTCCTGGTACGGCAACTCGACTGAACCGATGGAGCATTTGGCCCTGGCCACCTTCCGCTGCATCGAGCACCGCCGCACCCTGGTGAGGGTCACCAATACCGGCATTTCCGCCTTCGTCGACCCGGTCGGTCGCATCACCAGCCGCACGGGTGTCTGGACCAGGGAAGTCCTGGTGGGGGAGGTGCCGCTGCTCAAGGGGAAGACGGTTTACCGCATGCTGGGCGACTGGCTCGGCTGGCTCTGCGCGGCCGTCTCCGTTGCCGGGCTGATTAAGGCCTGGCGCCTGGCCAGGAGCCGCCGCTGAAGCGGCAGCCGGCCTCACGGCATCATCGAGGACGCAGCTGATGCTTCCGCCGCCCTACCTTTGCAGGTGTGCAGCGATCGGTAACTTTCAGTTCCGCGCTTGCATGGTAACTGACTGAATGGGACAATAGAAAGCGGCGACAGTCATTGGATTGCAAAGGCAAGCTTATATCTTCGCAGTTTCAGGATCAGACAAGGCTTCAATGGCGATAGTTACTGACAGAGAAGGCTCCAAATACTGTGAGATCCACAGGGGGAATACATCTCCTCTTGGGGCTACAGTCTTCCCCGGTGGTGTCAACTTCAGCGTCTTTGCCAGGGATTGCACCGGAATAGAGCTGCTCCTTTTCGATCATCCCGAGGCCGCCGTTCCCTCCCGCATCATCGCCTTCGATCCCAGGCGCAACCGCACCTACCACTACTGGCACACCTTCGTCCCCGATATCGGGCCCGGCCAGCTGTACGGCTACCGGGTGGCCGGCCCCTTCGACCCGCAGCGCGGCCGGCGTTTCGATCCCGGCAAGCTCCTGATCGATCCCTACGGGCGCGCGGTGGCGGTGCCGAAAGGCTACGACAGGAGCGCCGCCTGCCAACCCGGCGACAACCTCGCCACCGCCATGAAGAGCGTGGTCGCCGACCCGCGCGGCTACGACTGGGAGGGGGACGCACCGCTCAAGCGCTCCTACTCGACGACCGTCATCTACGAAATGCATGTGGCCGGTTTCACCAGGCACCCGTCCTCCGGCGTGCCGTCCTCTCGGCGTGGCACCTACGCGGGGCTGATCGACAAGATCCCCTACCTGGTCGACCTCGGGGTCACCGCCGTGGAACTCCTGCCGGTATTCCAGTACGATCCCCACGATGCCCCCTTCGGCCTGTGCAACTACTGGGGGTACAGCCCGGTCTCCTTCTTCGCCCCCCATGCCGCCTACAGTTCGCGCAAGGACCCGCTCGGCCCGCTGGACGAGTTCCGGGACATGGTCAAGGCCCTGCATCGCGCCGGCATCGAGGTCATCCTGGACGTGGTCTTCAATCACACCTCGGAGGGCGACCACCAGGGCCCGACCTTCTGCTTCCGGGGCTTCGCCAACGACGTCTACTACTCCCTGGGGCCCGACGGCGACTACCTGAACTACACCGGCTGCGGCAACACCATGAACGCCAACCACCACGTGGTCCGCCGGATGATCATCGACAGTCTCCATTACTGGGTGAAGGAGATGCACGTCGACGGCTTCCGCTTCGATCTCGCCTCCATACTGTCGCGGGACGGGGAAGGGCGGCCGCTCAAGAATCCCCCCATCCTGTGGGACATCGAGTCCGATCCGGCACTGGCGGGCATCAAGCTGATCGCCGAGGCCTGGGATGCCGGCGGCCTCTACCAGGTCGGCAGCTTCATAGGGGACAGCTGGAAGGAGTGGAACGGCGAGTTCCGCGACGATGTGAGGCGCTTTTTGAAGGGGGACAACGGCGTGATCTCCCGCTTTGCCGCGAGGCTTCTGGCCAGCCCGGACATCTACGGGCACCAGGAGCGCGAACCGGAGCAGAGCATCAACTTCGTCACCTGTCACGACGGTTTCACCCTCAACGACCTGGTCTCCTACAACGTCAAGCACAACGAGGCGAACGGCGAGCGGAACCTGGACGGGGCGGACAGCAACCTGAGCTGGAACTGCGGTTACGAGGGTGAGACCGATGACCCGGCCATCGACGCGCTCAGGAACCGCCAGGTCAAGAATTTCCTTGCCGTGGCCATGCTGGCCCTGGGAACGCCCATGCTGCTGATGGGGGACGAGGTGCGGCGGACCCAGTTCGGCAACAACAACGCCTACTGCCAGGACAACGAAATCGGCTGGTTCGACTGGAGCCTCCTGGAACGGCATGCGGACGTCTACCGTTTCGCGAAGGAGCTGATCTCCACCCGGCTGCTGCACGGTAACGCCATCATGGTCGACATGGCGCTCAGCAGGCTCCTTGGGCAGGCCAAGCTCGAGTGGCACGGCGTGCGGCTGGGCACCCCCGACTGGAGCCACGAGTCCCACAGCATCGCCCTGACCGCCTGGAGCGTGAACCGAAGGCTGGTCTTCCACTTCATGGTCAATGCCTACTGGCGGCCGTTGCGGTTCATGCTGCCCGCACCGGAAAGGCTTCCGGGAGGGAGCTGGCACCGCTGGATCGACACCTCGCTCCCCTCGCCGGAGGATATCGTGCCGTGGGATGCCCTCCCGGTGCTGATGGAGAACAGCTACCTGCTCCCCGCCCGCTCCCTGGCGGTGCTGATTGCCAAGGGGCCCAGGCGGCGCCAGTAGCGGGCTCCTCCCCATCTTCCTGACGCTCTCGTTTTTCCCCGCCCTTCGACCCCATCACCCCAGCCTCCCCTTGCAGGGGAGGGACATAAGCGAAAGGGTGATCAAGAACTCTTAAGGAGAGACCGATGTCTTCCATCTTTGGCACCTTGTTCAGGGTTTCCACCTTCGGCGAGAGTCACTGCCCGGCGGTCGGCGCCATCGTGGACGGCTGCCCGGCGGGGCTGCAGCTGAGCGAAGCCGACATCCAGCCGCAGCTCGACCGGCGACGCCCCGGCCAAAGCGGGCTGAGCACGCCGCGCAGCGAAAAGGACCTGGTAAGCATCCTCTCCGGCGTGGAGAATGGCGTCACCCTCGGTACGCCAATCGGCCTCATGGTGCACAACCGAGACCAGCGGCCGGGCGATTACCAGGAGATGCTGGCCATCCCGCGCCCGTCCCATGCGGATTTCACCTACCAGGTGAAGTACGGCCTCCGGGCGTCCAGCGGCGGTGGGCGGGCCAGTGCCCGCGAGACCATCGGGCGGGTGGCGGCCGGGGCCATCGCCGAGAAGTTTCTCTCCCATCGCTACGGGGTGGAGATCGTCGCCTGGGTCGACTCCGTCGGACTCCTTACTACGGCAGAGGTAGATCAGGAAACGATCACCCGGGCGCAGGTCGACGCCAGCACGGTCCGCTGCCCCGACCCCCTGGCGGCCAAGGCTATGGAAGAACTGATCGCGGAAGTTCGCGACAACAGCGACTCGGTGGGCGGGGTGGTGAGGTGCGTCTGCCGCAACGTGCCGGCCGGGCTGGGAGAGCCGGTGTTCGACAAGCTGGAGGCGGTCTTGGCGCACGCCATGCTGTCGCTTCCCGCCACCAAGGGGTTCGAGATCGGCTCGGGCTTCAGTGGCAGCACCATGCTGGGCAGCGCGCACAACGATCCTTTCATCCGGAAGGGGGCACGGCTGGGGACGGTCACCAACTACAGCGGCGGCGTGCAGGGGGGGATCGCCAACGGAGAGCCCATCCATTTCCGGGTCGCCTTCAAGCCGCCCGCCACCATCGGCATCAGCCAGCGGACCGCCAGCTTCGACGGCGAGGAGAGCGTCCTGGAGGCAAAAGGCCGGCATGACCCGTGCGTGGTGCCAAGGGCGGTCCCCATCGTGGAGAGCATGGCCGCGCTGGTGGTGATGGATTTGCTGCTGAGGCAGGAATACCGGCAGAGGGCAAGGCTCTGAGGATTTAGGCGCCGTTTGACGAAGGGGATCTTCGATTGCGGTAACGCTGAGGGGGAAAACAAAAGCAGATCCCCCGGCCTCCAATATCAAGGGCCGGGGGAATCGCGGTGCGGGGTGGGCTTGCTCGCTTACCGGCAGCTGTATTCGGCTACCAGCGACATGCGCGCTTCGGGCGGGATGTCTTCCCACTCGGTGAAGGCCGAGAGGTTGGTGTACTTGAGGGTGCCGCCGTTTTTATCGAGGTGGGTCACCTCCAGTAGCCGGCTCTCCCGCTCTGAGCAGTCGATGTCGTAGCGATAGCGGGTTTCGTAGAGATTCTCCAGAGATTTCGACGACACCAGCGTCTTCAACGCCTCCTGCTTTCCCTCCGGGGTGTACACGACCCGCGTACTGACCCGAACCACGCCCGGTTTCGGCTTTTCCAGGTCGGCCTTGCTGATGTAGAAACTCGATCCCTGGTTCTCGTCCAGCAGGAGCCAATCTTTTTCAGCGCCCGAGGCCGCCGGTGGCAGCAACGAGAACAACACCAGAAGGGGGAAAAGCATGCTGCACATCTTGCCTAATGCGGATCTCATCGTTGCCTCCGTTAGCAACCGGTCACACCTTGCCTGAGCCTCTCAGGCCCGGCCATCCATTTCTTCCGCCCTGGACTTCATCTTGATCATTTCCGACTTCAGGTCGGCCATGATCTCGTCTTCGCCCTTGAGGGCCCCCTCGACCTTGAACGATTTCGTTTGCAGGTTCAGATCGCATTCCAGGTACTGCGGTGCAACCGGGCTCTGCACAGCCGTCCGCACTATCTTGGTGACAACGAGGCCGGTGAACTGGGGATGTTCCAGCAACTCGTGATGCAACTCGCTGTCGTGAGGCTTCACCAGGATCCGCTCCTTGACAAGCTCGCCGTGCAGCTTCATCTCCCGCAGGAGCTCTCCCTCGCTCCTCTCCAGGATCCTCACCTCGCTTACGCCCGGCAGGTAGCGCCCAGGATTCTCCAGCCTGTCCATCAGCACGTTCCAGAGAGTTTCATGCTCGGCGTGCACCAGGACCTGTATTGTCTTGACGATCATCGGCATGGCCTTTCCTCCTTTTAATGGTGGATTCTATGCGGGAAGTGCTGGGGACCCACTGCCTTGGGGTGCTCTGACAATGGCATAAATTATAGAGTGGCATGGACGGCGGTCAAGGACGCTGCGTTGACACCCCGGGACCGGGAGCTAAAATGGGGAAATTGTCCACCGGAACCTGGTACAAGCGCATGAATGGAGGATTTCATGTCCCGAGCCAAGATCGATATCCTGGAAAGCCGCCATCCCCTCCTAATCGGTATGGCGGCCGGCCTCCTTGCCGTCGCGGTGACCGCCGGCAGCGACAGCTTGCTCGACCGCTTGGTCAGTAAGCGCCAGAAGAGGCGGGACCGGCGGGTGAGAGAGGCTCCGGCCCACCAGGTGGCCGGGCCCTATTTCGCGGAAAAGCTGCTGGGAAAGAGGCTGTCCAAGCCAGGTAAAAAGCGGGCTCGCGCCACCTTCAACGTCATCTACGGCCTCGGTTGGGGAATCATCCACAGCGGCCTGAGGAGAAAATTCCCGCGGCTTTGCAGACTGGCGGGGCTCCCCTTTGCCGTCCCCTTTTTCTTCGCCTGTGACGGGCTGATCGCACCGGCCCTCGGCGTCTCTCCCGGCCTGCGCCGCATCCCCTGGCAGCCAAACGCCAAGGAGATGGCCAACCACATCGCCTGGACGGCGGCGGCAGAATTCATCCACCGGCTGGCCGCCAGGGCCCGCTAATCTCAGTGGCTGGGGGAAAGCCTTACTTGATTCATCGGAAAGAAACGGTTGCAGGAGGAGTGACTGCCGTGTCCCGTAAATCTGACAGCATGACCCGTCCGCTTCCCAAGTGGCTGAACGCGATCCTGATCATGGGGACGCTGGCGACGGTGGTGGCTTTCGAGCTGAAACGCCCGCTGAGGCGGAACAGGCAAGACAAGCTCGGCCGCGATGCCCGCAACGCCGCGGTTTCCCTGTTGGCGGCGGCCACCGTCTCCCTTGCGGAGCAGCCGGTGGTGGCGCCTCTGTCGCTTGCCGTGCACCAGCAGAGGCTGGGACTGCTCAAGGCAGTCCGGCTCCCGGCGGTGGCAGAGGTGGCCCTCTCCGTCATCCTGCTGGACTACACCCTGTTCATCTGGCACTACCTGACGCACAAGGTTTCCCTGCTGTGGCGGTTTCACAAGTCCCACCACGTCGACCTGGACATGGATGCCAGCACGGCGCTGCGCTTTCATCCCGGCGAGCTGCTGTTTTCGGTGCCCTGGCGTGCGGCCCAGGTTCGCCTGCTGGGCATCTCGCCGCTGGCGTTGGCCGTTTGGCAGACGCTTACCTTGATGGCGATCATGTTCCACCATTCCAACCTGCGGCTTCCCTTCGCTCTTGAACGGCGCCTGTGCCGACTCATTGTCACGCCGCGCATGCACGGCATTCACCATTCAGTGGTGCGTTACGAAACCGACTCGAACTGGTCGACCATCTTCTCCTGGCCGGACCATCTCCACGGCACGCTGCGCCTCAACGTGCCGCAGGATAAGATCACGCTGGGGGTGCCGGGCTACCAGGACCCCGGCCAGGTTACCCTGGGCAGGGTCCTGGAAATGCCCTTTAGGCCCGAGGTGCCTGGCCCGGAGCCGCAACGCGAGCCGATAGCCATCCCGCAGACCACCCTTGCCGGCTGATGCACAGCATCGAAAAGCGGAAAGACCCACCCGGCGCAGGCCAGGTGGGTCTTTTTTCAGCACCTCTCGGATCGGTAGTTGCTCGTAGTTGGCGCTGGCCGCATCAGCCTATTTCGCATCTTTCATTTTCTTCAGGGCAGTGCCGGCATTTTCCGCCAATTCCAGGTACGACTTCCGAATCTCCTCCAACTCCTTCACGTCCATCTCTTCCATGTTGAGAAGTGCATTGTTGGCCTTCCCCATGGATCGGATGATTTCATCCAGCTTCAGCTGCATCGCCGCCGAATCGCGGTTTTGGGTGTTCTGGATGACGAAGACCATCAAGAAGGTGATGATCGTGGTGCCTGTATTGATGACGAGTTGCCAGGTGTCACTGAAGTGGAAAGCCGGCCCGGTGCAGCCCCAAACCACGATCAGGATGAGTGCGGCGATGAACGTGGACGGATGCCCCGTAGCTCGTGCGGTCCAGCTTGCAAAGTGGGCGAAGTGGGAGACATTGTTGGGCGCTGCCATACATTTGATCCTCCAGGTGCGCTCTGCATGCGCAATGGCACGTCTGTCTGAAAGCTGTGCCGGATGCAGCCACAGTTCACCGGCCTAGGAACCTTTGGGCGGGTCCTTGGGGCGGGTCTTGACGACACCGGAGAGGATGGCGACCCCCAGCAGGATTAGGCAGGTGATGGCGATCTTCAGCATGGCGACTCCTGCCGTGACCAGTGCCCAGGCCACCCCCGAGATGATCAGCAGAAACCCCACCAGATAGAGCGCGAATGACATAAGCGATCTCCTTTTTGCTTCCTGTCTCATTTTACACTTTATGGGGTTGCCCTCGCCATCCCTTAACCCACGCCAGCAAAGGTTGCGGCCTTGAAGTCTCTGTCCGTTCTTTGCCATAAGGTTCTCCTTTGCCTCGCCTGTCAGGTGCCGTTGTGATAGAGTGTGGGCTTATCTTATGAGGGGGGCGCGATGCCGGTTTTTCTTTTCTTCTACTTCGCGATTTATGGCGGCGCACACGGATACCTGCTGTTTCGGACCGTCCGCTCTTTCCACCTGTCGGCGCCCTGGCCGGCGCTGTTGGCCGCAGTTTCCCTGTTCATGGTTGCCGCTCCCATCCTGGTCAGGTTGCTGGAGCGGGCGGCCCTGGAGTTCCCGGCCCGCGTGGTCGGCTATCTTGGCTACCTCTGGATGGGCTTCTTCTTTCTCTTCCTGAGCGCCACCATCGCTTTCGACCTGCTCCGCTTCGTCCTTTTCCTGGCCGGCCGCTTACTGCAACGCGATCTCGGCTTCTCCGACCCCGTGCTGCTTTTCGCGGCCATGTCGCTGGCTGCCGCCGCGCTCCTGTACGGCCTGTTCGAGGCGCGCCATCTCAGGGTGGAGCAGGTCGTCCTGCACAGTCCCAAGATCCCCAAAGCCGCAGGCAGGGTCAGAATAGTGCAGATCTCCGACGTTCACCTGGGGCTGATGGTAGGCAAGGAGCAGCTGGACAAGATGCTTCGGCAGGTGTCGCTATTGAAGCCTGACCTGCTGGTGAGTACCGGCGACCTGGTGGACGGGCAGATGGACGGATTGAAGGGGCTGGACGATCTTCTGGCCACAGTGAAGCCGCCGCTGGGGAAATTCGCGGTGTTGGGTAATCATGAAGTGTTTGCCGGGGTTGCGCCTTCCACGACCTTCACCGAGAGGGGTGGGTTCAAGCTTTTGCGCGAAGGGGCTGTCGAGGTGTCGGACTGGCTCACGGTGGCCGGCGTGGACGACCCTGCGGCCATGCGCGGCAAGACCGCCGTCAGCGATCTTTCTGTGCTGGCGGCCCTGCCCAGGGAAAGGTACACCATTTTGCTGAAGCACCGCCCCGGTCTGGAGAAAGGGGCGCTCGGCCTCTTCGACCTGCAACTTTCCGGGCATGTCCACAAGGGGCAGATCTTTCCGTTCAATCTGATCACTCACCTCGCCTATCCCGTCAAAATGGGCCTTTCTCAAACAGGTGGCGGTTCGCTTCTCTACGTGAGCCGCGGTACCGGCACCTGGGGACCGCCTGCACGCGTGCTCGCGCCGCCGGAAATCACCGTCATCGATCTGCTGCCTTCCTAAGTTGTTAACCAGTTGACGCCGGTTGGTTGACGAAGCTGTCTCCCTGTGTTAATAAGGGGACTGCCCGGCTGTGCATTGAACTTTGTCGGCGATTACAGCGGCGGTTCCCCCTCCCTACCCCTCCCCCGTTCGGGGGCGGGGACGTAAACCGATAAGGCATGGGCTGGTGAGCGAGGGGCGGTGGGCGCTGGCCATTAGAAACTCAAGGAGAACCTGTGCAGACATTTGCTGAAGAGTTGCAGGCCCTGCGGGCGGAAGGGTTGTACCGCAGCATGAGGACGATCCATGGCGCGCAGGGTGGACATGTGGAGTTGGACGGCAGGGAGGTG
Organism: Geomonas sp.; assembly: GCA_035255025.1. Classification (GTDB taxonomy): domain Bacteria; phylum Desulfobacterota; class Desulfuromonadia; order Geobacterales; family Geobacteraceae; genus Geomonas. The sequence goes on from DATFAB010000035.1 coordinate 16,203, forward strand.
CTGCTGCTTTGCTCCAACAATTACCTCGGACTCGCCGATCACCCGGCGCTGAAGCAGGCGGCCGTGGATGCGGTCGGCTTCGGGGTGGGGAGCGGCGCGTCCCGCCTGGTCTGCGGGAACATGGAGCTGCACGAAAGGCTGGAGGCGCGGCTGGCAGCTTTCAAGAGGAGCGAGCGGGCACTGGTCTTCAACTCGGGGTACGCTGCCAACACCGGCATCATTTCGGCCCTGGTCGGGCGCGGTGACGCCATCTTCTCGGACCGGCTGAACCATGCGAGCATCGTGGACGGCGCGCTGCTGTCGCGGGCGAGTTTTCACCGTTATCCTCACCGGGACATGGCGGCCCTCGAGCGGCTGCTCCAGGAAAAAGGGGGCAACGGGAGGCGGCTGATCGTCACTGACGGCGTCTTCAGCATGGACGGCGACATCGCTCCTCTGGACACCCTGGTGCGACTGGCCAGACGTTACGGGGCGCTCCTCATGGTTGACGACGCCCATGGCTGCGGCGTGCTGGGCGAAACGGGGCGCGGCAGCGGCGAGCTGTTTGACGTCTTGGATGGCATCGACGTGCAGATGGGAACTCTCGGCAAGGGTTTCGGCAGCTTTGGCGCCTACGCCGCGGCTTCTGCCGAGATCTGCGATTACCTGGTCAACAAGGCGCGCAGCTTCATCTTTTCCACCTCGCTTCCCCCCGCGGTGCTGGCAGCCTCCATTGCGGCATTTGACGTGGTCGATTCCCCCGAGGGTGAGCGGCTCAGGAAAGGGCTGGCGGCCAACGTGGCGCTTTTCAAGGAGAGGCTGCAGGGGGCCGGTTTCGACACCATGGGGAGCGAGACCCAGATCGTGCCGATCCACGTGGGCCCGGCCGAGACGACCATGGAGTTCAGCCGGGAACTGCTGGAGCGGGGCGTCTTCGTGCAGGGGATCAGGCCGCCTACGGTGCCGGCCGGCAGCTGCCGTTTGCGCTGCACCATCATGGCCACCCACCAGCCAGCCGAGCTGGAGGCAGCCGCTGAAGCGATCATCTCGGTGGGAAAGAAGCTCGGAGTAATCGGCTGCTGAGAACGGTGCCCTCTTCGGGGGCGGTGAGGGGCGATGCCTCGCATCTTAGTGGAAAGTTCCCTCACCCCGGCCATCTCCCGGAGGGCGAGGGAGTAAAACTCCCCCCTTTGTCAAAGGGGGACTTTGAAGTTGCACAAGGAAACTATGATGGCACTTCTCCAAACTCCATCGGTGACCCTCCACTACGACGACCTCGGCGCCGGACGGCCGCTGGTGTTCGTGCACGGCTGGGCGATGTCGTCCCGTGCCTGGCGGTTCCAGCAGGGACTCAGCGCCGACCATCGTTTGCTCCTGCTTGATCAACGCGGCCATGGCGGCTCCACGACGGCGCTTGGCTACAGCATCGACGACTTCGCGGGGGATCTCGTCAACTTTTTCGATCAGCTTGACCTCCAGCAGGCCATCGTGGTCGGTTGGTCGCTGGGCGTCCAGGTCGCCCTGCAGGCGTTCCGGGACCTGAGGGATCGCCTGTCTGGACTGGTGCTGGTTGGCGGGACGCCCAGGTTCACCACCACCGAGGGGTACACGCACGGCCAGGCGCCGGTCGAGGTGAAAGGGATGACACTTCGCCTGCGGCGTGATTACCAGAAGACGATGGGGGATTTCTTCCGGGGGATGTTCGCGGAGGGTGAGATGGACCATGCCCAGTACCAGCGGATCGTCCACGAGATCGTGATGGGGGGGCGTTCGCCGGACCTGCAAGCGGCCAGGGAGGCCCTGCAGATCCTCTCCAGCGCCGATCAGCGGGAACTGCTTCCCTCCATCGACCGGCCGGTCCTGCTGGTCCATGGTGAACTGGACAGCATCTGCCCGGCCTCGGCGTCGGCATTTATGGCTGAAAGATTGCCGATGGCCACCTTGAAGATCATGCAGGGATGCGGGCACGCTCCGTTCATGACCAGGCCGGAGGAGTTCAACGCGTTGGTGAGGGAGTTCGTGGGAGGGCTTGGGTGAGCAGCGTGGAAGCCTTGGCGGAACATTTGAGCTGCTTCTGTGGATGGATCCATTCCGTCTCATCTCTTTCAAGTTGTCATTGTTATTGCGATTCCGGCAGGGTTCCCCCTCCCTGACCCTCCCCCGTTCGGGGGAGGGGATGTTGGTATAGGTGGATGGAGAGACGTGAGGACGTAGGAGAAGTAGTAGAAGTAATAGAGAGAATGCGCTGGCATCGCGTGATGCTAAAGGTTGGTAGATGGTCGCTGAGATAAACAGGCAAAAGGTCCGGGAGTCGTTTCACAAGCAGGCTGGCGATTATGACGATTACGCGGTCGTTCAGCGCCGGGTCGTGTCCCAGCTGGTCGATACGCTGCGCCGTGAAGATCTGCATCCGGCACGGCTCCTCGATATCGGTGCCGGTACGGGTAACCTGCTGAAGAGGTTGCGCGAGCTGTATCCGGATGCCTTGGCGGTGGGGGCGGATCTTGCCTTCGGGATGTGCCGGACGGCCTCGGAAACGCTTGCGGCGGAACGGGTGCAGCTGGTGAACGCCGACGCGGAGAGACTGCCGTTTGCCTCCAGAGCCTTCCAGCTGGTCCTGTCTACCTCTACCTACCAGTGGCTCACCTCGCTGGATGATGCCTTCGCCGAGGTGCGGAGGGTGCTGTCTCCGGGGGGGATGTTCTGCTTCGCTCTTTTCGGCGAAAGGACCTTGTACGAGCTGCGGGATTCTTACAAGGCCGCCCTCAAAAGTGCGCCTGATCGAAGCCACAGCTTTTTCTCCAAAGATGAAGTCCAGGCCGCGCTGCAGCGAGCCGGCTTCTCGCGTGCGGCAGCCAGCTCGGAGCTGGAGGTCGAGATGCATCCCGATGTGCCTGCTCTTCTGAAGTCACTGAAGAGGATCGGAGCAGGGACCGCGACCCCCGTTGCCGCCAAGGGGCTTTCCGAGAGGCGGGTGATGCTGGAGATGATGGAGAATTACCGCAACAGCTTTGGTTCCAGGGACGGGGTTCCGGCGACCTATGAGGTGATCTACGGAGTAGGGTGGAAGTAGCCTCTCCCGGAGGGAGCGGGGAGAGTGTGGAAGAAATTTCGCTGCAGCATTGAAAAAGGGGCGTCCGAATCCGGATGCCCCTTTTCATTTACTGACTGCTCCTGCTTTCCCTGCTATACCCTGGTCAGCTGCCGGTAGATGATGCGGTGGGGCTGGTCGGCGGCGGTGCCCAGGCGGGCGTGGCGGTCTTCTTCGTACTCGGAGTAGTTACCCTCGAACCAGACCACCTTGCTGTCTCCCTCGAAGGCGAGGATGTGGGTGGCGATCCTGTCCAGGAACCAGCGGTCGTGGGAGATGACCACGGCGCAGCCGGCGAAGTTCTCCAGCGCTTCTTCGAGTGCCCGCATGGTGTTCACGTCCAGGTCGTTGGTCGGCTCGTCCAAAAGGATCACGTTGCCGCCGTCTTTGAGCATCTTGGCCAGGTGGACGCGGTTTCTTTCACCGCCGGAGAGCATGCCGACTTTCTTCTGCTGGTCGGCGCCCGAGAAGTTGAAACGTGCCACGTAGGCGCGCGAGTTGACCAGCTGCTTGCCGAGCTGCAGCTGCTCCTGGCCGCCGGTGATCGCCTCCCAGATGGTCTGGTTGGGATCGAGGGCGTCCCGGCTCTGGTCGACGTAGGCGAGCTTGACGGTGTCCCCGGTCTTGAAGCTGCCGGAATCGGGCTGCTCCTCGCCGGTGATCATCCGGAACAGGGTGGTCTTGCCGGCGCCGTTAGGGCCGATGATGCCGACGATGCCGCCCGGCGGCAGACGGAAGGACATCCCTTCCACGAGGAGCTTGTCGCCGTACCCCTTGCTGACGTTGTCGGCCTCGACCACCACTCCCCCCAGCCTGGGCCCGGGCGGGATGTAGATCTCCAGGTCTTTGGCGTGCTTTTCGCTCTCGGTGTTGAGCAGTTCCTCGTAGGAGCTGATGCGCGCCTTGCCTTTGGCGTGGCGCCCTTTGGGGGACATGTTGATCCACTCCAGCTCGCGCTTGAGGGTCTTCTGGCGCTCGGTCTCCTGCTTCTCCTCCTGCGCCAGCCGGTTCTGCTTCTGCTCCAGCCAGGAAGAGTAGTTCCCCTGCCAGGGGATCCCCTGGCCGCGGTCGAGTTCCAGTATCCAGCCAGCCACGTTGTCCAGGAAGTAGCGGTCGTGGGTGACGGCGATCACGGTGCCGGCGTAGCGCTGCAGATGCTGCTCCAGCCAGGCGACCGACTCGGCGTCCAGGTGGTTGGTCGGCTCGTCAAGGAGCAGGATGTCCGGTTTCTGCAAGAGGAGGCGGCACAGCGCAACGCGGCGCTTCTCGCCCCCGGAAAGGACGGAGACCGGGGTGTCGCCCGGCGGGCAGCGCAGGGCGTCCATGGCCATCTCCAGCCGGCTGTCGAGGTCCCAGGCGTCCAGGTGGTCGAGCTTCTCCTGCACCTTGGCCTGCCGGTCGCAGAGCTTCTCCATCTCGGCGTCGGTCATCTCCTCGCCGAACTTCATGTTGATCTCGTTGAATTCGTTCACCAGGTCGACCACTTCCTGGACCCCTTCCTCCACGCACTGGCGTACCGTCTTGCTCTCGTCGAGCTTCGGTTCCTGGTGCAGGAAGCCGACCGTGTGGCCCGGGGAGAGGATGGTCTTGCCGTTGAACTCCTTGTCCTCGCCGGCGAGGATCTTCAACAGGGAGCTCTTGCCCGAGCCGTTCAGGCCGAGCACGCCGATCTTGGCGCCGTAGAAGTAGGAAAGATAGATATCCTTTAGAACGGGTTTTTTGTCGTAGAACTTACTGACCCCGATCATGGAGTAGATTACCTTGTTCGGTTCGATTGCCATGCTGTTTCGCAGCCTCCCGGTCTCTGAAATAATGTCTCATTCATACATGCAAGCCCACCGCCGTGTCAACAGCGGATTCCCTAGTCCATCCTTGACTTTCTGTGCTAGGTAATGTTAAATCCGCTGATATTTAATAACAGGCGAGGGCCCCCCTAAATGAAAATCTCTTCGGGCATCAGGTTGCTGGTGCTGTCAGGCATACTGTCTCTGGGCTTGCTGCCCGGCTGCGGCAGCTCCACTTCCAAGAACACCGCCTCCACCACCGAAAATGTCTTCTACTCCCACGCCATTCTCCCCGCGACCGACGGCACCATTTGGGGCTCCGGCTACAACGGTTATGGCCAGTTGGGGGACGGTACCCTCGGCAATACTTTCTGGTTCTTTCCCATCTCCAAATCGCCGGAGCTAGGAGGCGGCTCGCTGAAGGTAAGCGGTTACGCCACCGGGGCTAACCACGGCCTCGCCTTCGGCAACAACTCCACTCTCTGGGTCTGGGGGAGCAACTTCCAGGGGCGCCTCGGGGTGGGTGCCATTAGCGGCCTCAACCTGCCGAACAGCGGCGGGACCGCCTACAGCGCCTACGCCTTGCCGATGTACATGAAGAACTCCGTGCGCAGCGTCGCCGCGGGATGGAAGCACTCCCTGGCGGTGATCGGCGACCGGGTCTGGTCCTGGGGCGACAACACCTATGGCCAGATGGGGCTCGGTGGCAGCGGGCTTTCCAGCAGCGCCACTTTGGTCACCGAGTACGACTTCCCCGTGGCAACCAGTGTCAACAACGCCACGCAGGTGGCGGCTGGAGGGAGCCATTCCCTTGCCCTCACCGTGGACCCCACCACCAACGTCAGCAGGGTCTTCGCCTGGGGCTACAACCTGTATGGCCAGACAGGGCAGGCCGACCTCGCCTACAACACCTATTACCCTTCCGAGGTCACCACGCTCAATTCCGGGAACCTCACCGGCGGCGACCACGTCACGGCGATCGCGGCGGCGGGAAGCTACAGCCTGGCACTGGTGCAGCCGACGGGAAAGGTCTATGCCTGGGGCTACAATGGTTACGGCCAGCTGGGACAGAACACCACTTCCCTGTACGCTACGGTCGACACCATCATCCCGCATCCGGTACAGCAGAAGGATGGCGCAGCGGTCACCGGGGTGACCAAGATCTCGGCCGGCCAGCTCCATTGCCTGGCGATGTTCACGGGCACAGACGGCAAGGGGCACGTACTGTCCTGGGGCGACAACGAGAAGGGACAGCTGGGCATCCTGGACGACAGCTTAGTCAGCAATTCCAAGATGCAGAACATCGCCAAGATCACCTTCTTCAATGCCTACGCATCTCAAGCCACGGTGTTCGACTCCCTCATCCAGACCTCGACGAACGGGGTCACCGACATCTACGCCTTCGGCAACGCGTCCTTCGTGAAGATCGACAACGTATGGTACGGCGTGGGAGACAACAACTGGGGGCAGCTGGGGCTGGAGGTTCCGACCACCTCGGTCTCCTACGTGCTGGACCCGTCCCGGACCGGGGCGCGGCTCATCCCGTAGCGAAAACGTTTGCGCCGGCTGCCCACGACAGCCGGCGTTTTTCCCTAATTCCCCTTGACTTGCCGCGCCGATGTGGGCTAATTTGACGGATTGTTCCACAGTCCACGGCGCTTAGAAAGGTTGACCAGATAATGGAAGAGTTGAGCGAACTGCTGTTGCAGAGAAGACGTAAGGTTGACGCACTCTGGGAGGCGGGGATCAACCCCTATCCCAACGATTTCAGACCGGAACACACCTCGGCCGATGTCCGCGCCGCTTACGGCGACAAGGAAGTCATCGAGGAGAACCCGCAGCGCTTCGTGCTGGCCGGCCGCATCCTGGCCCGCCGCTCGTTCGGCAAGGCGGCCTTCGTGCAGATGCAGGACCGCAAGGGGCGCGTCCAGCTCTACCTGAAGAAGGACACCCTGGGCGAGGAGCTCTTCGCGGAGTTCGAGAATTACGATATCGGCGACATCATCGGCGTTTCCGGGACCCCGTTCCGCACCCAGAAAGGCGAACTCACCGTCGCCTGCGATACCATCCGCCTGCTGACCAAGTCGCTTTTGCCGCTGCCCGAGAAATTCCACGGCCTGACCGACGTGGAGACCCGTTACCGCCAGCGCTACGTGGACCTGATCGTGAGCCCGGACGTGCGCGAGGTGTTCTTCAAGCGTTCGCGCATCGTCACCTTGATCCGTGAATTCATGACCCGCCACGACTTCCTGGAAGTGGAAACCCCCATGATGCAGCCGATCCCGGGGGGCGCCACCGCCAAGCCGTTCATCACCCACCACAACGCACTCGACATGGACCTCTTCCTGCGCATCGCCCCCGAGCTGTACCTGAAAAGGCTGGTAGTGGGCGGCCTGGACCGCGTCTTCGAGATCAACAGAAACTTCAGGAACGAGGGGATCTCGGTTCGCCACAACCCCGAGTTCACCATGATGGAGTTCTACCAGGCCTACGCGACCTTCGAGGACCTGATGAACTTCACCGAGGAGCTCCTCTGCCACGTCGCCCAGGAGGTGCTGGGCACCCTCGACTTCACCTACGGCGGCGTGCCGATCAGCTTCCAGCGCCCCTGGCAGCGCTTCACCGTCAAGGAGGCCATCGTCCACTTCGGCGACATCGACGCCAAGAGCCTCGAGGACCGCGACCTCGCCTACGCCTACGCCAAGAAGATCGGCCTGGAGCTGACCGAGGACGTGGGCTACGGCAAGCTGATCACCGAGATCTTCGAGGAGGTCGCCGAGACCAAGCTGATCCAGCCGACCTTCATCACCGCCTACCCGACCGAGGTCTCGCCCCTTTCCAGGAAGAACGACCACGATCCCGAGATCGTCGACCGCTTCGAGTTCTTCTGCGCCGGGCGCGAGATGGCCAACGCCTTCTCCGAGCTGAACGACCCGCGCGACCAGAAGGAGCGCTTCCTGGCCCAGGTGGCCGCCAAGGCCAAGGGGGACGAGGAGGCCCACTACATGGACGAGGATTACATCCGCGCCCTGGAGTACGGCCTGCCGCCCACCGCCGGCGAGGGGATCGGCATCGACCGCCTGGTCATGCTGCTGACCGACTCCCCTTCCATCCGCGACGTAATCCTGTTCCCGCAGTTAAGGAAAGAGGCGAAATAAGATGCCCTTCGAGCTCTTCATAGGGCTACGGTATCTGAAGGCCAAGCGCAAGTCGACCTTCATCTCCCTGATCACCCTGATCTCGGTGGCCGGCGTAGCCCTTGGCGTGATGGCCCTCATCATCGTCCTGGCGGTGATGACCGGCTTCGAGGAGGATCTGAAAGACAAGATCCTCGGCACCAACGCGCATATCGTGATCCTCAACACGACGGGCGCCATGGAGGACTACCACGGTCTCCTCGACAAGGTGCAGAAGATGGACGGCGTGGTGGCTGCCACCCCCTTCATCTACAACCAGGTCATGCTTTCCTCCGGCAAGAACGTCTCCGGCGTGGTGCTGAGGGGGATCGACGTGGCGACCGATGCCAAGGTGACCAACCTGCACAAGTCGATGGTGGAGGGGAGTCTCAGCAAGCTGGAGGACCCCACCGCCAAGACCCCCGGGGTGGTGATCGGCAAGGAGCTCGCCAAGAACCTGGGGCTCTTCGTGGGTGACACCCTGGACGTCATCTCGCCGATGGGGAACATCACCCCCTTCGGGATGATGCCCAAGATGCGGCACTTCAAGCTGGTGGGGATCTTCAACACCGGCATGTTCGAATACGACTCCACCCTGGCCTACGTCTCGCTGGACGAGGCGCAGCAGTTCCTCGGGCTGGGCGACGTGGTGACCGGCATCCAGCTCAAGGTGCGCGACGTCTACAAGACCGGCGCCCTGGTGCAAAAGCTCAACCGCGAGCTCGGCCCCTCCTACCATGCGCGCGACTGGATGCAGATGAACCGCAACATCCTGTTCGCCCTGAAGACCGAGAAGAGCGTGATGTTCGTGATCCTGACCCTGATCGTGCTGGTGGCCGCCTTCGGCATCGCCTCCACGCTGTTCATGGTGGTCATGGAGAAGACCCGCGACATCGCCATCTTGAAGTCGATGGGAGCCACCAGCCGGAGCATCATGCGCATCTTCGTGTTCGAGGGGGTCATCATCGGGGTGTTCGGCACCGCCATCGGCGTCCTGAGCGGCCTCTTGGTGGCGCTCAACCTGGGGCCGATCGTCGACTTCATCCAGAGGATGACCGGCTTCGAGCTGTTCAGCAAGGACATCTACTACCTGGACCATTTCCCCTCCCGGGTGATCCCTTCCGACGTGCTCCTGATCAGCGTGACCGCCGTGTTGATCTCCTTCGTCGCCACCCTCTATCCCTCCTGGGCCGCCTCGCGCATGGCCCCGGCGGAGGCCTTGCGCTATGAGTAGCCTTCTGGAGGTGAAAGAGGTCTACAAGACCTACGGCGGCAACGGCGCCAAGGTCGAGGTGCTGAAGGGGGTGAACCTGGAAGTGCAGCAGGGGGATACCATCGCGCTGGTCGGTCCCTCGGGGGCCGGCAAGAGCACCCTTTTGCACGTGATGGGGACCATCGACCGCCCGAGTTCCGGCAAGGTCCTTTTCGACGGCCAGGACATCTTCAACCTCTCCGACCAGCCGCTGGCCGCCTTCCGCAACAAGTCGATCGGTTTCGTTTTCCAGTTCCACCACCTGCTCCCCGAGTTCACCGCCCTCGAGAACGTGATGATGCCGTTGCTGATCGGCGGCGAGAAGAGATCGCGGGTGGAAGGAAGGGCGCGCGAACTCCTGGAGAGCGTCGGCCTGGCGCACCGGGTGACCCACCGGCCGGGGGAACTCTCCGGCGGCGAGCAGCAGCGGGTCGCCATCGCGCGCGCCCTGGTCCGCTCCCCGAGGCTCCTTTTGGCGGACGAGCCGACCGGCAACCTGGACATGAAGACCAGCGAAGAGGTGCACGACCTGCTCTACTCCATCCAGAAGAGCACCGGCATCTCCCTGGTGATCGTCACCCACAACGAGAGACTGGCCGCCGGCATGGCGCGCACCATCCGCCTGGTGGACGGCAACATCGTGGAGTCGGCGTAGTTTCGCCAGTGCTTCTGTTTTTCATTTCCTCTCCCCCCAACTGTCCCCTCTCCCCGCGGGAGAGGGTTAGGGTGAGGGAAATTTCCAGAGGGGACGGCTTCCCTCACCCCGGCCCTCTCCCGTAGGGTGAGGGGGTGTTGGCAGAGGGCGGTAAGAGTTGACGTTGGTGCTGTAATACTTTGCTATTGATGATCTGGGGGGGCTTTGCTGCGTAAATTTATTTCAGCCACGATCGCCGTGCAGGTGCTGGCCTGTTCCGTGACCGCGTTCGCCGAGGCCGACAAGCCTGCAGTCGACAAGGTCGCCGCCGATACGCCCGCATCAGATAAGGCAACAGCCGGGAAGAGCGCTTCGGACAACGCTGCCGCGTCCGTCACCGGGAACTCCGCCACCGACAAGGCCACCGACAAGGCCGCCGCTCCGGCTGCCGCGGAAGAGAAGATCACCTCGGTCACCGTCAAGGGGAACCACCGCATCGAAACCGCCGCCATCATGCAGGCGGTGAAGGTCCGGGCGGGCGAACTGCTGGACCGCGAGAAGGTGGACGCCGACATCCGCTCCATCTTCAAGCTCGGCTACTTCCGCGACGTGCAGGCCCGCACCGAACAGGCGGCGGCAGGCGTGGTGCTCGAGTACGTGGTGCAGGAGCGCCCCATCGTCCGCGAGATCAAGGTCGAGGGTGCCAAGGAGATCAAGCCGGACAAGGTGCGCGACGCGGTCGACATCAAGCCGAACACCATCTACTCCTACAAGGACCTGCAGAAGGGCCTCAAGAAGGTGAAGAAGCTCTACACCGACGACGGATACTACCTCGCCGAGGTCGACGGCCGCATCAGCCAGCGCTCGGAAAACGAGGTCAACGTCATCATCAGCGTCAAGGAAGGGAAGAAGGTCCTGATCCAGACGATCAGCTTCGACGGCAACCACGCCTTCCCGGCCAAGAAGCTGAAGAAGACCATGGAGACCAGCGAGGAGTGGTGGCTTTCCTGGCTGACCGGCGCCGGCACCTACAAGGAAGAGGAGCTGAAAAACGACGTAGCACTGATCGCCGATCTCTACCTGAACAACGGCTACATCAACGTCAAGGTGGGGGAGCCGAAGGTCGACCTGCTGCCGGATAAAAGCGGCCTCAAGGTGACCATCGGCATCACCGAGGGTGAGCAGTTCAAGCTGGGCACCATCGGCTTCAAGGGCGACCTTTTGGAGAACGCCGACACCCTGAATAAGATGCTCAAGGAAAAGAGCGGCCAGATCTTCAGCCGCTCCGCGCTGCGTACCGACGTCTACACCCTGACCGACTTCTACGCGGACAAAGGGTACGCCTTCGCGAACGCCTCCCCGCTCACCAGCGTCCATCCTGATACGCGCACCGTCGACATCGTCTTCGACATGGAGAAGGGGAGCATCGTCCACATCGACCGGATCAACATCTCCGGCAACCCCAAGACCCGCGACAAGGTGATCCGCCGCGAGCTGAAGCTGGCCGAAGGGGACCTGTACAGCGCCACCGCGGTGAAGAGGAGCAAGCAGAGCGTCATGAACACCGGCTTCTTCGAGGAGGCCAACCTGACCACGGTCAAGGGGAGCGCTCCCGACAAGCTGGACATGAACGTGGACGTGAAGGAGAAGCCGACCGGCACCTTCAGCATCGGCGCCGGTTACAGCTCGCTGGACGGCGTGATCGGCCAGGGCTCCATCTCCCAGTCGAACTTCCTGGGGCTGGGGCTCAAGGCCACCGCGTCGGTCGCCATCGGCGCCAGGAGCAAGACCTACAACCTGGGGCTCACCGACCCCTACTTCCTGGACTCCCGCTGGACGCTGGGCGGCGACCTGTACAGAAACGAGCGCCAGTACGTCGACTACACCCGGCGGGCCACCGGCGGCGACATCAAGGCAGGCTACCCGCTGACCGACACCCTGAGCACCTTCTGGCTCTACAAGCTGGAGGCCAAGGAGATCTTCAACCTGTCGTCGGCACTTCTGGACGGCATCCACTCCGGCACGGTGGTGGCGCCGGACAGCCACTCGGTAACCAGCGCCATCCAGGCCAGCCTGTCCAGCAACACCACGGACTACCATCCCGATCCCACTTCCGGCTGGATCAACACGCTGTCCATAGAGTTCGCCGGGGTGGGCGGCACCAACCGCTACCTGCGCTACGTGACCGAGCACACCTACTTCTACCCGGTTGGCTGGAGCACGGTCGCCTCCATCCGCGGCACCCTGGGTTACATACACGGCCTGGGGATGGAGATCCCCATCGACGAGAAGTTCTACCTGGGCGGCATCGGCTCGCTGCGCGGCTACTCGCCGAGGACGGTCTGCACCACCACGCCGACCCTGGCGACCACCACCGACGCCAACGGGATCGGGACCAGTTCCTTCAAGTACGTCTACCTCGGCGGCCAGACCGAGGCGGTAGTCAGCGCGGAGTATACCTTCCCGCTCCTGAAGGAGGCCGGGCTCAAGGGGGTTGCCTTCCTGGACGCCGGCAACTCGCAGGATACCGTGTCGGCCACCTTCTCCAGGGTGCTGGCCAGCTACGGTGCCGGCATCCGCTGGCTGTCCCCCATCGGGCCGCTCAGGCTCGAGTACGGCATCCCGATCAACCCGCGCTCCGGCATCGACAGCTCGAGCGGCAGGCTGGAGTTTTCCATCGGTACCATGTTCTAAGACGGGTGCCTAATTCAAATACAGAACGGCAAGGAGCACGACATGAAACGTTTCCTCATCGGTTTAATCCTGGTGCTGGCCCTTCCCCTCTCCGCCCTGGCCGCCGGTGGCGCCAAGATCGGCTCGGTCGACATCCAGAAGGTGCTGCTGATGTCCGAGGCAGGCAAGGATGCCAAGGAGCAGCTCACCCAGAGGGCCGGCAAATACGAGGCCGACAAGAACAGCAAGGAAGCCGAGCTCAAGAAGCTCAAGGGCGATCTGGAAAGCCAGGGCGCCATGCTGAACGAATCCGCCCGCGGCTCCAAGGAGCGTGATTACCAGCAGAAACTCAAGGAATACCAGCGCTTCCTGAAGGACGCCCAGGAAGACCTGCAGGCCAAAAACGACGAGTTCACCAGCCGCATCGTCGACGAGATCGTCAAGGTGGCCCAGGGCTACGGGCGCCAGAACGGCTTCACCGCCATCTTCGTGAAGAACGAGACCATGATCTACCTCGACCCGTCCGCCGACGTGACCGACGAGGTGCTCAAGGCCTTCAACGCGTCCAGGAAGAAGTAGCGATCAGGCTAGAGTGAGGGAAGCCACACACCCTGTGGTAGCTTTCCTCACCACTGCCCCCCGTGGGGGGAGGGATCGTTGGCTTGATGCTGCATGAGTCGGGAAAGAAGAGTGCTTTACGGGTGATCGAATGAAAAAAACGTTGCAGGAAATAGCTGAATATCTGGGCGGGACGGTCGGGGGTGACGGCAGCGTCGTCATCGGCGGCCTGGCCACCCTGGACGACGCGGGTGAGGGGCAGCTGACCTTCCTGGCCAACCCCAAGTACGCGGCCAAGGTGGCTACCACCAAGGCCTCCGCGGTGCTCCTCCCGCAGGGTGCCAACCCGCAGGGGCGTAACGCCATCTTTCACGCCAACCCCTACCTCGCCTTCGCGAAACTTTTGACCCTCTTCTACACGGCGCCCGCCGCCCCGCTCGGGGTGCTCCCTGGCGCCTTCGTGGCAGACGGGGCGAAGCTCGGTGCCGACGTAACCGTCTACCCGGGCGCCTGCGTGGCCCCCGGCGTGGTGGTGGGCGACCGGGTGACCCTCTACCCGGGCGTGGTGCTCCACCCCGGCGTCGTGCTGGGGGATGACGTCACCCTGCACGCCAACGTGAGCATCCGCGAGCGCTGCCGGATCGGCAGCCGGGTCACCATCCACGACGGCACCGTGATCGGCTCGGACGGCTTCGGCTACGCGCCGGACGGCAAGTCCTGGTACAAGATCCCCCAGATCGGCATCGTGGCGATCGAGGACGACGTGGAGATCGGCTCCAACTGCGTGATCGACCGCGCGGCCCTGGAAGTCACCAGGATCGGGCGCGGCACCAAGATCGACAACCTGGTGCAGATCGCCCATAACTGCCTGATCGGCGAAGACTGCATGATCGTCTCCCAGGTCGGTATCTCCGGTAGCACTCAGGTGGGCAACCATGTTATCATGGGCGGCCAGGTCGGGGTGGCCGGGCACATCAAGATCGGCGACAACGTCATGGTGGGCGCCAAGTCCGGCGTTCCCAACAACGTTGCCCCCAACCAGGTGGTCTCCGGCATCCCGGCGCTGCCGCACCGCGAGTGGCTGAAAGTCTCCGGCCTGGTTCCCAAGCTTCCCGAATTCAGGAAGACCCTGAACGCCCTGGAAAAAAGGGTGGCCGAGCTTGAGCAGCAGCTCAAGGGCGGGGAAAGCGAAGAGTAGGGATTCCCCCTTTGAACTTAAAGTCCCCCTTGATAAAGGGGGATTTAGGGGGAATGCAGTCAGGTTTTGAGTCAGCAGAAATCCCCCCCCGGCCCCCCTTTATCAAGGGGGGAGTTAACTTGCAAAGATGTGTTGTTTGAGACGCGAGAGTGCTTTTGGGCGCGACGCGATTATTTAATTCATTAGGAGGCGGCTTTGCTTGACATAGTTCAGATTATGGAGATCCTGCCGCACCGCTATCCCTTCCTGCTGGTCGACAAAGTGCTCGAACTGGAGGTTGGCAAGCGGATCGTGGCCATCAAGAACGTAACCATGAACGAGCCCTTCTTCCAGGGGCACTTCCCGGGACACCCGGTCATGCCGGGGGTGCTGATCATCGAGGCGATGGCTCAGTCGGTCGCCATCATGGCCTACCTCGCCGAAGGGGAGGGGGCTTCCGAGAAGGTGAGCTACTTCATGGCCATCGACAACGCCCGTTTCAGAAAGCCGGTCAAGCCGGGCGATACCCTGAGGATCGAAGGGGAGACCATCTTCCACAAGCGCGGCGTCTGGAGCATCGGCTGCAAGGCGTATGTTGGTGACACCCTGGTGACTGAAGCGGAACTCAAGGCTACCCTGGCTGCCAAATAGCCGGCAGGCCTACGGAGAACAACATGATCCACAGCAGCGCAATCGTTTATCCCGGCGCCCAGGTCGCCGAAGATGTCGAGATCGGGCCGTACGCGGTGATCGGGCCCCACGTCAAGATCGGCAAGGGGACCAAGATCGGCCCTCACGCGGTGATCGAAGGCTGGACCGAGATCGGCGAGTACAACAACATCTTCCACCTCGCCTCGGTGGGCGCCATTCCCCAGGACCTGAAGTACAAGGGCGAGGAAACCTACCTGAAGATCGGCAACGGCAACACCATCCGCGAGTTCGCCACCCTGCACCTGGGGACGGTGACCGGCGACGGCGAGACCACGGTCGGCAACAACAACCTGTTCATGGCCTATTCCCATGTCGCCCACGACTGCCATATCGGCTCCAACGTAGTGATGGCCAACTCGGCCACCCTGGCGGGTCACGTGACCGTGCAGGACTACGCCATCCTGGGCGGGCTGTGCGCCATCCACCAGTTCGTCACCGTGGGCGAGAGCGTCATGATCGGCGGCGGAGCCCTGGTCGGGCAGGACGTCCCCCCTTTCACCATCCTGACCGGCGAGGGGAGGGAGCTGAAGCTCCGCGGGCTCAACCTGATCGGCCTCAAGCGGCGCGGTTTCCCGGAAGAGGAGGTCTCCGCCCTCAAGAAGGCCTACCGCATCCTGGCCTTTTCCGGGCTGAAACTCTCCGAGTGTGTCGAGAAGATGAAGACCGAGGTGCCGCAGACCTCCTCGGTGCAGCACTTCGTCTCCTTCATCGAAAACGCCAAGCGCGGCATCTGCAAGGCTGAACGATAGGGACGGCACCCATAGAGGTGCCGGTACAGAACCCTTCTGTCTTACACCTACTGAGGCTAAGGTTCGGCCGGGGAGGCTCTTCCCGGCGGCCTTAGCCTCGACTGCTTTTACCGAATATCCGCTTTAGTTTTTTCTTAAGCTGTCCGGAGTTCCTTTGTCCGAAAGAAAGACCGTGATGATCGTGGCCGGCGAGGCCTCCGGCGAGATGTACGGCGCCAACATCGCCAACGAGATCAGGAGCCTTGCTCCCGACACCCGTTTCATCGGCATGGGGGGCGACCTGATGCGCGCCGCCGGGGTCGACACCCTGTGGGATGCCAACGTGATGGCGGTCATGGGGCTCTTCGAGGTGGTGGGTCACCTCCCGGTGATCGCCAAGGGCTTCAACACCCTCAAAAAGCGGCTCCTCACCGATCCCCCCGACCTGCTGATCCTGATCGACTACCCCGACTTCAACCTGAGACTCGCCAAGGTGGCCAAGGCCGCCGGGGTCAAGGTCCTCTACTTCATCAGCCCGCAGGTCTGGGCCTGGCGCAGCGGCCGCGTGGTCGGCATCGGCAAGGTAGTCGACATGATGGCCGTGCTGTTCCCCTTCGAGGTTCCCTTCTACCAGAAAGCGGGGATCCCGGTCAGCTTCGTGGGGCACCCCCTGGTCGACATGGTGCGTCCGCAGCTTACCAGGGACGAGGCGCTCAAGTCCTTGGGGCTCGATCCCTCCCGGCGGACGGTCGGGCTCTTCCCCGGCAGCCGGAAATCGGTGCTCAAGCGGATGCTGCCGGTGGTGCTGCAAGCCGCCGCCCTGCTGAACGAGCGGATGCCGGACCTGCAGTTCGTGCTGCCGCTTGCCTCTTCGCTGCGCCCCGAGGACCTCGCCCCTTACCTGCAGGGAAGCTCCCTGCAGATCTCGGTGATCTCCGGCAGGAATCACGACCTGATGACCGGCTGCGACGCGGCCATCGCGGTCTCCGGCACCGTCATCATGGAACTCGCGCTGGTGGGGGTTCCCAGCGTGCTCATCTACAAGGTCTCGCCGCTTTCCTACCAGATCGGCAAGCGGGTCATCAACGTCCCGCACATCGGCATCTGCAACATCGTGGCTGAGAAGCGCGTGGTCAAGGAGCTCATCCAGCACGAAGCGGAGCCGGCGACCATTGCCGACGAGATCGACGACATACTTAACGAACCCGGCTATGCCGCCCGCATGAAAGAGGAGCTGGCCATGGTCAGGGTCAAGCTGGGAAGCGGCGGGGCGCTGGGCCGGGTGGCCCGCCTCGCCATGGAGATGATGTAAATGCAACGAGCGCAGGAAAACGGAAGCAAGATTTTCTTAAGGTTACTCGGCTACAGCCGCCCCTATGCCTGGCGCATCGCGCTGGCGGCGGTGGGCTCTTTGGGTGTGGGTGGCATGGACGGCGCCATCGCCTACCTGGTGGAGCCGGTGCTGAAAAAGATATTCTCCGGGCAGGACATGACCATCTTCTACCTGCTGCCGTTCGGTATCATCATTCTCTTCGCGGTGCGGGGGCTTTGCCGCTACACCAACGATTACTTCATCTGCACCGCCGGCCAGCTCGCGGTGCAGGACGTCCGTAACGAGGTCTACGACCGGCAGATGCACTTGAGCCTCGGCTTCTTCCACCGCCACGGCGCCGGCGCCCTCATGTCGCGCGTTTTGACAGACGTGGGGATGATGCAGGACGGCGTGGCCCAGGTCATAAACGGACTGTTCCGCGACTGCATCTCTTCCATTTCGCTTCTTTGCGTGCTCTTCTACCGTGACTGGAAGCTCGCGCTGATCTCCATCGTGGTCATTCCGCTCACGGTGCTCCCCGCCCAGCGGATCGGCAAAAGGATCAAGACGCTGGCCCGGGTCGGCCAGGAGAAGATCGGGGTGATCGCCTCGGTGCTGCAGGAGACCTTCTCCGGTGTCAAGGTCATCAAGGCCTTCGGCCTGGAGGACCGCGAGGTGGAGCGCTTCAAGCGCGCCAACAAGGACTACTACCTGTTGGCCAGGAAGAACATCAAGTACAACGGCCTCTCCACCCCGATCATGGAGTTCGTTACCTCCTTCGGCATCGCCGCGGTGGTCTGGGTGGGCGGCTCCAGCGTCATGCACGGCCAGAAGAGCGCCTCCGAGTTCTTCTCCTTCATCACCGCCATGGCGCTCTTCTCCAACCCGATCAAGCGGCTGATCACCTCCTTCAACACCATGCAGCGGGCCATCGGTGCCGCCGACCGCGTCTTCGAGATCATCGACGAGACGCCGGAGATCGTGGACGCCCCGGACGCGCAGGACCTCGGGCCGGCCAAGGGGGAACTGGAGTTCAGGAACGTCTCCTTCCGGTATGACGAGGAAGAGTACGTGCTGCAGAACGTCAGCCTGCAGGCGAAAAGGGGCGAGGTGATCGCCCTGGTCGGTCCTTCCGGCGGCGGCAAGACCACCCTGGTCTCGCTGATCACCCGCTTCTACGACCCCACCAAGGGCGCCATCCTGATCGACGGCGTGGACATCCGCAAGCGGACCCTGAAGAGCCTCCTGGACCAGGTGGCCCTGGTCGACCAGGAGACCATCCTCTTCAACGACACCATCGCCAACAACATCCGCTACGGCAACACCTACGCTTCCGATGAGGAGGTGGAGGCCGCGGCCCGCGCCGCCTACGCGCACGACTTCGTGCTGGAACTGCCGGAAGGTTACGAGACCAACATCGGCGACCGCGGCGTCCGGCTCTCCGGCGGCCAGCGGCAGCGCATCTGCATCGCCCGCGCCATCCTGAAGAACGCCCCCATCCTGCTGCTGGACGAGGCGACCAGCGCGCTCGACACCGAGAGCGAGATCATGGTGCAAAACGCCCTCAACAACCTGATGAAGAACCGGACCACCCTGGTCATCGCGCACCGGCTCTCCACCATCACCCATGCCGACCGCATCGTGGTGATCGAGAAGGGTACCATCGCCGAGGTCGGCAGCCACCAGGCGCTTTTGGAGAGCGACGGCATCTACAGCCGGCTGCACGGCATGCAGTTCAAGAGCTAGTTTTCGGTTTACTTGTCCGGCCGTTTCGGTTTAACCTTAACCGGTTGCCCGGTGACCTAGGCGGCTTGGCGGGCGAGAGGTAAAGCACGAGCCTGCCGACCGTTCCCCCTTTGTAAAAGAGGGGCAGGAGGGATTTCACAGTTGGTCAAATCCCCCTGAATCCCCCTTCGCAAAGGGGGCCTTTAGGGGAGTCTCCGCAGGTGGACACCGCCCACCCTGTACGCCGAAATCAGAACCGTTTTTTTGCCTTTCCTTAGTGACCTCCCTTCAATGTCCCCCGTGGTCCGGTTAGGTCAGCTTTCTCGCTGGGAGTATCTATTTGTCCAAGAAGATCCGTTGGAACCTGGAGACAGCTCTTTTCCTCTCCCTCTCCTTCGCCATGGCCCTTGTCCCTGACCGGCTGGCACTGTTGATGGGGAGCGGGCTGGGGCGGCTGTTTTTCCATCTCCTGAAAGACAGGCGACGGGTCGCCATCGAGAACATCGCCGACAGCCTCCCCTTCTTCGAGCGCCAGCCAGGCTGGCAGCCACGCTCCGCCCACGCCATCGCGCTGGAAACCTTCCAGAATCTCGGCCGCTGCGCAGCCGAGGCGTGCAAGCTCTACCACGGGCGCGGCCGGCACCTGATCGAGGCCGTCGAGTTCCGCGGCATGGAGCATTACCGGGAAGCCATGGCGAAGGGGAAGGGGCTTGCCTTCATCACCGCCCACTGCGGCAACTGGGAGCTGATGGCCCTCTCCTTCGGGGTGCGGCATCACGAACTCTCCGTGGTGGCACGGCCGCTGGACAATCCCTTCATGAACGCGGTGGCCGAGCGGATCCGCAAGGCCTACGGCAACGGGATCATCTACAAGTCGGGCGCCCTGCGCTCCATGTTCGCAGCCTTCAAGCGGCAGGAGATCGTGGGCATGCTGATCGACCAGGCGGTGCACCCCAACGACGGGATCCTGATCGACTTCCTCGGCCGCCCCGCCTGGACCAGCCGGCTCCCCGCCCTGATCGCCCGTAAAAGCGGCGCACCCATGATTCCGATCTTCATCCACCGCGAGGGGAACACCCAGGTGGTGACCATGTATCCCGAGTACGTCCCCTCCGACTCCGCCGATCCCGAGATCTGCGCGGCCGAGGACGCTGCCGGGCTGGCACGTTACCTCGAGCGCTACATAACCGAGCACCCCTCGCAGTGGTACTGGGTGCACAAGCGCTGGAAACGGGCACCGGCACCTGAGCCGGCCAAAGAAGCCAGAGTGGAGCCGGCCATGCGCGCGGAAGAAGGCCGATGAACAAAGTGCTGAAAGACTTCCTGTGGCCGGTGGTCATCCTGGTCGCGCTGACCGCCCTGATCCAGGTAACCGGCCTCGACCTCTACCTGGAAGGCCGGTTTTTCCAGACCGGCACCGGCTGGGTGTACGGCGACCACAACCCCTGGATTTTCCTCTACAACTACGGCGTCTTTCCCTCCCTGCTGCTCGCCTCCGGCGCTTTGCTCGCGGTGGTAGCCAGCCTGTTCTCCGCCCGCTTCTACATCTACCGGAAGTGCGCCCTGTTCTTCCTGCTCCTCATGCTGCTCGGCCCGGGACTCATGGTCAACACCGTGCTGAAGGACCACTGGGGAAGGCCGCGGCCTCGCCAGATGCAGGTTTTTGGAGGCGCCAGTTCCTTCCACCAGGTCTGGGAACGCTGCCAGGGGCGGATGGCCGGGACCTCGTTTCCCTCCGGCCACGCCTCTGCCGCCTTCTACCTGATGGCCCCTTACTTCGTCTGGAGACAGTCGTCCCGCAGGAAGGCGAGGATTTTCCTGTCGGCAGGGATCGGCTACGGCCTGTTGATGGGAGTAGCCCGCATGGTGCAGGGTGGCCATTTCCCCAGCGATATCCTGTGGGCCGGCGGCGTGGTCTACCTGGTCGGCCTTTCCCTGTACTACCTTCTTCGCCTGGACCGGGGCGTGCTGCTGGTCCCCAAGGCGGTCCCCCGCCGCCTGCCGGTGACGGCGGAGCCGACGGAGTAGCCGCCCAATCACCCGGTCATGAAGGGCAGACGAATGGTGGCACAGATCACCTGGCCTGCCCTTTTGTTTTTCCTGGAGCGGCTCCTGTCCATGCTCCCCCTCGATCCTCCTCAGTCCCGTCTCTTCTTTCCCATTTAGGGAGAATGGGTATTGCCTCTTTCCGTGCCTCCTGTTACCCTACTCAGGTGGAGGTAGCGACCATGCTCGTACAAACCGATGCCAGACGCAGAATCACCCTTCCCGCCACACTCGACATAAAGCCTGGAGATGCTCTTGACCTGCAGGTGCTCGAGGACGGACGCATAATGCTGGTCCCGGTGGAGCCCGTTCCTAAGCATCAACTATGGGCATGGACCGCGGACACCAAGCAGGCCATCACCGCTTCTCTGACTGATCCGCGCCCCTCGACCAGCGTAAGCTCTGTCAAAGAGGCGGAAACCATCGCCAAAAGGTGGGCCGGTGAAGATTGAGATCCGCCCCAGGTTCGATGAAGCCGTGATGGCTGCTGACTTGCCCGTGCGGAAGGCCGCGGCGAAGATGCTCCTGGCCTTGCAGCAGATAGACCTGCCGCAGCTATGGACCCACCCTGGACTCAATTTTGAGAAGTTGCACGGCATGATCGAGCCCGTCTCTGGAGAGCAGCTTTACTCATTGCGGGTTACCGGAACTGCACGCGCCCTCACCTGCCTTTTAAAGGGCCCCACCATAGTTCTCATTGCCCTGCACGTTCAGCATGACAAAGCCTATAAACGGTGATGTGCTCCGTCGAGAGTCCGACGCGAATGGCGAAGGTGGGCATCAACTGGTACGCAGTGAAGCTTTCCCATCGTAATCCCTGCCTTACTCCCCTCTCTTGCTAAGCCTTCGATACCGACATCCTGAAAGTCAAAACGCTTGACGCCGGCTTGTTTGAGGTGTTAAGAATACTGGATTTAACTGCTCATTTATCAATACTTTGCATCGGGTTGTTGGTTGGCGACAGCTAATGATCTGTGCCCCGGGCGCTGGTGCGGCGCGCGGTGAGTTGATCGGGGAAGAGGTTGAACTGTAACGACGCTTCGTGTTCTGGCGTAGCTCCGGACGGGTACCTGCGGTTCTCGGTGAACGGAAAGCGCGTGCTGGCGCGGGATTGGGCGGCGGACGCAGTCCGGGAAGCCGTCGGCTCCGGAACTCTCTACGAGTGGGGGGCTCTCCAGCCGTCTCCGGACCTCATGCGGGGCCGCGGCGTAAGCTACGGCGTCACTCTTCCCGCCGGAGCCGCTGCCGAAGCCTCGACTCCGGTGGTGATCCGCCGAAACCGGCACGGCGGGCTCCTGCGCCTGCTGACCGGCGAATACTTCCTGCTGCCGACCAGGGCTCCCCTGGAACTGGAGACCGCACTGCGCCTTGAGAAGGCGGGGATCCCGACGCCCGAGGTTGTTGCCTGCGTCATCTACCCGGTTGCCGGCCTGTTCGGCCGCAGCGATGTCATGACCCGCAGGCTGCCGAAGGGTGACGATTTTCCTGCCGTATGGCGCGAGGCGGATGGGCAGGCCCGGGAAGCGCTAATAACCGCGGTGGGGGGGCTGCTCGCTGCACTGGCCCATGCCGGGGCCTGGCATGCCGACCTCAACCTGAAGAACATCTATATTGCCGGTGACGGCGGGGCTCTCAAGGCGTACCTGCTCGACGTCGACCGGGTCACCTTTCCCCTGACGGCCGGGGTCGCCCGACTGAACTTCGAGCGGCTGGCCCGCTCGGCGCGCAAATGGCGCGAGCGCTGGGGCCTTGATTTCAGCGAGGAGGCACTGGCCAAGCTGGCCCGCCTCGCCCTGGAGAAATAACCAATGCGATTTGCTGCAGACCGCGTCTGTATTGTCATGATGAGTGCCGTGGGCGACGCGGTCCATGTCCTGCCGGTTCTTCACTCCCTCAAGGCGGCCAACCCCGCCTGCAAGGTCACCTGGATCCTCCAGCCCGGGCCGGCCATGCTGGTCAAGGGGCACCCGCTGGTCGACGAGATCATCCTCTTCGACCGCACCAAGGGGGTGCGCGGGTTCCTGGACGTGCGCGACCAGTTGAAGAGCCGCCGTTTCGACCTCGCCATCCAGCTGCAGGTCTACTTCAAGGCCAACATCGTGGCCTCCTTCGTGAAGGCCCCCGTCAAGCTCGGCTTCGACTTCGCCCGCGCTCGCGACCTGAACTGGCTGTTCACCACCCACCGCATCCCGCCCCACGCCATGCAGCACGTACAGGACCAGTACCTGGAGTTCTGCGAGTACCTGGGCGCCCCCACCACCCCGGTGACCTGGGGACTGGGGCCCTGGAGCGACCAGGAGCGTAACTGGCAACGGGAGTTCTACGCGAAGATCGAGCGACCGGCGGTGCCGATCGTGGTGGCGACCAGCAAGGCGCAAAAGGACTGGCTTCCCGAGCGCTGGGCGGAGGTCTGCGATGCCCTCTACGCCGATTTCGGGCTGCAGCCGGTGCTGGTGGGGGGCAAGTCGGAGCGCGAAGTGAACGCCGAGCGGGTGATCATGGAGAAGACCCGTCATAAACCGATCAGCGCCCTGGGCAACGGGGGGCTGCGCGGGCTGGTGGCAATCTTCGACGGCGCAGCGCTGGTCATCTCTCCCGACACCGGTCCTCTGCATATCAGCGTGGCGCTCGACCGCCCGGTGGTGTCCCTGATCGGCTACTCCAATCCCAAGCGGGTCGGCCCGTACCGGAAGTTCCAGGATCTGATGATCGACGTGTACGGGGAGCCGGGCGAGGATTACCCGATCTCCATGGAGAACCGCCCCGACCGCATGCCGCGCATCACGGTCTCCGACGTGCTCGACAAGGTCGAGCTGTGGCGAAGCGCCTACCAGGGGAAAGACGCGGCTCGTATGACGCCCTGACCGGTAAAAGCAATCCCCCTGTCCCCCTTTATCAAGGAGGGACGTGGCAGCGGAAGGCGTCGCCGGTACCTTGTTCCCTTTCGTCCGAGCCTCCTCCCCCCGAACGGGAGGCCGGGAGGGGGGAGCGCTGCTGGCCCTGCCGCTGACAGTTGATCTGATAGAGGGTAAAAGTTCCTTTCGGCGGGCATTGCTCCCTTGCGTGGTGGATAAAAGTTCCGCGTGGCGGGCGTTGTTCCTTGCTTCACGGGTAAAGCTTCCCGACGCGGGCATTGCTACCATTGCACTGTGGGTGAAGCTCCCTGGCGCGGGCATTGCTACTCTTGCCCTGTGGGTGAAGCTCCCTGACGCGAGCATTGTTCCCCCTCCCTGACCCTCCCCCGTTCGGGGGAGGGGATGTTGGCGTGATGTTGAAGAGGGGTAGGGAAGGTTGGATAGGGTATGTTCTTCGTTTTGTACAACATAGTCGCCTCCCTGCTGATCCTGCCGGTGGCTCTGTTTCATCTGTACCAGAAGCTCAAGGGGAGCAATCCGCCGCCTTTGTCCGAGCGGCTGGGAGAGATTGCGGCGGAGCAGCTTCAGAAGATCGGCGGCCGGCCGGTGATCTGGGTGCACGCCGTTTCGGTGGGCGAGACGCTCGCCGCGCGCCCGCTGCTCGCTGCACTCAAGGAACGCTACCCCGGCCATGCCCTGCTGGTCTCCAACAGCACCTCGACCGGCCGCGAAGTTGCCGGCCGCCTCCCGATGGTGGACGCCTCCATCTGTTTCCCCTTCGATTTTCCCTGGGCGGTGCGCCGCACACTGGACACCGTGCGACCGCAGGTGGTCATCATCATGGAGACCGAGGTCTGGCCGAATTTCACCCGTGAGGCGGAGCGCAAGGGGATCCCGGTGCTGCTCGCCAACGGCCGGATTTCAGACCGCTCCTTCGGACGCTACCTGAAATTCAGCTGGGCTTTCCGCCCGGCGTTGCAGCTTTTCTCCGCGCTCTGCATGCAGACCGGGCTGGACGGCGACCGCATCGTCGCCATCGGTGCCAGGGCGGAGCGGACCCTGGCGGTGGGGAACCTGAAGTGCGACATCTCCTACCGGCAGGTCGCCAACGAGGAGAAGGCCGAGTTGCGGGGACGCTACTCGATTCCGCCGGAGCTCTCCGTCATCACCGCCGGGAGCACCCGGCCCGGCGAGGAAGAGTTCGTGCTGGACGCCTACCGGGAGCTTCTTGCCGAGCGCTCCGACCTGTTCCTGGTCCTGGTGCCGCGTCATCCGGAGCGGTCGGCGGAGGTGGCCGCCATCCTGGAGCGAAAGGGACTTTCCTACCGCAGGCGTACCGGGTTGCAGAAGGCCGCTTC
This sequence comes from Geomonas sp., assembly GCA_035255025.1. Lineage (GTDB taxonomy): Bacteria > Desulfobacterota > Desulfuromonadia > Geobacterales > Geobacteraceae > Geomonas. Next base: position 41,262 of record DATFAB010000035.1, read on the forward strand.
CCCCTTCGCGGCGGGCGAAGTGCTGCTGGTCGATACGGTCGGCGAACTGATGAACCTCTATGCCCTCTCCGACCTGGTGTTCGTGGGGGGGAGCCTGGTGCCGACCGGCGGGCACAACCTGCTGGAGCCGGCCTCCGTTGGGGTGCCGAGCCTTTTCGGCCCCCATATGAACAACTTCCGGGAGATTACCGCACTGGTGCTGCGCTACCATGCCGGCATCCAGGTCTCCAGGCCGGACCAGTTGGCGCCGCTCTTCCGCGACCTGCTTGCCGACGCCGGCCAGCGGCGCCAGCTCGGCGAAAACGCGCTGACCATGATGAGGGAGAACGGCGGCGCGACGGAAAAGCACATGAAGATCGTGGAGAGGTACCTCGGCTGATTTCGGGGAAGCTCCTTTAGTAGGCACAAGCAATCCCCCCTGTCCCCCCTTTATCAAGGGGGGAACGTGACCGCAGGGGATTACAGGCGATGGCCAGTAAAACCGCCTTCCTTATGCGGCTGCCGGCTCTCGCTCACATTTGCCTGCGCTGTAAAAACTTTCGGGATATTTCCCTTCTACGTCCCCTCCCTTTCAAGGGGAGGGACAGGGTGAGGATGGGGTGGACGTTTAGTGAAGAAGATCGATAGCAGCCGCGTGCGGAAAATCCTCGTGAGGTCGGTGAACTGGCTGGGCGATGCCGTCATGATCACACCCGCCTTGGGCGCCATCCGCCGGCATTTCCCCGATTCGGAAATCACCGTGCTTGCCAACCCGCTGGTCTCGCAGATGTTCGCCAACCATCCGTCGGTGGACAGGGTGATAACGTTCGACCGCAGCAAGCACCGCGGCTTCCTGGGACGCCTGCAGCTCGCTGGCCTGCTCCGGCCGCACCATTTCGACCTGGCGGTCATCTTCACCAATTCCTTCGAGGGGGCGCTGATTCCCTGGCTGGCCGGAATCCCGCTCCGGATTGGCAAGAACAGCGACGGGCGCGGCCTGCTGCTCACCCATGCCTGGCCGAAGACCCTGCAGAACACCAAGGAGCACCAGGTCCTCAACTACCTGGACATGCTGAAGTACTTCGGGATTCCTACGGTTGCGCCGGTGCTGAGCCTTGCCACCACCGCACAGGAAGATAGCGCCATGGCCGAACGCCTGGCCAAGGGGGGGATCGCTGCCGGCGATTTCGTGCTGGGGGTAAATCCCGGCGCCACTTTCGGTTCCGCCAAACGCTGGTACCCCGAGCGCTTCGCCGAGGTCGCCCGCGGGCTCTCCGAACGCTGGGGCGCGCGGGTGGTGATAACCGGCGGTCCCGCCGAAACGGAGATGGCGTCCCGGATAGAGGAACTGGTCGGGGCAGGGTGCCTGAACATGGCGGGCTCCACCTCGGTACGCGAGTTGATGGCGCTCATCAAGCGCTGCAATTTCTTCGTCACCAACGATTCCGGCCCCATGCATATCGCTGCGGCCTTCGACGTGCCGCTGGTCGCCATCTTCGGATCGACCGACCACCGCACTACCAGCGCCTTCTTTTCGAAAGGGTCCATCGTCCGCCGCGATACCGAATGCGCCCCCTGCATGAAGCGCGAGTGCCCGACCGACCACCGCTGCATGACTGCCGTCACCGCCTCCGAGGTGATCGCAGCTGCCGACGCCCTCTTCGGCAATCTTCGACTTGCTACTCCCGCCGACAGCTCCCTCTCCCGAAGGGGGAGGACAGGGGAGGGGGAGCCCACTCCCGCGACAGGTGAACGGTGAAAGCTGATAAGGAACAATATTTCAAGGATCTTGTGGCCGGCAAGCGCGACCGGCTGCGGGACCGCCTCCTGTGGGTGATCCTCCGGCTGGCTGCCGTGCTCTACGCACTTTTGCTGCGCATCCGGGCCGCAGCCTATAGGCTCGGCATCCTGCCGTCCTACCGGATGCCGGTGCCGGTCATCTCGGTGGGGAACATCACGCTGGGAGGAACCGGCAAGACCCCCATGGTGGCGTGGCTGGCGGAGTACTTCATCCGGCGCGGCAAGCGCGTGGCGGTCATCTCCCGCGGCTACCGCGGTTCCGCCGAAGGGAAGGTGCTGGTGGTCTCGGACGGCAAAACCATCCGGGTTTCACCGGAAGAGTCGGGCGACGAGCCGTACCTTTTGGCCAGAAAGATACCGGGGCTGATGGTGGTGACCGGCGCCGACCGCCGGGCTGCTGCCCGCACCGCGCTGAACGAACTGCAGCCGGACCTCTTCATCCTGGACGATGCCTTCCAGCATCTGCGGATGAAACGGGACCTGGATATCCTGCTCCTCGATGCCACGCGTCCCTTCAGTAACGGCGCCACCCTTCCGGCCGGCTTCCTGAGAGAAGCCCCGGCTGCCGCAGCCCGTGCCGACCTGGTGGTCTACACGCGAAGCAGGGAAGGGGAGCCCACGCCGGACGCCGTTCCGGGCAAGCCTTTCTGCCGTAGCAGGCACCGGCTGGCCGGCCTGCTGCCTCTGGCCGGCGGGGAGCCCAAGCCGCTGGGTTCGGTGCCGTCCACCGCCCGGGTGATGGCCTTTTCCGGGCTTGCCGATCCGGCTTCCTTCTTCGATGGACTGGAGGCGGCAGGGGTGCAGCTTGTCACCACCCTTGCCTTCCCCGATCACACGCCCTACGGCGATGAAGAGCTGGCCGCCATCCTGAGACTCAGGGAGGCGTCGCGCTCGACCGTCCTGCTGACCACGGAAAAGGACGCGGTGAAACTTGTGGGGTTCGCGGACAAGCTGGTGAATTGCTACGCCGTGTCACTGGAGCTGGAATTCAGCGATGCTGCCCAGCTGGAGGCAGCCTTGGAGGAGCTTATAGCCGGCGGCAAAGGGGGGGCGTCTGCATGAGTATTCAGAAGGAGCTTCTGGAGATACTGGCCTGCCCGAAGTGCAAGGGGAAGCTGCTGGAAGATGGGGAGGCCGTGGTCTGCGAACCGTGCGGGCTCAGGTATCCCGTCAGGGACGGCATTCCGGTCTTGATCGTGGAAGAGGCGGAGAGCGTGCAGCAGGGGTGACGCTCGCTCTAGCTGCGGAAAGCAATCCCCCCTGTCCCCCCTTTATCAAGGGGGGGACGTGTCATGGACATGATCGAGGGGGGGACGCGTTATGGACATGGTAGTTTTTTGACAACAGGGGACCCGGGGACTGGCTTCGCTAAGCCGGTCGCCTTTCGCAGCACGTGGATCAAGTATATGAGCACAGCAAGCAACCAAAACAGCCTCTCGGCTGAGCAAATCGCGCGCAGCGCCCTGCTGCGGAAGAGCCGGCACATCCTGGTCATCCAAACCAAGTTTCTGGGCGATACCTTCTGGACGATTCCCTTCATAGAGAATCTGCGCAGGAACCTGCCGGACGCCACCATCTCCATCGTCGTGAAGCAGGGGAACGAGGCGGTCTTCTCGGCGCATCCCGGCGTCGCCACCGTGATCGGCTTTCCCTATAACGAGATCAAGAAGGGGGTGGCGGGAAAGCTTCGTTTCCTCTCCTTCCTGCGCCAGGTCAGGAATCTGCACCCGGATTGCGTCATCGACCTCACCGACGGCGACCGCGGCGCCCTGATGAGTTATTTCTCCGGCGCCCGTTATCGTTTCACCTACCCGATGGGGAAACGGGCCCGGCACAAACTGTTCACCCACGTGGTCAAGCCGAAGCTGGAATGCCATATCGTGCAGTTTTACGCCGATTTCCTCGACCTTTTGGGGCTGGTCAACTACACCAGCGAGATCCGCTACCACGTCCTGCCCGAGGCCCTCGCCTCTCTGGAAGGGAAGACTCCGGCGGCCTTTGCGGAGGGGGGCAGGCCCAAGGTCGTCATCCATCCCGGCTCCCGCGTTCCGCTGCACCAGTGGGGGCCGCACAACTACGCGCGCCTTTGCGACCTGCTCTCTGAGCGCTTCGATGTCTTCCTGGTGGGAGGCCCCGGCGAAAAGGAGATCCTGGACCAGGTGGTCACCCAGGCCAAGCGGCCGCCGGTGTTCGTCAGCCACACCCTGTCGCTCGCCGAGTTCGCCGCCCTCTGCAGCCGTGCCGACCTCTTCGTGGGCAACGACAGCGGCCCGATCCACGTCGCCGCTTCCACCGGCATCTTCGTGTTCGGGCTCTACGGGCCGACCTACGACGAATACTCGGGTCCGATCACCAGCAGGAAGTGCATCATCGAGAAGCGGCAGCCCCCCTGCCAGCCCTGCGTCCGGAGCTACTGCGTGAACGACCAGTACCGCGCCTGCCTCGAACTGATCCGGCCGGAAGAGGTGATGGAGAAAATCCAGCAGCATTTCCCGGGGAGTGGCTCCGAAGGTGCCTGCCCCCCTGCTTCCTGCAGTCCCCCTGCTTCCTGACACTGTTTCCTCGGAGATGACCATGCGCCTACTCATCATACAAACAGCGCCTCTGGGCGGCATACTGAGCGCACTGCCGGTCCTCGATTACCTTCACCAGGCGGTGCCCGAGGTGGAGATCGACTGGGTGGTGGACGAGGAGTACCGGGAGGTGCTGGAGGGAAATCCCCTGCTGGGTACCCTGCACACGGTGAAGACGGGCGACTGGAGGAAACTGCCCCGTGCGATCTCCGTGGTCAGGGAGATCGGCCAGCTGAAGGAGGCGCTCCTGGGCCGGGAATACCGCTTCGTCTTCGACCTGGAGGGGAGTTTCAACAGCGGCCTGATCGGCAGGCTGACCGGCGCGCAGGACCGGATCGGCTTCGAGAAGAGCGAGGTGGCCGACAAGGGGAACCTGTTCTTCTCCATGCGCCGGGTGCCGCTCAGGCGCCAGGATGTGAACGATACCCACAAGTGCCTGCGCCTGGTATCCATCCCCTTCGCCAAGGATTACCGCTCCATGGAGCTCTCCGGCGGGATCGTCACCGGACCCGCTGACGACCTGGCCGCGGAGGCGTTGCTGGCGACCCTCTCCGACGGCCTGGTCTTCCTGTTCGACTGCGGCGCCGACTGGAAGACGAAGCTCTGGAGCGAACAGGGGTGGTCGGAGCTCGCCCGGCAGGTGGTGGACAGCTTCTCCGAGGTGACCATCCTGCTCAGCTGGGTCACCGAGGAGGAGAGGGAACTGGCGACCCGGCTGGCCAAGTCCGTCACCGCCGCCCGGGTGCTCGACCGCCAGAGCCTGAAAGGGATGGCCGCCCTCCTGAAGAAGGTGGACCTGGTGGTCGGTGCCGACAACGACACGGTCAAGATGGCGGCGGCGCTCGGCACCCCCACGGTCTCCTTCTACCGCGCCACCGACGGCAAGCGGCGCGGTCCCTGCGGCGAGCACCACGTGGTCGTCCAGTCCCCCATCCACTGCGCCCGCTGCCTGCGGGCACAGTGCGACAAGGATTCCCAGTGCCGCGGCACTATCAAAACGGAGGCACTGCTGGCCGGGATTCGCTCCCTGTTCGGCTCCTGATATGAAGCAAAACATCAACATCATCGAGCCCACCCTCTCCGGCGAGGCCGGCCACTGCCAGAGCTTCGTGGCGAGCCTGTGCGGCTCGGCCGGGCAAAAAGAGGTCCGCTTCACCCTGTGGGGCGGCCGCGCGGCCTCCCTGCCGGCTATGCCCGGCGCCGATATCTCGCTTAAGCGCCACTTTTTCCGCAAGATCCGCCGGTTCCAGGAATTCTTCCTGCTCCGCCGCCTTCTGGCCCGCGGCGAGCGGATCTTCATCTCCACCGCCGGCCGGGTCGACCTGGTGCTCCTGAACCTGGCCGCCGCAGGCAGCATCCCTCCCCAGCGGGTATTCTGCTTTTTCCACTGGATGCGCCCCAGCCCGAAGAAGCTCGCCTACTTCAGGAAGATCGCCCAGCGCCATCCGGAACTGGTGATCATGGGGCCGACGGCGAGCGTGGTGGATGTCTTCCGGGAGTGCGGTTTCCGGCACTGCAGCGTGGTTCCCTATCCCATCACGCCGCGGGACAGCCGGGAGCTCCCCGCCCAGCCGTTCCGGCACCTGCTGTTTGCCGGTGCCGCCCGCGCCGACAAGGGGTTCCACCATGTGGTCGACCTGCTGGCCCTCTTGGCCGAGCGGCACCAGTCGGTCCCGGTCGCCCTGCAGACCTCGGGGGACCACTACGACCGGCACGACCCCGATACGGGAAAGGCCCTGCAGAAGCTCTCCACCATCGGCTACCCCGAGTTGACCCTCACCCCGCAGACCCTCTCCTCCGAGGAGTATTTCGCAATGTTCAGCGGCGCCATCTGCCTGCAGCCCTACAACCCCGCCGATTTTGCCGACCGCATCAGCGGCATCACCCTGGATGGGCTCTCCATGGGGGCGCCGGTGGTTACCCTGGCCGGCACCTGGATGGCCCGGGTGGTGGAGCGCTTCGAGGCGGGTGTGGTGGTGGATTCGCCCGCGCCGGAGGCGCTCCTGGAGGCGAGCCTGCGCATCCGCGACGACTACCCCCGCTACCAGTCCAACGCCCGCCGCGCCGGGCTCTCTCTGCAGCAGGAGCACAGTGCGGGACACCTGCTGGAACTGATCAGCGCCGGCTGAAAAGAGCCGTCACCTCGTCCTTTCCCCCCGACAGAGTCATCAGCTCAAAACGCACCTGTTAAACTCTCCCTTCCCCTGCGGGGGAGGGCAGTGGTGAGGGACGCCTCGCATCTCCGTGGAAGGATCCCTCACCCCGGCACTCTCCCGAAGGGCGAGGGGGGCTGGCGGAGTGGGTTCAGGCGGGGACTTTCAGAGAACGGGAGGGAACTGGCAGAGCGTCCCGTAACCGTCCAATTGTAATTGGATCAATACCCTGAATACCGTTGACGTTTACTCATAGTGAGTGCTATAGTGGCGGACTAAAACAGGAAATACCGGGACAGCGACAGTTTCCTCAACGAAAGCACGGCAGTTAATGCAAAGGCAGTCATTGCAATGTCTATAGAGAACCAGCAGTCGCCATCGGCAGGTGGCTTTGATTCAGAAAACACGAACCCTTCTTTGAAACTCTCGGTAGCAATCATCTCCTTCAACGAAGAAGCCAATATCGCCCGTTGCATCGAGGCGGTCCAATCCATTGCTGATGAAATAATCGTGGTCGACTCCTTCTCCACCGACCGTACCGTGGAGATCGCCCAGTCGTTGGGTGCCAAGGTCATCCAGGAGCCCTGGAAGGGGCACATCGCCCAGAAGAACTCCGCCCTCGACAAGTGCAGCTCCCCCTGGATCCTGAGCCTCGACTGCGACGAGGTGGTTTCCCCGCAGTTGCGCGATTCCATCGTCAGCACCATAGCGGACGGCAAGCTGGAAGGGTACCAGCTGAACCGGAAGACCTTTTTTCTCGGCAAGTGGATCGAGCACGCCTGGTATCCGGATTGGAAGATCCGCCTGATCCGCCGGGGCGCCGGCACCTGGGGCGGGCTGGATCCCCATGACAGCCTGAGGATCGGTGGCCCCTCCGGCAAGCTCTCCGGCGACCTGCACCACTACTCCTTCAAGGACCTGCGCGACTGCTTCGAGAGGACCATCCGCTACGCGGTGGCCGAGTTCCACTCCTACGACCGCGACGGGCGCAAGGCCAGCCTGAAGAACCTGGTAATCAATCCGCTGCACGGCTTTTTCAAGCACTACGTCCTTAAACGGGGCTTTCTCGACGGCCGGCACGGCTTCGTGATCGCCGTCCTGAACGGGATCTACGTCTTCACCAAGTACGCCCTGCTCTGGGAAAAACAGCGCACCGGCAAGGACGGTGCCCGATGAGCGCCGCTCCCCTTCACCGGGCCCCGAGCGGGCTCAGCGTGGTGATCCCCAACTACAACGGCGTAAAGCTGCTGACCGACAACCTCCCCTCGGTGTTCGAGGCGCTGGACGGCTGGGACGGCGAGTGGGAAGTGATCATCGTGGACGACTGCTCCAAGGACGACAGCCGGGCGCTGATCCGCGACCGGTTCCCCCGGGCGACCCTGATCGAGAACCGGCAGAACTTAGGCTTCTCCAAGACCTGCAACATCGGCATGGCTGCCGCCCGCTACCCGATCCTCCTCTGCATCAATACCGACGTCAAGGTGAGCCCCAACCTGCCGGCACTCCTGGTGCGCCACTTCAGCGATCCCGAGCTGTTCGCCGTCTCGCCCCGCATCATCGTGGAGCGGGAGTCCAAGAACCAGGGGGTGGTGCGCGGCGCCTACCGCAAGGGGTTCATCAAGGGCTCCTTCGCAGGTTCCGAGGAGGAGGTGCCGGCGCGGGAAAACCTGTACGCCATCGGCGCCTGCGTCGCCTACCATGCCGGGAAGTTCCGCGCCCTGAAGGGATACAGCGAGGTCTACACCCCCTATCTCTTCGAGGACGTCGACATCTGCTACCGCGCCTGGAAGCGCGGCTGGAAGAGCATCTACGAGCCGGAGGCGACCGTGTGGCACTATTCCAACGCCACCCTCGCCAAGGCCAAGCGCCGCCTGAACAAGCGGATCTATTACCGCAACCGCTTCCTGTTCCACTGGGCGAATCTGAGCGATCCCGGCATGCTGGCCAGGAACCTTTTGACCACCGCTTTCCGGCTGTCGGTCGGCTGGCTGTGGCTGAACTTCCTGTACTACGAGGCCTTCTTCGGGGCGCTGTCGCGCCTGAAAGAGGTCTTCGCCATCCGCCGCGAGGAGAAAAAGCACCGCGCTTTGGGCGACGCCGAGGTGGTGAGAAGAGCCGCGGGAGGCGCCAGGTGAGCGACTGCAAGCTGAGCATCTGCATCCCGACCTACAACTACGGCGGCTACCTGGGCGAGACCATCGAGTCGGTGCTTGCCCAGACCTTCACCGATTTCGAGCTGCTGATCGTGGACGACCAGTCCAAGGACAACACCCGCGAGGTGGTGGAGTCCTACGCCGCGCACGATCCCCGCATCCGCTTCCTCGTCAACCCGCAGAACCTGGGCATGGTGCGCAACTGGAACCACTGCCTGGAGCTTGCCCGCGGCGAGTACGTGAAGTACGTGTTCGGCGACGACCTGCTCGCCTCGCGGGACGCCCTGCAGAAGATGGTGGCCATGCTGGACGCCGACCCCAAGGTCTCGCTGGTCTGCTCGGCCCGCAACTTCATCGATGAAAACTCCAAAGTGATGAAGGTGGAGTCGCATTTCTGCCGGACCGGTGTGCTTCCCGGCAAAGACGTCATCAACTACTGCCTGCTGCGGCAGGGGAACCTGATCGGCGAACCCTCGGTGGTGATGTTCAGGAAGGCCCAGGCCGGCCGCGGCTTCCTGCCGCAGTACAGCCAGATCGTCGACCTGGAGATGTGGTTTCACCTTTTGGAGCAGGGCTCCTTCGCCTACATCAACGAGCCGCTCTGCTCCTTCCGGATCCACCAGAAGCAGATGACCCAGCAGAACAAGGCGAGCGGCGCCGACGTGGACGACGTCTTCTACCTGGTGGAGGACTACCTGCCGAAGGATTACATCACCCTTTCCGGTTTCATGAAGGGGTACGTGAAGTACGACCACGTCTACGGGGTCTGGAAGATGCAGCGCAAAGGAAGGATCACCCGCGAACTCGCCCAGGACCGGATCGACAAGAACTACAGCATGCTGAAGTTTCGGCTCTGGTACCCCTTCTACAAGGGGTTCAAGCCGTGCCTTAAGCTGTACCGGAGCCTCAGGCGCATGTCGCTGGACGACACCAGCCGGCTCGACTGGCAGTAGAACCAGGCAGTACCACCCTCCCGCTCCTGGGGAAGGGATATCTCGCAGCTCCGGTGAGAGCCGCGACCTATGCGATCTGAAATTGCAGTTTCATGACCAGGAGACCTCTATGCTTCGCAAAGTAATGGGGAAGATCTTTAAAAAGAAGAAACCGCTTACCGTCGACCGGGACGTGCTTTTCCTCAAGCGCCACCATACCGGCAAGAGAACCTTCAGCGTCCGCCCCGGCGAGCCGCAGCGGGTCAACGTCTTCATCGCCACCGTGGATCCCGCCAACTTCTTCGGCGGCTACCTCGCCATGTACAACGTGGCGAAGACCTTCGCCGACTGCGGCCACAAGGTCCGGATCCTGATCATCGAGCAGCGCAAGCTGGTCCAGGAGGATCTGGAGAAGACCATCAACCACGACAAGCGGCTGATGCCCTTTCTCCGGGAGGCGGAGTTCGTTCCCTGCTGCAACGAGGACCAGGAGGTCTTCATCTCCGAGCGCGACATCTTCGTCGCCACCTCCATCATCAGCGCCCGCATCGCCAGCGAGGCGGCCAAGCGCACCATTTATCCCAAGTTCATCTTCCTGGCCCAGGAGTACGAGTCGATCTTCTTCGAGCACGGCCATTACACGGTGCTGGCCGCGGAGAGCTACAAGCTCGACTACTACCCGATCATCTCCACCGAGCTTTTGCAGAGGTTCTTCGTGGAGAACGGCATCATCCCGGAAAAGGAGAAGGGCTCCTTCATCAACAACCCGGTCCTCAAGTTCGACCTCCCGGAGGATTTCGCCCGGCGCAAGCGGCAAGGGAAGAAGAAGCTGCTTTTCTACGCACGCACCCAGTCGCACGCCACCAGGAACCTCTACCCGATCTGCTGCCTGGCCCTGGACCGGGCCAGGGAGCTGGGCTACTTCCAGGACGACGAGTGGGAGGTGATCGGCATCGGCGCCGGGGTAGGTCCGCAGCTTCTGCCGAGCGGCCTGAAGATCAACCACATCGGCAAGTTCGACATGCAGAGCTACGGCGAGGTGCTCCCCCAGCACGACCTGGGGCTCTCCCTGATGCTCTCCCCGCACCCGAGCCTGCTCCCCATGGAGATGGCGGCGGCCGGCATGCTGGTGGTCACCAACACCTTCGACATCAAGGACCAGGAGTACTTCCACCGGATCTCCCCCAACATCACCGCGGTCTCCCCCGGTTTCGAATCGATCGCGCAGGCGCTGATCGAGGCGTCCCAGCGGGTGGACGACCGCGAGGCACGCCTGGCGGGAAGCCGCATCAACTGGCCGCATACCTGGGAAGAGGCGCTGCCCGCCTCCCTGGTCCAGCAGGCTGTGGCGGCCGTGATCGCCTCGGCCAAACGGTAGCACGGCATGGTGGAGTTGACGGTCGAGACAGCGCTGCCGGGAAGGCTTTCCCTGCAAAACCCCAACCGGTACCTGGTGGAGGGGTGGATCTTCGGCCGCGCCCGGCTGACCTCCCTCTCGGTCCGGGTGGGCGAGCGGAGCTTCCCCGCCCGCTACACCGAGATCAGGCGCCCGGAGGTGGCCCGCTCGAAGGGCCGCGCGGACAGGCCGTGGTCGCTCTTTTCCGGCTTCGCGGTGCCGGTCTTCCTGGAACCGGTGGAGGCGGAAGAAGAGCTGCCGGTCGCGCTGGAGGCAAGCTTCGCCGACGGTGAGCGGCTGGCCGAACCGCTCGGCACCCTGACGCTCACCCCCTGGCGCCAGGATGAGCAGTGCCCGCTCCCGCTCCCCGCCGGCGCCGATCCTGACAAGCTGGTGGTGATCGCCATGGCCACCTACAACCCGGAGCGGGAGGGCTTCCGCCGGCAGATCGACAGCATCCGGCAGCAGGAGTACCGCGACTGGCTCTGCCTGGTCTGCGACGACCGCTCGCAGCCGGAAAAGCTCGCGGGTATCCGGGAGGTGCTGGGAGACGACCCGCGCTTCGTCCTGCTGGAAAACGGCGAGAACGTGGGTGCCTACCGCAACTTCGAGCGCTGCCTGGAAAGGGTCCCCTGCCAGGCCCGCTACGTGGCGATGTCCGACCAGGACGACTACTGGTATCCGGACAAGCTCTCCCGCAGCGTCGCCCTCTTGACCGGAGAGACCCGGCTCGCCTTCTGCGACATGCGCATCGTCGGCCACGACGGCCGCGTCCTTTCCGACAGCTTCTGGGGTAACCGCACCAACTACTACCGGAAAGAGGACCTCGACCTGCTGGCACTCGCCAACACGGTGAGCGCCACCGCCAGCGTCTTCCGGCGTGAGCTGCTCGACCGGGCGCTCCCTTTTCCCGGCTTCGGCGGCAACCTCCACCACGACAAGTGGCTCGCCATCATGGCTGCCGCCACCGGCGGCATCGCCTACCTGGACTCACCGCTCTACGACTACATCCAGCACGCCGACAACGTGATCGGCTTCTGCGACTTCAGCCGCACCTCCATCATGCAGGGGCTGAAGTCCTACCACGCCTACCATAACTACCGCCGGGCCCGGCGCTCCATTGCCCTTACGCACCGGCTGCCGGCCTACCTGGGAATGCTGCAGGAGCTCGCCGACGAGATGTCCGCCTTCTACTACGAGCACGGGCGGCAGATCGAGACCTTCGCCGAGGCGGCGCTCTGGCGCGGGGTGGATGCGGAAGCGCAGGAGCTGGTGGGGAGGGTGTGCAGCTTTGCCGGCCTTATGAAGATGCTGGTGAAGATCCGCCGCACCAAGACCACCTCCAACAACCTCGAGCTGCGGCTTTTGGCCGGGCGGGTGGTGAACGCGGCCCGGCGCAGGCTGCTGCCTTCCGGGTGCCAGTCGGCCTGGCGGCGCCTCAAGTCGCAGCCGGCTGGCGAGGGGCCCTGGCCCGGCTCGGAACGGGACTAACATGGCGTCGTCACTGGGGGGAAGAGTAAGCGCGGGGCGCACTTTTCGGTTGACGTTCCCTTTGCTATAGCTTATTTTTTGTCGTTTGCTGGAGCCGGAGGCCCTCATTCCGGGCATGGTTCCAGGTGGTCGACCGGCTTACGGTAGAGGCCGGTGGCAGTACAGGCTGTTGCGGCCGGGCAGCGAGGTGGTGAGCTATGGACATCGTGGTGGACAATCAATACAACATCGGACACATCTGCACTGCCGCCCAGGTTCAGGCCGGGCGCGGCGACCAGGTCGCCATGCGCTGGATCGCGGCAGATCTCTCCAGGCGCGACTACAGCTTCGCCGAGCTCGACCGCGAGAGTTCCCGTTTCGCCAATGTGCTAAAGGGGCTGGGCCTTGCGGCCGGCGATATCTTCTTCACCTTCCTCCCCAAGATGCCCGAGCAGTTCTTCTCCTTTTTGGGGGCGCTCAAGCTGCAGGTCGTCTGCGGCACCCTCTTCTCCAACTTCGGCGAGGAGGCGGTGCTCGACCGGGTGGGGGATTCCGGCGCCAAGGGGATCATCACCAAGAAGAGCTTCCTGAAGAAGATCTCCCGCATCCGCGACCAGCTGCCGGCGCTCCAGTTCGTGATCGTGGTGGACGCCGAGGAGCACCTGGCCGAGGACATCCTGAGCTATTCAAAGCTGATGGAGGCGGCCTCCGGCGACTTCACAGCCCCCCCGACTCCCCCCGAGACCCCCTCGGTGCTGCACTACACCTCCGGCTCGACCGGCAAGCCCAAAGGGGTCCTGCACGCGCACCGCTCCATCCTGTGGCAGAGCCACACCTCGCACCAGGTACTGGGGCTCTCCCCCGACGACATCTTCTGGTGCACCGCCGACCAGGGGTGGGTGACCGGCACCTCCTACGGCATCATCGGCCCCTGGAGCCTGGGGGTCAGCCAGGTCCAGTTCGGCGGCGGCTACGATCCCGCCGAATGGTTCCGCGTCCTGCAGGACGAGAAGGTCACCGTCTGGTACTCGGCCCCCACCGCGCTGCGCATGCTGATGCGGGAGGAGGATCAGCTCTACCGCGGCTTCGACCTGTCTCAACTTCGGCACATCAGCTCGGTGGGCGAGCCGCTCAACCCTGAGGTCAACCACTGGGCCCGCCGGGTGATCGGCAAGGAGATCTACGACACCTGGTTCCAGACCGAGACCGGCGCCATCATGATCGCCAACCGGCCGGGGCTGGAGATCCGCCTGGGGTCCATGGGGAAACCGGTGGAGGGGATCGAGCCGGCCATCATCGCCGACGACGGCTCGCTGATCACCGACGGCACCCCCGGCAACCTCTGCCTCAAGGTGGGCTGGCCCTCGATGTTCACCACCTACCTCAACAACCCCTCGGTCTACTCAAGCCGCATCAAGGAGGGGTACTACTACACCGGCGACACCGCCTACCGCGACGCCGACGGCTACTACTGGTTCCGCGGCAGAAGCGACGACGTGATCAACACCTCCGGGCACCTGGTTTCCCCCTTCGAGATCGAGAGCACCCTGATCGAGGTGGCCGAGGTCGCCGAGGCCGGGGTGATCGGCGCCCCGGACGAACTGGTCTTCGAGAAGGTGGTGGCCTTCGTCTCCCTGCACAAGGGGATCGAATACGACCGGGCCCTGGAGCTGAAGATACGGCTGCACGTAAGCAACAAACTCTCGTCGGTGGCGACCCCGCACGAGATCATCTGCGTCGAAGCGATTCCCAAGAACAAGAGCGGCAAGATCATGAGGCGCGTCCTCAAGGCCCGCTACCTCGGGACCGACGCCGGCGACATTTCAACACTGGAGGAATGACATGGACATACTGCAGGAACTTACCCCCATCTTCCGCGAGGTTTTCGACGACGACAGCATCGTCTTGACCCGCGAGACCACCGCCAACGACATCGACGCCTGGGACTCCCTCACCCACATGAACATGGTGATGGCGGTCGAGGTCCGCTTCGGCATCCGCTTCGCCCTGGGCGAGTTGCCGGCCCTGCGCAACGTGGGGGACCTGGCGGACCTGGTCCTGAAGAAGCTGGCCAAGAAGTAAGGCTTACAAAAAGCTGCCCTGGGCGCCCGTATGGTCCCGGCACGAGCTGTGCCGGGACTGCGGGTGCTTTTTGCTTGCGGTTTCCGGCAGGTTCCCTTTGCTTCGGGTAAGGGAGAGGGGGAGGGCGGGCTTCACCTATCGGTGCAGGGACAGGGGTGCACAAGGGGACCTGGCACCTTAGGAGCCAGTCCCCGGAGCGGTACCAGGTAATCGGCTAAAGGAGCGATCGCTTCATGTTGTTCAACTCGTACGAATTCATATTTCTCTTTCTCCCGGTCACGCTGTTCGTGTACTTCCTTTTGAACAGGCAGCGCCTCACGGTAGCCTCCAACGCCTGGCTTTTATTCGCCTCGCTGGTCTTCTACAGCTGGTGGAACGTGAAGTACCTGCCGCTCATCCTGGTCTCCATCCTGTTCAACTACACGATCGGCTACCTCCTGGTGGAACACGACTCGCAGAAGAAATCGGTGGTAACCAAGAAGGGGATCTTCGTGTCGGGACTGGCCGGCAATCTCTTTTTCCTGGGCTACTTCAAGTACATGGATTTCTTCATCGGCAACCTGAACGCCGTCTTCCGCACCGACCTGCCGCTCATGCAGATCGTGCTGCCGCTCGGCATCAGCTTCTTCACCATCACCCAGATCGCCTTCCTGGTGGACTGCTACGAGGGGCTGGTGGAGGACCGCCGGCTTTTGAGCTACTCGCTGTTCGTCACCTTCTTCCCGCACCTTCTGGCCGGTCCGATCCTGCACCACAAGGAGATGATGCCCCAGTTCGAGGCGACCCGGAACAAGGTGCTCAACTACAAAAACCTCTCGCACGGCCTCTTCCTGTTCTTCGTCGGCCTGTTCAAGAAGGTGGTGATCGCGGACATGCTGTCGGTCACCGTCAAGATGGGCTTCGACAAGGCGCCCCAGCTGAACCTGGTGGAGGCCTGGGTCACCAGCCTCTCCTACACCCTGCAGCTGTACTTCGACTTCTCCGGCTATTCGGACATGGCGATCGGGGTGGGGCTCTTGTTCAACATCGTGCTCCCCATCAACTTCAACAGCCCCTACAAGGCCTCCAACATCATCGACTTCTGGAAGCGCTGGCACATGTCGCTCACGAGCTTCATCACCACCTACCTCTACTCGCCGATGATGCGCTCCTTCAAAAAGATCACCTTCAGCAAGTCGATGTGGGCGACCTTCCTGGCCATGTTCATCGCCGGCATCTGGCACGGCGCCGGCTGGACCTTCATCCTGTGGGGCGCCTTCCACGGTGCGGCGCTGGTGGTGAACCACGTCTGGAAAAGGAGGAAGCTCTCCATGCCCAGGCCGCTCGGCTGGCTGCTGACCTTCCTGTTCGTCAACTTCAGCTTCGTGTTGTTCCGGGCCAAGGATCTCGCCATGGCGGGCAAGGTGCTGAAGGGGATGGTGGGGCTTTCCGGCCTGCTGCCGGCGGGCATCGACCACTTCGCCTTCTCCCTTTTGGGCAAGGGGGGCTTCTGGAAGCGCCTGATGGAGGACGTCGAGGGGAACGACGGCACCATCTGGACCGTGCTGGTGATCCTGGCGCTGACGTTGACCCTGAAGAACTCGCTGCAGATGGAGAAGGAATTCAAGCCTTCCTGGAAGGCGCTCGCCTTCGTGGTGGCGATCGGCTTTTACACACTTTTCAGCATGAACAAGGTGAGCGAATTCCTCTATTTCCAGTTCTAGGGGCTTGAATCGCGGCGGCCTCCTTGCCAAGGGTAAACAGGCGGGCTGCCGGGAGGGGTCTTCAGTTGCGATACCGAATGTTCACCATCGCCGTGGCGGGTGCCTTTGCCGTTTTCGCACTGGCCAACCTGACCGTCTGGAAGCTCTGGACGCAGACGCTGCTGACCGGCAGGTACCCGGGGGGCGACCTGGCCAGGATCAGCTACCTCGCCTGCTTCAAGGGGCAAAGGCAGACGGTCCACGACCTTCCCCGCAGGCACTTCGAGCTCGACCTCCTGCGGGAGGGGGGGCGCCGGGTGGACGTGCTGACCCTGGGTGACTCCTTCTCCGCCGGGGTGGTGGGGGGGAAGAACCCCTTCTACCAGGACTACCTGGCGAGCTGTTCCGGTCTCGAGGTGGCCAACGCCTACCCCTACCAGACGAAGGATGCGGTGGTGGGAGCCTCGCCGCTCTCCAACCTGCTGCTTTTTTACAACAGCGGGCTTTTGGACAGGATCAGGCCGAGGTACGTGCTGCTTGAGTCGGTCGAGCGCTTCGCCATGGAGCGCTTCGGCCGCAGCTGCGATTTCGGGCTCTGCGAACCGGCCGACAAGCTGGTGCAGTTCTACGACGGAAAAAGCGGCGCCTTTGCCGGCTACCCCAAGCTCTCCTTCCTGAACGCCGGCAACGTCAAGTTCGTGTACTACAACCTGCTGTACCGGTTCTCAGACCACGCCTTCAAGCACGGCGACAACGCGGTCTTTCTGCGCCGGCTGAAGCGCCCGCTCTTCTCCACGGGGGGAGGGCGCATCATCTTCGTCAAGAAGGACCTGCTCAGCATACCGCTGGCCACCGACCAGACGATGGCGCTTTTAAACGACAACCTGAACAGGATGGCGGACCTCTTGGCCCAAAAGGGGATCACCCTGGTCTTCATGCCGATCGTCGACAAGTACGACCTGTACTCGGAGGAGATCGACGGCAACCGCCTGCCGCGCAGCGTCTTCTTCGAGAAGCTGCGGCCTCTGCCCAAGAGGTACCTGTTCATCGACACCAAGAAGCTGCTCAGGGAGGAAGTGGACCAGGGGGTGAAGGATGTCTTCTACCCCGACGACGCCCACTGGAGCTGGAAGGCTTCCCAAAAGATCTTCACCACGGTACGACTGCGCTGACCGCCGGCCAGGGCGGGGCGTTGATATTGAGGCAACTGCATCTATGAAAAAGTACAAGGTATTCGCCCGCCGGCTGGCGCTTCTGCTGGCCGGCTACTTCCTGTTCAACCTGATCGCCTGGCAGCTCTTCACCGGGCCGCTGGTAAGCTCCCCCCAACTGGGGGGGGACCTGAGAAGGATGGGGTACATCTCCAGTTCCAAGGTCTCCCGAAAGGAAGAGGTAGACCTGCCGCGCAAGCATGTGGAGCGCGAGGAGTACAAGGGTGGCCCGGTGGACGTGGTCACCATCGGCGACTCCTTCTCCAACGGCGGCGGTCATGGCCATAACCCCTACTACCAGGACTACATCGCTTCCTGTAGCGGCGTGAACGTCCTGAATATCCCGGAGTACAAGAAGATCGACAAGGTCTCCACCGTGTCGCTTCTGAACAACAACGGGTACCTGGACCGCATTCGCCCCAAGGCGGTGGTCATCGAGTGCGCCGTGAAAGGGTGCCTGATCGACCTGCCGGAGCGCTACGACTTCGACAAGACGGTCTCCGAACAGGAACTCAGCCACCAGCCGGTGGTCGACTTCCACCTGGCCCCGGTGAACGACCATTCCCTGGTCAAGCTCACCTTCTTCAGCGAGGCCAACTGGAAGCTGATCAGAAACCGCATTTTCTACCGCTTTTCCGACCACGCCTACTGGAGCCCGGTCTACCGCGCGAAGCTCAAGCAGCCGCTCTTTAGCGTGAAGGAGGCGGACACCCTGCTCTTCTACGAGGCGGACGTCAAGAACCGCAAGGCGATCAACCCGCAGAACCTCGCCAAGCTCAACGACGGCCTGAACCAGCTGGCCGACCGGCTCTCCCAAAAGGGGATCGAGCTCTACTTCATGCCCTGCGTGGACAAGTACGACCTGTACCGGGATTACCTGGTGCGGCCCAAGTACGACGAGAACCCCTTCTTCGACGAGCTGCGCAGCCTCCCCAAGCGCTACCGCCTGATCGACACCAAGGCGATCCTCAAACAGGAGCTGGACAAGGGGGTGAAGGACATCTACTTCGCAGACGACACTCACTGGAACTGGAAGGCCTCGGAAGCCATCTTCAGCAGGGTGCATATCCCCTCCGGCAGCCGTCCGGCAGGGAAGTGAGGCCGCCCGCCGGGCGCTCCCCGGCGCGGCCCGTCGCGCCCGGAGGATCCATGGTTTCCGTTGCTCGACTCCGGTGATAACCGTTGCACATTCAGGTCATGCCCAAATCTCCATCGCACAAACAGTGGTCGCAACTCACCCTGGCCTGCCTGCTGTCGCTATTGGCGAGCCTCGCCCTGTTCAACTGGGCGGTGGACCCCCTTTGGTGCTTCGGCCATACCCGCTGGCTCACCACCTTGCAAAAGCCGTTCAACGAGCGGCACCAGAAGACCAATTACCTCACCTTCGTCAACAAGGGAGAGTACGACGCGCTCATCCTGGGCAACAGCCGCACCTCGCTGATCAGCCAGCACGAGTTGGGCGGCATGCACGCCTACAACTACGCCCTCTCGGCCATGACCCCCGACGAGTTCAGGGAGTACCTCGACTACTTCAAGAAGACCAACGGCCGGCCCAAGACCATCCTGATGGGGATCGACTTCGACTACACGAACGCCAACATGCCGCTGCCGGCCGGGCGCCCGGAGTTCTACATCAAGAGCGCGCAGTCCCCTCTGTACCGCTACCGGATGCTTCTCACCTACGACACCTTCGACTACTCCAGGCAGAACCTCACCATCGGCAGGTACCTGGAGCGCAGCAAGCACGGCTGCGGAGGCATCCTCTACGACAACCACAACCTGGCCCGGCTGCTCAAGCCCCAGGACCAGGCGTACCGCCAGCAGTACATCGACCGGGAGCTGGCCGGGCTTAGCACCTCGTTCGGCACCGGCTACCGCTACCGGGACAACCTGGCCGACTCGCTCAGGCAGATCGTCCGGGACAACCAGGGCTCCCGCTTCATCGCCTTCACCACGCCGGTCTCCAAGCTTTTCTTCTGCTCCTTCGTCAAGGCGGGAAGGCTTCCGGAGTACCGGCGCTGGCTTAGGGAGATGGTCTCGGTGTACGGGGAGGTCTGGAACTTCCAGTACCTGAACTCGGTCACCAACGACTACGCCGACAACTACAGCGACAGCCACCACTTCTATCCTGAGATCGGGACCCTGGTGGCCCACCGGATCACCGGCGTGCCCGACGACAAGATTCCCGCCGACTTCGGCACCCTGGTCACCCGGGACAACCTCGAGCAGCACCTGGCCAAGGTGAGCGCGGATGCCGAAGCCTGCAGCGAGCTGGCCTTCCCGGCGCCGCCGGCCAAGCCCCAGTGAAGAGAGCGGACGGCTCTTTAATCTGCACATTTACAGAAAAATGAGGTGAAAAGTGGCAGGATCTGCTAGGATGTCGGTTTGCGAACCGGTTGGACCGTTTATCTTTGGTGCACATCCGCTTACTGCCATGCCAAGGAGGAAGTCGTGAAAGTACTGGTCACCGGCGCCGCCGGTTTTATCGGATTCCATCTGTCGAAGAGGCTGCTGGAGGCCGGCTGTAGCGTGCTGGGACTCGACAACCTGAACGACTACTACGACGTCAACCTGAAGCTCGCTCGCCTGGAGCAGCTGAAGGATCTTGCCGGTTTCCGGTTCGTGAAGATGAACCTCGCCGACCGGGAGGGGATGGCGGGGCTGTTCGCCGCCGAGCGCTTCGACACGGTGGTGAACCTGGCGGCCCAGGCGGGGGTCCGCTACTCGCTGGTCAACCCGTACGCCTACACGGAAAGCAACCTGGAAGGCTTCATCAACATCCTGGAGGGGTGCCGCCACCACGGGGTGCGGCACCTGGTGTACGCCTCCTCCAGTTCGGTGTACGGGGCCAACACCGAGATGCCCTTCTCGGTGCACCATAACGTCGACCACCCGGTCTCGCTGTATGCCGCCACCAAGAAGGCCAACGAGCTGATGGCACACACCTACTCGAGCCTGTACGGCCTCCCTACCACCGGCCTGCGCTTCTTCACGGTGTACGGGCCATGGGGCAGGCCGGACATGGCGCTCTTCCTGTTCACCCGCGCCATCCTGGAGGGGCGTCCCATCGACGTCTACAACTACGGCAAGATGCAGCGCGACTTCACCTTCGTGGACGACATCGTGGAGGGGATCAAGCGGGTCATGGAGCGGGTGCCGGCGGGAAACCCGGCCTGGAGCGGGACAAGCCCCGACCCGGGGACCAGCTACGCCCCGTACAGGATCTACAACATAGGGAACAACCAGCCGGTCGAGCTGCTCCGCTTCATCGAGGTGCTGGAGAAGACCCTCGGCCGGCAAGCCAACAAGAACCTCCTGCCGATCCAGCCAGGGGACGTGCCGGCCACCTACGCCGACGTGGACGACCTGATGCGCGACGTCGGCTTCCGCCCTGCCACCTCCATCGAAGAGGGGATCGCCCGCTTTGTCGAGTGGTATCGCGGCTATTACCAGGTGTAAGGCGCTAACAGTTACTTTTGCTCGCAAGGAATAACGACGATATGGGTGGTGGTGCTGGTTTTTCGCCGCTGCGGCAGTTTAAGCAGTTCTCGGCATTTTTAATACCTTACACGGCGTTCTGGCTGGTCTACTTCCTTTTCTGCAGGGTCGCCTTCGTCGCCTACCACGGCTCCAAGCTGGCCGGCTTCCCTGCCTCCACGGTGGCCGGCATCTTCGGATTCGGCGCCTACGCCGACCTCTCGACGGCCTGCTACCTGGCCGCCATCCCCTACCTGGTATGGTTCGCCAACTCGCTCTTCCCGTTTAGCGCGGCCCGGGCGCTGGTCAAGGGGTACAGCTACCTCTTCATCGGCGTGGCCGCCCTGATCTGCGTGGCAGACCTGCAGATCTACCGGGAGTGGGGGACCAAGCTGAACGCCCAGGCGCTCTCCTACCTGCGCTACCCCAAGGAGGCCTTCGCCTCTGCCGCCTCCTCGCCGCTTTGGCTGTTGGTGCTGCTGGCGCTTTTGCTGGGGGGGCTGGGGAGCTTCCTGTTCGGCAAGCTGTGCGGAAAACTCCCCTTCGACAGCCGTCCGCAGCGCTCGCTTTTCAGGCTGCCGCTCTTTGTGCTGTTCGCCGGGCTGATCTTCCTCGGCATCCGCGGCAGCGTGGGCGTGGCGGCCATGAACCCGAGCTTCGTCTACTTCTCCAAGCGTCCCTTCGCCAACCACGCGGCCCTCAACACCGCCTGGAACCTGATGTACGACGTCAAGTACTACCTGAAGGACAAGGGGAACAACTTCGTCTACCTGGCCGACGACGAGGCGAAGCAGCGGGTGGAACGGCTGCTGGGCAAGGGGGAGGCCAACGACACCGAGGAGATCCTCACCACCAGGCGACCCAACATCGTGCTCTTCATCCTGGAGAGCTTCACCGCCGACGTGATCGGCGCCTTGGGGGCCGAGAAGGGGATCGCCCCCAACTTCGATGAACTCGCCAAGGACGGGCTGCTCTTCACCGACTTCTACGCCAACGGCTACCGGAGCTCCTACGGCATCCCGGCCGTCTTGGCGGGCTATCCCTCCAACCCGGAGGGGAGCATCCTGACCCACCCCCTGAAGATGGAAAGGCTCCCCACCCTGTGCGGCGCCCTCAAGAAGGCGGGCTACGCGAGCCAGTTCCACTACGGCGGCGACGACCGTTTCGACGACATGATCGCCTTCTTGCAGCACTCCGGCTTCGACAAGCTGGTGGACCGGGAGTCCTTCGACAAGAAGGACATGAACTCCAAGTGGGGAGCCCAGGACCACGTCCTCTTCAACCGGGTGATCGACGACCTGAAGGGGGAAAAGGGACCCTTCTTCAGCGCCATGTTCACCCTGAGCAGCCACGAGCCGTTCGAGGTGCCGATGGCGCCGGTCTACCAGGGGAAGGACGAGGCGACCCTGTTCAAGAACGCGGTGCACTACAGCGACCAGAGCCTGAAGGCCTTCTTCGAGCGGGCGCGCAAGGAGCCGTGGTACCCGAACACCCTGTTCGTGTTCGTGGCCGATCACGGCCACCCGCTGCCGCTGCACCGCCCCTACGACTTCCTGCCGGAGCGCTCGCGCATCCCGCTGCTTCTCTACGGGGAGGTGCTGAAGAAGGAGTACCGGGGGGTGCGCAAGGCGACCATCGCCTCGCAGTCCGACATCGCGGCCACCATCCTGGCCCAGCTCGGCCTGCCGCACGACGAGTTCGCCTGGAGCAACAACATCTTCAACAAGAACCGGCACGACTTCGCCTTCTACAACTTCCACACCGGCTTCGCGCTGAAGACGCCCGAGCAGACCACCGCGTGGGACAACGTGGCGAAGAAGGTGCTTTTGCGCAGCTCCACCGCGAGGAGCGAGAGCCAGAACGCCCAGTCGCTCAAGGATACCCAGGCCTACATGCAGTACCTGTTCAAGGGCTACCGCGGCCTCTAGTTTTCACCGTTTTCCCCTTCCGGAAGCTCCCCCTCCCCTTCAAGGGGAGGGCCGGGGTGAGGATGGGGTAGCTTTGACCGTCAAAACTTTCAGCAAGGAAGGACCATCTCATGAAATACCAGCCGCTTGATTTCTCCGGGGTCAGCACCTACCCCCTGAAGAGCCGCAACAACAAGGTAAGCGTCGCCAACGACTTCGCCGGCACGGTCGGCCCCGGCATGAGCGTCTCCGAGCTCCTGGCCGCCATGCCCAACCAGCTCGGCTCCCAGTCGCTGAACAGGGTGATCGACGCCGTGGTGGCCGCCCGTGACAAGGGGAAGCCGGTGGTGATGGCCATGGGGGGGCACGTCATCAAGTGCGGCCTGCAGCCGGTCCTGAAAACGCTGATCGAGGCGGGCGTGGTGACGGCGGTGGCCTTGAACGGCGCGGGATCCATCCACGACTTCGAGATCGGCCTGATCGGCGCTACCTCCGAGGACGTGGGCGCGGTGCTGCACGCCGGCAACTTCGGCATGGCCGAGGAGACCGGGGCGCAGATCAACGCAGCACTGAAGAAGGGGGTGGCGGAAGGGCTCGGCCACGGCCAGTCGCTCGGGCGCACCATCCTGGCGGAGGAGTTCCCCTTCCGCGAGCAGAGCCTTTTGGCCACCTGCGTCAAGAACGAGATCCCGGTCACCGTGCACGTGGCGATCGGCACCGACATCACCCACCAGCATCCCAGCGCCGACGGCGCCGTGCTGGGGGCTGCCAGCTACACCGACTTCAGGATCTTCACCTCGGTTGTTTCCGAGCTGGGGGACGGCGGGGTCTATCTGAACATCGGCAGCGCGGTGCTGCTTCCCGAGGTGTTTCTGAAGGCGCTCTCCATCGCCCAGAACCTCGGCTACCACGTCGACCACTTCACCACGGCGAACTTCGACATGCAGCAGCACTACCGGCCGCTCACCAACGTGGTCAAGCGCCCTACTTCCGGCGAGAGCCGCGGCTATACGGTGACCGGCCACCACGAGATCATGATCCCGCTACTGGCGGCAGGCATTCTCGACAAAATAAAATAGACAAAACTCCCGCCGCAGGGTACACAGAGGAATTTGTCAGTCAGAGATTGCCGGGACACGGCATGCTCTATGACATTACGCTCTTTTTTTATGACCACGCGAAGCCTCTATGAGCCCTGTGGTATGCTTGTGAGTTGTTCTGGAGACCTGAATGGAAAGAAGAGAGGTTGAATCGTTTCTCGAGCGGGCCGCTTCGGTCCGCGCCCTGGTCATCGGCGATCTGATGCTGGACGAATACCTGTGGGGGCGGGCCGAGCGGATCTCGCCGGAAGCCCCGGTGCAGGTGGTCGAGGTGGCCCGCGAGGACCTTCGCCTGGGAGGCGCCGGCAACGTGGTCAACAACCTGGCCGCCCTCGGCTGCAGCGTCTCGGTCTGCTCGGTGATCGGCGCCGACGACAACGGCCTGGTCCTGCGCAACGCCTTCGCCGAGAAGGGGGTCGACCTGGAAGGTCTCTTCGAGGACCCGCAGCGCCGCACCAGCAAGAAGACCCGGGTGCTGGCCGCCAACCAGCAGATCGTGCGCATCGACCGGGAGACCAAGTCCCCCATCGGTCCCGGCTGCGAGCAGGAGATGATCCACTACCTCCTCTCCTGCTGCGGCAACTTCGACGTGATCATCGTCTCCGACTACCTGAAAGGGGTGCTCACCCCGCAGGTGCTCGCCACCGTCTGCAAGGCGGGCCGCGCGCTGGGGATCCCGGTGGTGGTCGACCCCAAGGGGAACGATTACAAGAAGTACACCGGCGCCACCCTGCTCACCCCCAACCGCAAGGAGGCGGAGATCGCCTCCGGCGTCGCCATCGCCGACCTGGCAAGCCTGGAGCAGGCGGCGGACCGGCTGCTCTCCTCGCTGGAGCTGGACGCGCTGCTGATCACCAGGAGCGAGGCGGGGATGTCGCTCTTCCACGCGCAAGGTGAAGCGGTGCACATTCCCACCGTGGCCCGCGAGGTGTACGACGTGACCGGCGCCGGCGATACCGTGATCTCCGTATTGTCGCTGGGGCTTGCCTGCGGCCTCCCCATGCAGGACGCCGCCTGGGTCGCCAACGTGGCCGCCGGCATCGCGGTCGGCAAGCTGGGGACCTCCACGGTGTCGCCCGAGGAGATCGTGGCGGAGGTCGGCCACAGCCTCAAGGACAGCGACAGCAAGATCAAGAACCTCGACGTGCTGGCCCACCTGACGGCGCTGGAGCGCTGCCGCGGCAAAAAAGTGGTGTTCACCAACGGCTGCTTCGACCTTCTGCACGTGGGGCACGTGAAGTACCTGCAGAAAGCGCGGCAGCTGGGCGACCTCCTGGTGGTCGGGCTCAATTCGGACAGCTCGGTCAGGCGCCTGAAAGGGGACAAGCGGCCGCTCATCGAGCAGTCGGAAAGGGCCCACATCCTGGCTGCTTTGGACTGCATCGACTTCGTGGTGATCTTCGACGAGGACACCCCTTTAAAGGTGATCGAGGCGGTCCGCCCGGACGTGCTGGTTAAAGGGGGCGACTACAGCCTGGACGGCGTGGTCGGCCGCGAGGTGGTGGAGGCCAACGGCGGCCGGGTGGAACTGGTCCAGTTCGTGGACGGCCGCTCCACCAGCCGGATCATCGACAAGATCCTGGCAAGTTACTGACAAACTATCCAACTGAAGCCAACAAGACTGGAGGAAATACATGAAAAAAGCGCTCATCACGGGCATCACCGGACAGGACGGCTCCTACCTGGCAGAACTGCTGCTGCAGAAGGGATACCAGGTGCACGGCATCATTCGCCGCTCCTCCTCCTTCAATACCGGCCGCATCGACCACATCTACCGCGATCCCCACGAGGCCGACACCAGGCTCTTTCTGCACTACGGTGACCTCAACGATGCGAGCTCCATCAACCGCCTGCTGCGCGAGGTGCGCCCGGACGAGATCTACAACCTGGGTGCCCAGAGCCACGTCCGGGTCTCCTTCGACGTGCCGGAGTACACCGGAGAGGTGGACGCCCTGGGGACGGTGAGGATCCTGGAGGGGATCCGGGAGAGCGGCCTCAACACCCGCTTCTACCAGGCTTCCTCCTCGGAGCTGTACGGCAAGGTGGTGGAGACCCCCCAGCGGGAGACCACCCCCTTCTACCCACGCTCCCCCTACGCCTGCGCCAAGGCCTACGCCTACTACATCACGGTCAACTACCGCGAAAGCTACGACATGTTCGCCTGCAACGGCATCCTCTTCAACCACGAGTCTCCCCGCCGCGGCGAGACCTTCGTGACCCGCAAGATCACCCGCGCCGCCGCCCGCATCAAGCTCGGGCTGCAGGACCGCCTGTACCTGGGGAACCTGGAGGCCAAGAGGGACTGGGGTTTTGCCGGCGACTACGTGGAGGCGATGTGGCGCATGCTGCAGGGGGACAAGGCTGACGACTACGTGGTGGCCACCGGCGAGACCCACAGCGTCCGCGAGTTCGCCGAGCTGGTGTTCGCCCGGCTGGGCATGGGGCTCACCTGGCAGGGAAGCGGCGAGCACGAGAAGGGGATCGACCAGAATAGCGGCAAGGTGGTGATCGAGATCGACCCGCGCTACTTCCGCCCCGCCGAGGTCGACCTGCTGCTGGGGGATCCGGCCAAGGCCAAGCGCGAGCTGGGCTGGGAGGTGAAGACCTCCTTCCGCGAGCTGGTCGAGATGATGACCGACACCGATCTGGCGCTGGCCGAAAGGGAGCTGCGCGCCAATGGATAAGGGAGCCAAGATCTACGTGGCGGGGCACCGCGGGCTGGTCGGCTCGGGGATCGTCAGGGAACTGGAGCGCCAGGGGTACCGGAACCTGCTTTTGAAATCGAGCGCGGAGCTGGACCTGCGCGACCAGGGGGCCACCGCCGCCTTCTTCAAAGCTGAGCGCCCGCAGTACGTCTTCCTGGCCGCCGCCAAGGTGGGCGGCATCGTGGCCAACAACAGCTACCCGGCCGAGTTCATCTACGACAACCTGATGATCCAGAACAACGTGATCCACTCCTGCTACCAAAACGGGGTCGTGAAGCTCCTGGTGCTGGGAAGCTCCTGCATCTACCCGAAGCTCGCGCCGCAGCCGATCCGCGAGGAGTCGCTTCTGACCGGGCCGCTGGAGCCGACCAACGAGCCGTACGCCATCGCCAAGATAGCCGGCATCAAGATGTGCCAGTCCTACAACCGGCAGTACGGGACCCGCTTCATCTCCGCCATGCCCACCAACCTGTACGGCCCCAACGACAACTTCGACCTGACCACCTCCCACGTGCTCCCCGCGCTTTTGCGGAAGTTCCACGAGGCGAAGGTTGCCGGGGCGGAGGAGGTCACCGTGTGGGGGAGCGGCACACCCTACCGCGAGTTCATCCATGTCGACGACGTGGCCGAGGCCTCGGTGTTCCTGATGAAGAACTACGAGGGGTGGGAGCCGATCAACGTGGGGAGCGGGGTGGAACTGACCATCAAGGAACTCGCCCTGAAGATCGGCGAGGTGGTAGGCTTCACCGGCAGCATCGTCTTCGACGCCTCCAAACCCGACGGCACCCCCAGAAAGCTCTGCGACGTCTCCAAGATCCACGCCCTCGGCTGGCAGCACCGCATCGACCTGGAAACTGGGCTCAGGGACACCTACCAGTGGTACCTGGCCAACCGCTGCTGACCTCGCTATGCCCTCCACCGGCGGCAGGGATCCCTGCCGCCACCTCTCCCGCTGTTACCTGGGCAAAAGCCCCCCCCTTGTCCCGCTTTTCCCCTCGCCGGACCCGGTCTTGCGCCGCCTCCGTCCGGCCCGGTTGCACCCTTTTTCAAGCTCTGTGCCAAACCGCTTCGTTTCGCTAAAATTGGCTTTACACTCAATTTTTATGATGATATACTTTGCGGCGAAATCATGCATAAACTCAATAAAATCAGGCGATTCCTCGCCGTACTAGCTGTCCTCTCCTCCCTTCTCGTGATTGCCACCATTGCCATCCGGATGCGGCAGGGAAAAGCCCCCAAGTCGGGGGTAACCAAGCTCCCCGTGCAGGTCGATGTTGCCCTGCAGAAGGTCCACTATACCGAGACCAAGGACGGGGCCAAGCGCTGGGATCTTTCGGCCGAGCGCGCCGACTACAACAAGGAAACCGACACCACTTCGCTGACCGGCGTGAAGCTGCTGGTCGACGGCGGCGAGTCGGTAGGCGAGCTGCAGGTGACGGCCGACCACGCCGAGTACCACAACAGCAGCCGGGATGTCGTGCTGGAAGGCAACGTGCGCGGCATCGGCAGCAAGGGGATAGAGTTCTCCGCCCCCAGGATCACCTACCAGGCCGCCCGCTCCCAGATCAGGAGCGCCGACCGGGTCCGCTTCGTGGATGCCGGACTGGAGCTGGAGGGGGTCGGCATGGAGTTTCAGACGCAGACGCGGAGGTTGAAGTTGATGAAGGATGTAACCGCCGTTTACCGGCAGCAGGTGACCCGCTGATGCGCACCCTGTTTACACTCTGCCTGGCCTTTTTGCTGGCCGCCACCTCGGTCTGGGCGGCGCCGGCGGCCCGGCGTGAGCCCCTCAAGGTAAAATCCGACACCCTGCACACCGACAACCAGCAAAAGACCGCGGTCTTCGAAGGGAAAGTGGTGGCCCGCCAGGGAGATATGACCCTGTACGCCGACCGGGTGGTGGTGAGCTCCTCCGGCAACGGCAAGGAACTCTCGAAGGTCGAGGCGTTCGGCAACGTCCGCATCCTGCAGGGGAACCGGGAAGCCACCGGTGCCCACGCGGTCTACGAGCCCAAGGAGGCCCGCATCGTGCTGGACGGTTCGCCCAAGGTGGTGCAGGGGGAGGACGTGGTCACCGGCAAGGTGATCACCTACTATGTCAACGAACAGCGCAGCGTGGTGACCAGCGGCCCGAAGCAGCGGGTGGAGGCGATCATCCATCCGGGGGAGCAAAATGACGGCGTCAAGCCCAAGCCGTAGCACGCTCCGGACCGAGGGGCTCGCCAAGGGATTCAACGGCCGGATGGTGGTGAACGGGGTGGACCTTTCGGTCTCCTCGGGAGAAGTCATCGGGCTGCTCGGCCCCAACGGGGCCGGCAAGACCACCACCTTCTACATGGTGGTCGGGCTGTGCCGCCCCGACAGCGGCCGGGTGCTCCTGGACGAGGAGCCGATCACCGATCTTCCCATGTACCTGAGGGCGCGGCGCGGTATCAGCTATCTCCCCCAGGAGCCTTCGGTGTTCAGGCGGCTGAGCGTGCGGGACAACCTGCTGGCGGTCCTGGAGACCATGCCGATTTCATCGGTCAGGCGGCGGGAGCGGGTCGAGGAGCTGTTAAGCGAATTCCGCATCGAGCACATCGCCGCCAGCCGCGGCTTCGCCCTTTCCGGCGGGGAACGGCGGCGGGTGGAGATCGCCCGGGCGCTGGCCACCGACCCGGCCTTCATCCTCCTGGACGAGCCGTTCGCCGGCATCGACCCGATCGCGGTGATCGACATCCAGAACATCATCACCGACCTGAAAGGGAAGGGGCTCGGCGTGCTGATCTCCGACCACAACGTGAGGGAGACCCTGGGGGTCTGCGACAAGGCCTACATCATGAGCGCCGGAGAGGTGCTGGAGTACGGCGATCCGCTGCAGATATCCCAGAGCAAGAAGGCCCGCGAGATCTACCTGGGCGAGAAGTTCAGGCTCTAGCGGCGGGCTTCCACTCTGTCTGCTGGCCGCAACAATCGTGCAGGCGGCTCGCCTCCCGTTCCCGGTCAGGCTATAATGGTTACAGAGACGGCCATCATACAGCGGCGCCAGCGCCTGTCGCTGACAGAGGGAAGGGCAGATACAGTAAGTTTTTGCTAATGGAGTCTCTGAGAGAGAACCAAACCTCAGGAAGATAGCTTCAATCGAGGAGTCAAAGAGGACTTATGGCTATAGAGATGCGCCAGCAGATGAAACTGAGTCAGCAACTGGTGATGACACCCCAGTTGCAGCAGGCCATCAAACTTCTCCAACTCTCCCGGTTGGAGCTGCAGGACGTGGTGAGGCAGGAACTGGAGGAAAACCCCGTCCTCGACGAGGTCATCGACCAGGAAGAGATCCGCGAGACCGAGCAGCTGGAGCTGAGGGAGAAGGAAGTCGAGCCGGAGAGTCCCGCCAACGATTTTCAGGAGGTGCGGGCAGGCGAGGAAACCCGCGAGGCCGACTGGGACTCCTACATCGACGGCTACAACTACAGCTCCGGCGAACAGTACTACGACGACGAGGACAGGCCCTCCTTTGAAAACCTGCTCACCAAGAAATCCACCCTGTTTGACCATCTCATCTGGCAGCTGAGCCTGACCCGCATCACCGAGCGCGAGACGGTGGTGGGGGCGGAGCTGATCGGCAACATCGACGAGGACGGCTACCTGCGCGCCTCTCTGGAGGACGTGGCGCTCGCCTGCGCCCAGGTGGACCCCTTCCGGGAGGAGGTCTTCGACTGGTCGGGACTCCCCGAGGACGCGCCGGAGGATCAGGTGCAGGAGGCGACCGAGGGGTTCGCCGAGACCATCCTGGCGCCTTTGGCCGGCCGGGTGCTGAAGCGCATCCAGGAGTTCGACCCGGTCGGCGTGGGTGCCCGCGACCTGCGCGAGTGCCTGCTTTTGCAGGTGGCGAGCCTGGGGATGGGGGGGAGCCTGGTCGAGTCGCTTCTAAAGGACCACCTGAAGGACCTGGAGGCGCGCCGTTACAAGCAGGCCGCCAAGGTTCTGGGGGTTGAGGTGGCCGACATCCTGACCGCCTCCAAGATCATCGCCGAGTTGGACCCCAAGCCCGGGCGCATGTTCGGCTCCGACGACGTCCAGTACATCTCCGCCGACATCTTCGTGCACAAGGTGGGCGACGAGTACGTGGTGGTCTTGAACGACGAGGGGATGCCCAACCTGCGCATCAACCCTCTCTACGCCCCGGACACCAAGTCCACCCGGGGGGTCGACAAGCAGGCCGAGGAGTACATAGGCGACAAGATGCGCTCCGCCATCTGGCTGATCAAGAGCATCCAGCAGCGCCAGCGCACCATCTTCAAGGTGGCCAAGAGCCTGGTCAAGTTCCAGCGCGACTTCCTGGACCGCGGCATCGAATACCTGAAACCGCTGGTGTTGCGCGACATCGCCGAGGACATCGGCATGCACGAGTCGACCATCAGCCGCGTCACCACCAACAAGTACATGCAGACCCCGCAGGGGCTTTTCGAGCTGAAATACTTCTTCAACTCCGGCATCTCCACCGGGGAGGGGGACTTCATCGCGTCGGAAAGCGTGAAGAGCAAGATCAAGGAGCTGGTGGACTCGGAGGATCCCAAGCGCCCGTACAGCGATCAGCGACTGGCCGAGCTCCTCTCCAACCACAACATCGTCATTGCACGACGCACGGTTACCAAGTACCGCGAGATGCTGAGGATAGGTTCGTCCTCGGAGCGCAAGAAGCATTTCTGACGCGACGGCCCTGGAGGGGCTTTCGCGTGTATTATAAATAAAGGGAGGTACAGTATGCAGATCACCACGACATTCAGGCACATGGAGCCTAGCGATGCCCTCAAAGGGTACGCCGAGGAAAAGCTGGAGAGGGTCAAGAAGTACATCGACGAGCCTATCGTCGTCCAGGTCTTCCTTACCGTCGAAAAGATCCGTCACACGGCCGAAGTGACCATCACCGCCAAGGGGATCACCATCAAGGCCGCCGAAGAGAGTAACGACATGTACGCCTCCCTGGACGCTGTTTCCGACAAGATCGACAAGCAGCTGCGCCGCTTCAAGGAGCGGATCAAGGCTCACAAGCCGACCGAGGGCCGCGCCCGCAACGTGCAGAAAGCCATCGTGGAGGCAAGCAGCATCGAGGAAGCCAAGGAGCCGGTCATCATCAAGACCAAGAGCTTCTCCATGAAGCCCATGTCCGTCGAGGAGGCGGTCATGCAGATGGAGCTTCTCCACAAGGACTTCCTGGTTTACACGGAGTCTTCCACCGAGAACATCAACGTGGTCTACCGCAGAAAAGACGGCAACTACGGCCTGATCGCTCCCGAAAATCCCTAGCAGGCTTGGCAGCACGGGAGGCGCGTAAAGCGCCTCCCCCCGCCCCACGCACCGTTGGAAAGGTCGAAGCAGTGACGATAATGAGTCTCACCATCAAGGATCTCCTGGAAGACAAGGCCTATGGCCTCGACCTGCAGCTCATCGGAGGGCAGGCGGGGCTCACCAACCGACTGTACAGTTCCCGCATCCAAAAACCCGGGCTCGCGCTGACCGGCTACACCGAACACCTGCACCCCGACCGGGTACAGGTGCTGGGCAACACCGAAATTTCCTACTTGAGCCAGCTCCCCGAGGAGGAGGGACGCCGCTACATCGCCCTCCTCTGCAGCTTCCCCATCGCCTGCTTCATCGTCACCAAGGCGCTCGACCCCCCGCAGTTTCTGAAGGAGTCCGCGCAGGCTGCCAACATCCCGCTGTTAAGCACCCATCACCAGTCCTCGACCTTCATCTCGCTGATCACCAAGTTCCTGGAGGAGAGCCTGCTGCCGACCACCCACATCCACGGCGTGCTGGTGGACGTGCTCGGTGTGGGGGTGCTCCTTCTGGGCAAAAGCGGCATCGGCAAGAGCGAGTGCGCCCTCGACCTGGTGATCCGCGGGCACCGTCTGGTGGCCGACGACGTCATCCACATCAAAAAGAAGATGCCTGCCGCCCTGGTGGGGCAGGCGGGGGAGTCGATCGAGCACCACATGGAGATCCGCGGCCTGGGGATCATCAACATCAAGGACCTGTACGGGGTCTCCTCCATCAGGGAGAAGAAGATCATCGACATGGTGCTGGAGCTGGTCGAGTGGGACGCCAACCAGGAGTACGAGCGGCTGGGGATCGACGACCGGGTGAAGACCATCCTCGGCGTCGAGCTGCCGCACCTGCAGATCCCGGTCCGGCCGGGGCGAAACCTCACCTCCATCATCGAGGTAGCCGCCAGGAACTTCCTCTTGAAGGGGATGGGATACCATTCGGCCCGCGAGTTCCACGAGAAGCTTCTGGCCCGCATGGAGGTAAGACCGTTGGGCAACGAGGTGGAATGACATGCGCATCGTGATCATCACCGGGCTCTCCGGTTCCGGGAAATCGACCGCCGTGCGCGCCCTGGAAGACGAAGGGTTCTTCTGCCTCGACAACCTGCCGGTCTCTCTGGTCTCCACCTTTGTGGAGCTCGCCGAACACTCGCGGGAGGACATCAAGGACGTGGCGCTGGTGATGGACATCCGCAGCCGCGACTTCATCAAGGGGTACGACACGGTCTTCCGCAAGCTTGCCGAGGCCGGCCACACCATCAACATCCTTTTCTTCGACGCCACCGACGAGGTGCTGATCAGGCGCTTCTCCGAGACCAGGCGCCGCCACCCGGCCCTGGAAGGGGGGACCGTTCCGGAGGGGATCCGCTTCGAGCGGGACCAGATGGCAGGCTTGAGGCGCATCGCCACCGCCATCATCGACACCTCCGAGATGAACGTGCACCGCCTCAAGGAGGTGGTGATCCATACCGTGATGGGTAACGAGAAGGGGATGGAGATGCAGGTCAACCTGCAGTCCTTCGGCTTCCGCTACGGAATTCCGCTGGAGTCGGACCTGGTGATGGACGTCAGGTTCCTCCCCAACCCCTACTTCGTGCCGGCCCTCAGGCAGTTTTCCGGGCTGGATCAGGGGGTTAAGGACTTCGTGTTGAGCCAGGAGGAAACCATCGGTTTCCTGGAGCGCTTCCGGAGCATGCTGGAGTACCTGCTGCCGGGGTATTGCCGGGAGG
Organism: Geomonas sp.; assembly: GCA_035255025.1. Taxonomy (GTDB): domain Bacteria; phylum Desulfobacterota; class Desulfuromonadia; order Geobacterales; family Geobacteraceae; genus Geomonas. The sequence continues at coordinate 74,918 of DATFAB010000035.1, forward strand.
GGAAGTCCTACCTGTCGGTATCGATCGGCTGCACCGGCGGCCGCCACCGTTCGGTGGCCATCGCCGAGGAGCTGTACCACTACTTCAGGCAGAGAAGCGTCAATATTAAAATCACCCACAGGGACATCGAGAAGGGGCAGAGATGATTGGATTGCTGGTGGTAGCGCACGCCGGGGTCGCCAGGGAACTGTTGGCCGCGGCGGAGATGATAGTCGGGAAACTCGAGCTTGCCGAGACGGTCGGCGTGGACGCCAGCGCCTCGGCCGGCGAGGTGATGAACGCCATCAAGGAGGCGGTCGGCAGGGTTTCCGGCGACGGCGCCATCGTGATGACCGACATGTTCGGCGGCACCCCGTCCAACATGAGCCTCTCCTTTTTGCAGGAGGGGAAGGTGGAGGTGGTAACGGGGGTGAACCTCCCCATGCTGATCCGCTTCACCCAGGACCGCGAGCGCTGCGGCGTTCACGATCTCGCCCTCAAGCTGAGGGACAGCGGCCGGGAGGGGATTTCCGTGGCCGGCGACTACCTCAAGAAATGACACGATGCCCCCCGGCGGAAAGGTAGCTCATGAAGTCGCAGGACGGTCCCGCCAGCGTCCCCTCCCCTTCAAGGGGAGGGACAGGGTGTGGATGGGGGATGGCAGTAACAACGACGCAGGGGGATGGACCCACGAGAGGTCCTTAGACTAACTATGATCCAAGGCGAATTCGTAATACCCAACAAGCTCGGGTTGCACGCCCGGGCCTCGGCGCTGCTGGTCAAGACCGCCAGCCGCTTTGCCTCCGACATCCGTATCGAGCGCGAGGGGGTCGAGGTCAACGGCAAGAGCATCATGGGGATCATGATGCTGGCCGCGGCAAAGGGAAGTACCATCGTGCTGAAGGTGGAGGGAGCTGACGACGCCGAGGCCTTCGCCTCGCTGGGAGAACTGATCCGCAATGGCTTTGGAGAAGAGTGAGCCTAGAGAGTTCAAAGGGGTAGGTGCCTCGGCGGGGATCGCCATCGGCACCATCCGCATCACCGACCGGCGCCGGGTGGCGGTCATGGAGGTGCCGGTTCCCGCCGAGCAGATCCCGGGCGAACTGGCCCGGCTGTCCGCCGCCATCGAGCGGGCCAAGGCCGACCTGGCAACCCTGAAGGACCAGCTGGCAGCGACCCACGGCCCGGAACACCTCTGCGTGATAGACGCCCACCTGCTGCTGCTTGACGACAGCATGCTGGTAGGCGAGACCACCCGCTACATCGAGACCCTCGGCATCAATGCGGAGGGCGCCCTGAAGAGAACCCTCTCCCGGTTCAAGGCCTTCTTCGAAGGGGTCGAGGACGATTACCTGCGGGAGCGGGGCAACGACGTGGAGACCGTGATCGAGCGGGTGCTGAGGAACATGGTCGGCGCCAAGCTGGAGCCGATCACCCGCCAGGGCGACGGCAAGGTGATCGTGGTCGCTCACGACCTCTCTCCGGCCGACATCCTCCAGATCGACAAGTCCCAGGTGATCGGTTTCGCCACCGATCTCGGGGGCAAAACCTCCCACTCCGCCATCCTGGCGCGCTCCTTCGAGATCCCGGCCGTGGTCGGTCTCGAGAAGATCACCCAGGAGGTGTCCGACGGCGAGCTCGCCATCGTGGACGGCGCCACCGGCACCGTCATCATCAATCCCGACCCAGAGCAGTTCAAGGACTACCTCAACCGCAAGCACCGCTACGAGTACATCGAGCGGGAACTCCTGAAACTTCGGGACCTGCCGGCGCAGACCCTGGACGGGCACCGGATGCGGCTCAAGGGGAACGTGGAGTTCGTCGACGAGGTGAGCGGCATCAACCGGCACGGAGGCGAGGGTATCGGGCTTTACCGCACCGAGATGCTCTTCTTCAACAGGCTGGCGCTGCCCAGCGAGGAGGAGCAGTTCGAGGCCTACGCCACGGTGGTCAAGATGATGGCACCCCGCCCGGTCACCATCAGGACCCTCGACATCGGAGGCGACAAGTGCTTGAACGACCTCAACCTTACCGACGAGATGAACCCGGCCCTGGGGGTGAGGGCCATCCGGCTGTCGTTGCGCCAGCCCGAGTCGTTCAAGGCCCAGCTGCGTGCCATCCTGCGGGCCAGCGCCTTCGGCAAGGTGCGCCTCTTCTTTCCGATGGTATCCGGCATCGATGAGGTGCGTGCGGCCAAGGCGCTCTTCGAGGAGGCCAAGCGCGAACTGCGCGGCGTGCACCCCTTCGATGAGGAGCTGCCGGTGGGTATCATGATCGAGATCCCCTCGGCCGTGGTTATCGCCGACCTGTTGGCTGCCGAAGTGGACTTCTTCAGCGTCGGCACCAACGACCTGATCCAGTACACCCTGGCCATCGACCGCACCAACGAACACCTCTCCTCACTCTACGAGCCGCTGCATCCGGCAGTACTGCGTTCTCTGAAGACGGTGGTCGACGCGGCCCATGCCGCCGGCATCGAAGCCTGCATCTGCGGGGAGATGGCCGGGGAGCCCGATTACCTCCCCGTCCTGTTGGGGCTGGGCTTCGACGAGCTCTCCATGAACGCCGTCTCCATACCGCGCGTCAAGAAGATCCTGCGCCGTTGCACCATGGAGGCCGCCCGTGAGGTGGCCGGCAAGGTGCTTACCTACAGCACCGCCGGCGAGGCCGAGGCCTACCTGAAAGGCGAGATCTCCGCCCGCTTCTCGGACAGTTTCGATTAAGGCAAAAGCGTTCGCCACGGAGAACTTCTGGGGAAATCTGAGAAAACCTTTTCACGGTTTGCCACCGATTGCTGCTTTCTCCGAATTTCTCGGATTTTCCCCGTGGCTATAGGTTTTTCAACACAAGTTCCACGCAGGGGGCCAGCATCTTGCCGGCCCTTTTCGTATTTGCGGCCAGCCTCAACAACTGGGGAATGATCCACGGCCGCTTCGCCACGCACAGAAGCACCCGTCCGATGCGCAGGTTGAAGTCGGCATCGCAGAATTCCTCCAGTGAAAATCCGAGCTCTTCGTCCGCCGCGTCGCTGATCCCCCTGACCGCCACCACCGGGATCCCCGCCTGGTGCGCCGCCGCCACCACCGCGGCAGTCTCCATCTCCAGCACCGGATGCGACATCCCCTGAAGGATGCCAGCGACCTCTTTCTTGTTCATGATCGCCGCCGCGGTGATGAAGGTGCCGCGCTTGACGGCTATACCGTTGGACGCCAAGCCCTCGATAAGCCGAAGGGAAAGGTCTCGGCCGGGGCTGGGAGCCTCGGTCAGCCTGCCCTTTTCCAGCAGCAGCACCCGCTCGGCCAAAATCAGCTCGCCGACCTCGATGCCGGGGAGCACACCACCGCCGAAGCCGAAGTTGACGATCACGCCGGGGGCCGCTAATGCGATCAGGGCCTCCGTTGCCTTCGCTGCGTGTTTGGGGCCCATGCCAGACTCGACCAGGACCACCGGAGTCCCTGACAGCTCAAAGCGGTAGATGTTGAAGCCGGCCGATTTCTCCTTCCGGACCCCCCGGATGCGGGCAACGAGAGGTGCAATCTCCTCCGGCATTGCGGCGATCACGCCGATGCAACCGTTTTTCATGTTTACCTTAGGCTCCTGTCGAACTTTCCTCTTCCTGCGTGAGCTTTAAGTCCCCCTTTGACAAAGGGGGATTCAGGGGGATTTGCCTCTCTATCCTCACCCCCCGCATTAGCGCGCTGCCGGCTTCCCTCTCCCGGAGACCGAGGGAGGATCGGGCAGCGCGGTGGTGGGTGTGACCGGATGGGCTCGCACTTTAGCAGAGCCCTGTCATCCCCGCAACTTAATAGATATTGGGGCTTTAATCTTGACAAAAAATAGTCAGCGCTTTATTGTGACGGATTGTTTTTTCCGATTTGTCACACCCCTGGAGGGACGTACCATATGAAACCCCTATTCCTAAATCCGCCGACCTTCGAGGATTTTGACGGTGGTGCCGGCGCACGTTATCAGGCTTCCCGCGAAGTGACCTCGTTCTGGTTCCCCACCTGGCTTACCTATCCCGCAGGCATGATCCAAGGCTCCCGCGTGGTGGACGCGCCGGTGCAGAGGCTCGACATGGATGCCTGCCTGGCCATCGCCAAGGATTACGACCTGGTGGTCATGTACACTTCCACTCCCACCCTGGCCATCGACGTGGAGACCGCCCGCAAGATCAAGGCGCAAAAGCCCTCCATCGTCACGGTGCTGACCGGACCCCACGTCACCATCCTCCCCGAGGACAGCCTCCGCTTCGCTGCCGGCGCCGTCGACATAGTCTGCCGCGGCGAGTTCGACTACCAGATCGTGGAACTCTGCCAGGGCAAGCCGTGGGAAGAGGTAGACGGCATCAGCTTCCTGAAGGACGGCAAGGCAGTCCACACCAAGGACCGCCCGCTGCTGACCGACCTGGACAGCCTGCCGTTCTCCAGCCAGATCTACAAGAGAGACCTTCCGATCGAGGAGTACATCATCCCCCACATCAAGCACCCGTACGTCTCGATCTACACGAGCCGCGGTTGCCCGGCCCGCTGCGTGTTCTGCCTCTGGCCGCAGACCTACTCCGGCCACAAGATGAGGACCAGGAGCCCGCAGAACGTTTATGAAGAGGTCAAGTGGATCAAGGAGAACCTCCCGCAGGTCAGGGAGATCTCCTTTGACGACGACACCTTCAGCGCCGACAAGCGGCATGCTGTCGAGGTGTCCCGCCTGATCAAGCCGCTCAACGTCTCCTGGGTCATCAACGCCCGGGCCAACTGCGACTACGAGACCCTCAAGGAGATGCGCGACGCAGGCCTGCATCACGTGATCGTGGGCTACGAGTCCGGCAACGAGCAGATCCTGAAGAACATCAAGAAAGGTGTCACCAAGGCCCAGGCCATCGAGTTCACCCGCAACTGCAAGAAGCTCGGCATCACCATACACGGCGCCTTCATCATGGGGCTTCCGGGCGAGACGCGGGAAACCATCCAGGAGACCATCAAGTACGCCATCTCCCTGGATCTCGACTCCATCCAGGTCTCGCTCGCCTCGCCGTACCCCGGCACCGAGTTCTACGCCCTGGCCAAGAAAGAGGGCTGGATCGCCTCCGACAGCTTCCTGGACGCCGACGGCCACCAGAAATGCGTCATCAACTATCCCGGTCTCTCCAACCAGGAGATCTTCGACGCCGTCGAGATGTTCTACAAGAAGTTCTACTTCCGCCCGCGCTACATCCTGCGGAGCATCTTCAGGATGATCGTTGACTCGGAGACCCGCAAGCGGCTCCTGAAGGAAGGCGCGCAGTACTTCGAGTACATGAAGAAGCGCAGAGAGCTGAAGATGTAGCGATCGATGTAGCAATCGCCAGATCACTACCGGTTCCTCGTCCCCTCCCGTAGGAGGGGAGGGGGAGCCTCCTCCAACATCCCCTCCCATTCAAGGGGAGTGCCAGCCTCCTCTAACATCCCCTCCCCTTCAAGGGGAGGGCCAGGGTGAGGATGGGGTTCCATTTTGCGGATTGCCGCTGCTACCGGAGCGGCAAATCCCCCCCGGTCCCCCTTTGCCAATGGGGGGAGATTGAATGGTCCTCCCTTTGACAAAGGGGAAGATGAGAGTTCCCCCGTTATCAGGGGGGAATTGAGTGACCCCGCTTTATGAAAGAGCTGATCATAAACGCCGATGACTTCGGCCTCTCCTCCGGCGCCAACCGCGGCATCATCAAGGCGTGGCAGGAAGGGATCCTCACCAGCACCTCTTTGATGGTGGGTGGGCTGGCCTTCGAGGAGGCCGTCTCGCTCGCCCACGATAATGCGGGGCTGCAGGTGGGGCTGCACCTGACCCTCGTGCAGGGGCGCGCCGCGCTGGAGCGCGGGGGGCTGCCTCCCTTGGCGGACGCCGACGGCAATTTCGGCAACGATCCGGTGCTGGCGGGGATGCGTTACTTCTTCCTGAAGCCGCTCAGAAAGAAGCTCAAGCGCGAGATCGAGGCGCAGATCACCCGTTTCCTGGAGACCGGCCTCAAGCTGAACCATGTCGACGGCCACCTGAACATCCACATGCATCCCGTGGTTTTCGACATCCTGTGCGAACTGATGCCCAAGTACGGCATCGAGAGCTTCCGCCTGTCGCGGGAGAACCTCTCTGCCAACCTGGCCGTCGACCGCCAGAGGATCGTGGGGAAGTGCGCAGACGCCTTCATCTTCGCTTCGCTGGCCAAGCGCTGCCGGCCGCAGCTGGACCGGCTCGGGATCGGCTATGCGGGTGAAGTGAAGGGGCTTTTGAACTCGGGTCGCATGACCGAGGATTACCTGCTGAACGCGCTGGACAGCGTGAAAGAAGGCCTTTCCGAGATCTACTTCCATCCGGGCTGCCGGCCGTGCCCCGAACTGGACCGCTGGATGCCGGCCTACCGGCACGACGACGAGCTGGCGGCGCTCACCAGTAGCAGGGTCAGGGAAAAGATGGCCAGGCTGGGTATCACATTGAGAAACTATCGTGGAGAGGTGAAAAGCTATGCTTAAGACTGTGGTCGTCATGCTGATGGCGGTGACCGCCGGTACCATCGGTGACCTGCTCCTGGCCCGCGGCATGAAGGAACTCGGGGACATCTCCGCCATGAACTTGAAGGGGATCTTCAGCGTGTTCCTGCAGGCGCTTACCTCGCCCAAGCTGGTCTTCGGCACCTGCTTCCTCGCCGTCTTCTTCTTCCTGTGGCTTGCCGTCCTCTCCTGGGAGGACCTTTCCGTCGCCCTCCCCATGCAGGCCCTCAACTACATCCTGGTCGCTTTCCTGTCGCAGTATTTCCTGCACGAGGTGGTGAGCCCGCTGCGCTGGGCAGGTACCGTGCTGGTCGCTATCGGTGTGATGATGATCACAAAAAGCGGTGGTGCCTGACGGCTTCCTCGCTGAATCGGGTACTTGCACAGCAGACGACGGAATTTTATACTTGAAAAGATATCGGCGTTTTCGATAAGCTGAACCCATGAAAACGCTTACTCTGCTGGCCCTTTGCACTTTTCTGGTTCTTCCTTTGTCTGCCGGGCGTGCCTCGGCCGTCACCGGGCCCGAAAAGCTTGTCTACGACGTTAGCTGGACCGGCGTGAAAGCTGCCACCGCCGTGCAGGAAGTCACCACCAGCGGCAACGACGTCCGCATCGTCTCCACCACCCGTTCCGCCCCCTGGCTCAACGCCTTCTTCACGGTCAACGACCGCGCCGAGTCCGTAATCGCCAAATCCGACAGTGCCGAACACCTGGTGCCGAAGTACTACCGGGAGCAGATCAACGAAGGCGGCTTCCACACCCACAAGGAGGCCCAGTTCGACTGCCGGAACAGCAAGGTCGAGATGAAGGACTACCTGAAGAAGACGGAAAAGACCGACCCTATCAGCCAGAAGACCTTCGACAGCCTCTCCAGCATCTTCGTGGTCCGCAACATGGACCTGGTGGTCGGCAAGTCGGTATTCATAGACATCTACGACTGCAAACGGTTGTGGAAGACCGAGGTGCAGGTGGTCGGGCGGGAAGAAGTGAAGACGCCTGTGGGACGCTTCAAGACCATCGTGGTCAAGCCGCAGTTAAAGTGCGAGGGATTCTTCGCCAGGACCGGCGAGGTGACGGTCTGGCTGACCGACGACGCCCAGCGCATCCCGGTGAAGATGACCACCAAGGTGAAGATCGGCAAGATCACCGCCATGCTGGTCGGCGGGAGCTATTGGCCCAAGATTGTTGATTGAACCTTCTCATTTCAATTAAAAAAGGCCTCGAGCACACGGTGTGCTTGAGGCCTTTTGCGTTTTCGAAAGTCCGGCGCTGCCCTTCATCGTAGGAGCCGATGGCGCCTGCTGGGGGGACAGCCACAAGGACCCCGTGCCCCCTTGGTCAAGGGGGAAGGTAATCGGGAATATCGTCCATCAGCAATGCCGCCACCCCGGCGTCCCCTCCCCTTCAAGGGGAGGGACAGGGTGAGGATGGGGTACGTCAGCCTTCCCCCTCGATCTGCACGATGATGCTTCCGGGGCGCCCGACTCTGGCGATGACGATCTCCCCGTTGGCCTGGTTGATGTTGTCGACCCGGTAGCTCCTGCCGTCGAACTCGATGGCCGCCCCTTCCTTGAGTTCCCTGATCTTAAGCGTCTTGACGCTGTCCGCCGCTTCGCCGTCAACGGCCCAGTAATCGAGGCAGATTACCCAACACGCCGTCACCAGTGCGCCTAAGATGAAGGCCAAGAGCAGGTAGTCGGCCAAAGTAAGTGCTGACCTGCTGCTGGTCAAGAGATGGACGGTAAAGGCAATGCTTACACAGCCGTCCGCGACCAGCGCTCCCAAGGCGGCGTCGACCCGCCCTCGCTTGCCAATTGTTCTCCCCATCACATCCAATCCTGAACAATGCATTTCATACTTCACTGACCGGTGTCGATCAGGAAAACCCCATGCCTGCTCGATGCATGCCAGCATCTCCTGCGGGGCAAAAGGCGGACAGGGGTGCAGCTCGCGAGTGCTTTCAAAGTTGGTGGTCGGTGAAATGGCGGGATGTTGTGGTGAAATGACGGAAACAGGAAGGCCCTCCCGGTGAAGGGAGGGCCGCTGGAGGATACTGAACGGTAGCCAGGGAACAGGGCGGTGCTAGAACTCCGCGTGCTTCGGGGTCCTCGGGAAGGGGATCACGTCCCTGATGTTTTCCATTCCGGTCAGGTACATGATCAGCCGCTCGAAGCCCAGCCCGAAGCCCGCATGCGGGGTGGAACCCCAGCGCCTGGTGTCGAGATACCAGGAAAGCGATTCGGGATCGATGCCGGTGTCGAGCATCCGCTGGGTGAGCCGGTCGAGCCTCTCTTCGCGCTGGCTGCCGCCGATGATCTCCCCAACCTTGGGCACCAGCAGGTCCATGGCCGCCACCGTTCTCCCATCATCGTTCATCCGCATGTAGAATGCCTTGATCTCTTTCGGATAGTTGACGATGAAGACCGGGCCTCCCACCACCTGTTCGGTCAGGTAGCGTTCGTGCTCCGACTGCAGGTCGAGACCCCACTCCACCGGGAACTGGAAGCTGACCGGCGCCTGCTTCAGCTTCTCGATGGCCTCCGTGTAATCCATGCGGGCGAAACTGGCGGTGGCCACCGCCTCGATCCGGTCGATGAGCCCCTTTTCGATCTGGGCGTTGAAGAACTTCATGTCCTCATCGCAGCTGTTCAGCGCGAAGGTGCAGAGCCTCTTGAAAAAGGCCTCGGCGAGGTCGGCGTCGTCGTTCAGGTCGGCGAAGGCCATCTCCGGCTCGATCATCCAGAACTCGGCTGCGTGCCGTGAAGTGTTGGAGTTCTCGGCCCGGAAGGTGGGGCCGAAGGTGTAGATGTCGGAGAAAGCCTGGGCGAAGATCTCCCCCTCCAGTTGGCCACTAACGGTAAGGCCGGTAGGCCTGCCGAAGAAGTCCTCGCAGAAATCGATCTCCCCGTTTACGGCCGGGGGCTTGGCCAGGTCCAGGGTGGTGACGCGGAAGAGTTCCCCGGCCCCTTCGCAGTCGTTGGCTGTGATGATCGGGGTGTGCACGTAGAGGAAACCGCGCTCGGCAAAGAAGCGATGCACCTCCTGGGCGAGGGCCGACCTGACCCGGAAGACAGCTCCGAAGGTGTTGCTGCGCAGCCTCAGGTGGGCGATGCTGCGCAGGAACTCGAAGCTGTGCCGCTTCTTTTGCATCGGGTAGTCGGGATCTGCTTCCCCGACTATCTCCACCCGCAGCGCCTTCAGTTCCAGTGCCTGCCCCGCGGCCGGCGATTCCTGCAGTACACCTCCTACCGCGATGGCGCTGCCGGTGCCCAGACGGCTCACCTCGTCGAAATTGGGAAGTTCCGGTTCCGCCACGACCTGTATGCCTGCCAGCGAGGAACCGTCGTTAAGGGCGATGAAGGTCACTCCCTTGCCGGTCCGCACGCTTCTAACCCATCCCTTGAGCAGGAACTCCTGACCGGGGCGCCCCTCGGCCAGTGCCTGTTTAACGCGAATTCTTGCTGTCATAGTGGTTACTCCGCTGTTCGTGTTGTAGGATTCATTACTTATAGCACATCCGCGCAGCAGCGGCAAAACGAGTTGAAAGCATATAACAATGCGAACAGGGATGGACAGGATTAACCGGATAAAGGCTTACTTATATAGCCAAATTCTCTTCTCTGGGACGGGCAGGTCGACACTACGAGTACGTCTTCGGCTTGCCCTACTCGAGAAGGTTGGGAAGAAGTTTTTAGTCGTATCCTGTTCATCCCTTGCATCCCTGGTAAAGGTTTCAGCATTCAGCGCCGGAAAAGCACGTTGACAGCGATTTCGCCCTCGTATACTTTGAGAGCCATGACGAGACTCTTATTGGCATTGATAGTGGTCTTCACGGTGGCGGCCGGGGCAGGGCAGGCTGCCAATTCCTCCGCCAATTTCGGAGGGGTTGGTATCGACGGCGTACCGAGGGCAGACGGTACCATCCTGGTGAAACAGCTGGTCCTGGGAGGCCCCGCCCAGTTGGCAGGGGTGAAGAGTGGCGATATCATTACCCAGATCGATGGGACCACCACCTTCGGCAGCGATTTCAACGACATGGTCCAGCATCACCTTCGGGGGCGTGCGGGGACGCCGGTGGTGATCAGGGTGAGACGGCAGGGCACACCCAAGCCGATATCCTTCAGGATGATACGGCGGCAGTTGACCCTGCCGGACGCGAGGAAAAAACAGAAGGGGGACTAACCATGAGACTCTTTCCTGCTATTGTCCTGGCTGTATTTTTGATCCTTCAGTCGCTGGCGGTATCGGCTGGCGACTCCTCCCGTCCGCTGCCGCAGAGCCCGCTCAGCTCTGAAAGCTCCATCGCCCCCCCTAGCCGTAGCGCGAGTACGCTTACCACTCCGCTAACCCAGAGCCGGCTCCCTGAACATGTCGCTCCGGCCAAGACCTATCCGAAGATCGTACTCTACTCCGTTTCCTGGTGTCCGCATTGCAAGGCCGCCGAGGAGTATTTCACCAGGAACAACATCCCCTTCATCAACCGTGACGTCGAGATCGACAGCGAAGCCTACAAGTTGCTTACCGGGAAATATAAGAGCCAGGGGGTGCCGGTTATCGTGATCGGCAACGACCAAGAGGTGATCAAGGGGTTCGACGAGCAGAGCTTTGAGAAGGTGTTGGAGAAGTACAAGAAATAAAGGTCGTAGCCGCTTTCTGTGCCTCCCGTGGAATGCCGGTCTCCTCCAGGCAGCCGGGTAACCGCTGCCGTCGAAACGTTCGTGATGGTACAGCACGATCTCCTGCACGGCGCCGAGATTCGCCTTGCGCACCAACTCCCGTCCCAACTCCGGGTGCTTCCTGACCACCTGGACCTCCTCCTGGGTCCCCCCCCGCTTCCCGACGGTGATCGATCGGATCCCGTAGCTGCTCATTAGTTTTCCATTCTCTTCTCCCGGCGTCTTCTCTTAATCATTAAAGACCAAAACAATGGCTTTCATTTGTTTGCTACGCTCTGCAACCGGTTGCCGTCACGCTAAGGGTGCTTGACAACAGGGGTATCAGAGGTACCATCCAAGTCGGAGGATGTTCGGCTGTTGGCTCTCATGGGAGAAGCCAGGAAAACGATGACGACGCATGATAGCCGGGGTAGTTGGCTCTTCATTGATATCCCGCCGTCATGCAGGTATCGCCGAAGACATCCAATCCCTGCTTTGGGGGGGAGCGTAGGGCATCGCACCATGGTCGCTGCCGACGCTTTCTGCATCCTTAAACGCAGATCAACTGGTAACGCAAGGGGGCGGCTCATGCTGGTAGCGAAGACCTGGTACACCATCGAAGAAGCGGTAGAGAAGTTCGGGATCGAAGAGGAGCGCCTCCGCGTGTGGATTTCCGAAGGAGTGATCCGGACCGAAGAGGAGAACGGCGAGGTTGCCCGTGTCAACGCCGACGATGTGGAACTGAAGGTCGAGGAGTTGACGGGGATCTAGCAATTCCTATAAAAATCAGGCCTGCAGGTTCAAGGTGTTGGTTCGCCTGCCGATATGGTAACCGTATCCGCCAGTTGTCAAGCGGTTATCGGACGGAGGTGTTTCAATGGGTGAGTTGTACGTACCCGTCAATATCGAGAGCATTCAGGCCGAAGTTTTTCCAGACGTCGCCCTTTATATCCGCAGCGGCGACAAGTACATCCTTTACAAAAGTCACGGCCACAACTTTTCCAAAAACGACGCCGCACGCCTGATCGAGAACAACGTGGACGTCCTCTTCGTGAGCCCCCAGGACCTGGAGGTGATCACCACCTTCATGGAGAACAGCGTCGAAGGAGTTCTCAAGGACGATGCTCTCGATACCAGGACCAAGGGGCGCATCATCTACCAGACCTCCATCAACTTCGTGGGAGACCTTTTCGAGCATCCCGAGAAGGTCTCCGACTTCACCCGCAGTAAAAGGCTGGTGGAGAACCTTTTGAAGTACCTGGCGAGCGACCGCAACAGCCTCCACTCGCTCGAGAGCGTCATCTCCCACAATTACTACACCTTTGTTCACAGCCTGCAGGTGGCGGCGCTCTCGGTGCTTTTGCACTCGGAGGCGTACCTCATGTCCCACGACGAGATGCTCGACGTTGGCATTGGCACGCTGCTGCACGATTTCGGCAAAGTCTTCGTCTCCCAGGACATCCTGAACAAGGATGGCAAGCTGACCGCCGTTGAGGTCTCTGCCTACCGGAAGCACCCTGAAGAGGGATACCAGTACCTCAAGAAGCACACCAAGATTTCCGACATTTCGCTGGGCATCGTCCGACACCATCACGAGCGCAACAACGGCAAGGGATACCCGCACGGGTTGAAAGCCCAGCAGATCTCCCGCAGCGCCCAGGTCGCGGCCATCTGCGACGTGTACTGCACCCTGACCATCGACCGTACCTGCAGGAAGGCATTGTCGTCCTCCATGGCCGTGCACCTCATGAAGCAGGAGATGAAGGAATCCTTCAACGAACGGTTGCTTGACGTGCTGGAGCAGATCGTCTGCACGGACAACCCGGCGCAGTTTTTGTGAGCCTGTGCCGTTCGGTAGCTGAAAACAAGACCATTCAAAGGAAGCCGCGGCCTTTCATGAGGCCGCGAAGGAGAGGACGCCGTGGCGAGCATCACCTTCGAAGAGATCATGTTCACCATCATGTCCGCCACCCAGGACACCTTCAAGAGCTACATGGGGACCGACATCTTCGCCGGCAAGGTGGAGAAGAAGATCAACCCGATGCAAAGCGATGTCGTGGGTATCGTGGGAGTGGCCGGTGACCGGGTCGGTTACATCCTGGTGGCCACCGAGCGGGGCTCCGCCGAGCAGATCGCCAAGGAACTGCTCATGCTGGAAGAGGCGGACGAGGAATCTATCAATGACGCAGTGGGTGAGGTCACCAACAACATCGCAGGTGTCTTCAAGACCAAGTACCACGAACTGTACGGCAGCGTTGCACTGGGGCTGCCGCTGGTCGTTTCCGGCCGCATCCGTCCCATCGCCGAGGTGGCCGAGGCAGCCAAAAAGGAAGAGGACGGCAGCATGAGCGTCCAGTGCAAGGGAGTGACCATCCCCTTCACCACCATGGACGGCAGGATAACCTTCCGGGTCATGGTCTACATGTAGGCGCCCTCCTCCGGCGGAAAGGTTCTATGGTTGCACCTCTTGGGGAAGCGCCGGTTGTCGGAACCGTTTGTGCTGAGCTTGTCGAAGCATCCCTCAGCCGCTCCCCGGACTCAACTATCTGCAGTCTCCTCGCCAATTGCCCACCAACGGGCTTCCACAGACAAACGTGCACGTTTTTGTCCTCTCCTCACCTTCATCGTTTGAGGTCTCCAAGTCAGTGGTTGCTGTTTGTCGAGTGACGATGACAATCTCTGCGGCGTGGATGGCATTCGCCGCTCAGTGAACGCAATCTCTGCAGCGCGGATGGCATTCGTCATCCAGCGATTGTGATCTCTGCGGTGCGAATGGCATTCGACGTTCAGCGATTGCGATCTCTGCGGTGCGGATGGCATTCGCCGTTCAGCGATTGCGATCTCTGTGGCGCGGATTGGATTTGGCGTTCAGCGATTGCGATCTGTGCGGTGCGGATCGCATTCGTCGTTCAGCGATCGCGATCTCCGCGGCTCGAATTGGATTCCCGTTCATTGATCGCAATCTCCGAGGTCCGGATTGCGTTCCCCGCGCAAAGATGGCCATCTTCGGCGCTGCAGGCATATGTTGTGGCATCTCTGGGGCTGCAGGTGGTTGGCGGCAGCATAGACCGATTCAGATCAAAAAAAGCCCCCGGCGAAGGCGCCGGGGGCTTTTTGACTGCGTTGGTTGAGGACTCTTTACAGGCCGAGCTGTTTGAAGAAGTCGTTCCCTTTGTCGTCCACCAGGATGAAGGCCGGGAAGTCGACCACTTCGATCTTCCAGACGGCTTCCATGCCCAGTTCCGGGAAGTCGATGCACTCGACCTTCTTGATGTTCTCCTCGGCCAGGATGGCGGCCGGGCCGCCGATGGAGCCGAGGTAGAAGCCGCCGTGCTTCTTGCAGGCATCGGTGACCTGCTGGCTGCGGTTACCCTTGGCGATCATCACCATGGAACCGCCATTTTCCTGCAGCAGATCGACGTAGGAGTCCATGCGCCCTGCGGTGGTCGGACCGAAGGAGCCGGAGGGCTTGCCTTTCGGGGTCTTGGCCGGGCCGGCGTAGTAGATCGGGTGGTTCTTCAGGTAGTCGGGCAGCGGCTTGCCGGAGTCGAGGATCTCCTTGAACTTGGCGTGGGCGATGTCGCGGCCGACCACGATGGTGCCGGTGAGCAGCAGCGGGGTGGAGACCGGGTGCTTGGTCAGTTCGGCGAGGATCTCCTTCATCGGCTTGTTGAGGTCGATCCGGACGCCATGCTCGTGCTTGCCGCGGAAACGCTCGGGGATCAGGCGGCCCGGGTTGTCGTCCATCTGCTCGACCCAGATACCTTCCTTGTTGATCTTCGCCTTGATGTTCCTGTCGGCGGAGCAGGAAACGCCCATGCCGACCGGGCAGGAGGCGCCGTGACGCGGCAGGCGGACGACGCGCACGTCGTGGGCGAAGTACTTGCCGCCGAACTGGGCGCCGATCCCGCTCTTCTGAGCTTCCTCAAGGAGTTTCGCCTCCAGTTCGAGGTCACGGAAGGCCTGGCCGTGCTCGTTGCCGGTGGTGGGGAGCGCATCGAGGTATTTGGCGCTGGCGAGCTTGACGGTCTTCAGGCAGGTCTCGGCGCTGGTGCCGCCGATGACGAAGGCCAGGTGGTACGGCGGGCAGGCCGCGGTCCCCAGCGTCTTCATCTTGGCCACCAGGAACTTCACCAGGCTGTCCGGGTTGAGGAGCGCCTTGGTCTCCTGGTAGAGGTAGGTCTTGTTGGCGGAGCCGCCGCCTTTGGCCATGAAGAGGAACTTGTACTCGGCTCCCTTGGTGGCGTAGAGGTCGATCTGCGCCGGCAGATTGGTGCCGGTGTTGGTCTCCTTGTACATGTCCAGCGCCACGGTCTGCGAGTAGCGCAGGTTTTCCTCGGTGTAGGTCTTGTAGACACCCTTGGAGAGAAGTTCCTCGTCGTTGGCGCCGGTCCAGACCTGCTGCCCCTTCTTGCCCATCACGATGGCGGTGCCGGTGTCCTGGCAGATGGGGAGCTCGAACTTGGCGGCTACCTCGGCGTTCCTCAGGAAGGCGAGGGCGACCCCCTTATCGTTTTGGGAAGCTTCCGGATCGGAGAGGATCTTGGCGACCATCTCGTTGTGCTCGGGGCGCAGCATGAAGGAGAGGTCCCTCATGGCGGTGTTGGCTGCCACGGTGAGCGCCTCGGGGGCCACCTTGAGGATCTCCTGGCCTTCGAAGTTGGCAACGCTCACGTACTTCTGTGAGTCGGGGAGCAGGCGGTACTTGGTGGTGTCCGGTCCGAGCGGGAAGGCTTCCTGGTACTTGAATTCTGGAGTTGCCATCGGTTCTCTTCTCCTTTTGGTGGGATGATGATGTCGAGCGGTATCCGTGGGGATGATTAGCAATCTTCTCAGTCCGGTCGCGGGGTTACCGTCTGGTTTTTTGTATACAGCATGGCAATATATTGCAAATGGCTCATTTTGTCGAGAGGAAGTTTGTGGAGGGGCGCGGCGCGGAAAAGACGAGCGCCCTCCGGCCTTTACAGGCGGAGGGCGCTGGTGGTTGGGTGATGATGGAGGCGTCGTGTATAGGAGGGCTTAGTAGCCGAAAACTTTCATCGCCCGCGGGGCTTTGATCTCGTAGCGGCGGCCGGCTCCGGCGCCCACCTCGATGGCCGGCAGGGCAGTGGAGACCACGGTCGGATCGATCACGATGTTGTCCGCCAGGAAGTACACCATCTGCCGCTGGGCGAGCTGGATGGACACCGGCGAGCTCGCCGCATCTATCAGGAAGCCATGGGTGACATCGGGCTGGTCGAACTGGAAGTAGCCTTCCCGCGGTGAGGTCGCCGCGGCGCTGATGGCGGCCACTGCCGTTTTCGGGACCGCCGTGCTCCCTGACAGGGTCAGCATGAACAGCGAGGGAAGGTGTCCGGAGGCATAGGCCAGCTGCGCAAAGCCGGGTGCCACGTCCCGTCCCAGCACTCCGCGGCCGCCCAGTGCGTTGCCGAAGTAGCGGGTGTACGGGTTGGTGATTACCAGGTCGCCGTTCACGGGGACACCGAAGGCGTTGAACTGGGTGCTGGTCGCCTCCTGGACGGCGATCCTGCCCGACAGGCGCGAGGGGAGCAGGTCGGCAGACTGGAAGTTGGGGAGCGGGGTAGTCATAGTGGCCGGATCGACCGGGTCGATCACCGTCTGGGTCAGCAGGAAGAACTGCTGGTACTCGGGAGTACCGGCGACGATCCCCTTGGCCGCCAGGCCGGCGTTCAGGCTGGGGCCGAAGCGGGGGCTGTCCTTCAAAAGGTAGGCAAGCCGCGCGCCCGGGACGCTGAGGAGTCCCTTCATGTCGGCATCCAGCGTCGCCTGGGTGTAGGGAGGCTGGCCCGCCGTCGGGTTGAGTGTGGTGTTGCCTGCCAGATAGTAGGCCCCCACGATGGAGCCGAGGCTGAGCCCGACGTATTTCGGCTGGACGCCGGGGTTGGGGGCGTTGGCTCCCAAGGCGGCGAAGCCCATGCCGGCGAAGGCGGGGTTGAGCGCCGGGGTGGCGACGGTCAGCTCCAGGCGGTCGAGGTTGAAAGCCGCCTGCTGTACGTTGGAACGGGTGGCGAGCGGCGCGCCAAGCGCGACGAAGTCCTGTCCCCACAGGCTGCTGCCATGGCCCGGCGCGGCGAGTTCCCCGTGCAGCGGCAGGTCGATGGCTACCACCGCGAATCCCGCTGCGGTGAGGCTGCCGGCCACCGCGATGACATCTTCCTTCTCGCCGTTGATACCGTGCTGGAAGATGACCAGCGGCCACCCTCCGGCCGGAGCGGTCCCGGTGGGCGCCATGTACACGAAGGGGAGCGTCAGGTTCGTGTAGTAGAAGCCGGTGAGCTGGTTGGCGGTGGCCGAGCCGCCGGTGGCGGTGCGGAAGGGTTGCACGACGGCGGTGGCGGAGCTGAAATTGCCGAAAGCGGTCAGGTTCATGCTGCCGGGATGGTCGTGGGCCGCCACCGCATTGGTGGAGATGTTGGCGCTGCTGATGGTGCCGGTAACTACCGCGCCTACCGTGGCGGGGGCGGCGACGGTGCCGCCGGTCAAGGTGGCCCAGTAGCTGGCGGGGGTGAGGCCGGACGGCGTGGTGACGGTGACCGTGTTCATGCCGCCGCCGATCCAGTCGATGCCGGGAAGGCCACCCAGCTGCGGGCCGGCCGCAAAGGAGCGCAGTGCGCTCTCCACCGGCGCAAGGGTTCCGCTTGCGTTATTGAGATCGGTGGAGAGGAATCCGGCTGAGGTGGTGATGAACCGGCCGATCAGGGCGATGTCGTTGCGGCTGCCCACCGTGGTCGTGCCCGAGGCCGTTATCATGTCGTTCATCACCTTTGCGTAGCCGGAGAAGGTGATGTTCCCCTGGCTGTCGACGGTGTTGGCCCGGATCACCTCCAGCGGTGCGAAGGGGCCGGTCAGCGGGGTGGTGGATTTGAGCGCCTGGAAGTAGACCGAGCCGGTCACCGAGCCGCCGGTGAAGGCATCCTTGACGCGGTTGGTGACCACGTAAAGGTAGCGTGTGGCCGGCAACAGCGGGAAGTTCGGGAAGAGCAGCACTTCTCTGCTGCCGGCCGTGTAGTTGAAGCTGAACATGCCGGTCACATCCGAGAAGCCTAAGGGGTGGTTCTCGGTGGCAGTGGGGCTCGCGCTGTCGGGGGCGAGTTGGAACACCTTGATGTTGAAGCCGTTCACCGTGGCGGGGATCAGGGGGGACGCGAATCGGATGTAGATGGGGGCGTTGAGGCCGGAGACGGCGTTGGTGCCGCCGGCCTCGTGCAGGTTCACGTAGGAGAGCGCCTCCAGCGGGTTCATCGGCAGGTTGGCCGGCCGCTCGCTGACGTTGCCGGTGGCCGGATCGGTATATTGGCTGACGGGATCCTTGGCAGTCGCCGTTGCCAGCACGTTGGGAAGCGGCACGCTGCCGGTGGTGGGATCGAAGAGTGCGGTGTTGGAGCTGGTGCTCTCCGAGACGCCGGAACTCGAACCGCAACCAAGCGCCAGCAGGATTGAGAAGTAGACAAGGAAACGTTGTACGAACCTTTTCATACGGTCACCTCACGAAGTTTGTCCTTGTGCTCCTCCTCCGGAAG
Organism: Geomonas sp.; assembly: GCA_035255025.1. Classification (GTDB taxonomy): domain Bacteria; phylum Desulfobacterota; class Desulfuromonadia; order Geobacterales; family Geobacteraceae; genus Geomonas. Next base: position 93,614 of record DATFAB010000035.1, read on the forward strand.
GGGGAGGTTGGGCGGCGGGCGGTGGCTTTGTCGGCGGCGGTTCCCCTTACTGACCCTCTACGTTCGGAGGAGGGGATGGCAGGCTGCCCGGGATTAGAACTTCACCGTGATGTTCGCCGCAAGCAGGTAGGCGTCGCTCTTGTAGGTGCCGTTGGCGCCGCGCAGGGTGAACATGTCCTGGTTGTTCACGGTGCGGTCGACGAAGTGCACCCACATGTAAGCGAGGTCCAGCGATGCCTTGTCGTGGTGGATGCCGGTCCCGATGGCGAAGCTGTGCCGGTCGGCGTCGGGGAGCAGCGGGTCGACGGTGGCGTCGGGAACCGGGGTCATGTCGTAGGAATAGCCGGCCCTTACGTCGAGCGCCGGATTCACGGCGTACTGGGCGCCGAACTTGTAGCTCCAGACGTCCTGCCAGTTCCGGGCCTCCGGCTGGTTGTTGAAACCCGCGAACTGCGGGCTGTCGAACTGGAGCTGCAGCTTCTTGAAGCAACTCCAGCCGGTCCTGGTGGCGTCGAACTCCAGGGTCAGCCGGTCGACCGGCCGATAGGCAACCGCCAGGTCGAGGGTGTCGGGAAGGGTGATTGTGGTGGAGGCGGTGCTGGTGGCCCGCGCCCTGCTGTAGGGGAAGACCGAAGTGTCGCTCAGGCCGACGGCCGCCATGCCGGTCGGGGTGGTGGCGAGGAAGTTGGCGTCCCCGGTGACATCCAGGGTGATCTGGCTTCGGTAGGCGATCCCGAAGGAGAGATCGGGACGCGGCTTCCAGAGCAGGCCGAGGTTGTAGCCGACCCCGGTGGCCGTCCCGTCCAGTCCCAGCGAGCCAAGCTCATAGGCCCCGGTGGGAGCTGAGGGGGCGGTTGGATTGACGAAGGGGCTGTAGAGCGATTTCTGCAGGGAGACGATGGCGTAGGTGACATCGAGACCCGCCGCCACCCCGAGGTGAAGATCGTCGAAACGGTAGGCGACCGTGGGCTGGAAGTTGATCGGCTTGATGGATACGTTCTGGACCTGGTTGCGGAAGACGCTGCTGTCGTCCCAGCTCTTGGACAGCGGGTACATGGAGTTGAGACCGAAGCCGATGGTGACCGGGACCTCTTGCAGCGCGTAGGTGGCGTAGAAGGTAGGGGCCACCGCCAGGTCCCGTTTCGATCGCTCGGTGACCACCGAGCTGCCGGTGTCGAGGGGAGGGTTGCCGCTCAGCGGCGTGGTGCCGGTGAACTCGGTCTGGGGGATCATGATGCCGGTCGCGCCGACGCTCACCTGGGTCCCCTCCAGGAATGCGATACCGCCGGGATTGTAGTAGAGTGCGGAGGGGTCGTCTGCCTGGGCAGCGAAAGCGTTGGCCATCCCCATTGCCTTCGCCCCCTGTTCCATCACCTTGTATCCCGCTCCGTAACAGATGCTGCTCGCCCCCCAGATTGCGCCCAGCACGGCGCATAGCAGACATTTTCTCATGTGAGCCTCCCTCCCATCGATCATTAGCAAACCTCCCCCGCCATTTTTAGAGAGTGCCGAGGCTGTTGACCCGCACTGGCGGCGGTGTCACGGTCTCGGCGTCCGGCGTAACTCTCTGATCGTGTACGAGGGAAATATAATGAATAGCAATGATGCTACTGCTGTTAATGGCGAAGTCAAGTCAGCCAAAGAGGATGGAGGCGGATTTCTGCGGTTATCGGGAGGGTGGAAGCGGATTACTCCGGTTACCAGGATGATGGAAGCGCATGACTGCTGTTACCAGGAGGAGGGAAGCACATGACTCCTGTTACCAGGAGGAGGGAAGCACTTCCCTCCAGCTACCCTCGCCCTACGGGAGAGGGTGGCCGAAGGCCGGGTGATGGATGCCGGCACGGGCAGAATGCATGCAGTGTGGGAGGTGCAGAAATGAGGGGCAAGGGAAGGGGCAGGCGGACTACTCGTGCATGGAGACGCTCGCCTCGACGGCGAAACGCTTGATCTTCCTGGTGGTGGTCTTGGGGAACTCGTCTTCGCGCAGGGTGAAGCGCTTCACCCGCTTGTAGTCGGCCAACTCCTGGCCGGCCTTGAGGACCTCCTCCCTGATCAGCTTTTCCACGTCGGTCACCGTCATCCGCTCCATGCCGTGCTTGAGGGCGTAGTTGTCGAGCTCCTCCTGGTTGGGATGGATCACCGCGTGCACCTCCTCGGCCACCGGCCCCACCTTGTGGCCGTACACCATGACCTCGGCGATGTACCTGCTTTTCAACAGCTCGTTCTCCACTTCTTCGGGATAGACGTTCTTGCCGTTGGGGGTCACGATCAGGTTTTTCACCCGGCCGCAGATGGACAGGTAGCCGTCGGGGTCCAGGCGGCCGAGGTCGCCGGTCCGGTACCAGCCGTCGTTCAGTACCTCGGCGGTCGCCTCCGGGTTTTTATAGTAGCCCTGCATCACGTTGGGCCCCTTGACCACGATCTCGCCGATCTGGTCCTCGTTCGGGTTGTCGATGCGGACCTGGACGTCCGGGAGCAGCTTGCCGACGGTGCCGAGCCTGGTGTTGCCGGGGGATTCCGCCGAGATGACCGGCGAGGTTTCGGTGATCCCGTATCCCTGGTAGACCGGGATGCCGAAGGAGAGGAGCCCTTTGGCGATGGCCGGGTCCAGTGCCGCACCGCCGCTCACGAAGACGGTGCCCGAGCCGAAGGCCTTCTTGACCTTGGCGCACACCAGCGGGCGGGTGACCGGCATCGAGTAGAGCAGGCGCGAGACCCGGTTGCCGGTCACGTTCTTCATGATGCGCTCCAGGATCATCTTGTAGACGGCGGGCACCCCGAGCAGGAAGGTCGGCTTCACCTCGGCCAGGTTCTCCCCCAGCTTCTTGAGGGATTCCGCGAAGGAGACCATCCCCCCCACCGACAGCGGCAGCAGCACCCCTGCCACCTGTTCAAAGACGTGGTTGATGGGAAGGAAGGAGAGGGTGTGCATGCTGTCGTCGAGGCTGAAATGGTAGGCGGCGCCCTGCAGGTTGGAGACGATGTTGGCGTGGGAGAGCATGGCCCCCTTGGAGCGCCCGGTGGTGCCGGATGTGTAGAGGATGACCGCGGTGTCGGTCGCCTGCCGCGGTGAGGGGGGCGGCGGCGATTCCTGCTGCATCTCGTCCAGGGTGGTGATCCTGCCGTCACGGGCGACCTGGGCGGTGATGGGCGACAGCGGGTGCCGCTCCTGCTCGCGCCCTTTCACGGGAGCCGAGCCCAGCAGCCGGTGTACCTGGCTTGCCAGGATCTCCATCCTGGCCACCGCTTCCTGCGGGATCTCGTAGCTTTTCACCAGGTCCTGCCACTCCGCCTGCAAAGCCTCCAGCGCCTTGCATACTCCGGCGTCTGGCGCGGGGAACCTGGCAGGGTGCAGGATGACGATGTTGGCAAGGTTGCGCAGTGTCGGCAGGCTCTCGAGCAGGATGTCGAGGAAGGACTCCTCGGTGAAGATGACCTTGGCCTCGCAGTCAACCAGGATGTGGCGCAGTTCCGCTTTTTTCAGCTCCTTGTCTACCGGAACCGCAACTCCACCCGCCCTCAGGATGCCGAGGTAGCTTTCCACCCAGCGGGTTGACGAGGGAGCGAGCAGGGCCGCGTGCTCCCCCGGCCGAAAGCCAAGCTCAAGGAGGCCGGAGGCGATCTTGCCCGAGTTCTTCCAGAGTTCCCGGTAACCGGTCTCCCGCCAGTGGCCGGCGACCTTCTGGCGCAGGGCGACCCTTTGGGCGAAGGCCTCGCAGCGGGTTTTCAAGTAGGCGTCGATCGTTTGCACTGGTCGCTCCTGCCGGAGGTGGAATTCCAGAAAGTTATATCAGGAATTGCGGCCGGCAGCCAGTTGAGATCGAAGGTTGCGGGAGTTTTCCGCACGATCAGTGCATGGTGTTGCCCTTGAGCGCCTCGCCGAGCAGCCGGCGGAGGTCGTCCTCCTCGATGAAGCGGAACAGTTCGCTTTTTCCGAAGGCTACGTCCACGCTGCCGCGGCGTTTTCTCAAGGTCACGGCGACCTCATGCACGCCGTTGCCCAGGAGCCCCGAGTAGACCTGTTCCACGAGGTTCCCTTTCCGCTGCGGCTCCCTGCTGCGCAGGTCGAAGTAAACGGCCTGGTCCAATGCGTCGTTCGTCAGGTAGATCATGGTGCACCTCCTTGTTTTCCTGTAGTAAATCATGGAGGTGCGACAAAATAAGTCTCAACGTCTGAGTGAAGGCGGTCCCATAGCCGGATTCCTTGACTTTATCGGCTATCTCCGATATGGAGCTGCGTATGTTACGCAAGGAGGCATGATGGAGAACGATCGTATCAAATGGAACGAACGCTACAGCGGGAGCGAGTTTTTCTTTTCGCTGACGCCGTCGCGCTCGCTGGCGAACTGCATTGAACAGGTGGAGCCTCTTTTGTCCGGCAGGCGGGCGCTGGATATCGCCTGCGGGGAGGGGCGAAACGCCATCTTCCTGGCCCGGCGCGGGTTCCAGGTCGACGCGGTCGATATAGCTGAGCTGGGGCTGGAGAGGGGGAGGCAGCGGGCGGCAGAGCTGGGGCTTGCCATCGACTTCATCCGGGCAGACCTCGAGGAATACCGGCTGCAGGGAAGCTACGATCTCATCGTCAATTTCAACTTCCTGCTGAGGCCGTTAATACCGGACATGGTGGAGTCGCTGGTGCCGGGGGGCGTCATCGTGATGGAGACCATCCTGAGCGGTGACAACGTGCCGGGGGAGCACAACTCGGCGTTCCTGCTGCAGCCGGGAGAACTGGTGCAGATCTTTTCCGGCTATCCGGGGAAGATACTGGAGGCCGCGGAAGAGCCGGGTGTCGAGATGCCGGTGGCGCGGGTGATTTTTCAGAAGGGATAGGCGAGATGGTGTGCTTTTCTCCCCTCGCCCCCCGGGAGAGGGGAGGGGGGTGAGGGCGTTTGCATCTCTGGGGAAGCGGCTTGGTTCATGGCCGGCTTCCCTCACCCCTGCCCTCTCCCGGGGGGAGAGGGAGTGCCAGGGGAAGTTGTAATGTGTGGGATGGGCAGGCGGGCTAGCGGATGCCGAGGTAGACGGTGGCGATGCCGCCGGTCAGGTCGAAGTGGCGCACGTTCTTGAAGCCTGCCTCGGTCATCATCGACTTGAACTTGTCGCGCGAGGGGAACTCGAGCACGGAGTCGGGGAGATACTGGTAGGCGCTCTGCTTGGAGAAGAGGCCGCCGATGGACGGCAGCACCTTCAGGAAGTAGAAGAGGTACAGGCTTCTGAACAGGGGCGCGGTCGGGGTGGAGAACTCCAGGATCACGATCCGCCCTCCCTCCTTGAGCACCCGGCACATCTCGGCGAGCCCCTTGCTGCGGTCCACCACGTTCCTGATACCGAAGGCGATGGTGGCGGCGTCGAAGCTCTTGTCCTCGAAAGGGAGATCCTCGCAGGGGGCCACCTGGAAGGTGATGCGCCCTGCATAGCGGGAATTTTCCACCTTCACCTTGCCGAGGTCGACCATCTCCTTGCAGAAGTCGGCTCCCACGATCTGCACCGAATCGGGGGTCTGCGAGGCGATCTCCAGGGCCACGTCACCGGTGCCGGTCGCCACGTCCAGGACGCGCCCGGGGCCGGAAACGGCGATCTTGCCTACCGCGAAGCGGCGCCAGCGCCGGTCGATCCCCAGCGACAGCACTCTGTTCAGAAAGTCGTAGCGCGGGGCGATGCTCCCGAACATGGCGCGGATCCGTTCACCTTTTTCCGACAGTGCGTACATATTTTCCTACCTTTTTAATTGTCGAAATGCTATAAATTTTCGGTTGTTTCCAGCGGCTTGCTGATGTTTAAGGGTAGTTTATTAGCATAAAGCGGCGCAGCTTGCCAGTAAAAAGGCGAGCAGCCGGTTTCGGTCCTGCCCGTGCCCGCCCGGGTAACCGCCCGACGCCCCGAGCTTTTCGGGGAGAGGCGGACAGAAAAGACCGGAACGCGCGGCGCTTGAACCGATTCTAGGAGGCAGCAGCGTGGTACCGTATTTCCGGCCCCAGGATATCGCCGACATCCTGATCATGACCTTCCTGGTCTACCAGCTTTACACCTGGTTCAAGAACACCAGGGCGCTCCAGGTCCTGTTCGGCCTGTTCTTCCTGGGCGTCATCTACGTGGTCACCAAGAGCCTCGGGCTGTTCATGACCAGCTGGATACTGCAGGAACTGGGCACCGTCTTGCTGGTCCTGCTCATCGTGGTCTTCCAGGCCGAGATCAGGCAGGCGCTCTACCGCCTGAGCCTGTTGCGCAAGCTGTTCGACCGGCAGGAAGCCTCCCAGCGGGTCGACCTGCTGGAATTCTCCTCCGCCATCTTCGCCCTCGCTGCCCAGCGTATCGGTGCCCTCACGGTGTTCCAGCGGGAAGAGCAGCTGGACGACTTCATCCTGCACGGCGTTCCCCTGGATTCCCTGGTGAGCGGCCAGCTGCTGCACAGCATCTTCGTCACCACCTCCCCGCTGCATGACGGCGCGCTCTGGATAAAGGATGGCCGGGTGGCCCGCGCTTCCTGTCACCTTCCGCTGTCGGTGAGCCCGGACGTGCCCCAGCACTTCGGGACCCGCCACCGTGCCGGGCTCGGCCTTTCCGAGCGCTCCGACGCGGTGGTGGTGATCGTCTCCGAGGAGCGCGGCGAGGTCTCGCTCGCCTTGGGGGGCGAACTGCAGAAGGTCGGCTCGCAGGCCGAGCTGCACGAGAGACTCACGGCGCTCTTGCTGCCGCTTTCCAAGGAATCCCGGCGGGTGGGGCTTAGGACCCGGCTGTTCTCCAACTTCTGGCCGAAGCTGGCCGTCTTCGCCCTGGTCTTCATCTGCTGGTCGCTGATCACCTACCGGCAGGGGGAGATCCTGACCGTCTCGGCACCGATCAAGTACCATAATCTTCCCGACAACCTGACCATGACCCGCAGCTACCCGGACGAGATCGACCTCCAGCTGAAGGCCTTCTCCAACCTGGTCGCCTCCCCCAAGGACCTGGACGTAGTGGTTGACCTCGACCTCTCCAAGGTCAAGGAAGGGGGGAACACCATGCCGATCCGGAAGGAGGACATCAAGCTTCCCCCCGGCGTGGTGGTCGCCACCATGGAACGCACCACCGTCCGGGTGACTACCGAACGCAAAACACGCAAGGAAACCAGCAAGGGACGCTGACCTGCCTGAATAAGCCGCTGCAGCCGCATGGGGCGCGGGATTGCAGCCGGTCGGGTCGCAGCGATTCTCTGCGCGACAATGGTAAAACAGCCTGCGAAAATATTTCTAGGGCATAAAAGCTTGACAGAAGTGAACCAATTGTTATATAAAAAGACCCGCGTTTCTCTTTTTCTAAAACAATGAAGGAGGGCTCATGACATATAGACTTAAGCTGCTAGCCTTATGCCTTATCGTCCTTACCTTTCCTTCCCTCGCCCTTGCCGCAAAAACTCACCACGTAAAAAAGAACGAAACCGTTTATAGCCTGGCCAAGAAGTACCACGTCACCGTAGAAGAGCTGAAATCGGCCAACAACCTGGTTGGCAACAAGTTGAAACCCCGCTCGGTGCTGGTAATTCCTCCCCGTACTATCGCCTCGTCCGCACCCGCCGCTTCCGGCGCTGCAACTTACAAGGCGAAGAGGGGGGAGACTTTGGCCCGCATCGCCAAGAAGACCGGCGTTTCGGTGGCTGAGCTGAAAAGATTGAACGGTATCAGTGGCAAAAAGGTGAAGCCGGGAAAGGTTCTCGTGCTGAGGGAAGCCGCACCGGTGGAAGAGTCCCGTCCCAAGATGGCGAAGAAGCTGCAGCTTCGCCATGGCGATCTCTTCACCGAGAAGGATTACGAGCAGAGTCTGCAGGAGTTGACCGACGACCTGAGCGGTGAGGGCCAGGTTGACCTGAAGCAGAGTGCGGAACTGAAGGTGGACAGCATCAAGGAGCTGAAGAAATCGGCCTACGGTTTCCTTGGCACCCGTTACCGCTTCGGAGGCACCTCCAAGGTGAGCGGCATCGACTGCTCAAGCTTCGTGCAGAAGGTGTTCCGCGAGTTGGAGGTTTCCCTCCCGCGCACCGCCCGCGAGCAGTTCGAGGTGGGCAAGGTGGTGGCGCCCGGCGACCTGCAGCGAGGGGACCTGATCTTCTTCAGCACCTATGCATCGTATGCGTCCCACGTCGGCATCTATCTCGGCAACAACAAGATGATCCACGCTTCCTCCCGCGACCACCGGGTGGTCATCTCGCCCATGAACACCGCCTACTACCGCTCCCGCTTCCTGGGTGCCAAGCGGATCACCAAGGTGAATCCGGACGTGTTCAAGCTTGACGACCTGATCCTGGGCGTGGAGGAAGAGAATCCGGACGAACTGCAGCAAAACGATGCGCTCGGCATCGGGGACAGCGTGGGGAGCAGCAATTAGCCAGGCTGTCGTAAGAATAGGAAGCACCGAATCCGGCCCTTTGGGGCCGGATTTTTTTTAGCCGAACCGGTAGTTGGCAAACCCCATCCTCACCCTGTCCCTCCCCCCCCTCCTTCGCCAAGGCTCCGGCGGGCAAGCTTGAGGGGGAGGGGACGTTCTCTCCCTCTTCTGCAAAGGGGCGGACGTAGAGGTGTAGTTGCTACCTCCCCTTCAAAACTTGCTGCCGAAGTCTTGGCGAAGGAGGGGGAGCAAGGGTACGATGGGGTTCGCATGCCGGATCCAACAGACATACTCTGCGAGTAACCGATGCACGTTCTTCTGACCTATAAATGCCATCCTGAAGGGGCCTCCGATCCCTTCACCTCCCTTCTCCCCGCCGGCCTCCTTACCCTGGACGCCGTGGCGCGCAGGGCGGGCCACCGCGTCTCCCTTGCCAACCTGTCCGGCCTCTCCTGGCGGAAGGTGCGGGAATACCTGATGAAGCTCCGTCCGGAAGTGGTCGGCATCTCCCAGTTCACCCACAACCGGGAGGATTCGTTCGCCCTGGCCCGGCTGGTTAAGGAGCTGGACCCGCGCTGCTTCGTGGTGCTGGGCGGCCCGCACGCCACCCACTCCTGGCAGGAGTTCCTTCCCGCGCACCCGGAGGTGGACGCCGTGGTGGTGGGTGAAGGTGAGGCTACCCTGGTCGAGCTCCTGGAGACCCTGCAGGCGAAGGGGGAGCTGGTCCAACTGCCGGGGATCGCCTGCCTCAAGGATGGCAGTGCGGTGACCGGCCCCCCGCGCGCAGCGATCGAGGATCTCGATTCGCTGCCGCTGCCGGGAGTGGAAACCTCCGGCAGCTTCGGGGTGGATTACCGGCGCCAGCTGGAGTTCGTGATCACCTCCCGCGGCTGCCCGGCGAGCTGTCTCTTCTGCTCGTCCCCTCTCTTCTGGGGGCGCGGCGTGCGCTTCCGCTCGCCCGCCTCGGTGGTGGGGGAACTGCGCATGCTCAAGGAGCGCTATGGCCTGGTCTACTTCTCCTTCCGTGACGACACCTTCACCGCCGACAAGAAACGGGTGCTGGAGATCTGCCGGCTCATGCGCGAAGAGGAGCTGCACCTGGCCTGGAACTGCCAGTCCCGGGTGAACGCGGTCGACGAGGAGATGCTGATCGCCATGAAGCAGGCCGGCTGCGAGTGCATCCAGTTCGGCGTGGAGTCGGGCTCTCCCGCCATGCTGAAGGCGCTGGGCAAGCGGATTCTCCCTGCCGACGTGGAGCGGGCCGCGGCGGCCGTGCGCAAGGTCGGCATCAACCTCTCCATCTACCTGATCACCGGCATACCGGGCGAGGGAGAGGACGACCTGCGGCAGACCCTGCGCCTGATCGATAAGATCAGGCCCCAGGACGGCCAGGTTTCCCCGCTGGTCTACTACCCTGGCACCCGGCTGTTCGACGCCGCCGTGCGCGAGCGCGCGGTGCCGGCCGACCTGTTCGGAAAAAAAGGAGGGGAGGGGTTCCCGGTGCGCACGGACCCCTTCGTGGAGCGGAGCCGGCAGACCGTGCTGAAAACGCTGATAAAGAGCGGCAGAAAGGGAGCCTTCCGCGAGGAGGACTTCGACCGCCAGCGGGCGCTGCTGGGGTACTGTTTCGTGACCGAGATGCTGGCAGGAGAGGCGCTGGAGCAGGAGGGCGACTGGCTGGGGGCCCTTGGCCTCTACCGGTCGATGCAGCGAATGGAGCCGAAGAACCCGTGGGGATATCTGCTGGCGGGTGGCTTGCTGGCGAGGATGGAGGATTTCTCTGCCTCCCGGGACAGCTACCGGAAGGCCCTGAAACTCGTCCCTCATCACCTTCCCGCCCTGATCGCGCTGGGGGAAATCGCCCTGGCGGCGGGAGACGCTGCTGCAGCGAGAAAGCACTTCCAGCAGGCGCTGGCGCTTGACCCAACCGATGCCGTTGCCCGTGAAGGTCTGGCCGCGGCCGGAGGATAGGGCGCTAGTCCTGACCCCGCTTCGCAGCGGCTACGAAGTGCAGAAGCAATCCCCCCTGTCCCCCCTTTTTCAAGGGGGGGACCTGTTGCCTGTCTCGTTGCTGATTGAGGATAAAAAAAGGGGTGCAACCTTTTCAGGTTGCACCCCTTTTCCGTGTTCTGCCGGATGCTGCTTACTTGTTGACGGCAAGGCCCGGAGCGAAGATGATCTTGTCGAAGGTCCGCTTCAGGGTCTTGCTCTGGAAGTTGATCATCGGCGGGGAATCCGGGAACTCCACGGTGTCGCCAACTTTCACCGGGGTCTGCATAGCGGCAACCCAGATCTTCTGGCCGTTCTCGTCCACCTGCACGTAGGTATACCCGCCGGAGTCCATGGTCTCGATAACCTTGCCCTTGTGGCCTGCGCCGGGCTTGATCTCCTGGGGCTTCAGGCCCGCGTGGGGATTGCCGCCGGGAGCTGCTGCACCGGGCATCTGCCCTGCAGGTGCTGCCGCCTCAGGAGCGGTTGCCTGGGGTGCTTCTTCTTTTTTCTTGCAGCCGGCAGCTGCAATGGCAACGATTGCCAACATGACAACCAAAGTCTTCTTCACAGTGTCCTCCGAGTTGGATAAATTTAAGCTTTTAACCGCTGGACAAAATAGCACCGTTTTCGGTGCTTGACAATATAAAATTTTCTATATGCCCGCAGCTTCCCTGGCGGTAAACCCGCTACGGATGGGGTGGTCCCGGCTTTTGCCCCCTCGACCCATCCCCCCCGGGCCGGAGGAGGTGCAAACCTCCCTTTTTTGCAAAGGGGGGCCGGGGGATTTGCAGTTCGCACAGCTGACAGTCGAAGGCAAATCCCCCTAAATCCCCCTTTGCAAAGGGGGACTCCTATGTTGACAACGAGGTAGCTGCTCTCGCCGTAGGGCGAGGGGCGAAAGGGAGCAGCGGAGAAGTGGGATCAGTTGCCCATCATCACTTCGCCGGTGTCGGTGATCAGCCGGCCGGGGAGCTCGAAGACGCGCTTGAAGATGTTCAGCACCCCCTTGGCCAGCGTCTTGACCGGGATCGCCTTGACCTGCGGATCCTCGATCTTCCCTTTGGCCTCGAAATAGGTGGTCACCAGCGAGTGCTCCTTGCCGGTCAGGATCCAGCCCACGATGGGGATCCTGCTCACCACCTTGTCCACTGTCTGCAGTGGCTGTACGCCTATTTTCAGGTCCAGCTCGTCGCGCGCCATGTCGAAGTTTCCGACCGCGGAGAGGTTGATGGCGTTGCTGTCCACGAACAGGTTCTGGGTGTAGAAGACGCCATCACGCACGGCGAAGTCGCCGGTGATCTTGTTGTAGGGCATCCCCCCTGACACCATGTCCGGCAGCTTGAACTTGAAGAGCTGCGAAACGTTCAGGATCGAGAAGATCTTGGAGAGGGTGGCGAATTTCCTCATGACGCCGTGCTCGATCTTCAAGTTCACCACCCCCAGCGCGGTTTTCTTCAGCTCGGCAGGGGTGTTTCCCTTGGCGGTGAGGTCTCCCTTGAGGGTGATGGTGCCGGTGATCTCCTGCTTCTTGACCCCCAGCAGGTGGGCCACCTTTTCGGCAGAGCCTTTCTCCAGGCTCCAGCTCCCCTGGTAGCGGGGGGCGCCCGAGCCGAAGTCGATGCGGACCTTGCCGGTGACGTCCCCGTCGCTGCAGGCGAATTCCAGGGGCTGCAGGTAGAGGATGTTCTCTTCCAGCATCACCACCGTCCTCAGCCGCTGGAAGGGTATATCCAGTGCCTTGCCGTCGGCGGCAAACAGGTGGATCTTGCCGTTTATCGAACTGCCGCCTGTCCCGCCGCCGTTGCCGCCACCCGCAGTGCCCCCTCCCGGGGAGCCGAACATCGGGGTGATGTCATCCAGTTCCAGGTGCGAGGAGGTCACCGCAAGATCCATGCGCGGGTGATCGAGCTCCTGCACCACACCCTTCAGCTGCAGGTTGCTGCGCCCGATAGTTCCGGACAGCGAGGCGATCTGCAGGTAGTCCTTCTCCTTGTTATAGGAGATGTTTCCCTGCACCCGGTCGACGTGCAAAGGCCCCCGCCCCTTGGTGAGCCCCAGGTCTGCCAGGTCGAGAGCGGGAGAGCTGAAGGCGAGGGTGACGTTGGGATTCTTGAAGCCGCTCAGGCTGCCGCGCCCGCTGATCGGAGAGGTGCCGACCCTGGCGGTGAACTGCGAGCTCTCCAGGTTTTCACCTCCCACCTTGAAGGTGCCGGTGATCTCCGAAAGCGGCCGGATCTTCTCGGACGCCTTCAGCGAGACGCCGGCCAGCGCCACCGTCCCTGACCAGTTCAGCCGGTCCAGTCCGGGGCCATGGCCGTGCAACTGGGCCTGCACCTTGCCGGCGGCGTGGTACCTGGCCACCGCCGGTGCCAGCGGCGCGATATCGGCGCACTGGAACTGGTTGGTGCGCAGGTCCAGGGTGACCGGACCGTCGTAGCCGCTGACCGAGCTGGCCGAGAGTGCCAGCGGGGGGAGGAGGTAATTGAGGGAGGTGATCCGGAAATCCTGCTTGCCGAAGGTGACCTTGACGGCGACCGTGTTGGGGCGCCCCTGCGGCTTGGAAATCAGGTCCGGGACCGTGTAGGCAACCGGAGCCAGGTCGCCGCTGGCGGTGATGTTGTAGGCGGAAGTGGTCCCCTCGCCGGTCACCCGGAACAGGGAACCGTCGCCGAAGTGGAAGCGCCGGTCGCGCCCCTTGCCCAGCACCCAGGCGGCTTCCTGCTGCTTGGCGCGCACGTTGGCGGTGAACAGGTAGCGGCAGGGTGTGTCGAGCGGGTAGTCGGCGATGCGCCCCTCCAGGGCCATGGGGGAAGTGCCGAACTTGCCGCTCATCCCTTTCAGGATGAAATCCTTGCCGGCCAGGTACAGCTCGCCCTTGATGTCGCTGCAGACCGGGAAGCCGTTGCCGTAAGCGACCAGCCCCTCGTCGACGTGAGCCTTCACGTAGAGGACGTCATAGTTGTGGCCACGCTCCATGTGGAGGATCTGGCTTACCGTGCCGTCCAGCCGCCCGTCCTCCAGCCGGTAGTACCCCCCGTTCACCTTCTGCTCGATGAAGTCGGCGGTGTCCTTGACGATGATGCCGTAGGGGATGTACTGCCGGTACTCGCGCAGGTTGAAACGGCTGGTGGTGGCCTTGGCGGTGATGCGCATGTCCTTGCCGTGCAGGTCGGAGAGGCGGCAGCTCCCCTGCACGTTGAGCCCGTCCACGTTCAGCTTGACCGCATCGAACTGGAGCTTCTTGTCGGTCAGTTCGATGTCGCAGGATCCTTTCACCGATTTGGGGGTGAGCCGCGCGTGGAATACCTGGGGGTAGTCCAGGTCGAGGCCGGCCATGCCGATCTCCGCCTTGCTCTTGAAGGCGGTGGGGCGCCCCTTGAAAGAGGCGTCCAGCGAGACGGCGCCGGCCAGGCTCCGGAAGGGGAGGAACCGGCTGTAGTAGGGCCAGAAGTGGGCGGTGTCGATGCCGCCCAGGCGGACCCGCCCGTTGAACTGGCAGCTCTTCCAGGAGGCGCCTGCGGCAGGAAGCTTGGCCACCCCGGCCACCAGCACCGGCACCGTCCGGGTGCCGGCCGCCAGGGAGCCCTTCAGCTCGAAGTCGCAATCCTTGCCGCGCGCCAGCCGGCTCAGGTAAAGGTCGGTATTGACCAGCTCGCTGACCACCGGGGCGGGGGCCACGGCCAGGTCTGTGAAACGGATGTGGGCGCTATCGAGCTTGATGCTGCCGATGGCGGGGGGCGGCGCGCCGGGGGCGGCGGGGGTAGCGGTGAAGAGGTCGGCGACGTTGAAGACGCCGTCGCGATCGCGGGAAAGTTGCAGCGTCGGGCGCGCAAGCTCCATGCGGGCGAGCACCACTTCCTTGTGCAGAAGCGGCAGGAGGGCGATCCTGAGGGTCAGCCGGTCCGCCTTGACGAAGTCGTCGACGCCGTTTTTCTCCTTGATGGCCACGTCGTAGAAGGTGAAGGAAGGGCCGAAGCGGAAGGAGAAGTCGCCGGAGGAGTAGCGGATGTCGCGCTTGAGGGCCTCTCTCACCTGGGAGATGATCTGCTCCTTGTAGGTGTCCAGGTCGAGATAGCGAAGGGAGAGGCTGGCGCCGACGACCAGGATGGAGACCAGGGTGAGGAGGATCGGCAAGAACCAGGTTCTAAACTTTGTGCTCATATAGATGGTGTCCGCGGGTCAGGTGAAGGTGCGTGCGCAGAAAATGGTTATGCCCTTCGACGGGCTCAGGGCGAACGGCGTTGGCTGACTCCGTTCATGCCGAGCTTGTCGAAGCACAAGGGCGAGGCTCAACGCCTTTCGGCCGGCTCAGGGCGACGGCTGGCGCCTTATGCCTTGCGCTGGTTCAGACGAACGGGCAGCCTGTCAGGCTCCGTCCGCCGGCAGTTCGATGATGAAACGGCTCCCTTTGGGGATGTTCTCCTTGGCCCTGATGAAGCCATGGTGGTCGCTGATGATCGTGTTGACGATGGCGAGCCCCAGCCCGGTGCCGCTCTTCTTGCGGGAGAAGTACGGCTCGAACAGCCGCGGCCGGTCCTCGGGAGCGATGCCGTGGCCGGTGTCGGCGACGGTCACGGTGGCCATCTTCAGCACCCTGTCGTAGGAGCTGGAGAGCTCGACCGCTCCCTCCCCCTCGATGGCGGCCACCGCGTTGTCCAGCAGGTTGATCAGCACCCGCTTGATCTGGTCCCGGTCCAGCAGGATGGGGGGCATCTGCTCATCGGTGCTGAGCTTGAATTCGATCCGGCGGTGCGCCTCGACGTACAGGGTGAGCGCCTCCTTCAACAGGTCGTTCAGGTCGTTGGGGGAGAGCACCGCGGCCGGCATGCGGGCGAAGTTGGAGAACTCGTCCACCAGCCCCTTCAGCTCGTCCACCGACTTGATGATCATGGCGGTGCACTCGTCGAACACCTGCTCCTCGCCCTCGAAGCGGCTGAGGTAGCGCTTCCTTAAGCGCTGCGCCGAGAGCTGGATCGGGGTGAGCGGGTTCTTGATCTCGTGGGCGATCCTTCTCGCCACCTCGCGCCAGGCCGCCATGCGCTGGGCCTTGATCAGGCTGGTCAGGTCGTCCAGCACCACCACCATCCCCATGAAGGCGTCGTTGTCGTCCTTCAGTACGGTCAGGTTGGTAAGGAGCGTCAGCTCGGCGTCGCGCATCGGGATGGTGAGCTGCCGGGTGATGGAATCCTGCTTGCTGAGCACCATGTCCCGCAAGAGTCCCTTGACGATGTCCAGGTGGGCGGGGATCAGCACCTCGCGGAAGTTCTTGCCGGTCACCTTGTCCATGTTGATCAAAAGCAGCTTCTCGGCCGATTTGTTGACCGTGGTTAAAAGGCCGTCCTTGTCCACCGAGATGATGCCGGCGGTCACGTTGGCGAGCACGGTCTCCATGTAGAGGCGGCGCTGGTCGAGCTCCAGGTTGCTCTTCTTCAGCTCCTCGTTGGTGTGCTGCAGCGCCAGCTGGTTCTCGCGCAGGTCCTGGGTCATCCGGTTGAAGGAGGCGATCAGCATGCCGATCTCGTCGTGGCCGCTCTCACCCAGGTGCACGTCCAGGTTACCCTCGGCCACCTGGCGGGTCGCCTCGGCCAGCTCCTGGATCGGGTTGGTGAGGCTTCGGGCCAGGTAGACCCCGAACCAGACCGCCAGGAAGGCGATCACCATGGTGATCAGGAACAGCGTCAGGATGTACCCGGTGGCGATCGGGTTCTTCATGATCTTCAGCTGCCGGAATTCGTGGTAGGAGGAGGAGATCTCCCGCATCTTGGCGACCAGCGAGTAGGGGACGTAGTAGTTGACCACGATGACCCCCACCACGTCCTTGCTGTTCCAGTTGCTCCTGATGGGGACGATGCCGCGGATCAGGTCCGCCTTGCCGATGGGGCTCACCCGGGTCAGCTGCTCGCCGGCCAGTCCCACGTTGATGTCCTCGGAGGAGGGGTTGGTGAAGTCCCCCAGCGGCACCTTCGGGTTGGCGGCGCGGATCAGCTCCTCGCGCTGGGAGGAGAAGACCTCCACCACCCCCAGGTTGTACTCCTGCTGCTTCTGGCGGACCAGCGCCTTCAAAAGCGGGAGGTTTTCCTCGTTGAGGAGCTTCTTCTCCTTGACGATCTGGCTGATCTGCTGGCCGTAGTAGAGCGCGTTGGCGGCGGAGCTCTTGTAGTAGGTCTGGGCGACCTCCATCGACTCGTTGAGCGAGCTCTCCACCTGCTTGTTGAACCAGTTGTGGATGGAGTTGGTGATGAAGCCGGCCGACACGAAGAACAGAAGCAAGGTGGGGACCAGCGACAGGGTGACGAAGGCTAACACCAGCTTGGTGCGCAGGTGGGCGCCGGGGGCGTTCTTGCGCCTCTCCAGCAGGAGCTTCGTTATGTTCCTGGAGACCAGGTAGACCAGGAGGATGATGAGCAGGATGATGACGTTGATGATGCCGAAGATGATGACGTTGCTCCCCATCGGCACTTCCGAGGAGAGGCGCGACAGGTGGATCTCGAAGAAGGTCAAAAGGAGGATGGAGAGCAGCGACAGGCAGACGAAGAAACCCTCGCGCTTCCTTTTCCTGATCTCGGCGGCGCGCTGATCCTGCGGCGCCTTGGCGGGTTTTTCGGTATCTTTCGGCATCAGGCCACTTTATACGAAAAAAGGGTGGGATTTCAAGGTTTCCGCGGCGGTAACGAAAAGAGCAGCCCTCAGGGGCTGCTCTTGGTAGCACGTTCAAGAAGTCTTGCTCTTCCCAATCTCGCTCTTGATCTGTCTCTTAACCTGCCTCTTACGCCGCGGTGTAAGCCAGTTCCGGGATCGGCAGGAAGGTGGTGTTGGGGGCCTGCTGGGTGAACTCCATCAGGGTGAAGCAGTCGGGACGGCGGAGCAGTTCGGTGACCAGCTTGTGGTTCAGGTCGTGCCCGGACTTGGTCGCCTTCACGTGGCCGATCAGGCGGTAGCCGGCCAGCGACATGTCCCCCACCGAGTCGAGGATCTTGTGGCGGACGAACTCGTCGGAGTAGCGCAGCCCTTCCTTGTTGAGCACACCCTCGTCGCCGATCACCACCGCGTTCTCCAGGGAACCGCCCAGTGCGAGGCCGTGGGCCTTGAGCATCTCCACCTCGGCCAAAAAGCCGAAGGTGCGGGCCGAGGCGTACTCGTCGGTGAAGGATTCGCGGGTGAACTGCATGGACCTGAACTGGCTGCGCACCGCGCGGTGGCTGAACTCCATGTCGAAGGAGATCTTGTAGGTGCGCGACGGAGAGATGGTGATCTTCTTGTCGCCCTCGACCACGGTGACCGGCTTTTTGACCACCAGGTACTTGCGGGGCTTGCCGCAACCCTTAAGCCCCGCCTTCTCGATCGCCTCCACGAAGGGGGCGGCGCTGCCGTCCATGATGGGGACCTCGGGGCCGTTGATGTCGACGTGGGCGTTGTCGATGCCGCAGCCGTAGAGGGCCGCCATCAGGTGCTCGATGGTGGAGACGGTGGCCTGGCCGCTGCCGATGGTGGTGGAGAGCCGGGTGTTGACCACGTTGGCCGCCTTGGCCTCGATGGAGACCGACGGGGAGAAGTCGACCCGGTGGAAGACGATGCCGGTGCCGGCCTCGGCCGGACGCAGCGTAAGCGTGATAGTTTTACCCGTATGCAGGCCGATACCGCTGAAAGTTACTTTATTGCCTAAGGTGTTCTGGAATGTCATTGGCGTGCTCCCGGGATTACATTTAATCAGTATGCGGATCAATTAGCAAGGAGCGCGCCAAAGGGAAGAGATCACTCATCTTTCCCGAAAAGCCAGCACAGTCGGGGTTCTAGGGGAAAGCGGCTGGGGCGGGGAGGGGAGCGCAGCTGTGGTGGATTTGCCCGCTGTGGTGTAAAAGCAACGGGAGGTGTGGCGTTTGCGCAACAGTCGGCCCCGCTGCGGCGTTGCGGTTAGGGCGGGGTGAGGAGGCGGGGGAGGGCCGGACAGAGGGACAGGCCCCTGCGGAGCCGGTCCCTTGCTACAGCCTGCCGGAACGGATGATGGCGATCATCCACCAGAAGCCGACGATGCCGGCGCAGACGTAGCCGAAGAAGGCGAAGGCGGGGAGTCCCAAAAGCTGCGGGCCGCGGTTTGCCTGCATGGCGATGGAGGAGCCGATGATGAGCGCGGTGATGATCAGGCTCAAGGAGACGCGGTTGGCGGAGCGCTCCAGTTCCTTGCCGAAGCGGTCCAGCCCCCGGTGTTCCAGGTCGATCCGGAACTTGTTGCGGTTGATCTTGCTGAGGATCTCCCTGATGTCGCGCGGCAGGTTCCTGGCCAGCGAGAGGTAGGCCTGGAATCCCTTCTCCATCTCGTGCATCATCTTGAGCGGCGAGCGCTGCTCGCGGAGCGCCTCCTCGAGGAAGGGACGCAGGTGGCCGACCATGTCGAACTGCGGGTCGAGCTCCCGCCCCATCCCCTCGATCACCACCAGCACCTTGACCAGCAGGGTGAGGTCGGGTGGGATCTTGATGCGGTGGGTGGAGACCAGGTCGATGAACTGCAGGAGCATGCGGCCGACCTCGATCTCCTTGAGCGGGATCTCGAAGTAGCCGTCGATGAACTCGGCGAGCCCCTTCTTGAGGCCGCTCACGTCCAGGTTCTCGCTCACCTCGACGTTGGCGGTGATGGTGTCCACCAGTTCGTCGACGTCCCGGTTGATGACCGCGCTGAGGACGTCGGTCAGGTACTGCTTCACCGAGGGGTCGAGCCTCCCCACCATGCCGAAGTCCAGAAGCCCGATCACGTTGCCCGGCATGATCAGCACGTTTCCGGGGTGGGGGTCGCCGTGGAAGAAGCCGTGCTCGAGCACCATCTTGAGAAAGGCCACCGCGCCGCGCCGGGCGATCTCGGTGCGGTCCAGCCCCGCCGCCTCGATGGCGGCCACATCGCTCACCTTGATCCCCTCCATGTACTCGATGGTGAGGACCCCCTTGGCGGTGGTCTCCCAGTACACCTTGGGGAAGTAGAGGGTGGGGTCGCCCCGGAAGTTGTCCCGGATCCTCTCGATGGCATGCCCCTCGCGCGCCAGGTCCATCTCCCGGCGGATGGTGTAGGAGAACTCCCGGACCACCCCCACCGGGTCATAGATGTCGCTTCTGGCCATGTGCCGTTCCAGAAGCAGCGCCACCCCCATCAGGATGTCGATGTCGGTCTCCACCGTTTCCACTACTCCCGGGCGGCGCACCTTGACCACCACGTCCTCGCCGGAGATCAGCCTCGCCCGGTGCACCTGGGCGATGGAGGCCGCGGCGATCGACTCAGCGCACAGGGAGGTGAAGCGCTCCTCGACGGGAACCCCCAGTTCGCGCTCGATCTCGCGGCAGACATCGGAAAAAGGTATGGAAGGGACGCTGTCCTGCAGGCGGGCGAATTCCTGGATGAAGGGGGCCGGGATGATGTCGGGGCGGGTGGAGAGGAGTTGCCCCAGCTTGATGAAGGTGGGGCCCAGCTCCTCCATGGCGAGCCTCAACCGCTGCGGCGCAGTGAGGTGGGCCCCCTTGGTGGGGGGGCGGCGCAACACCCGGCGCGAGGCGGCCACCACCTGGGAGAGGTTCAGGTACTCGAGCAGGTGCCCGAGCCCGTAGCCCGCCAGTACGGTGATGATCTGCCGGTAACGCCGGATGCTCCGGACGTTGCGGTTGAGCTGGATAAGCCTCAGCATTCAGTCCCCGGTTCTTCGTCCTGCGGCGCGATCGCCTCCAGGACCCTGACCCGCCGCTCCAGCTTGTCGAACTCTTCGCGGGTTACCATGCCCAGCCGCTCCAGCGCCGCCCTGACCTCGATCTCGGCCGCCTCGGTGGTCCGCTCGCGCCCGGCCTGGGCCAGTTCCTGGATCCGCTCCAGGAAGACACGCCCCTCCTCCTCGCTCATCTTGTAGCGAGCCTTCATTTCCTTGACCAGTTCCTCACCCTTCTTCTGGGTGATCGCCGCGGCCCCCAGTGCGGTCATGGCTGCCTTCTCCAGGATTTCGAACATGGTAGCTTCCTCCTTTGCAGACCTCGTGACCCAACGTTTAGAACTGCATGCTGCCCTTGTTAATGATATTCTTAGGCCCTGCTGATGTCAACGCCAGCCCCTTGACTTTACTAAGGTTCTGGCCGATACTGCCAGCATTCTCACAGGGGGCTTGCCGCCGGCATGAACAAGAAGAAATCGCTCACCATCAAGAACGTGGGACAGATGCTTTTGCAGCGCCGGCTGATCGACGACTCCCAGTTCCAGGAACTCTTGGAGAAAGGGGAGCCCCAGCAGCAGCGGCTGGCCGGCACCCAGCAGGCCGGCTACTCGCGCAGGCTCTACCAGACCCCCGAAAAACCCACCCCCGCCGAGGTGATCGCCTCCTTGAACCTGGAGATTCCCGAGGCCGGCGGCAGGCTCTTGACCGAGGACGCCATCACCGAGGTGCTGGCGCAGGCGGTCGGCCTTCCCTACCTGAAGATCAACCCGCTCAAGCTCGACCTGGAGATGGTCACCGCCCACATCTCGCGCCCCTTCGCGCTCAAGAACCTGATCGTCCCGGTCGATTTCCGCGACGGTACCCTGACCGTGGCTGTGGCCGACCCCTTCAACGACGAGGTGATCGAGGAGCTGAAGGCGGTCAAGCGGATCAAGGTCGGGCGGGTGCTCGCCTCCAGAAACGACATCCTCAAGATCCTCCGGGAGTTCTTCGGTTTCCGCGCCTCGGTGAAGGCGGCCGAGAGCGAGGTGGGGGTGAGCGTCGACCTCGGCAACCTCGAACAGTTCGTCCGCCTGAAGATGGGGCACGAGATCGAGAGCACCGACCGCAACATCGTCTCCGCGGTCGAGTTCCTGCTCCAGTACGCCTTCGACCAGCGGGCGAGCGACATCCACATCGAACCCAAAAGGGACAAGTCCCTGGTCCGCCTCAGGGTGGACGGCGTCCTGCACAATGTGCACACCGTCCCCAAGCAGCTGCACCCTCCCATGGTCTCCCGCATCAAGATGCTCTCGCGCATGGATCTCGCCGAGAAGAGGCGTCCCCAGGACGGCCGCATCAAGACCAACCACCAGGGAAAGGAGATCGAGCTGCGCGTCTCCACCCTGCCGGTCGCCTTCGGGGAGAAGGTGGTGATCAGGGTGTTCGACCCGGACGTCCTGATGCAGGACCTCGACCAGATCGGCTTTTACCCGCGCGAGTACCAGCTGTACAGCTCCTTCATCCGCCGCCCCAACGGCATCATCCTGGTCACCGGCCCCACCGGCAGCGGCAAGACCACCACCCTCTACTCATCACTCAGGACACTCTCTTCGCCCGAGGTGAACATCGTCACCGTCGAGGACCCCATCGAGATGGTGATGGAAGAGTTCAACCAGGTCGGCGTGCAGGGGGGAATCGGGGTGACCTTCGACAAGGTGCTCCGTAACATCCTGCGCCAGGACCCGGACATCATCATGATCGGTGAGATCCGAGACAAGGAGACTGCGGAGAATGCCGTGCAGGCGGCGCTGACCGGGCACCTGGTGCTCTCCACCCTGCACACCAACGACGCGCCGTCCTCCATCACCAGGCTGCTGGACCTGGGGGTCCCTTCCTTCCTGATCTCCTCCACCGTGATCGGCATCATGGCTCAGAGGCTCCTGCGCAGGATCTGCCCTGCCTGCAAGGCGGAGCGGCAACTCTCCCAGGGCGAGCTCGAGTACCTCTCCCTCAAGCAGGGGGGGCGGGTCTGGTACGGCAAGGGGTGCCCGGAGTGCCGGGGAACCGGCTACAAGGGGAGGACCGGCATCTTCGAGGTCCTGGACGTGAACGAGGGGATCAAGAGCGCTATCTCGGAGCGGCCGGAGCTCGGCTCCCTGCAGAAGGCTGCCCGCGATGACGGCATGGTGCCGCTCAGGGATCTGGCGGTCAGGAAGATGCTGGAGGGGATCACCACCTACGAGGAGGTCATCGCGGTAACCTGACCCTGCCCCATCCTCACCTTGAGGGGTAAGCTGGCCAAACCCCATCCTCACCCTGACCCTCCCCTTGAAGGGGAGGGGAGGTTGGCGGTACTCTGCTGGTAAGAGAGTTGGCCTCCCTCTCCCTGCGGGAGAGGGCTGGGGTGAGGGAACCTGCCACGAAGAGGCGAGGCTCCCCGACCCCGACCGTGCCCCCGAGGGGGAGTGAACCTGCTCTCAGGGCGGGGGAGGCAAAGGCTTCGGAGATCTCGAGTCCTGCACCTTTCCACCCCCACAACGCGTGATGAAGGAGGTTGCCATGGAATCGACCGTTACCTCTACTGCGAGCAACAACGTCGAGAGGGCCATCTTCGCCGGCGGCTGCTTCTGGTGCATGGAGCCGGTGTTCGACAAAATGGAGGGGGTGCTTTCGGTGATGCCGGGCTACACCGGCGGGGATATCCCCAATCCCTCCTATGCCGAGGTCTGCGAGGGGGAGACCGGCCACGCCGAGGCGGTGCTGATCCGCTTCGACCCCAGCCGGGTCAGCTACCGCGAACTCCTCGGCGTCTTCTGGCACAACATCGACCCCACCACCAAAAACCGCCAGTTCTGCGATTTCGGGACCCAGTACCGGACCGCCATCTTCTACACAAGCGCTGAGCAGCAGGCGGTTGCCGAGGAGACCAAACGGGAACTTCAGGCGAACAGGCCTTTCCCCATCGTCACCGAGATCGTTCCCGCCACCGAGTTCTATCCCGCCGAGGATTACCACCAGCAGTACTACAAGAAGAATCCCGAGCGCTACAAGATGTACCACGACGGCTGCGGCCGCAACTGGCGGCTGAAGGAGCTGTGGGGGAAGGGCGAGTAGCGGAAGAAGGCCCGCCGCCTGCCTTTGCCGGTTTGGCGGCCGGGAAGCAAGGAACCCCATCCTCACCCTGTCCCTCCCCTTGAAGGGGAGGGGACGCTTCGTTGGCTGCTCTTCGAGGGGAGGGGACTCCCCGTGATGCTTCGTTCCGTTCTGTCTTGCCGGCGTAAGTGTCCGTCTATTAGCACTTATTTCGTGGATATTTTGCGGCCTGCACGTTACAATGCCCCCGACATGTGTACCGTGCGAGCTGGCAGCTACAAGAACCGGGCATGCCGCCCAACCGCGATCGCGACGATTTACGCGCTGGCCATCTTCCTTTTCCTGGCTGGCTGCAGCGGAACCGCCCAACGTGCGGCTTCCTCCACTCTCTTCCCCGACAACAAAGCCGGCTCCCCAAACCTCTCTGCCGGGCAGAATCCCTCCGACCAGTTCCGCCTCGGTCTCCAGTACTACCGGGGCGAGGGCGTTCCCCGCGATGCCAGGCGCGCCGCCCTCATCTTTCGCCAGGCGGCGGAACAGGGGCACTCAGCTGCCCAGTATGATCTCGCTTTGCTTTACCTGAATGGCGACGGGGTTGCTGCCGACCATGCCGAGGCCCTGCGCTGGTTCCGTCAGGCCGCCGAGCAGGACAACGTGAAGGCCCAGCTCAACCTGGGGCTGATGTACGCCAAGGGAGACGGCGTGGCAAGGGACCTGCGGGAGACCCTCCGCTGGTTCCGGGCCGCCGCCAGCCAGGGAAGTGCCCGGGCCATGATCTATCTGGGCGAAATGTCCTTTCGGGGCGAAGGGGTTGCCAGCGACCGGGGCGAGGCGGCCCGCTGGTTCCGAAAAGCCGCCGACCAGGGGAGCGCTGAGGCCGAACTCTACCTGGGGGTCATGTACCTGCGCGGACAGGGCGTAGCCAAGGATGAACGGCAAGCCGCCGCCTGGCTTGGCAAAGCTGCCGGCAAAGGACTCCCCCAGGCCAAGGTGTACCTGCAAGAGATCCATGCGAAAAAGCCCAGGGCTGTCAATACGACCTCCAGACCACGCTGAAGCATCCTCTGCCCAATCCCCATCCCCTAATTAATCCCCTGACCCCTCCTTTACAATCTTCCGTAACCATCTACAATCGTTAGCAGAGTACCGGCTCAATTTCACCCTAATTCTCATTGGCGACCTTGTATGCCCTATCTCGTCCAGCGACTCGGCGCAGCAACCCTTGACTGGCTCACCGAAATGGGGAGGATGTTCAGCTTCCTTCTCTACGCGCTGTACGTCTGTTTCACCTCGCCCGGCCACCCCGGCCACATCATCAAGCAGATGAGTTTCATAGGCGCCCGGTCCAGCTTCGTCATCGTGCTGACCGCCGGGTTCACCGGCATGGTGCTCGGCCTGCAGGGGTACTACACGCTGACCAAGTTCGGCTCGGAGGGGATGCTGGGGGTGGCGGTGGCGCTCTCGCTGATCCGCGAGCTCGGCCCGGTGCTCTCCGCCCTGATGGTGACCGGGCGGGCTGGCTCTGCCATCAGCGCCGAGATCGGCATCATGCGGATCAGCGAGCAGATCGACGCCCTGGAGACCATGGCGCTGGAGCCCTTCAAGTACCTGGTGGCTCCCAAGCTGATCGCCTCCATCCTGGTGCTGCCGCTTTTATGCGCGCTGTTCGACGTGGTCGGCATCTGGGGGGGCTACCTGATCGGGGTCAAGCTCCTGGGGGTGAACCCCGGCGCCTACTTCGGCGAGATGCAGCGGAGCGTGGAGTGGAAAGACGTCTACTCCGGGATCATCAAGTCGATCTGCTTCGGGGTGATCATCGCCTGGGTCTGCTGCTACAAGGGGTACTACACCGGCCACGGCGCGGAAGGGGTCTCCCGCTCCACCACCACGGCGGTGGTGATGGCGAGCGTTTTGATCCTGATCTGGGACTACTTCATCACCTCGGTGCTTTTGTGAGGCGGCCATGATCGAGCTCAGGGGGGTCAGCAAGTCGTTCGGCAGCCAGCTGGTCCTGAACCGGCTGGACCTGCAGATACCGACCGGCAAGATCACCGCCATCATCGGTCCCTCCGGCGAGGGGAAGAGCGTGCTCTTGAAGCACGTGATCGGCCTGTTGCGCCCGGACGAGGGGAGCGTGCTGGTGGACGGGGAGGATATCTCGAAGATGGGGAGGGGGCAGCTGAACCGGGTGCGCGAGAAGTTCGGCATGCTCTTCCAGAACGCAGCGCTCTTCGACTCGCTGACCGTCTTCGAGAACGTCTCCTTCCCGCTGCAGGAGAAGACCTCCCTTTCGGAGCCGGAGATCGCCACCCGGGTGCGGGAAGCCCTCGAGCACGTGGGGCTTGCCGGAGTGGACGAGAAGTATCCGGACCAGCTCTCCGGAGGGATGAAGAAGCGGGTGGGGCTTGCGCGGGCGCTGCTCATGAACCCGCAGATCATCCTGTTCGACGAGCCCACCACCGGGCTCGACCCGGTCATCTGCCGGGCCATCCACCAGATGATCAAGGAGACCCACGCGAGCTTCGGTTTCACCGCGGTGGTGGTCTCCCACGAGATACCGGAGATCTTCGACATCTCCGATTACGTGGCGGTACTCTACCGGGGGCGCATCATCGAGAGCGGCACGCCGGAGCAGATCCAGAGCTCGGCCGACCCGGTGGTACGCCAGTTCGTCAGCGGAAGCCTGGAAGGGCCAATCCATCTGATCTGAAAGAACCATCATGGAAGCGGCACAGGTGGCGACATGAAAAAAGTGGGGCTCGATACGGCGGTCGGCGTCTTCGTGCTGGTAGGCATCATCTGCCTCGGCTACCTTTCCATCAGGCTCGGCAAGCTGGAGCTCTTGGGGGGCGACTATTACCGGGTCAGCGCGCTGTTCGATTCCTGCGCCGGGCTTAAAAAGGGGGCCTCGGTGGAGATCGCCGGGGTCGAGGTCGGCCGGGTGGAGGAGATCTCGCTCGACCCCAAGAACTTCCGGGCCAGGGTCAGCCTGAAGCTGCGCCGGTACGTGAAGCTGCAGGACGACGTGATCGCCTCGGTG